>CADCEF010000027.1 GCA_902800365.1 uncultured Prevotella sp. | reverse complement strand
TGCAGATGATTGCAAGTATCGCAACCGCGATTGTAACAGCCCTCGGAGCTACAAGCTGCATGGGTGCGTAAAGAGAAACAGCGAGCTAAAAGCCCGCTGTTTTTATTTTGTTTGATACTTATTTAATAGGTAATGTCATTACAAAACGTGAGCCGCCGATATAAGCGGTATCAACTTTGATGTCGCCACCTATACGACGAGCTAACGAACGGGCCACAGTAAGGCCTATGCCTGTGCCGTCGTAGAATTCATCCAACTGAACGAATTCGTCAAAGATACGCTCTGCATCCTTGTGAGCGATGCCAATACCAGTATCCTCGACCGAGAAGAAGAGGCGTCCGGATAAAACAGTAAGCCTAAGTACCACCTTCTGCAACTGGTCAGAAGGAGGAGTCTGTGGACGTCCCTCAGCTGGAGCAGTAAACTTACGGGCATTGTCGAGAATCAACGACAGAGAGCGTGCTGCTGCAGCAAGATTGGTTTGAATACGCACATCCTTGGCATCGGGCGCAATAAGCAGATCGAATTCAAGATGGCTGGCTTGCGCAATACCAGAAGCATTAATAGCCTCGGTAACTATCTGAACAGCCGACACCTTGTCATTACAATCGATGAAGGTTTGATTTCTGGCTTCAGACAACTCGAGCATCTTATTTACCAAACTTGTAATACGATCGGTATTCTCGGTTATCTTGCCTTTTATTTCATGAAGCATAGCCTCGTCAAGCTTGGTATCCGACATGGTAAGCACCTGCGTGAAACCAGAAAGAATGTTGAGCGGTGTACGGATTTCGTGAGAAATCTGCTGTATGAAATCACTCTTCATACGCGACAACTCCTGTGCACGCTTATTGGCAATCTCAAGTTCGTGGTAAGCCTTCTTCAAACGAACAGACGAACGATGATGGAAATAGATGAGGAGACCAAAGATAATGATGATAACTACCAATGCCAGGATATTGTAAAACCTCACTTCCTGCTCCTGGCACGACACCAAAAGCAAGGAGCTCAGCACCAATAGTGACATTGTTAAAAAACGTATTTGTTTCATCATTATCAATATTTTGCCTGCAAAGATAGATAAAAAATGGCAAAAATGGTACATTAATTAAAAAAAAATTGTATCTTTGCCATCGCTTAATCGCAACATTGTCCTATGATACAAACAGATTCTACATATTGGTATGGAGTGACGGCAGCAGTTTATATAGTTACCTGCTGGGTATTTTCGGTAGTGAGAGGCGTACACAACTGTGGTACGCCAAAGGAGCGTAGAGCCTACATCTGGCCTGACCGCAAAATGCAGGTAATGATTTATCTTTGTGGCACCGTTCTGTTGCCATACGTATTGAATCCGCAGAATGAGGCAGCGTGGATCCTGATGAAATCATACTTCCCCGGTACTTATTATTTCTACTGCGGAGCGTTGATTTTCTGCTTCTTCGGTACGGTAAAGCAATGGAAAGTGTGGAAGAAAGCCAATTTTATTGCGGCCATTATCACATTCTTAGCCATGGCGCCGCTTGTGGCAAATGCATGGTGGCCAGCAGGACTGCTTAGTGAGCAGTTCCTAAAGGTGTGGAATATAGTAGTGACTGTGGTAAGTATCTGCATGATAGGTTATTCGGGTGTTGCTATGTGGCAGGTTTTCCAATGGATCAAAAAAGCCCGAGAGTTGAATTATTCGAACCCGGATGACTTTCCTACCGAATATGCACACCGCATGTGGTTGTCGCCCCTCATACTCACCCCATTCCTTTGGCCTGCCTTCATCACCAACTCGCAAACAGTAATGGCTTATATGTGTATTCCTTTGTCCATATTCAATATTGCCTTACTTCTGAACGTGATGCCAGTGTGGCGCCGTGCAGCCATTCTTACGGATATTGACGAAGATGAAGAGGCAGAAAGCTTTGAGGACGACGAGCTAGCCGAGGAGCGCAGCAATAGAATAGCTGCGGAAATAGAGCAGTTTGTAAATACAGAGGCTGCCTATCTCGATTCGCATCTTAAACTGGAGCAGGTGGTAGAACGCTGTAACTTTAGTCGCAGATATGTTTCAAAGGTGTTTATCGAACGTTTCGGCGGTTTCTCGGACTATGTGAATGGCTTGCGCCTCAACTATTTTGAGCGATATAAACAGCAACACCCGAACTCTACAGACGAAAGTGCTGCAGAGGCCAGTGGCTTTGCCTCGTACAAATCGTATCTTAAAGCAAAAGAGCGATTACCACAAAAGTAAATATGGATCGCAGTCAAGAAATAATTCGTACCAGTTGGATAGGCATTGCCGCCAACGTGCTGTTAGCAGGCTTTAAGGCCGCAGTGGGTATTTTGGCAAGTAGCGTGGCCATCGTAATGGATGCTGTGAACAACCTGAGCGATGCGCTGTCGAGTGTCATCACCATAGTAGGTACTAAACTTTCGCAGCGCCCTGCCGACAGGAAGCATCCTTTCGGTTTTGGACGCATCGAGTATTTCAGTGCCATCATCATCGCCGTTATCGTGCTGTCAGCTGGTATCACCTCGCTCATCGAGTCGGTGAAGAAAATCTTCGACCCCACGGAGCCGGAATACACCACAACTACACTGGTAGTTATCGTGGTGGCTATTGTAGTAAAGCTCATCCTCGGCCAATATGTCAAGAAGAAGGGCGAGCAACTAAAGAGCGATGCCCTGATCGCCTCGGGCTCTGATGCGTTGTTCGATGCCGTCATCACGCTGGCAACACTTATCTCGGCAGGCGTTATGCTGCTATGGGGTGTGTCGCTCGATGGCATTCTGGGAGCTTTGATTTCCATCGTCATCATCAAGGCTGGTATCGATATGCTTGCTTCGCCTATCAACGAACTGTTGGGCACGAGTATCTCGGAAGAATTCGCCAAGCAGATTCAAAAGGAGGTATCCGACTTCGAGGGCGTTCATGGCGTGTTCGACCTAATACTGCATAACTACGGCCCCGACGTGAAGATTGGTTCGCTGCACATCAACGTCAATGATACGATGTCGGCACATGATATTCACGGGCTGACACGCCGCATCTCCACACAGATGTATGAGAAGCATGGCATCATTATGACAGTCGGAGTTTATGCTGTAGCTACAGGTGAGAACCACCGAGCAGAATTGCAATCGAAGGTGATGCAAACGCTCGCCGCCCACAAGGATATCGTTCAGGTTCACGGTTTCTACTATTCGGAGAAAAACAAGTATCTTTCTGTCGATGTCGTTCCTGACATCTCCGTACATGACGAAGCAGCCTTTGTCAGTCAGCTAACTTCAGAGCTGCAGCCGTTAGTGCCTGACCAGCGGGTGGTTGTCGTAGTGGATCATAATTATACAGAATAACAGATAATTGCTTTGGGATTTATTTCGTATATTTGTCTGCAAAAATAAACTATAGAATATGAGAAGACTTATTATTTCCCTTATTGCGCTGGTCACAATGCAGAGTATCTTTGCTGCCGACAGACTTTCGGCACTGCCCTGCCCCATCCTTGGTGGCGAGTTGAGCAACTCAGCCGCAACATCTGTGGCTGACATCGACGAGGTGATGCCACGGATGAAGACGTTAGGACTGAACACGGTGCTTGTTCCTGCTTACTGGGAACTGATGGAACCTGTTGAGGGAAAATTCAACTTTACTCTCATCGATCGTACTATCGACGTGGCACGGCAGGAGCAGTTGCACGTGGTGTTCCTTTGGTTTGGTGTGTGGAAGAATTCGATGTCGTGCTATACGCCAACATGGTTCAAGCAGGACACAAAGCGATTCCCACGAGCAATGACTGCCGAGGGGAAGCAGATGGAGATAGCATCGTGCTTCAGCGACAATGTGCTGCAGGCCGACTTAAAAGCCTTCTCGGCCCTGATGCGGCATATCCGTGAGAAAGACCCGCAGCGCGAGGTGGTCATTATGATGCAGATAGAAAACGAGATCGGTATGTTGGAGTCGGCACGCGACCATTCGCCATTGGCAGAGAAGGCTTATAAAAGGGAACGTTGGGCGGAACGATACGGCACGGATGAGTATGCCGACGAGAAGTTTATGGCACTGAGCTATGCCCGATATGTGGAGCATCTGGCCAAGGCGGCTCGAGAAATACATGACATGCCGCTCTATGTGAATGCCGCAATGAACAGTCGTGGGCGACGTCCTGGCGAATATCCATCGGCTGGGCCATTGGCACATCTCATCGACTTCTGGCACGAAGGTGCACCAAGCATCGACCTACTAGCCCCTGACATCTATGATACAGGTTTCAAGTCATGGTGTGCACAATATGCAATGCCATTGCGTCCACAGGATGGAGGAACGGTAAAGAATCGTCTATTCATCCCCGAGAGCCGTTGCTGCGAGAATAGCGGCGTGCGTGCCCTCTATGCCTTCGGAGAACATCAAGCTTTGGGATTCTCGCCATTCGCCATCGACCAAGCCAACGATAAAGAAACGGAATCGGTAACAAAAGCCTACAGGCTGCTGCGTCAGGTATTCAATATAAAACGTTCGATGAAGACTTGGGGACTTCTCTTCGACCAAGAGGATCATAATCGAATTCTCGATGATGGTGATGTTATGATGACCTGCTGCCACTATTTCACCCTGCCTTGGGATCCCCGTGCCTCTGATGGCAGCACATGGCCCGAGGGTGGAGCTATACTCATCCGTCTTGGGAAATACGATTATTTGTTGGCAGGCAGCGGTGTGGTTATTGACTTCAAGACCCCGACAGAGAAACAACAAGAGCAGCAAAAGACTTTAGGCGAGGATGGTTTCGCCGAAGCTGGCGGAGGTGCTATTCAACAGACAAAAAAGCATTTTAGCGGAAAACGTCTTGGCCTACTATCCGTAGATGAAGTAGAGATCGCTGGTGACGGTAACATGCAGTATCTCCGCCGCCACAACGGCGACCAAACCCACCAAGGCCGTCATGCCCGCATCGGCGTCGGCGAATGGAAAATCTTACACATCCGTCTATATGAATATTAAGTAATTCGCTTTTCACAGAAAAGAAGTTACAATCTGAATTGCTGGGGTGTTACGCCGGCGTGGGTTTTGAAGTAACGGGTCAGGGCACTCTGGTCGGCAAAGTGAAATTCGTCGGCTATTTGTTTCAGACTGGCCTTCGAGGTGCGCATGGTGAGTTTCAGGCGCAGCATCAGGTATTCGTCGATAATCTGCTTGGGCGATAGACCGGTCTTGCCTTTTACGATGATACCTAAGTATTTACGGGTGATGCACATACGATTGGCGTAGTAGTTCACCTCGTGACCCTGGTGGAACTCAGTCTCCAGCAGTTCCATAAACCTTACGAACAGTTCGTCGGTGCGCTGTGTACCTTTCTCCTGATTATCCTCGCGAGGATGGGCCTGAAGATAATCGTAAAAGCCTAAAAAGAAAGCCTGCAGATGAAGCGTTACGATGCGATCGGTTAGCTGGTAGTGCTCCTCAGTAAAGTAGAAGTAGAGGATGCGGAACATACTGTCGATCACAACATCTATCAGTTCGCGATAGCCACAGCGGCGGTCGGCCCGCAACTGCTCATACACAGCATGCTCTACATTCAGACTGGCAGCACGTAGAATATCGGAACTATAGCGGATAATATCAGCCGAGAAATCTTCATTCATCATTTCCCATTTTACCACATCGCCAGGAAAGAAGATGAGCACATCCCTTCCCTGCAGCTCCCACACATCAAAGTTGATGCGTACACGGGCCGTTCCTGCCTGTGAGTAAAGGATAGCACCATGATCGATAGCGTGTACTTCGCTATCGATGGTGGTGCGGTCTACATTTCCCAAATCAGTCTCGTTCATGCCGCAAAAATAGCATTTATTTCCCAAATTGCCAAATTCTGGCGCATTTTTGTTTGCAATCACATCAAAAAATCGCCGTACCTTTGCAAAAAATTTGCGAAGATGGGCTGCACCTCAGCAATTCGAGCAAGCTCGATTGCGTTCGGTTTGCACCATCATTGCACCGAATTCGAGAAATGGTATGAAAAAGAAGATTTTTATGATGATGGCGATAGTACTCGCCACAGCTGTATCTACTGAGGCTCAGACCACCAGAAAGATGGATATCAACGAGCTGTTTAAGTTGATTAGCGAAAACAACAAGAGTATTAAGGCCAGCCGCACCACGGTGGCTGCTGCCCAGGAGGGCGTAAAGGCAGCAAAAAGTCAGCGACTGCCCGACGTGAACGCCCAACTCAGCGCCAGCTATATCGGCAACGCGCTGATGACGGATCGTGACTTTAGCGACTGGCAGAACCTGACGTCGCCCCACTTTGGTAATCAGTTTGTGGTGGACGCCCAGCAGACTATTTATGCCGGAGGCGCCATTGATGCAGGCATCAAAATGGCAGAACTGGGTGTAGAACAGGCCGCACTGGGTATGGCTCTGAACGAGCAGAACCAGCGTTTTGTGGCACTGAGTCAGTATCTCGATCTGCAGAAGATTGCCCATCGCCAGCAAGTACTTGAGAGCAACATCGCACTCACCCAGAAACTCATAGACAACATCCGTGAGAAGCACGAGCAGGGCGTGGCGCTTAAGAATGATATCACCCGCTACGAGTTGCAGATGGAGACCCTGCGCCTAAATCTGGTGAAGCTACAGAAAACACGCAGCATCCTGAATCACCAGCTGTGCAACACCCTCGGCATCAGCAATACAGAGATGATAGAACCAACCGACGACGCTGCCAGCACCTTATTTAATAAGGAGGGCGAGGCCCACTGGCAGGAGGCTGCAACAGCTGTTAATCCACAATTACAGATGGCAGGCGTGAACGAGCAGATGGCCCTGCAGCAGGTAAAGTTAGCCAAGAGCGAGCTGCTGCCCAAAGTTGCCATCGTGGCGCAGAACAACTTCAATGGTCCAATCACCTTCGAGTTGCCACCTGTTGACAAGAACCTTAATATCTGGTATGTGGGCGTTGGTGTGAAATACTCGCTCTCATCGCTCTTCAAGAGCAACAAAAAGCTGTCGCAGGCCCGTTTGCAGCAGCAGGCAGCCACCGAGCAGAAGGCCGTAGCCGCCGAGCAGCTTAACAATCAGGTGCAGGCCGCCTACACCAACTATCTGCAGAGCTACATTGAACTGGAGACACAGAAGAAGAGCGTGCAGCTGGCACAGGAGAACTACCAAGTGGTGAACGACCGCTACCTGAACCAGTTGGCCCTGATTACCGACATGATCGACGCCAGCAATATGAAACTGGATGCCGAACTGAGCGAGGCCGATGCACGTATCAACATCGCCTACGCCTATTACAAAATGAAATTCATCGCAGGAAATCTTTAAAACAACAGACATTATGAACAAGAGAAAACAAGTTTTACGAGCATATAATATTGTAGTAGTAACCTTTTTAGTACTGGGCGTATGCTATGCCCTGAGCCGCTTTGTGCATCTGGGTAGCACGGAATATACCGACAATGCGATGGTGCATCGCCATCTGTCGCCAATAAACACACGCGTGCCAGGATTTATTAAGGAGATCAGATTTGACGAGTTCCAGTTTGTACACAAAGGTGACACACTGGTAGTGATCGAAGATGCTGAGTTCCGCTTGGCACTGGCGCAAGCCGAGGCTAGCGTAAAAGGTCAGAAGAGCAGTACATCGGCTGTGAGTGCTGGTATGAGTACCACGCATAGCAACGTACGCGTGGCATCGGCTGGCATCGACGAGGCTCGTATACAAATGGAGAATGCCCAGAAGGACTATCTGCGTTTTGAGCAGTTGCTGCAGAAGGAGGCCGTGACACGCCAGCAGTACGATAATGTGAAGGCGCAATACGAGGCTGCACGTGCCCGCTACGAGGCAGCACGCAGCCGTCAACAGGCTACCAGCATGGTACTGGGCGAACAGCAGCAGCGCTTAGGACAATCGGCAGCTGGTGAGAGTGTAGCAGAGGCACAGCTGAATCTGGCTCGCCTGAACCTGAGTTATACTGTAATTACCGCTCCTTGCGATGGTTTCATCGGTCGTAAGGATATCCACGTGGGACAGTTGGTTCAGCCCGGACAGTTGCTGGTGAACGTCATCGACCAGAACTCGGTATGGGTGATTGCCAACTATCGCGAGAGTCAGATGCAACACATCACCATCGGTGCACCAGTAGAGTTTGAGGCCGATGCCATTCCTGGCGTTACCTTCAAGGGTGTTGTAAAGAGTATTTCGGCTGCCAGCGGTTCGGCCTACAGCAATATGCCTGTTGACAATGCCACGGGCAACTTTGTAAAGGTAGAACAGCGCGTGCCAGTGCGCATTGAACTGACTGAGGATAACAACAAGGACGACGTGAAGCGCCTGCTCTCAGGCCTCAACGTAGAGTGCGAAGTAGACTATTAATATGGCAGATCCAATGATAGGGCGCCCGTTTGCGATGCCCATGCTAAAGCCCTTCATCCCCAAGGCAATACAACCCTGGACATACCTGCTGATGGCAGTCATCTTCCAGCTGGTAAACGTTACCTACATGGGTAATATGCATGAGATGATGGGGGCGATGAGCATCATGCGCGAGGATTCCACCTTTATTTTCCTCTGCGGCGTGGTGGGCGTTGCTATGCCCTTCCCCATCCTGTTCCGACTGAAGTTCCGTTTCACAAATCGCTCGTTGCTGTTGTTCTCAGTATCGGGCATGATTGTGTGCATTCTGCTGTCGCTGCTTACAGAGTCGATTCCTGTACTCTGCGTGCTATCGTACGCTTGCTGTTTTATGAAACTGATGGCTACCTTCGAGTGTTTCAGCAACATACAGTTGTGGATGACACCTAAGCGCGACTTTGAGATATTTTTCCCCTTGCTTTACATCGTGGTGCTAGGTGATATGAGTGCCAGCGGCTGGCTGTCGCAACAGCTCAGCTATTACTGCGGCAGCTATCACGCCATGCAGTATTACATCGTGAGTCTGCTGCTTGTGGCACTTATCTTTATCTATACCTGCACGCAGCACTTCCGCTTTATGCGCCCCATGCCGTTCCTGGCTATCGACTGGCTGGGATGCCTACTCTGGTCGGCTTCGGTACTCGAAGTGATCTGGCTGTTCACCTACGGCGAGTACTACAACTGGAGCGACTCGCGCGTGTGGTGTACGGTGCTCTGTGCACTGCCCATCACGGTATTCTTCGCCTGTGGACGTATGATGCATATTCATCATCCGTATATCGACCCTCGTGCCTTCGGCTATAAGACACTGGCCGCCATTCTGTTCTTCTTCGTGGTAGAGGAGTGGATGAACTCTACCCACAACGCGTTGGAAGGAGTGTTTACAGGTAGCATACTGCACTACGGCATGCTTACCTCGTCGCGATTCAACATCGTGGGCTGGATAGGTTCCGTAAGCGGCTGTCTGTTCTGTCTGTGGTGGATGAAGATGCTTCGTCTGAAGTACACACCGCTGCTCACCATCGGATTTGCACTGATGCTGGCTTATCAGGTGATGATGTACTTCTACATCACACCCGAACTGAACATCGAACGACTCTATGCACCTACGTTTGTGCGCACCTTCGGCTATGCCATTTTCTTCTGTGTGCTCACCATCTATCTCGAGGAGTTGATGCCATTCCAGCATTTCTTCATGAGTCTGACGATAGCCGCATTTATCCGTAATGGCGTGGTAGATAGTATCAGCGGTGGTATTTATAGTTATCTGATGCGCTATCACGTAGCCGACAACCTGGCTCGCGGTGTGCCCATAGACGCCACACAGAGCATTATGCAGGCCGTAAAGTATCTTTATGGTGCCACCTGTATCATGGGCTGTCTATTCCTATTACTCCTGATGTTGTGGCACGTTCAACCCGTACGATCCACCCTGAAACACCTACCCTATTGGAACAAACCGGGCCAGGAAATGCGGAATGAGTTGGCAAAATAGTTTTGCATGAAAGTATAAAAAAAAGAAATCCCCACCGATTCGGCGGGGATTATTTTTATGGCATCGTGGCTGTTAGGAAAGTGGCGTTGCCAAAGATGTATAGGATGTTCTCACTGGCTGGGACGAGGATTGTCTCTCCCTGACGGATGTCGATGCCATTGATGTTGGCCTGACCCCATAGGCATACTACAATAACAAACGAGTCGCAGTGGAAATCTACCTGCTGGGCAACCTGTACTACAATACGATGAACAACAAAGTGCGGGCAGTTGATGAGCTGCGAAATGGGTTTCGTACTGTCGTATGACGTGCGATAAGCTGGCCATACCTGATAGTCGATGGCATCTTTGGCCTGATCAATATGCAGTTCGCGAGGGATGCCATGCTCGTCTTTGCGCCCGAAGTCGTAGACGCGATAGGTGATATCGCTGGTCTGCTGTATTTCTGCCAGGAAGTTACCTGCACCTATAGCGTGCAATCGACCTGCAGGCAGGAAATAGAGGTCGCCCTCATGCGCCTCGTGGGTGGCAATGACATCCTGCATGGGTGAGCGACCGTTTTGGGGCTCGGCAGTAGCTAGCTGCTCGTATTCATCAGGGGTGATGCTCTTAGAGAGTCCTGCATATATTTTTGAGCCTACATCGCTCTTAATGATATACCACATCTCTGTTTTGCCTTGACAGCCATGACGCTGCATAGCGAGCTTATCGTCAGGGTGTACCTGAACGCTGAGGTCCTGGCGTGAATCGATGAATTTTACCAAGAGAGGGAACTGATTGCCGTACTTCTTATAGACCTTTTGACCTACGAGCAGGCCTTTGTATTTATCAATCAGTTCGACAAGTGTCAGACCTTCGTCTACATCGTCAATAAGTCCACGGTTGATAGCCACGCTTTCATGGCCAGGCACACCGCTTATTTCCCAACTCTCGCCCACATTGGGCTGAGCATTAAAGATGCCTTTGAATGGTGCAATCTGATAGCCACCCCAGATGGTGGTCTTAAGATACGGTTGGAATTTATAGGGTTTCATTTTTTATTATATTGAACATTGAACATTGATAATTATAACAGCTGCTTTAAAAGCCAACTCTCCCACTCGTCCCACTGTTCCTGGAACCAGAAGTGCCATGTGGCCTGATAAGGCGAAATCTCTTTAGGGCCAGTCACGGTGTTATAGGTTGCCCATGCTGTGGTAGGAGGCACTACGTCGTCGCAATAGCCAAAAGAGAACCAGCCATGCTGACTATTGGTAATCAGACGAGCAAAATTCACCCCATCGTAATAGCGCGACACCTCTATCTGCTTCTCCTGTCCCTTGCCCTTATTCCAGTAGAAATAATGGGGCCATCCACAGGCAATGCCACGCAGCGAGTTAGTATGGTCGCAAAGAGCTGCATGCACGGGGGCGTAGCAAGTTATACGCTTGTCGAGTCCTGCTGTAGCCAGCGTGAGGAATCCTCCCTGACTCGAGCCCGTAACACCAGCATTCTTTCCGTTCCACGGGGTGTACTGCTCTATATAGTCCATCGCGCGGATACAGCCCATGATTACATGATGATAGTAGTGTTTCTCGCGCGAATCCATGTTAAACTCCCAATAGCCTCTCAGCGCGCCATTGTGCAGATTGTCATAAACACCCTGCTCCATTGTTACGGGTATACCGTGAATACCTATTTCGAGTGTGATAACACCCTGCGATGCTGTGTACACGTCACCTCCATAGGGGCGCACTCCTGCACCTGGCACTCTAAGTAGTGCGGGATATCGGCCTTCCTTCGCGGGCACGCATAAAATACCATATGTACGCGAGCCCCACTGCTCGTTCTGGAAACTTACCTCATACACATTCACATCTTTTGTGCAACGCTCGGGCAACAGGCGCTTTGTTGGGTCGAGATCAGTCTTACGAGCCTCGGCTATCGACTGCTGCCAGAAGTCGGCAAAGTCGGCAGGCATAACTGTTGAGGGTTGCAATTTCTCGGGCGAAAAAGCTGCAGCACAGGCTCCGCGATAGTCCTTACCATCAACGTGTGCCGTTACATCAACGCGATAGAATCCTGGCGAAGTCATTTTTCCTGTAAGCTTAAGCGTGCCGTCTTTCAGTTGGGCGGTCTTCTTGGTGCCCTGATACATCTCAGGACCAGCTGCATAGTCAATAGCAACATCGCTGATAAGTGTGCCAGAGCGGCGTACTTCGACCACGAATCTGGCCGTCTCGCCTACACGATAATTCCAGTCCTGGTGATCGGGCTCAACGGTTACAACAATATTGTTGCCCCTGATTTGCGCCCCAATAGGCAAAATGACCAGAAAGGCCAATAAAAGGGAATAAAGTTTTTTCATTTTTCACAATTGTTTTATTTTCCGCTGCAAAGATAGTAATTATTTAATAAATAGCCTTATACTTTCTTATCAAAGTTTACTACTATATTTATTTAACATAGAACAAAAATTATCAATTTTAAGAAAAGTGTCAGTATTGGTTAAAATTGAGTTGCGCCATTTCAGTAAACTGTTTTACTTTTGCAAGCGAATTCTACACGATATAACTCTATTTCCTAATTATAAAACTTAAATATGAATCAAAACTTTAGAAAGACAGCGCTACTGATGGGTGCCATGGCTCTCTTGGGACTTGGACACTCCACAAACGCTTATGCCGCTGGAGCTCCACAGGAGATTCAGCAGGCTGCGAAGAAGATTACAGGTACTGTAGTCGATGCTTCAGGCCCCGTCATCGGAGCCAGTGTTGTGGTAAAGGGCACGTCAAACGGTGTTGCTACCGATTTCGACGGAAACTTTACTCTGAACGCAAATCCAGGTCAGACCCTGGTGATTTCTTACATCGGTTACCTTAACAAAGAGGTAAAGATTAGTGCTAACCAGACTAATTACAAAATTACCATCGAAGAGGACAAGCAGATGCTTGATGAGGTGGTAGTTGTAGGTTATGGTACTATGAAGAAGAGCGACCTTGCAGGTGCTTCGGCCACCATGGACGAGAAGGCCATCAAGGGCTCGAACATTACAAACATCGACCAGAGTTTCCAGGGCCGCGTTACTGGTGTTACTGCCGTGCAGACATCAGGTGCTCCTGGTTCATCATCATCTATCCGCGTACGTGGTCAAGCCACTATCAACGCAGGTGCCGAGCCATTGTACGTTGTTGATGGTGTGATTATGCAGGGTGGCGGTAACTCAGGTGCCGACTTCGGTTTGGGCGACGCTCTGGGTAACGGCTCGGTTTCTACCGTATCACCACTGTCAACCATCAACCCTGCTGATATCGTAAGCATGGAGATTTTGAAGGATGCCTCTGCTACTGCCATCTACGGTGCACAGGGTGCTAACGGTGTTGTACTGATTACCACCAAGCGTGGTAAGGCTGGCGAGGCTAAGTTTACCTACGATGGTAGCGTAACCGTTCAGCGCCAGACCAAGCGTCTCAACATGCTGAACCTGCGCGAGTTTGCTGAGTTCTATAACGACATGGCCCAGCAAGGCGAGATATATACTCCCGACGAGACTTACAGCGACCCTTCGATTCTGGGTAAGGGTACCAACTGGCAGGACGCTGTGTTCCGCACAGCCTGGCAGCACCAGCACCAAGTAAGCGCACAGGGTGGTACCGATGCCGTTAAGTACTTTATCTCGGGTGGTTTGATGAACCAGCAGGGTACTATCATCGGTTCTAACTTCAAGCGTTTCTCTACCCGCGTAAACCTCGATGCACAGCTGAAGAAGTGGTTGAAACTCGGTTTGAATGCTTCGTTTACTTCAACAGATGAGAACCTGAAACTGGCCGACTCTGATGAAGGTATTATCAACTACTCGCTGACCACACCTCCTGATATCCAGATTTACGATATTAATGGTGGCTATTCACACGTTTCAAAGGAAGGATTCACCAGTCCTAACCCAATAGCTTTGGCTATGCTTGACGAGATTCTGCTGGCACGTAAGAAACTCAATGGTAGTGTATTTGCTGATATCACTCCAATCAATCACCTGACATGGCATGCTGAGCTTGGTTTCGACATCGGCAGCTCAAAGGGTGAGACCTATGAACCAATGGTGAACTTGGGTACATGGAACCGCGCGTCGAACGAGAGCCGCATGCAGAAGAACTCAAACACCTTCTGGGCACTGAAGAACTATGTAACCTATGCCAACACATTTGGCAAGCACTCTATCACAGCCATGGTGGGACAAGAGGCTTGGGAGTCGAAATACGACTACATCTCTCTGCAGAACAACAATCTGCCTAACGACGAGGTTCACAACCCTGCACTCGGTTCAGGTGAGCCTAAGGTAGGCAGTGGCTTTGGTTCTTCATCAATGGCATCGTTCTTTACGCGCGAAACCTATAATTATGCCGACCGTTATCTGCTTACCTATACATACCGTTATGATGGTAGCTCAAACTTCGGTCCTAACAAGCGTTGGGCAGGCTTCCACTCTGTTGCAGGTGCCTGGCGTTTTAACAACGAGGCATTCATGAAGAATGTAAAGTGGCTCAGCAATGGTAAGCTTCGTCTCGGTTGGGGTCAGACAGGTAACTCTAACATCGGTGGTTACAAATGGGGTTCGGCTATGTCGACCATGGAAACTGGTCTTGGACTGAGCTATCGTCCTGCCAACCTGAAGAACCTTGACATCAAGTGGGAGACTCAGGAACAGATTAACGTTGGTCTCGACCTTGGTTTCTTCAATGGTCGCATCAACGTAACAGCCGACTGGTATAAAAAGGTATCAAAGGACATGCTGATGCAGCTCACCTTGCCTTCGATTATGGGTACATCGGGTAACGCATCTTCTGCCCTTGCAGCACCTTACGGTAACTATGGCGACATTGAGAACACTGGTTTCGAGTTTGAAATCAAGGCTCGTCCTATAGAGAGCAAGGACTTTAGCTGGGAGAGCGATTTCCAGATTTCGTTCAACAAAAACAAGCTGAAGAGCCTCAGCGGCTCTACCGCGCTGCCTGGATATGGACAGTGGACCGACGTGGTTAGCCGCTCTGTACCAGGCGAGAGCCTCTATAACTTCTATGGTTATGAAGTAGAAGGTGTTTACCAGAGCTTTGAGGATATTCTGAACTCGCCTGTAAACACCCTGCAGCAGAACAACCCAATAATCACAAACGCTGACGGCACCAAGTCGTGGAGCACCGATCCTACCAAGTATAATCCTAAGAATACCACCTACGTTGGTGATATCAAATATAAGGATGTTAATGGCGACGGCGTGATCGACGAGAACGATAAGACCAATATCGGTTCGCCACTGCCTAAGTTCACATTTGGTTGGAACAACACATTCGTATATAAGAACTTCGACCTTAACATCTTTATTAATGGTTCGGTAGGCAACAAGGTTGGAAACTACATGAAGATGAAACTCACCCACATGAACTCTCCTTGGACCAACCAGCTCACCGATGTTCAGAGTCGTACACGTTTGCAGCCAAAAGACGGCAACTACTCTGAATGGTGGTACAACGATATCGCTAACGTTATCACCACAGGTGTAAGCAGTATGCCACGCGCTGCTATTAACGATCCGAACGACAACGACGCCTGGAGTTCACGCTACATCGAAGATGGCAGCTATGTACGCCTGAAAGCCATCACACTGGGCTACACATTCGATGCAAAACTGATTAAGAAAATAGGTTTGACAAACCTGCGCCTTACCCTCAATGCCACCAACCTACTGACCATCACAGGCTACGATGGTTATGATCCTGAAATTGGTGTGTCTACAGCCTCAAACAATGTGTATGGACTGGATAACGGACGCTATCCTTCGCCTACATCTGTTACATTGGGCGTTAACGTATCTTTCTAAAAGGGTATTAGGTAAAACTGTATTAAAATCATTGAATTATGAATATCAAGAATTTAAAATATGTAGCAGCAGCCATGCTTTTGGGAGTAAGCATGACCTCGTGCGACGACTTCCTGGATAAACCCGTGGAAGACAACTACAACACCGAGAACTACTACACCGACGACAACTCGTGTATTGCGGGTGTAAACTATCTGTACAACTCTCCATGGTACGACTTCCAGCGCGGTTTCATCAAGATTGGCGAGGTAATGTCGGGCAATATGTTCTGGAGTAGTTCTCCTTATCTGAACTTCTCAGTAAATGGTACCGATCAGGATTTGGTTAACATGTCGTACTCTCTCTGGGCAGAGATTGGACACGCCAACACAGTTTATAACTCTATCAAGGGTTCATCGGCCTCTGAAAGCGTAAAGAACCAGTGCATGGGCGAGTGCCTTGCATGGAAAGCAATGGCCTACTTCTTCTTGGTACGTTCGTTTGGCGATGTGCCCATCGTACACGACAACTCTGTAAACCTTGCTGCCGGCGACTATAACACCTTGCATAAGATACAGAAGGCCGACGTTTACGAATACATTATGATGACCCTTGAAAAGGCCATGGAGTTGCTGCCTAAGACCAAGAGTTCAACAGGTCGTATCGACTACTACTGTGCCGAGGGCTTGTATGCTAAGGTTGCCCTTACAGCTGCAGGTGTATCGGGTCAGCTCGACAACAGCCTGTTGCAAAAGGCTTCTGAAGCTTCGCTCGATGTAATCAACAACTCTGGTCGTAAGCTGGTGCCTAACTACGAGGACATCTTCCGCGGTTCAAACAACACAAGCGATGAGAGCCTCTTTGCATGGCGCTGGACAGTAGGTGCACACTGGACATGCCAGAACACTCTACAGAGCGACCTGATGCCCGAGGGCTTCGACGAGTTTGGTGACTGCTGGGGCGGTTGGGGTGGCCCATCTGCCGACCTGCAGGATGCTTTCGGATATGATGTAACCGAGAATCCCAAGAACCGTCTTGATGTAGATGCTCGTCGTAAGGCAACCATTATGGGTCCTGGCGATGTTTATGACTACTTCTGGCGCGACAAGGATCTGGGCAACGGAAAGAAGGGTTTTGATATTCTGAAGTTCTACTTCGATAAGAATTACAACGCTGCAGCAACCGGCAAGTTCCAGGGCCCATGCGGTGTACAAAACGTTAAGCATGCTTATGGTGACAATGCCGATCACGAAGCAGAATGTGGTATTTCAGCTGCACGTATGTCGTACGCTGTAGCCACTCATATTCTTCGTCTGGCAGATGTTTATCTGGTACATGCCGAGGCCGAGGTTCTGCAGGGTAAGACCAACAGTGCTACCGCTCTGGCAGCCTTTAATGCTGTTCGTGGCCGTTCTGTACCATCAGCAGTTGACAAGACACAGCTCAGCTTTGATGACATCTGGAAGGAGCGCCGCTTGGAACTGGCTGGAGAGGGCGATCGTTGGTACGACTACGTACGTCGTTCATACTACGATGTAAACTCTTGTATCGCCGAACTCACCAGTCAGCGTCGCAATGGCATCGGAGGTTGCAGTGACGTGTATAAGACATACTTTGAGAGCGATTGCACTACTTGGGATCCAACAAACATCCAGTATGATGAGTCGGTTCCCGCCCCCAACGTCACAGCAAACAGCTTCAATCTTCCTTATCCTACTGAGGACGTAGCACTGAACCCAAATCTGGGTAGCAATGTTGAGGCTATCCATGTAGATGTGAGAACTGAATATCCATATTAATCTATAAATGAGACTAACAATGAAAACAAAGAATATATTCAAAGGTCTGAGTCTTGCCTTGGTAGCCTTTGCCGCATTGGCCACCACATCGTGCAAGGACGAGCCCGATGCTTACCAGATTCAGGGTGGCAAGCCTACAATCAGCTTCATCCGTCCTGTTAGTGCAAGCTCAAGAGACTCTATTATCACCGCAGCCTCTATGCAGTCTACAATCTGCATCGTAGGTGAGAACCTAAGAAGTGTGACGGGACTGTTGTTCAACGACCAGCAGGCCGTACTGAACACCAGTTATATTACCGACAACACGCTGATTGTAACAGTGCCAAACGAGATTCCAGGCAAAGTAACAGACAAGATCTATTTTGCTACCAACAGCAAGGATACCGTTTCATACGATTTCCACGTTGTAATACCTGGACCTGTGGTGGCCTCAATGTCAAACGAGTGGGCAGAACCTGGTGAGGAAGTAACCATTATAGGTGACTACTTCCTTGACTATGCAGATTTCCCCATCACTGTAAACTTCGGCGATGATTATACCCTGCCCCGCTCAGCCATCAATAGCATCAGCAAGACCAAGATTGTGTTCACCATGCCTGAGAACGCTCCTGAGGAGAAGATCAGCGTGACTTCAATCTACGGAAAGACCGAGGGTGCCTTTAAGTATCGTGACACACGTGGCATGCTGTTCGATTTCGATACACCCTGCAAGACAGGCGTCGTATTGGGCAACCACGGTTGGCACAGCCGCGATATTGTTACCGACGAGACCTCACTGAAAGGCAACTACATGATTCTCGGTGGTGCTGCAATGGGTGATGACGGTGGATGGAACGATGGCAACTTCTCGTTCGAATACTGGGCTGGTAACTGGGCTGATCCAGAGAACTATGCAGAGTATCCACGTATCTCCGACTTGGCCGACTTTACTGATTTCGCCAATATGAATCTGAAGTTCGAGATTAATATCCCTAAAGACAATGCCTGGTCGGCTGCACCCATACAGATATACTTCGGTGCCGTGACTCAGATTTCCAATGGCAATGACAAAGTAAAGGTAAAGGATATCTACGGCAATGTGCTGGCTGGTTGTAACAACACTTTCTTCCGCCAGCAGGGCACACTGCCACGCGCCCTCTACATGCCTTGGAAAGACAACGAGGACCTGCTGTATCATACCAATGGTGAATGGACAACCGTAACTATACCTCTTAGCGACTTTATTTACGACTTCGACGGTAATAAGCTCAGTAGCGGTTTCCTCAGTACAGCTGATTTCGGCAGTTTCAACATGTTTGTCGTCAAAGGTTCCTATAACGACAAGAGCGTGCTGCCCACAGGTGTCGCTTGTAACCCAGTTATCAAGATTGACAACATCCGTGTAGTTCCTAACAAATAATAAAGTATAAAGTAATATGAACAAATTATATAGATTATTCACATTGTCACTGGTAGCCCTCCTCGGGCTATCACTGACAGGGTGCTCAGAAGATAATCTGGATACCAATCCTTATAATAAGTCGGGGGTCAACATCGTGGCATTTGGCCCATCGCCTATCCTACGCACCCATGAGATCCGCATCACCGGTACTAACCTGGAATCTGTTTCGTCAGTAGCCTTCCCCGGTGAGGGTGCCGTCGTAGAGAAAGCTGCCTTCAACAAAGTTGACAACCGCGACATCTACGTGAACGTGCCCGATGCCTCTGTGCCCGGACAGATCAAACTGTTGGTGGGCAGTGAGGTTGTTGCCACATCTGTGACACCAATCACTTTCGAAGAGCCTATCACCATCACCTCAGTCAGCCCTACTACACAACTGAATGCAGGCGACGAGGTGACCGTAAAGGGCGACTACGTCTACAACATCTATCAGGCCGTCTTCACCTCTGGTGTTACCGGTGCAGCTGTTGAGGCAGAGGACTTTACCTACGTCTCTCGCAAGGAGGTTCGTTTCCGTGTGCCATTAGCAGCCGAAAGTGGTGTCATCACCTTCAACGACGGTGCTGAGTGGGAATTTGAGTATGAAACACCATTGGAAATTCTGCCTGCCACCTACGGAGGGCTGAACACAACGACACCTGACTTCGGGCAGCAGATCCAGATTACTGGTACAAACCTACATACGGTTGAGACAGTAATGTTCCCAGGCGGTGTAACCAGCGAGTTTACGGTATCTGATGATAACAAAACCATCACTACCAATGTGCCTACTGAGACTAAATCAGGTGCTATTACACTTGTACTATACTCTGGAGCCTCAATCACAACAGATGAAATAAAGGTTCCTACCGTGACCATTACGTCAATCTCAAAGGCCAAAGACATCAAGGTGGGCGACGAGATTACCATCATAGGCGAGAATTTCAACCGCATAAGCAGCATCTCACTGCCTGGCTATGGCATACTGGCCGACGAAGAGTACACCATCTCTGGCAACACGCTGACCTTCACCGTACCCGAGGGCATGACCGATGGTAAGATGGTAATCGTACAGAACAACTTTATCTCTATCGAACAGAGTCTGATGATGTACAGCGATGCTCCAGAAACTACTATCTGGGCAAATGGATTCGAATGCATAGGTTGGTCAGGAAATCAGGATCTGGCTTGGGGCGGCTATGATTGGAGCACCGTTCAGGCTGGCACCCAGCTTAAGTTCTACTACAATAAGGTTAATGCCGGTTCATGGGGTTGCATCAGTCTGCGTCATGGCGACAGTTGGGGCGCTCTGCCAGATCCTATTCCAGGACAGTATGACCTGAGTGATGACGAAGGCGTATTGACCGTTACTCTTACACAGGGTGTAATAGACGACCTTATTGCCAATAACGGTCTGGTAATTACTGGTGATAATTTCTATCTGAAGAAGATTACCATTCCTGTTGCAGAAACCACACTCTGGGCTGGCGAGTTTGTATGCTCAGGCTGGGCTGGTAATCAGGATCTGGCATGGGGCGGCTATGACTGGAGTTCTATGGCAAGTGGTAGTACACTCTGTTTCAAGTACAAGAAGATTACTGCCGGTTCTTGGGCCTGCATCAGCCTGCGTCATGGCGACAGCTGGGCCAATCTGCCCGATCCTATTCCAGGACAGTATGACCTCGATAGCGATGAGGGCGTGCTCGAGGTGAAGTTCCCCCAGAACATTATTGATGATCTTGTTGCTAATGGTGGTTTGGTTATCACAGGAGATAACTTTATCCTCACCAAGGTTTCGGCCAAGTAATTCACTCTGATACAGAGAGGGTGTGTACATTTTGTTCACGCCCTCTCTTCCCATTTCTGAAGGACTTTTTTCAAATACAAGAATTATGAAGAAATCTCTACTACTATTCATCACACTGCTGGGCATGGCAACGGTGCAGGCTGAGGATTATAATTATCTGACAATTGTTTGCATTGATGGTACGAAGACATCTCTTACGGCTGTCGGACTTTCAATCAGCTTTTCAGATACTCAGCTGACGGCCACTAATGCCTATACCGATGAGACCACAACGATAGCACTCACCGACCTTGCATCGATGAAGTTCTCTAATACCGATGAAACCACGGGCATACACACCATACATGCCAACGAAACGAATGATAAAAAAAATGCCATCTATAACCTTCAAGGTGAGCAGTTGCCTGTCAACGCAACACTCCCCAAAGGTATCTATATCATCAAGAAAGGAAACGAAACACAAAAATATATAGTAAAATGACAAAAACATCCCTACAGAGACTTATTATTGTGCTACTATCAATGCACTTTACACTATATATTGCAGCCCAAACCATCACTGTTATTGATGCAGAAGGCACTGCCAAGCAGATTAATGCTTCAGAGGCTGGTACGATGACTTACTCGCAGACCGATGGTACACTCAACATCGCAGGCCAGGCTTATAAGGTAGATAGCATCGCCGTGGATGAAGAGAACGACAACATATCCCTCAGTCCTGTGGCAGGCACTACAGACGCTGCTAAGCGGCTGTATCGCTACTTCCGCAACAACTACGGCAAACGCATCATCTCGAGCGTGATGGCCGATGTGGCATGGAACCACACCATAGCAGATAACATAAAGAAGAATCTCACTGGTAAGTGGCCAGCCATGAACTGCTACGACTTTATCCACATCCAAGTACCAGATGGTAATGGATGGATTGACTATAGCGATATCACTCCAGTAACCGAGTGGACTGAAAAAGACGGTATCGTACAACTGATGTGGCACTTTAACGTACCGAAAAGTGAAACCACCACTGTAGGAAAAGATGGCAGCGGCGTGACATGCTCTCCAAGCGAAACCTCTTTCAAGGCTTCGAACGCATTGATAGACGGCACATGGGAGAATAAATACTTCTACGCACAGATGGACCGCGTGATAGCTGTGATATTGAAACTACAGGAGGCAGGCATTGCTGCCACCTGGCGACCTTTCCACGAGGCAGCTGGCAATGCCACCGCCAAGCAGCAGGCAAGTTGGACTAAAGCATGGTTCTGGTGGGGACATGAAGGAGCTGACACTTTTAAGAAGCTTTGGGTAGCCATGTTCGACTACTTCAAGCAGAAGGGCGTTAACAACCTCATATGGATTTGGACTACACAGAATTATAATGGCAATGCCGACGGTTATTATCAGGACACCGACTGGTATCCCGGCGATGCCTATTGTGACATGATAGCCCGTGACCTCTATGGTTATTCAGCCGCCCAGAATGCTCAGGAATTCACGGAGATACAGACCACTTATCCAAACAAGATGGTGGTTCTTGGAGAATGCGGTTGGGACGGCAGCGACAAGACGGGAAAACCGCAGGGCGACATCGTTGAGTGCTGGAACGCAGGTGCCAAATGGGGACACTTCATGGTGTGGTACGATGGCAATGCAGGAAACACATCGAATACCATGGTGAGCGACGATTGGTGGAAGTCGGCGTTGAAAAAAGAGAATACCGGCATTGTGGTAAACCGCAGCCTTGTAAAATACTAATAACAGATAAAGGTGATGGTCTGACACTCAGACTATCACCTTTGTCTTCTGATATTTCTCACGGAATTCCGTGGGACTGCATCCTTTGCGCTTGCGGAACAAACGGTTGAAGTTACTGAGGGTGTTGAAGCCAGTTGCCCAGCAAATTTCGCTGACGCTGTCGCTGGTGTCCACCAACAGGCGAGCGGCATGGCCCAAACGAATGTCAACAATATACTCCGAGATATTCTTTGCCGTACGCTGCTTGAAGTATCGGCTGAAAGCTGTAGGCGTCATGCCCACAAGGTCGGCCAGTTGCTCTAAGCTCAGATCGTCCTTGTAGTGTTCGTCGATATAGTTCTTCACCTTCAAAATGCGCTTCGACTCACTTACCACCTCGACCTTGGCAAACGACGAAGAAGCCAGTTCGCGGGCATCGTCGAACTTCGATAATTCATAGAGTATAGAGAAGAACTCCTGCACAGCTATGAATCCTTCCTCAATAGAAGAAAGGCGGGCAAGACGGTGGTAAACCAGCATGATTGCCTCAGGAGGAAAGGCCAGTCCACGCTGTGCCCTGATGAGCATATCATAGATAGATTTATATGAGCTGAACCTGAATGACGATGTATTAAGATCGAAATTAAGTCGAAACTGCACCGTCACCTCATGAATGTCCTCACTTTTGCATTCGTACTGCTCCCACACATGCTCCAAATCAGGACTTGTTATAAGCACTAAGTCCAGATTGTCTATCACCTCACTTGAATCGCCAACAACACGCCGAGCCCCTGCAGCATTGGCCACAAAGTTCAGTTCCAATACATCATGTATATGTATGGGGTAATCAAACTCCTTTTTATGGCGGTCAGCCACATACATGAAGTCATTCTCATTCAATGGAGTAATCTCACGTAATACTTTTGAATCCATTTATTTATTTTCTTGCAAAAATACAAAATAATTCCAAAAATTATTTGATTTTAGATGGAAATCTTTATAAAAAACTGCATAAGAATAGAAAAATCCGCAAATGCGACTTTTACTGATGACTATGATGTTTCTCGGCGAGGTACATGCCGGTAAGAATGAAGGCGGTGCCGAGGACGAAATAGAGGGTGATCTGTTCGCTTAGTATGGCCCAAGCGAAGATGACTGTGACTACGGGATTGAAATAGACGTAGTTGGTGCAGATGAGGGCTCCGAGCTTCTTGAGAACCCAGTTCCACGCCAAGAAACACGCCATGGAGGCGATGCAGCCGAGGAACAGGAGATTGGCCAACAACTTGGGCTGACTGAGGACAATATCGACACCAAGGCCAGGATAGACCATGAAATAGGGAATCATTGACACAAGACCGTAGAAGAACACCTTGCGGGTGATGAAAAGGGTGTTATAACGCTTGGTGGCGGGAATCATAAGCAGACTGTAAACGGCCCAACAAAGGCAGGCCATAAAGGCCAAAGCATCGCCAAGGGGCGAGAGATGGAGCACAAATCGGCCATTCATAACAACCACCACAACACCTGCTGCGGCCATAACGGTGCCAAGGGTCTGAACGCGATTGAGGCGCTGCGACTTATAGACGGCACCAATAAGGGCGGAGGCAAAAAGCGGGCACAGGCTTACGATGATGGAGGTGTTGGTAGTGGTGGTGTAGTTCATGGCGCTATTCTCAGTGAGAAAATAGAGCGAACCGCCAACAACACCAAGGGCCATCATGAGCAGTTCGTGGCGCCAAGAGGCGGCAAACAAACGGCCACGCTTATAGATGGAATAGACCAAGAGCAGCACGTAGGCGATGGCGAAACGGAGCACAAATATCTGTGCGGCGGTCATGCCGGCCAGCAAAAGGAGTTTGGTAGAAATAAAAGTAGAGCCCCAGATGGATGCCACCAGGAGCGCTACTATATGATAAAAGAAACGATAATTAGTCATCTTGTCTATATTCAGTATTTGGGGTGCAAAGGTACACAAAAATACGCTATAAACAAAAGATTAACCAATGAAAATTTTTACAATTTGAAGAATCCGCCGATGAAGGTGGCCGAGATGCGGGCACCACGCTGGGCCTTGGCGGTAGCTACATCGGTGCGATAGACATAGAGTCCATCGGCTGTTGACACAGGCAGATAGACACTGCCGCCCTCAACCAGACATGCAAAGCGACGACCACCATTGCCATTGTGAACGGGGATGCCCTCTACATCGGTAACGGTCTTATTGACAAGGTCGATGATGCAGCACTTCAGACTCTTATCGCCCCAACGATCGGCTGCGGTCTGGGGATTGAGGGTGCTGACCTCGGCAAACACCTTGCCACCGCCGATATAGGTGATATGGGCGGGCTTGAGTCCGCCTGTGGCTGTCTCGAAGTCGAAATAGTAGTCGGCATCAAACTGGGTAGCGCCCTTGCTGATACGGAGGAACCCGGCATGCTTGGTGCTCTGCGAATAGCCGTTAGAGAGGGCTGAATTAGACATGACGTAGATATTGTCGGCCTCGTCCTTAACCATGCCGTTGAAGGCATTCCAAGAGCCGCCAGGGCCCATCACATCTGATTTCATCAACGTTACAAACTGCATATCGGGATAGCTATAAACAGCCACGAAACAGGTGTCGGTATAGGCGGTCTCGAAGGTGAGAGGGTTCATAGGGGTGTAGGTAACGTAGAGATGGCCACCGCTATACTGCATGCCGGTGATGCTGGGCCAGTCGAGGGTGCTGATGGAATCGACGCTGACAGAGGTATTCTTATTGAGAATGGCAGCGCTATAGGCATCGACGGTGTAGAAGGTGAGCTGCTGTCCGCTCTGCTTGTTGGCGGGAAGCTCTAAGCCTACCATGGTGTTGACATTAACCTGACAGAGACCGTCGAGCGAGCTATCGAACACAAACTCGCCCTGCTCCTTGAGCAAGCCATCGGCACCACGAACAACTGATGTGGCGCTTGTTACGCCCATGCCACCGATGCAGAACACTGATGATGCGCCCTGCTGGTAGTCGTGATAGCCCTGCTGCTCGATGCCCTTGCCTACGGCGTTGATGGTGCCTTGCATCAGGTCGTCGGTAGAAACAACGTAGTAGGTGGTGTTGCCATTAGAGGTAACGCCCAGACTGAGCACATAAGGGGCGTTGGGCTGCTCCTGCTCGTCGGCGAGGTCATCATCGCACGATGTGAACGAAACGGCTGCCATAAGCAGCATGCTGAGAATATATAGATTCTTCATCATTTTTACTTGTATTTTTTATTTGCTGATGTAATAACGGAACTTGAGCGAGAACGAACGACCTGGCTTCTGCAGGCGATAGTTGTCGTAGAGCTTGGCGTTGGTGATGTCGGTACACTCGAGCATCACACTGTAGCGACCATCGCAGAGGCTGTAGCCTAGCGACACATTGTGAGAGAGCTGCTCGGGAATGACCTTCTTAGTGGCTTTGGCACCCAGACCGGTAAACGAGAGATAGTAGTCGTGAACATACTGCAAATCGTAGGCCAGCGAGAGGGTGTTGCCCTTGGCAAAGAGGTTGCGGAACTGATAGTCGGCATGCCCGTTCATAAAGAAGTATGGGATATTGGGCAGGCGCTGTCCGTAGGTGATATTCTCGATGATGCCATCGCCCACGAAGGTGTTCTCGGCGGTTTGGAACTGCTGATCGTCCTTGATGTTCTGATAGGTAAGATTGCCGCTGATGTGGAGGGCATCGAGATAAGAATAGCCCAGCGAAGCCTCAACGCCACGGGTTTTTACGCGTCCGATATTCTGGTAGCTGGTGGTAGGATTGCTTGAGAGACTTACACCACGCAGAATGAAATCCTTGGTATCGCGATGGATGTAGTTGACCTCGGCCTGCACACGATGGGCGCTGAATGTCTGGTCGAACAGCAGACCTACGTTGAGGTTATCGCTGCTCTCAGGACGAAGGTCGGGGTTACTCTTCTGCACGAGTCCGTCGCCAAACATCTCAACGGCCTCAGGCATACGGTAGGCATGCTCGAACGACACCTTGGCCTGCAGCGATGGCAGGATATAATAGGTGGCGGCAGCACCATAGCCGAAGTTGTGCTTGCGCTCAGAGAGTTTCTCCCAGCGCTGATTGTCGGTAAACTCTTGCCGAACACGTTGGCATTCCAGCGGTTGTAGCGAATCTGATAGCCCAAGCCTGTGATGTTCTTGGTGAGCTGCTGGGGCACATTGTTCATCTCGTAATCGGGATACATCTTGTCATCGCTCTTGCGGCGGAGGGCCGAGAACACATTGTTGAGGGTGAGCGAATGATGATCGGTGATGACGTAGTTGACGTTGGCATTTACCTGCCACTGGCGCTCGCTGATGGTGGCATCGGTGAGATAGGCCTCGCCAGCCGATGTGCTGGGCACACTCTCGCCAAGCCAGTTGTAACGGCGGGCCAGCGTATCAACATTATGGGTGTTAACCATGCTGTAAGTGCCATAGAGCGAGAGCGAAAGACCGGGCAGCAGGAGGTCGTCTTTCTTATACCTAATAGTAGGTATCACCGACCAGCTGTTGTTCTTTACGCCGCCATATACGGCATCCATAGTGGCACCTGTCTGCACGTTGCGCTTATCGGCCGAGGCGATGATGCCGAACAGCAGATAGTCAGCCCACGACTTGGTCACCACACCCGACTCGAGTTTGATGCCCAGCGAACGGTAGCCATCGTTGAAGCGGCTCACCCACTCTTCGCCCTGCAGCTTATTGGTAGCCAGGTCGACAATGGGTGCATACACCTTGTAATCGTTGTCGGAATAGTTGGCAAAGGCATTGGCACGCAGCGTGAATCCGCCCTTTGAGGTGTAGACGCCATTAACGGCGGCACGATGGGTGTTATACGAACCAACGGAATAGGTGGCATCGAGATAGTTGGCCTTGCGACGGGTAACGATGTTTACTGCACCGCCAAGGGCATCGGAACCCAGATAAACAGGCAGCACACCCTTGTAAACCTCAATGCGGTCGGCCATATTGGCTGAGATATTAGCCAGATTGAACGATGAGCCGAAATTGTCCATCGGAATACCATCGATGAAGAACTTGACCTGATTGCCAGAGAAGCCGTTCATCGACAGACTGTAGTTGGAACCCAGTCCGCCTTCCTCGCGTATCTTGACTGAGGTAACGGTGTTGAGCACCTTGTTGAGCGGCGTGGCAGATATATACTGCTTGGCCAGATCGACCACGGAGATAGCGTAGGCCTGCTCCTGCATGCGGCGAGCCTTTGACTTGCCTACTATCTTTACCTCTTTCAAATCGATGGAATCGTGAAGATCCTGCTGCGCCTGAGCCTGAGTGCTAAAGACAACGAGGGCCACGGCAAACAGCGCTGTTTTTGCGTTAAAATGATACATTACTTATTCTAATTATATTATACTTATTACCCTGAGTAGTTTTGCGGGTGCAAAGGTATAACATAATCAGGACATACACAATACCTAAAAATGATGATGATGAAGATAGTAATAACCTATAGCCAACAGAGCTACTATGCCGAAAGCAACGATAAACAACACACGCAGGCACTGCCAGAAGCCCATCATATCAATCGACCTGCAGGGCACTACCGTAACCATAAGCCAGTTGGTGTACTTCAGCGGGGTATAGAAGAAATAGCACTCTTCGCCACGGAAGAGATACCTTTCGCTGCTCTCGTTGCTACTCATCTGCCTGTTCTTCATCTTCTCTATCAGCGACCTGCGGTTGGCATCATCGCGACTGACGTAATCATAAAACAATCTGTTCAGCAAATGCTCACGCTCAGGATGGGTAATGAATTTGCCATCATAGTCGATGATATAGCTATGCGACTTAAGTCCCATCACCTCGGATGTAAACCGGCTCTGCGCATTATACGAGTTATCGCTCTCGTCAAGCTTTTCCGTCAACCAATCGAGCGAGATGTCGGCACCAAGCACGGCCACAGCCTTACCCGTCTTATCGTGTATGGGCACCATATAGGCCGCAAGGGCTGTGGTTTTGTCGTAGCCGTCGAAGAAGGGGTCGCTCCACTCGGCGGTGTCGCCCTCTACAACAGCCTTGAACCAACGCTCCTGCAGATAGTCGAAGTCGTGGTCGCCTTTCTCGTCAGTAAGTATATCTTCACGGTTCTTGGGATTACGCCATGCAAACGGACAGTATCGATCGCCCTTCTGGGGATAATATCCTTTTACAAAGTTCATGCCACAGCTGTGTATGCGATTGCCTTGCTGCACTATTCGCCTCATCTGATCGATTTGTCCATCGGGATTATCGAGGGTGCTTTCTATCTGATACACGTTGTTGGTAACCTGTACATACACATCTGACAGCACGCGACGGGTGTACTCATAGTTAATGAGCATTCGGGAATGGCAATTTTCGGTATACATCGACACAAAGGCCTTTGAGGTATCCGTGAACAGAAAATAGGCCACCACTGCAATCACCAGCAGCGACCATAGCGTCATTCTGGATACGACTTTGAACTCAAAAGACTTCAGAAACTTCTTCATGATTATGCTCCCTCCTACTTCATTCATATAAAAAAAATTACCGCAAAGATAAAGACATTTGCGGTAATTTCCAAATAAATTAACAATTAAATGCAGTATTTTTATTTTTGCGGGGCTATCTCGCGATAGTTACCACTCAAGTGCATAAAGGCGAAGAGGCGCAGCAGCCCATCGTAGTAGGCATCGAAATAGCCATCCTCAAAGGGTTCGTGCTTGGCATTCCAGAGGGCATCAACAAACTCCTTCTTCTTAGCGTGGTCGCAAAGGATGGATGCTGCTGCAACGGTGCTTACCAAACCAATGCTGTGGCGAAGCTTGCGGAATCCGCCTGCGGGCAGAATCTCATCTTCTTCAGGCAGCGAACCATCGGGGCGATACTGGTCTACAAACTTATCTACACCCTGAGCATAGAAGAAGTTCTGAATGGTCTCGCCATACTGCTTCTGCCACTTGGCATCAGCCCCACTCCACTCGTAATCGAGGGTGATGTTCATAGGCACACGCCAAGAGTCGTAACGGAAGTTGTTGCTGCCATTGCGACGTGGTTTCTGTCCCTGAGGGCGCTGTGGCATACCTGGCCAGCGTGGCATCTGCATCTCAGAACCATCGTACTGGCACATATCGGCATTCAGACCTGTCTGGGGGTTGATGGCCTTGTGCAGGAACTCGCGCGATGCCTTGGCGCACTTTCTCCAATAGTCGGCGCGACCGTCATCAGCCCACTTGGCCCAAACCTCGTAGAAAGCAGGGATATGATAAGAGGGGTCGGTATAACGGTTGCCAAAGCCATCGGGGGTAAAAGTAATCAGATTGGTCTCAGGGTCGATGAGGTACATCTTCTGTGGGCCCTGCTGCTGTGGACCGAAGCCGGGGAATCCGCCCTTGCGAGGCTCGGGGGTGTACTCCTTGGGCTGGATGCAGTTCAGAATGTGCTGGGCCTCGGCCTTGTAGTTGATGCCGGTATCATTGCCCCAACGGTTAGAGGCAAAGATGAGTGCTGTGACGAAGTAGAGCTCGCCATCGCTGGCTGCACCCTCGGCATTACGGGTACCATCGGTCTTACAACTCCACGCAAAATAGCCCTCGCGATTGCCGCTCTGGTGCTGCATGTACTTCTTGCTCCAGCGCCACAGGCGGTCGAAGATATCCTTCTCGCCAAACTGCACGGCTATCATCATACCATACGACATGCCCTCGGTACGGGCATCGTGGTTCTTGATATCCGACACATAGCCCATCGAATCGCCCACCTCGAAGTAGACCTTGTTAGGACCGCGGAAGACATCGTTGAAAACCTGATGCAACTTAGACTCGACCTGAGCTTTATCATAGCCCAACTCAACAAAAACATTACGATACTCGGCACGTATCGACATCGACATTGCCATAAGAACAGTGGTAATAATTAGTTTCTTCATTCTGTAAAAATAGGGTTTATTCTACCATTTATGACGAAAAAAGCACGCAAAAGTTTAATTATCTGAATATTTTCCACTACCTTTGCATCCAAATTTAATAAAAATATGATAGTCTGTATAGCAGAGAAACCGAGTGTAGCTCGGGATATAGCAAGGATTCTGGGAGCCAACAGCTCGCACGACGGATATATGGAGGGAAACGGCTACCAAGTAACGTGGACTTTCGGACATCTGTGCACACTGAAGGAACCAGGCGATTACACACAGGCGTGGAAGCCTTGGGCGCTGACACAGTTGCCTATGATACCACCACGATTCGGCATCAAGCTGATTAACGACAAGGGCATAGAAAAGCAGTTTAAGATTATAGAAGGCCTGATGCAGAAGGCCGACGGCATAGTGAACTGCGGTGACGCCGGACAAGAGGGAGAGCTGATACAGCGATGGGTGATGCAAAAAGCCCAAGCCACCTGTCCGGTGAAGCGATTGTGGATATCGTCGATGACCGACGAAGCCATTCGCGAGGGATTCGCCCAGCTCAAGGATCAGCAGGATTATCAGCCACTATATCTGGCAGGACTATCGCGTGCCATCGGCGACTGGCTTTTAGGTATGAACGCCACCCGCCTGTATACACTGAAATACGGACAGAACCGACAAGTGCTGTCGATAGGACGAGTGCAGACCCCTACCCTTGCGCTGATAGTGAACCGACAGAAGGAGATTGAGAACTTCAAGCCAGAGCCTTACTGGGTGCTGGCCACAGTATATCGCGACACAACATTTACTGCCACCAAA
>CADCEF010000026.1 GCA_902800365.1 uncultured Prevotella sp. | reverse complement strand
ACGCTACTGGGGCTACGATGATTTCCGTGGAATTCAACGTGAAATCATCGAGTCTATTGGTAGCGGTCACGATACACTCGGACTTATGCCTACAGGTGGTGGAAAGTCAATCACCTTCCAAGTACCAGCCTTAGCCCAAGAGGGCACCTGCGTAGTCGTTACACCACTTATCGCCTTGATGAAAGATCAGGTTAACAATCTGCGTCGCAGAGGCATCAAGGCAGCAGCTATTTACAGCGGTCTTAGTCACGAAGAGATTCTTACCACCCTCGAGAATGCCATCTTTGGCGGCGTTAAACTACTTTACGTATCACCTGAGCGTCTCTCGTCAGAACTGTTTCAGACTAAGCTGCGCCACATGAAGATTAGTTTTATTACTGTCGACGAGGCCCACTGCATATCGCAATGGGGGTATGACTTTCGCCCCTCTTATCTGCAGATAGCAAAAATCCGCAAGCTCATTCCTGATGCGCCCGTTCTGGCTCTAACAGCAACTGCAACACCACAGGTGGTAGAGGATATTAAAATCAGATTGAATAATGAGAAATCTGATTTCAATACCTTTAAGATGAGCTTTGAACGCAAGAATCTGGCATATGTTGTGCGTCAGGCCGAAGACAAAATCGGCGAACTGCTACATATTCTGCGCAGCACTAAGGGTTCGACTATTGTCTACGCTCGCAGCCGACGCCGTACAAAGGAATATGCCGAACTCATCAAAGAGGCAGGCATAACCGCTACCTTCTATCATGCAGGACTTGACGCATGCGAGAAGGACAAGCGTCAACAGGCATGGCAGCACGACGAGTATAGAGTAATGGTGGCCACCAACGCTTTCGGTATGGGTATCGACAAACCAGATGTGCGCGTGGTAGTTCACGTTGACTGCCCCGACAGCATCGAAGCCTATTTTCAGGAAGCTGGTCGTGCTGGCCGCGACGGTTTTAAGGCTTATGCCGTACTGCTTTACAACAACAGCGAGGAGCGCAAGTTGATGAAGCGCATAAGCGACAGCTTCCCAGACAAAGACTACATCCGACAGGTTTACGAACATCTGGCCTATTATTATCAGATAGGTGTGGGCTCGGGATATGGGCACACTTTCGAGTTCAACATCGATAAGTTCTGCCACAGCTTCCACCACTTCCCTATTCAGGTAGATTCCGCCTTGAAGATTCTTCAACGCGCAGGTTACATCGAGTATACTGAAGAGCAAGACAATCAGGCTCGCGTTATGTTCACCGTGAGCCGAAATGACTTATACCGTCTTGAGAACAACAGCCCTAACGAAGAGAAGATAATCACCGCTCTACTACGCAGCTATGGCGGCCTATTTACCGATTACAACTATATTGATGAGGCATTTCTGGCACAAGTAACTCAACTGCAGCCACAACAGGTTTACCTTATACTGAAAAATCTGTCACAACGACATATTCTGCACTTCATTCCGCAGAAGAAAACACCTTATATCCGCTACACACAGCGTCGCGAGGATAAGGAACACATACAGATCATGCCCGACATTTACGAAGAGCGCAAGGCACAGTTTGCTGAGCGCATAGGGGCAATGATACGCTATGCTAAACGCGACCGCATTTGTCGCTCGCGCCAGCTACTTAGTTATTTTGGCGATCATAGCGGGCACAACTGCGGCCAGTGCGATGTATGCCTGGCTCAGCGCTCTACAGGCGCCGTTTCTGAACAGAAACGTATCGATGCAGTAGAGGCCATTCTGAATCTGCTGAGCGACCACAAGCCCCATTTCGTAACAGAAATAAAAAGCATCGAGCTGCCCGAAAGCGAACTCGATGCTGCAATTGCATATCTTACTGCTGAAGAATATATCCGTCAGACAGACGATGAACGATTAGAAGTTAATTTTTAACTGTCGCTCGTCTTCTTTATCATGTTCGTGGCAGTAGCTGCTGCCATCAAAGCAGTGTGTACAAACACGGCACTTGTCCATTCCAATGCTCTTAATCAGGTCCTCAAGCTTGGCAAACTTCAGCGTTGTCAGTCCCAATCGCTTGGCTATCTCGTCAACCATACGCTTGTATTCGGGCGAATCAGTCTGAGCATACTTCTCAAGATTCTTCTTATCGTCGCCCTCAAAGTCCTTGATAATGCGTCGTGTTATCAGCTCCATATCACTTTTTGACGAAGTGAATCCTATGAAAGGACATCCATATACCAGTGGTGGGCATGAGATACGGCAGTGAACCTCCTTGGCGCCGTACTCAAAGAAAGTCTTTACATTGTCTTTAAGCTGTGTACCACGTACGATAGAGTCATCGCAGAACACCACACGCTTATCTTTCAACAGCGCAGGGTTAGGTATCAGCTTCATTTTAGCCACCAGCGAACGACGCTCCTGATTGCCAGGAGTAAACGAACGAGGCCATGTTGGAGTGTACTTCAGCACAGCACGCTTGTAGGGCACGCCCTTTCCTTCGGCATATCCCAGCGCCATACCAACTCCAGAATCAGGTACACCGCAGACGCAGTCTACATCGGTCTCATCCTTCTCACCCATCATCTTTCCATTGGTCTCACGAACGTTCTCAACGTTAATCCCGTTATAGTCTGATGCAGGGAATCCATAGTAAACCCATAGGAATGAGCATATCTGCTCTCTTTTCCAAGGCTCCTGCAGTACCTCCATATTGTCGGCTGTCAGGAAAATTATCTCGCCTGGTCCAAGGTCGCGAACTCGCTTATAATCCAGATTTGGGAAACTGGTAGTCTCGCTGCTCACAGCATATGCACCTTCCTTATGACCGATTACTATAGGTGTACGGCCCAGGAAATCGCGTGCAGCAATGATACCCTTCTCAGTAAGTATCAGCATTGAGCACGAACCTTCTATCTTCTTGTATACCAGATTAATTCCTTCAACAAATGTACGCCCCATATTAATCAGAAGCGCAACAAGTTCTGTCTGGTTTATGGTGTTGGCTGAGTACTCACTGAAGTGCATACGGCGCTCAAGCAGCTCCTGAGCTATCTCCTCGATATTGTTTATCTTGGCTACAGTCACTACTGCATAACGGCCCAGATGCGAGTTTACCAGAATAGGCTGCGGGTCGGTATCGCTAATCACTCCGATACCCTGATGACCAGCAAACGAGTCGAGCTCATCCTCAAACTTAGAGCGGAAGTAATCACGCTCCAGATTATGAATTTTTCGACTAAAACCCTTTTCCTCATCATATGTCACCAGTCCGGCACGCTTAGTACCCAGATGCGAATTATAATCGGTGCCGTAGAATAGATCGTTTACACAGCACTTAGTGGAAATTGTTCCAAAAAATCCGCCCATACCTATTTAATTAAAATAATACAGGAACGAAGCGATACCCTCAAGTGCTGGTTTGCGCTGTCCCTCGATTTCAATCCTGAATTCAATCTCTGCCTTACAGATACCACGCAGGTTCTGAATGTTATGCAACTTGGTTACCAGTCGCACTTTCGAGCCTGTGATTACAGGCTGACCAAAACGCATCTTGTCCATACCGTAGTTAACCAGCATCTTGATGTTGTTTACCTCAATAATCTGGTCCCACATGTATGGCAGGAGCGACAGTGTCAGATATCCGTGAGCAATAGTGCTCTGATACTGGCTCTCCTTCTTAGCGCGCTCCACATCCACGTGTATCCACTGGTGGTCGAGTGTTGCGTCGGCAAACATGTTAATGCGATCCTGATCTACTTGCAGCCAGTCAGAAGCTCCAAGCTCCTCACCCAGATGTGCTGCGAATTCATCGTACGAATTAATTACTAATTTTCCCATATCATATTTTAAAATGAATCACGGGGGTGCGTGTGCACCCCCGTGACTAATGTGTTATACGTCTTGGTTCTCTGGACGCAACTTGCGAACAGTCTCACCAGCACGCCACATCTCCTGATTACGCATAGCCTCTAGCTCTTTCTCGAGACCTGCACGGTAGTCAGGCTTAGAGTTGGCGTCGATGGTAATCTGAGCCTCATTACCTGTCTGAACGCTGTAGTACAGCCACTCCATAACAGGCTTGATGGCATCGTGGAATCGTGGAGCCCAGTCAAGTGCACCACGCTGTGCAGTTGTAGAACAGTTAGCATACATCCAGTCCATACCTTTTGCACCGAACAACGGACCAAGGCTCTGTGTGAGCTCCTCTACGGTCTCGTTGAAAGCTTCAGAGGGAGAGTGTCCGTGCTCGCGCAGTACCTCGTACTGAGCCAGCAGCAGTCCCTGAATGGCACCCATCAGCGAGCCGCGCTCACCAGTAAGGTCTGATGTAGCCTCACGCTCGAAGGTGGTTTCAAACATATATCCTGCACCGATACCGATACCAAATGCCAGAGTCTTCTCCTTAGCATTACCAGTAGCGTCCTGGTAAACGGCATACGAGCAGTTCAGACCGCGTCCCTCGCAGAACATAGTGCGAAGGCTGGTACCGCTACCCTTAGGTGCAACCATAATCACATCAACATCCTTTGGAGGAATTACACCTGTACGATCACTCCAGTTGATAGCGAAACCGTGGCTGTAATACAGAGTCTTGCCAGGCTTCAGATACTGTTTGATGGTGGGCCACTGCTGAATCTGACCAGCATCGCTCAGAAGCATGCAGAGGATAGTACCCTTCTCAGCGGCCTCCTCAATAGAGAACAGTGTCTCGCCAGGAACCCATCCGTCGGCAACTGCCTTGTCGTAGGTCTTACCTGGACGCTGACCAACAATCACGTTGAATCCGTTATCACGCAGGTTGCAGGCCTGACCTGGACCCTGTACGCCATAACCGATCACAGCGATGGTTTCATTCTTCAATACTTCACGTGCTTTCTCAAGTGAGAACTCTTTGCTGGTGACAACAGTTTCTGTAACGCCACCGAAATTCATTTGTGCCATAATAGCAATAAAATTTTTAATGTGTTAATATAATCCCTGCGTTCTATGCCAGCCCTACCCGAGAGCCGGACGCTTGGTGCTCACCACCGTCTTCTTTCTAGTCCGCTCCCACCCTGCTCAGAGAGTGCGACTTGGGCGTTAACTATTTAAATCGGGTGCAAAATTAAGCATAATCGCCGAAATAACCAAAAAATTGTTCTGCTTTTTATTGATTTTTATTTCATCACCTTCACAATTTCCTCCAGCCACTCTTTATCAACATCATCAAAAGTAGCCAACTCCTTGCTGTCGATATCCAGCACAGCCGTTATCTCGCCAGCCTCATTATACACTGGAACCACTATTTCCGAACGCGACTCGCTACTGCAGGCAATATGCCCTGGGAACAACTCCACATCGGGCACCACAATGGTCTCTTTCTGCTTCCAAGCCGTGCCACATACACCCTTGCCATAACCTATGTGCATACAGGCTACTGGACCTTGGAATGGTCCCAATATAAGTTCGTTGTTCTTCACGCGATAGAATCCTGTCCACCAGAATCCCATTGCCTCATGTATTACTGCTGCGATATTGGCCATCTTAGCCACCTCGTCAGTTTCGCCTTGTGTCAGACTCTTTATCTGCTCGTTGAGCAGCTTATATTTTTCAATTTTCTCCATATTATTATAGTTTGATTCGCCTCCAAATGAAGCGGGGAATACGTCGCCATAAGGCTGTCAGGATACGATATTTCCAGTCGATGACGCGGATGTGCTTATGATGCTCTATGGCGTAGACTATCTCACGAGCCACAGCCTGAGGCTTTAGCATCATAGGATAATGGAAAGTGCCTGCAAGTAGGGCTGTATCAACAAAGCCCGGGCGAATATCAGTAAAATTGATATCGAGACCGCGAGCGTTGGCTTGCTGTTCTAACGCCTGCAGATAGACGTTCTGCATAGCTTTTGTTGCAGAATAGGCTGGAGCTGGGCCCAAACCTTTTGTGCCAGCGATTGAAGTAATGCAGGCGATGTGCCCCCTGCCCTGCTGGGCGAAATAGCGATAAGCAGCACCCACCATACGGGTAAACCCTACGCCATTAGTCTGGAGTGTGGCAAGCTCGATTTCTTCTGCAAGTTCGCGATTCTGCTTGCCTATGCCTGAGGCGTAGAAAAACAGATCCATACCGCCCATACGCTCTACTAGAGCCATAAGCCTATTAGCAGCATCGGCGCTGGTAACGTCGATCTGTTCGACATCATCAGCGCCAATGCTATTTAATAGGTCAACTCGGCGAGCAGCAACACCTACCGTCCATCCACGCTGGATAAGCAGGCGAGCCACCTCAAGGCCTATGCCCGACGAGGCTCCTACTACAATTGCTTTACTCATCAGGCAAGAACAATGGGTCCTCAGGCATTACCATAACAGGCTTGGTATTGTATGCCTTGAGAAGCTTTTCAGATACATACTTTTTATTTACAACCAAACGGAACATATACTCACGGAACCACTCGGCTGTCATGATGATGCACCCCTGCTGTCCGCTGGTAGCGCCCCAAGAGTTCTCTACCTTCCACTTAATGGGTTTACCCTGTTTATCAAGGTCTACAGCGGTAAGAGTCATAGCGTGAGTAGAACCGCTGTCAAAGGTACTGATGCGCTGAGCCTTATCCATAGCAAAGGTGGTACCGAATACCGAACCGTAGTCGAAATTATCTAACGAAGCATAGCCACGTTTGCGATCCAGAAGCTTACCTACATCGTAAGAACTGTACATCTTGCGACCGTCCTTGAGTGAGGCGATAGCCAGCTGCTCGATTTCTTCCATAGGCAGGTTAAGATAGCGCCAGTTGCTACCATCGTAGGTGTGACGGTCGTACTCAACCTCATAGGTCTTATAGTACTCACGGCGTGGGTCGTTCATCACCATGATGAAGGTGCCGTTGATGTCGTCGCCAACCACCTCTTTATAGAAGCTCAGCGGCGTGTACTCTTTTGCCTCGCCCAGCTGGCGACTAGCCTTGTCGTGGAAGGCATAGGTAAACTTCTCTACTGGAGCACCCAGAGTGAGCTTAAGCATACGGTAAATCTGAGTGAGCATCTGAGTCTTTGCCTTCTGGATATCGGCATTGCTCTTCTTCTGGGCTACCATATCGCGAAGCTGCAAACCAAACTCGCGCAGCTTTGAAGATACCAAGCTGCGAGCCTTTGATGTATTCTCGCTAGTGAAGGTCTCGGGCATCACCTCAGAAGGTACGAGACCATATTTTGGAGCCAAATCGGCTACACCACAGAATGTTCCACCATCGCCAATTGGTGAATGGAAGAAGAACTGCACGCGCTGATCGTCAATAGGCTTCTTGGCAGTATCGATAACGCCCTGAAGCATGAGGTTTGCTTTCTCCAGCTGATCCCAGAAGAACAGGTAGGCCTGCGAGAACTCGATGCTTACCGAGTCGGCATGATTCATGTAGTTAGAACGCAGCACATTAAGACCGCTGAACATCCAGCAACGCCCCGACGATTTCTGGTCGGTGATAGACTGTTTGCGGGTTTCGACAGAGAAATGGGTATCGATAGGCTTGGCTGCTACGCGATAGTTCTTTGCGAGCGCATCGATGCTCATGCCATAGACAGCGTTTGCGATGACTCGCTCCTTACCACACTGCTTCTGTTCTTTCTGAATCTCCTGTAACATCTGGGCCGAAATGCCCCCACCCTGAGTTTGCGCCTGAGCAGTAAAACCGCAGGCTGCAAAAAGGATTAAAACTGATTTCTTGTTCATTCTTACTTTTAAATTATTTACTTTTTAGTTGATGTCTTTTTTGTGGTGGTCTTCTTGGTGGTAGACTTTTTGGTTGTTGTTGTCTTCTTGGTGGTTGTGGTGGCAGGCTTGTAGTACTTCAGCGCCTCGGGCAACCATCCCTGAATGTTCTTGATACGGGTTGCATCAGATGGGTGATCGCTCAGGAACTCGGCTGTGGTCTTATTGCCACTTGCTGCCGCCATACGCTCCCAGAACTTTACAGCCACGTTTGGATCGTAGCCTGCCATAGCGGCGAAGATAAGTCCCAGGTGGTCGGCCTCGTTCTCATTGTCGCGCGAATATTTAAGGTTGGCAAAGTTCAAGCCATAGCTTGCTGCTGCCTGACCTAATGCTACGGTATTGCTACCTACGCCCAGAATGGTGGCTAAGGCACCAAGACCCTGAACACCATACTGCTGCTTAATCTTTGTACTCATCTGCTCGGCAGAGTGACGAGCCACAGCATGGGCAATCTCGTGTCCGAGCACGATGGCCAGCGAAGCCTCGTCCTGAGTGATGGGCAGGATACCCTCGTAAACCACAATCAGTCCGCCAGGCATACACCAGGCATTAGCCTGTTTATCAGCAACCAGATTAAATGTCCACTGATAATTCTGTACATCGTTCTGCATACCATTTGTGTTGAGGAAGTTAACAACGGCATTTGCCAGATTGGTTCCTACACGCTTTACCAAAGCTGTGTTAGTGGCATTGGTAGAAAGCTTGGCAGTTTTCATAAACTCCTGATACTGTTGGGTGGAGAGGGTAAGAATCTCACCATCGCTAACCATTAGGTTCTGCTTACGACCTGTGATGGGCACAGTGTTTGTGGTGCCACAGCTAACCAACAGAGCTGCAACCATCGACATTAGAAAAAACTTGATATTCTTCATACGTCTTTTTGTTATTTTATTGGTTATATGATATTTTCGAGTGCAAAGTAAATAAAAATTTTCGATTCTTGCAAATTTTAAAACATAAAAATAGAGACATCCCCGAAGGAATGCCTCTAAAAATAGAATGACCAATAATAACTAAAAAACTATGAATTTACTTGTTCAGACCACGGTTGTTAAGTGTGGTGTTGAGCAGCAGCAGGTAAGTACGCATCTGCTCGTTAGTGAGTACTGAGCGCATACGCTTTACGTCGGTATCAATAGCACGCTTAACCATAGCGTCGCGATCGTTCTTACCATACTGAGCAGCGTAGTTAATCTCAGTGTTGAACACGTGGTGGATGTTCTCTACAGCGTTGCGCTGGTTCCAATCGAGGTGAAGAGCGTCAGAAAGTTTGTCCATGTTAACGTCCATCTTGTAAGCCTCAACGTTCTTTACAGCGTTTGTGTTCTCGTCCTCAGCAAATGCAGTTGTCATACTCAGCATTGCTACCAGTGTCATAATCATCTTTTTCATCTTTTTACCCTTTCTTTTTTTACTCAGTCGGCTTTTTGCAGCCAACCTACTTTTTTTTACTTAATTCGTTATCCTTTAAAAACTCTTTTGTTTCTTTTTGACGTTGCAAAGGTACGGTGATTTTTTGAACTGAACAAGTGTTTTTTGAAAATTGTGTGCGAACACAACACTTTTATTGATACATATCAACGAAAAGCCAAAATAAGGATTTTTTTATATTTTACGATTAAACTTGCGGGTATTTGGTGGAAAATGCGTATCTTTGCACGCTGAAACTAAATAGTATATATAAATAGGTATATGGAAGAAACAAAGAACAGATTTATGTCGGTTGTCTACCAGTTGTACAGCCTCAAGGATGGCAAGAGCGAGCTGGAGGAGCAGACAGGCGACGAGCGCCCATTTGAGTTTATCACAGGATTCAGCGTAGCACTCGATGCTTTCGAAGAGAAGGTGAAGGGACTTGAGAAAGGTAGCGACTTCGACTTCGAGCTTACTCCTGCAGAGGCTTTTGGCGAGTATATCGCTGAGGGTGTGCACAAGGTGGGCCGCGAGGTGTTCACCGTTAACGGGCACTTCGACCACGAGAATATTTTCGAAGGAGCTGTTATCACTCTGATGGATAACGAAGAGCACCAGTTTATGGCTAAGGTAACCAAGATTGAGGAAGATGGTGTTACTGTTGACACCAACCACCCTCTCGCTGGCAAGACTCTTAACTTCAAGGGCCGCGTTATTGAGAACCGCGAAGCTACTGAGGAGGAGATTAAACACCTTATCAAGCACATGACTGGCGGATGCAGCGGCGGTTGTCACGGATGTGGCGATCATCACGACGGATGCGGTTGCGGCGATCATGATTGCGATTGCGGCGATCACGAGCATCACCATCACCACGATGGAGGCTGCGGCTGCGGACATTGTCACTAAGACATAATTGATTGTTATGAATAGTTTCGGTAATATTTTCAGACTTACAACGTTTGGCGAGAGTCACGGTGAGGCTGTAGGAGGCGTAGTCGACGGTCTTCCTGCTGGAATCGACATTGATGTAGATTTCATACAGCAGGAGTTGAATCGACGCCGTCCTGGACAGAGCAAGATTACAACATCGCGCCAGGAGGCCGACAAAATCGAGATTCTGAGTGGTGTATTCGAAGGAAAATCAACTGGATGCCCTATCGGATTCATTGTACGTAACACCAACCAGCACTCGCAGGACTACGAGAACATGCGATGCGTGTTCCGTCCTTCGCATGCCGACTACACCTACTACCAGAAATACGGCATTCGCGACCATCGCGGAGGCGGCCGTTCTTCAGCTCGAATCACAATCAGCCGTTGTGTAGGTGGAGCTTTGGCCAAGCTTGTACTGCGACAGTATGGCATCAGTATTCAGGCATACACATCGCAGGTGGGCGACATTGCACTCGACAAAGACTACAAGCTCTATAATCTGGATAATACCGAAACAAATGCCGTTCGCTGTCCTGATGCCCAGAAAGCTGCACAGATGGAAGAACTGATTACAAAGGTAAAGGCCGAGGGCGACACTATCGGAGGCGTAATCACCTGTGTAATAAAGGGTTGCCCCGCTGGTCTGGGCGAACCAGAGTTCGACAAGCTGCACGCAGCATTGGGTTCGGCCATGCTTGGAATAAACGCTGTTAAAGGCTTTGAGTATGGCGACGGATTCGATAGCGCCAACATGCGTGGCAGCCAGGTTAACGATGTGTTTATGCGCAACGACGACGGCAGCATTACAACCGCCACAAACCATAGCGGCGGCATACAAGGTGGAATAAGTAACGGACAAGACATATACTTCCGCGTGGCATTTAAGCCCGTGGCTACTATTCTTACTGAACAAGAAACGGTTGACTTAGAGGGAAACCCAGCAAAATTCACCGCTCGTGGGCGCCACGATCCTTGTGTTTTGCCTCGTGCAGTACCTGTAGTAGAAGCAATGGCAGCAATGGTCATTTTGGACAATTTATTGCTATATTTTGCTGCAAAAAGCAGAAATTTATAGAAAAAAGCACCCCGGTTGCAAAAAATTGCAAAAAAGATTTGGTAGATTAGAAAACTATTCGTATCTTTGCAGCGCAATCAGGGATTTGGGAAAACCCCGGAATTGCTTTAGTTAAGTCTAGTTTAGTTTTTGTGTTGGTTGAGGGCTAGCGATTGCTAGCCCTCAAATTTTATATTTACCCAACAAGTAAAATCAGACTTATTTTATAACTCCGATGATCTCATCTACCGATTGGCATCCGTGTGCATCGAGCCAAGCGTTGATTCCATCGCGAACCTTGATACTAACAGCAGGATCAAGGAAGTTTGCTGTACCTATTTCGATAGCAGTAGCTCCAGCCATCAGGAACTCTATGGCATCCTCAGCAGTGCTGATGCCTCCAAGGCCTATTACAGGGATGTTTACGGCCTTAGCTACCTGCCATACCATACGCAGTGCCACAGGCTTTACGCAAGGACCACTTAGGCCGCCAGTATTGATGCTAAGCAGAGTCTTGCGCTTTTCGATATCTATAGCCATACCCATCAGTGTGTTTATCAGCGATACGCTATCTGCGCCCTCAGCCTCTACAGCACGAGCAATCTCTGTGATATCAGTTACATTAGGCGAGAGCTTTACTATCAGTGTCTTGTGATATCTCTGGCGAACGGCCTTAACCACACTTGCAGCTCCGGCACATGTAACTCCGAAAGCCATACCACCATCCTTTACGTTAGGACACGAGATATTAAGCTCGATGGCAGGAATGTTTTCGAGCGCATCGATACGGGCAGCACACTCGGCATAATCCTCAGGCGATGATCCGCTAACGTTTACTATCATATTGGTATCGATATCCTTTATCTGCGGATAGATGTGCTCACAGAAGTAATCTACACCCTTGTTCTGCAGACCCACGCAGTTAAGCATTCCGCTGGCTGTTTCGGCCATACGAGGATAGTCGTTGCCTTGGCGAGGATTAAGGGTGGTTCCCTTAACGATGATGCCGCCAATACCATCGATAGGCATGAGGTCGGCAAACTCCAAACCATAGCCAAAGGTGCCCGAAGCAGTCATCACGGGGTTCTTAAGCTCCAGGTCTTTTATCTTTACATTTAGTCTTGCCATAACAGTTTCTTAATATTAAACACGGGTCCGTCCTTGCAAACACATAAATTTCCCTCTGTGGTCTTCTCAACGCAGCATAGGCAAGCGCCAAGTCCGCAAGCCATCAGGTTCTCGAGCGAAGCCTCACAATCCACGTTGTTCTGTCGTGCATAGCGTGCCACAGCCTTCATCATAGGAGTAGGGCCGCAAGTGCTTATACGGTCAAAGTGCTCCTGGTTAAGGATAGAGTGGTTAGTAACAAAGCCTTTCTCGCCCATCGAGCCATCTTCAGTTGTAACGTACGCGCGCCCGTACTTATTAAATATAGGCAGCATAAGCAAATCGTTAGCAGTGCGTGCGCCCAGCAGGAATGTAGGCTCAATTCCCTGACGTTTCATTTCGGCACCCATATAAAGCAGTGGAGCCACGCCAACGCCTCCGCCTACAAGCAGAACCTTTTCGCCCTGTTTAGCTGGAGTAAAGCCATTGCCAAGAGGCAATACGCAATTAAGAACATCGCCAAACTTAAGCTTAGCAAGCTGTTTGGTACCATCGCCAACGGTGGCTACAAGCAGCCAGAGCTCATTGTTTTCGCGATCTACAAAGTTAATGGAAATGGGGCGGCGCAGGAATGTTGAAGGCGAACCATCAACACGCACCTCTACAAACTGACCGGGCAGCATCTCAGGTAGAGTATTCTCGTGCGTTAGTTTTATTAGCACATAGCGCTGATGAATCTGTTCTACCTGCTTAACCTTTAGGTCTAGTATATACTTCTTCATACATCAATTTTTAAAATCGGGTACAAAGATACAACTATTTTTTCAAACCACAAAACTTTATTTCTTAGCAGGCACAAAAGTATCCCAAGTCTGGTCATCGTAGAACACACGGATTTCGATAACCTTACGCTGCGGTTTGTCCACAATTTTTACCTCTTCACGAACGATTTCGGGGTGTGTAGTGCGTACACTATTAAGATTCTGGGGTGTCTGAGGGGCGTTTTGGATACCATTTTGGGGTGTCGAATCAAAATCGAGCATCAGATTTTGCTCGATGGGGTGGGTGTCAGCAGCACTATCAGCACCATCAAACAGGTCACCAGAGGGGGCATTTTGTGGCAGATACATGTCGCCCGATCCAAACATCAACCAATCGGTGTTGATGTTAGGAATTTTCTTTTTTATGGCCTCCACTATGTTAAGGGTGGGTCGGGTACGACCGTTGAAGATGCTACTAAGTGTTGCCGGACTCTGACCGATGTAGTCGGCGAAGAGCTGTTGAGTCATGTGTTGCGACTCCATAATTTGCCTGATTCTATCTTTCATATCTGTAATGAGGTACAATTATGGGCCATTTGGCCCGTTTTTCTTTCCGTTTACAAAGGTAAAACAAAAAATTGAATTATACAACAAATGTAGATACAATTTAAGATTTTATAATTTAAGTTTATAGTTTTATATTTGTAAACCAAAAGATTATTTAGGGCATATTTGTGGTTTAAAGTTATAAATCTAAATTTTAGATAAATAAACTACACAAACATATTTTTAAACGTATTTTCGTAACTAATTGGGTATAAATTAGCTACTTACGTAAAACAACCCTATTTTATAGCCGATATTCATATATTGGTGTGATACAGGGGGTATATTTTGAATGTTTTTATATAAAACCTCCATAACTAACTGATTTTTAGTTATTTATATACACATTTATCGCTATGCATAAATATGAATATACAAACCGGAATCACAAAATTAAGATATTGATATTTAAATATATTATTCTGATTTACGATTTAAAATCCTTAAATATCCACTTCTTAACTATGAATATTCTAAATTCTCATTCAGATTTACGAACTCGAATTCAAAAAACACAATCTAAATAATTGTGAACGCCAAATCTCAGAGAAGCGAAAATTGCGAAATTTGGCATTTCTCGCGTATTCTGCACCACTCTACGAAATTCTGGAAATACGCGAGTTTTGAGGGGGTAATAATCCTCGTAACTACCCTATTTTTCAGGCATTTAGGCATAAAAAAAGCGCTCACCAAAAGCGCTTATTTTATAAATTCTAGAGCGGAAAACCTACCCTATTTAGTGCAAAATGTAAAAAATCAGTTCTTTCATTAGCTCTCCAGCAGGTGTATTTGGGTTATCTAATCCCTTACTTTTTGCGTCAATCTCACGTATCTTCGAAATTATCTGCATCACCTTCATTCCAGAGTAGTTTCTCATACCAGTCATATAGTCCTTAGCTTGCCACGGATTTTTGAATTCCAACCACTCTGCAACCGCTTCCTGGCTCTTATTATTTGGCGCATAAAACGCAATCATCAAGTTTTGGAAGTATCCAAAGAGCAATGGGAGAAATGAGTAGATAGATCCAGCCTTCGGATTTTCGTCAAAATATTTTATTATCTGGTTTGCCTTATAAACATTTCGGCTAACAATAGCATCTCGAAGCTCATAACCATTAAACTCTTTGCTCACACCAATCTGGTCTTCAACAGTCTGAGGGGTCACTACCCTATTATCTTCTGGCAGCGAGATTATCACTTTATCCAGTTCGCCAACCAGTCGGCTCAAATCTGCGCCAATATTCTCGGCTATCATCTGCACGCTCTTCGCGTCAATCTTCACTTGGCGCGCTTTCAGATAGTTCTCGATAAATCCAGGCAGATCTCTATCCCTGAGTTTTGCACTCTCAAACAATACTCCAGCCGTTTTAATAGCCTTTACGTAGCCCGATTTTCTACCGTCAACCTTACCGTTCTTGTGGCACATAACAAGTATCGTAGAAGCCATAGGATTGCTGAAATAACGCTCCAGCGGCTCTGTATTCTTGATATTCTGGGCCTCTTTCACTATCACCACCTGGCGCTCGGCCATCATGGGATAACGACGTGCCAAATCGGCTATCTGCGACGCATTCACATCCGATCCGAACAGTATCGTCTGATTAAAGTCTCTCTCCTCGGGCTGTAGAGCATGCTCTGCGATATAGTCGGCAATCTTGTCGATATAGTAAGGCTCGTCGCCCATCAAATAGTAGACGGGCGCGTATTTTCCTGCCTCCATATCGCGCATTATACTCTCAAAACTTGCATTTTTTGGCTCAGCCATAGTGCTATTTCAATTATTATTTGTATTTTTGCCTGCAAATTTACAAAAATGTTTCGATTAAACCTCCCTACATACGAAATAAAAATAGCCCAACGTGGCAATAAGCAGCTAATTTTCGACTTTTTGCGCCGAAAATATGTTGCCTTGACACCCGAGGAGTGGGTTCGCCAGCACTTTGTGCATTATCTTATCGAGCACAAGGGCTACCCTGCCGGCCTTATCGGCAACGAGGTTGAACTAAACGTTGGTGAGAAACGTTTGCGCTGCGACACTATATTATATAATAAGGTGGCACAACCTCAGATGATAATAGAATACAAGGCCCCACAAATAAAACTTCAGCAGAAGACGTTCGACCAGATTTCGGCCTACAATCTCCTGCTGAAGGTGGATTACTTGATTGTTAGTAACGGCATGCAGCACATCTGCTGCCGAATGGATTATGAGAATCAAAAATATTGCTTTCTCGAGGGCATCCCTAACTATCAAGAATTATAACATTATTCTCTCTCTTATGCCATATCGTTGGCGTCGGCAGCCTTCTTTGAAGAAGCTGACGATGTAGATGTGCCCGACGACTTACGGATGGCGCGCTTTGCACCTTTCTTCTTCTCCTCGGGAGCGGCAGCCTTCTCTACCTTTACGCCTGCAAGCTCTGGGTCAATCATGATACGTCCGCAGTACTCGCAAACAATAATCTTCTTGTGCATCTTGATGTCGAGCTGACGCTGAGGTGGAATCTTGTTGAAGCAACCACCGCATGCATCACGCTGAACGTAAACGATACCCAGACCGTTACGTGCGTTCTTACGGATGCGCTTGAACGATGTAAGCAGACGTCCCTCAATCTTAGCCTCAAGGTTCTTAACCTGTTCCTTAAGCTTCTCCTCCTCTACACGAGTCTCTTCCATAATCTCCTCGAGCTCGTTCTTCTTAACGTCCAGATCGCCCTGGCGCTCAGCTATCAGAGCCTCGCTGTTAGCCTTCTCCTGCTCCTTGTCGGCAATCTTGTTGTTAGCCTCGCGAATCTTCTTATTACAGAGTTCAATCTCAAGAGTCTGGAACTCAATCTCCTTTGAGAGTGTGTCGTACTCACGGTTGTTCTTAACCTCGTTGAGCTGGGCCTTGTAACGCTCTACACTTGCCTCTGCATCAGCAATCTCGCCCTTCTTCTGGGTGATGGCTCTCTGATAGTCTGCAATGTCGGCAGCAATCTTCTCAACGCGTGTTGTCAAGCCCTCGATTTCGTCTTCCAGGTCCTGAACTTCAAGTGGCAGCTCACCGCGCAGTGCGCGCTTCTCGTCGATGGCCGAGAGAGCTGTCTGCAGCTGATAAAGCGTCTTCAGGCGCTCTTCTACTGATAACTCTGATGGATCTTTCTTTGCCATAAATCTTTATGAATTTATTTTAAATATATAATATTGGATTCGTATTTGTCTCTGCGATGAAGGTTTTAACTCCAGGGCACTCTTTCTTGATAATCTCGTCGAATATCTCAGCAGTATACTGCTCGCTCTGATAGTGTCCTATCACGCATATCTGTATTGTCTGTTCGTAGCCGAAGTACTGATGGTAGTGCATCTCGCCGGTTATAAACGCATCTGCCTGATTCTTAACAGCTTCGTCCAGCAGAAAGTCGCCGGCACCGCCGCATAATGCCACACGCTTAATGGGGCGTCGCAGCAGTTCGTTACACATAGCGCACTCCACACCGAAAGCCTTCTTCACGGCGATAATAAAGTCATCGGCAGCCTGAGGTTCGGCAAACTCGCCCACTACCCCACTTCCAGCCTCTGCATCAGAGCCTGCGGGAGCCAAAAACTTTACGTTCTGCAGCCCCAGTTTCTCAGCTATGCGATAGTTTACACCACCCTTAGCATTATCCATGTTTGTGTGCATCGAGATTACTGCTATACCCTTCTGTATGGCACTCATCACGGTGCGCTGCACGTCGTTCAGATCGCTAATAGTCTTCAGTCCACGAAACAACAGCGGATGGTGGCTTACAATCAGATTGCAACCCTTCGCCTTGGCCTCGTCAACTATACGTTCGTTCACGTCCAGACACAATAATGCCCCTGAAACCTCCGTCTCTGTCAGTCCAACTTGTAGGCCAGCATTATCCCAACTTTCCTGCAAGGGCAGAGGCGCGAAACGTTCAAGGGCGCTCAGCACTTCTTTTATTTTCACGGGTGCAAAGGTACAAAATAATTAATAATTTAGAATTGAGAGTTGATAGATTTTTAGTATTTTTAACCAAATTACCACTCTTTCAAGTTCGCCTTTGCCTCAACTTTTCGCTCTGTTTTATCATCCAGAGCGGGGAAAAAATCTATTCCAGTAAGGCTTTCTATCTCGTCTACAGAGCGCACAGCATCCTCTATCAGCTGCTTCTTGCCTTCATTGCGATATATAAAGCCAATGGCCTTGGGTTCGCCTTTTCTGCACAGTATCACCTTAAAGAATCGTGTAGGCACCCACACTTTGTTCTTGCCAATCGTCTTCTGTGCGCTGCCTTTCTGGTCAAAAATCGGACCGCACACCACGTCGATAGCCCCGTATTTACGCGCCCATTCGCGACATTTCATCTCAATGTCGTTCCACTCGTACTTGTTCAGTCCGTGGTTCTGCGGACAGATGTTTGTAAACAAGAAGCTCTCCGTCATCGCCTGCTTGTCCCACTTATTATCGCCAGCAGGGCACATATGTCCGCGGTCGTAGCGCGAGTTGTAGTAGTCCTGATTAGTTGCCCTGGGCGCTGGCACACTTGCGTCCTCGGTAAAAATCTCCTCTTTTCGCTGATAGCGGCCTCGGGTGTGAGCATCCGTAAGATGCCAAGCCACCCAGTTCGGCGTCTTTGTATTGCGATTATACGATGTTGTGTACCCTTTTCTCTGCAATATAACCTCCGCGCGATCCTTCAACGGTGCCGGCAGCTCATATTTTGTCTGACCCTGACAAGCCGTAGCCACCAGCGCCAAAATAGCTATACTTATATTATATAATGTACCTTTCATGCCTGCAAAGATAGTATTTTGATAGCAAAAACCCAAATAAAACGCCTAAAAACAAATATTTCTCGAAAAAACTGCATTAAAAATTTGGCGGATTCAAAAAATCTATGTACCTTTGCACCCGCAATTCAGAAATGGTGCCCGTAGTTCAGTTGGTTAGAGCGTCAGATTGTGGTTCTGAATGTCGTGGGTTCGAGTCCCACCGGGCACCCTCCAAGAGACATCGTTTAAGCGATGTCTTTTTTGTTTAAAACCAATCAATTATGAAAAGAACTATTATTGCAGCCATTACGCTGTTGTTTTCAATCACGTTACAAGCGCAAGAGCGCGTAAATAACCGTATGTACAATCCCGACCCAGCTCCTGTGGTATCGGGCGATAGACTCTATGTGTTTACAGGTCACGACCTTGACACGGCTACTTACTTCCGTATGCCCGATTGGCAGGTGTTTTCTACTACCGACATGAAACACTGGACGGATCACGGAGTAGTATTGACCACAGCCAACTTTAAGTGGGCAAAGCAGGGCGATAATGCTTGGGCTTCGCAGGCAATAGAGCGCAACGGCAAATGGTATTGGTATGTGGCTGCAGAGGACACTACAAAGCATCTACACGGCATCGGAGTAGCTATAGCCGATCGTCCTGAGGGGCCTTGGAAAGACGCCATCGGAAAACCGCTAATCCCTGGCGATTGGGGTTTTATTGACCCTACTGTGTTTATCGACGACGACGGTCAGGCTTGGCTCTTCTGGGGCAACAACGGTTGCTGGTATGCTAAGTTGAACGAAGACATGATAAGCATCGATACCAGCTTTGCCAACAACGGCATCTGCGATATGCGCGCTATGCTTGACGACGAGGCTCAGTTTGGACCAAAATGCATGAAGATGGACTACCAACTGAACAAGAGAGTGATGAAGACCGGCTTTGAGGAAGCTCCTTGGATATACAAGATTGGCGATACTTACTTCTTAGAGTATGCTGCAGGTGGCGTGCCCGAGCATTGGGCTTACTCTACTGCAAAGAGCATTCACGGTCCTTGGCACTACGAAGGCCGTATCACCGATGAGTCGCCTGGCTCTTTTACCATCCACGGTGGTACCATCGACTTTAAGGGCAAATCGTACCTCTTTTATCACGACGGAATTCCCTCTGGTGGTAACGGTTTCCGCCGCACCACAGCCTTCCGCGAGTTTAAGCGTATGAAGGATGGTCGCATACCTAAGATTAACATCCAAGAGAAATAACAAAAGAAGTCCTGCAATCCAAAAGATTACGGGACTTTAACTTTTTAGCGTACCACCATTTTAAGTGGGGTACGTACCACCTTTTATGTAACTTTTTACACTTTTCAATAAAAATCGCCACAAACGACCGAACAAAAACACCACAAACGACCGAACAAAATCGTCACAAACGACCGAACGACATAAAATTACGTCTGTATCAGCCTTACGTTGCGGCGATTTCCTGAGGGGCGAACGGCGAAGTGAAGCCAGTAGTTGCCCTTTGGCGAACGCTCCAACAATAGTTCATCAAAATCCTCCTGACTTTCATCGCTGATGTCGAGCAGAATGGTGGCGTAGCGTATCAGTTGCTCCATACCTGCCACGCGTATGTCGGCAGCACAGCCACTAAGGTGATTCGAGCCTTTCACACCTCCTACGGCCTTGTTTACAGCCTCAGAGCGAAAGCCAGAGTTGATGATGATGGGATCGTTGCCCTCGCCATAGCGCTTGTTCCACTCACTGCGCAGCATCTCCAACCAACCGCAGAGGCGCTTTAGGTTCTCCACTTGCGCCTCATTGGGCACATTGTCTAAGTTCGCACTTGTCTTACACATCTCAGCGAGCGAAAAGTGCTCGCTGAGTTTTGCATTACTATTCAATTGTACTATTTCTTCCATTTTTTATTTTAATTATTCGCCACCCGCCCCTTGTCATGTCGAGCGTACCACCCCCACCTGTCATGTCGAGCGTAGTCGAGACATCTCTGCGGCCTTGGCCGCTTTGGCGCAAAGCGCCAATTTGTGAGATCTCTCCACGCGCTTCGCTTGGTCGAGATGACAAGGAAGGGGAAGAAGTACTTGGTCGAGATGACAATGATGGGTTATTGACGTTTCTTTTTGTTTACATTAATTGAAGTGCTATGAGGAAAGACCTCGCTGTAGGCCGCATCTAGGGCTTTCAGATTGATTTTCCAAAAGCTGATGCCCGTTTTTACGGCTACGATAGCACGCAAGAGTTCGCGGTGATTGCGAGGGTAAAGACTGGGCAGAGGCAACTCGTTCCAGCCTTCCTGTTCGCTCAGATGGCACACCTCCCAGATAAAATCATCGGTGGCCTCAACACCGAACCACGACTTCAACACGTTGCGGATGCAAAAGCGCTTATACTGACCTCCGAAGAGGCGCCTTGTGCGCTCCAGCCGTTGCCAGAGCAGCACAAAGCATTCTTGGGTATTCTGAATCTCAATCATAATCTCCAAATCGAAAAATGACCAAATGACCTTGACCAAATGACCGCGTTACAATTTACGATAATTACCGTCCTCTTCCAGCACCACAAGCCCCTGCTTACGCCAGTTCTTCAGCATCTGGCGAACGGTGTTGTAGTTCACTTTGGCACCCTTCACGGCTACCGAGTGCTGCATAGCCTGCTCGAACGTAAACTGGATATCCAGTCGCTCAAAGATTGAGTCGTTCTTGCCGCGTTTCTGTCGCTCGCCATACTGTCCGCTTGCATAGTCACGACTAAGGAAAGCGTTCTCTATACGGTCGCGGAAGAAGTAAAGGGCGTTCTCAAGCAGCGAGTCGGCTATTACATTGTAAGCCTCCAGCATCGTAGGTGTCTGTGCTTTCAGCAAGAGTTCCTTCCATAGTCCAGGCTGCTGCTTCAATTTGGCCTCAGCACCGGTAAGTCCGTACTTCTGAATCAACCCCTCGCACACTTTGCAGAGCATCATACAGCACGTCATTCTCTGGGCTGTTACGCACACACGGAAACGCTGACGGGCACGTGTACGATCGTCGTTCTTCATCGTCTCTAGTCGTATACGCTCCACCCATTCACGGCCTTTGGCTTCGAGTTTCGGCAGTACCACCTCGCCGTACATCAGCGGTAGCAGGTGAGCTATCTGCTGTATGCGGTCGCGCTGGCGGTCGGTCATCACTGGCGGAATATCCTCAAGCTTCGCAAATGTGTTGTCGGGCGTACGGGCTACGGCTATACGGCTCTGGAATCCGTCGGTGTAGTTGTTTACCACGCGGTAAAGCGCATCAGGCGTGCCACACATCGTTACGTTCCACAACAGGTGCTTGATATGCACATTTACAGCATCCACGCTTTTGGCTCGGCGTTCATACTTAGAGCCATCATAGCTTTGACGCAGCATTACAGAGAAGTCGCTCATACTCGATTTCCACTTCTGCGCTACCGTATCGGCCTCAGGCGTAAACGAGAAGGCGTGCTTACCCTCAGTATTAGCCAGCTGTTGAGCCAGATTAGCTACGGTGTTATTCAGCGTAAGGTTACGTATGGGTAGCATAGGCTCCTCAGGCTGGTCTTTCTTGTTTACCGATGCCTTTTTCTTCTTGCGCCATTCGTCCTCCTGCTGAGTGTACATATCATCCAGCGCCTGCACCTCGCTCATCCAAGCCTCAACTACCGGGTCGATACCTCCTTTGCCCGAAGCAAAGTCACCAGCGATATACGAGATGAGGTTAAGTCCGCGCTTAGTGCCGTGAACATCGAGCATTACACCCGTTGCTAGCGCGCCGATGCAAGGACAGATAGCCGTAACAACCGGCATTGTCAAAGCAGGGCCTACGGCATTTATCGAATCGCGAATGCCTTGTGGAAGTTTCTTGGCTGACCATTGAACATTTGCCATCGAACAATCATCCTCGGCATCCGATGCTTGAACCATATCTTCCCTCTTACCTATTCCATCTGGCATCTGTAGTGCATTCAGCACATTCCTCAGTCTCGTAGGGAATCCGTTATACTCCGAACTCAGCGCGCTCTTAATCTTCTCGCGTTTCTCTTCGGGCGTAAAGCCATCGTAGCAAGGTATCACCTTATCCAGCCAATCGGCATTCTTACCACAGATGTGGCGCAGGTCGCAGGCCAACTGATAGGTCAGTGTGTCGCGGTCGCCAATAGTAGGTTCAAACCCTTGGTTGTTCACCTCCCAGTACTTTGCGATGATCTCAGTGAAAGGAATGCCGTGATAAGCATCGGGGTAATTTTTTGCAAGGACTACAGGACTTAAGGACTCATTTTCTCCATTTTCAACAACCGAATCAGTCCTGTTAGTCCTGTAGTCCGTTGCTAAAAGAATCTCATCCTTCACACTCTCGCTCACGCTCTCTTCAAACAGTCGCTTATCAGGGCCATAGAGCACATAGTTTCTCGGCACAGCGAACGACCCGCGAGCCAAATCCTTTGTTTTCGAATCGTCGGTCACTCCTAGCTTAGCTGCCAGCCACTGTTTCGACTGGTCTATGCGCTCTGTTGGCTTCAGATGCCCGAACTCACTCGGTATGATATAAACGATGCGCAATCCCTTGCCCGAACAGCTCACGTGTACCAATACTATCAGATGCTCTAGCTCCAGCAAGATGAGTATCTGAACCAAACGTTTCCACACCTCGCGCGGGTCTTCGCCGTTCAGCTCGTCAAGGTCAAGATAGGCCATATTAGTGGGTACAGCGCTCTTAGCGTGTCGGTGCCCATCGGTGTAGTTGGCCATAAACATCAGCAGCGGCAGTCTCTGTTTCAGCGTCTTTGCCTCGTCGCTGTCGTGGTCAACGGTAGTCAACTTCTGGCACACCTCAGCCACCTCTGGCGAGTCCAGAATCTCGTTCAGCTTATCCTGAGGGCAAGCCAGCACCTGTGCCGACTTGCCATTCTTGCAGTACGATATCATAGTCTGTACCCCCTTCCTTTAATAAGTTCGCGAATCACCTTCTGTGCTATCGCACTAGCCTGATGCACCAGCTTCTCGGGTAGCTGCTCCAGCTGATCCTCGTCAAGCGAGAAGTAGAAGTACCAGCGCTTGTCATGCCCTTGCGACAGCGATGCGTTGTCGTCGCGGAAGATGGCCTTGTTACGTCTGCGCTTCGGTTTCTCGGTCATATACACGTTACCATCGTGCTTGCCCTCCACCTTGAAAGTTCCTGAGAATGTCTGCATCTCAACATCCTCGCAGCACATAAAGTCTGCAGTCTTGAGTCCGTTCTCCAACTTGCCGATGGTCAGCAGACCGTCGAGCGATACCTGTCTCTCTGTAGAAATATAAATTTTTTCCATTTCTTTGAATTGTTTAGCGAGAAGAAGTTTCGGATTCTTTGGCCATTTACTCGAGAATATCCTCCTCGTCTTCAACTCAAAGTTAATTTATCTGTTCAATTTCACAATATCAGTTGCCAAAACCTCTTGGAATACTTGGTTTTGATACTCATGTGTAGAGAAACGAAGTGTGGCCACAACCACATCACCTTCGTAGAACCTGCACGCCGCCAGAGAGCCCAGCATAGCGCACACAAACTCATTTTCAAACTTACCGCCCAGCTCCTTCAGTACAATGTTGCACTTCTGAATCTGACCAGCCTCAGCCTTAGCCGACTGTACGCTGAAGGCCTCGCCCTGGCGTACCACTTTTAGGATTCTTGTCTCCATTTACCTTATTATTTATTTTACGTCGCACCCTTGTATGCGACCTTTAGGATTGAAAAATAGTCTTATTGAAAAACTGCCGTGCTATCTCAGCAGGGCAGGCTTGTGGCAGTTCACTAACCGCCTGAATGTCAAACTAAAAATTTAAAGCAAAATTTATGAAAGCCAAATTATGAGTAAAACAACAACAATTCACAAATCTGTATTTATATCTTATGTAACCATTTCAAACATCACCGTCAAAATCCCCGTTTCCGTTCGTTGACGATGCAAAGGTACGAACTATTATCTTCGGATTTATGGTTTTTAAAGTGCCCATCCCGTACTTTCCCGTGATATCCCGAATTATCCCGTGATATCCCGAAATATCCCATCAAGTACCTTTGGGAAAGGCACAAAAAAAGCACCAGAAGATTATTCTGATGCTTACAAACTTCAACTATGAAGTATCTTATTTCGTATAAATATTACTGAAGTGCTTTTCGCTATAACCCTCACTTGTTGGCATTCCCAATCGTACCAACTCCTTATACATAGAAGCCGAAGCAGAAGGCAACAAAGCCTTTCTTTTCTGCTTCAATTCCTTCAGGTACGCACATATTTCAGGCACCTTCTGGTGAGCCACAAGCCGCCTTACGGCATCGTGAATACGCCACGCCTCGTCATCTTCAACCTCTGGATGAACAAAGTGAAACCTCTCTTCGTTTCGCTCCTGAGGCTTGCTGGTGGGCAGTTCATCAGTGTTTACAGGGGCTGGCTGCAGAGTTTCTTCTTTTATTTCTTCATAATCTGCCTCCTCAGTATCATCCTTGAAAAAAGCAGAAATCAAGTTTCCGATGTCACCACCATTCACCGTGTCGATATGCAATTCCTTGTGATGGTCGTAATGGTTGGCACCATTTTCATAATAACTTTTACTCATTGCTTATTTGTTTAATTGGCACTATCATTTCTTTTTCTTCACCAAAAATCAACTGCTTGCGCTTGTCGTCGTGGGTAGAGCCAGCCTCATAATACGAAACTTGAGTGGGCCTTTTAGCTACCTTCATCATTGATTCTGTTAATTCCTTCTGTTGCTGGATAGAACCAAATAGGCGCTCACGATATTTATTAAATAATTCAGGATAATGCTCATGCCACGCATCGTGCATTTTAATGATAGGACTTGCATCAATTTCTCTCAGAAAGGTAAATGCTAGTTCTGGAGGGTATTTTTCCAACTCAGCATCTATATACTTGATAGGGATAGATGCATTCAACATATTCTTAAAATTCTCTATTGTTTTTTCCAACTCCCTACAAGTACGTGTTGTTTGGGATTTCATCTGCTGAATGAGTTCTTCTTTCTTATGGTTATCGTCCAAAATCTCATTATAGCTCGGTGGGCGATGTTCGCGAAGTAAACGCTGAAAATCTTCTGGGAATATGGTATCACACAAAGGATAAAGCAGCTCAGATGGTTCACATCTTTGCATCTCCTCGCACATAAGAGAAATAGTCTTATCCGTCGAACTCTTTTCTTTCTTACTCATTTTCAGTTCGTCAACACAATCCAATAGTCCACAATAGAAAATGTGCATATGTGGTTTGAACGACTGACTTGAGTGCATCACAGTCTCTGCTACTTTATAAAAATTCGTCCACTTCACGCCAATGATATGCCTAATCATGACTGAATAGTAATGCTTTAAGAAAAGCCAATGTTGGTAAAGCAAATCCAGCATTTCCTTCTTTCTCTCCTTAGTCCAGTCTTGTTGCATTATCATTGTGAAAGCATGCAGTACACACAGCACCTCGTCGGTCTTATAATCGTAACACGCCTCATGAGTAAAAAGCATCTTCTGAAGTTTATCAGACAGTGTACTCCATTCTTGTTGGCAATCATACTCCAAAAGCAACTCCAGAACATGGAAGAATCGATAGATACGCTTAGTCTCTTTCTCATAGCGTTTCAAGTTATCCCCCCAACATTCTGCCGCATAAATCAAGTTCTTTTCTGATGCCCATTGGCCAAACTGATCATCATACTTAATGATGTAATCCATTTTGCGCCTTATAAACTCTAGCCTGTCACCAGCGCAACAGAGCTTTGTATCGCCGTTAAGATACAATTCATAGTAAGGCACCATCACATCATGCAGCATACTCTTATAATTAGGATCATACTTGGGATTGTAACCTTGCCAATAATACTTCTCATACAAGTTTACTGTTGGTTCTCCACTCTCCCCCTTCATTAGTCGCTCCAGTGGATTGGTCACGGCGTCTCGGATGTATTCTTTAGTTTTGTCTATATTGTACATTATCTTTTTACCTTATTGTTATCGGAGTGCAAAGATACCAATTTTATCTTTTATAAAAGACAAAAATACAGAAAATTTAGTTTTATCCATCATATTAGTTAAATTTAGGCTATTTAAAGGAAGTATAGGGCTTGCCGCGACAAGCCCTGTATTCATATCTAGCCATAACATTCGTCACAGCTCTGATCAAAGCCATCCTCGCTCATTCAAATAGAGTAGTTTTCTACACATATTCTTCCAGAAATCTGCTTCAGGCAGATTATTCTTTCTATAAACGGCAACGCCTTCGCTGAGACCATCACGAACCACACTATCGCCAAAATGTTTATATAAAAAAAACTTTTTATACACATGGCGGCATTATAAGCAGAGGTGTCTAAACTTTGCATAAACAACTCAGAAGGATGATCATCATTTAGTATACTCTCTTTAGATATTCCACTTCGACCTAAATGTTCTTTAACATAAACATACTGGCCTAATGCTTGGTTTATCTCCTCATCAGTGTAATTATCAGAGCACTTTATGACTTCTGCGATTTCAGAATCAAAGAAGACAAAACTTTCGTCTCCACAATAATCTATATGCTTTTTTACAGTATCCATTATATCCATTATCGTGGCATTTTCTTCTTGGAAAGGGCAACAAAATCGAGCATTTTTCGACACATTCAATGAGGAAAATATTTGGTTTGCGTGTGTTCTCACAAGCAGGAACGGATGCACCAATGGCACTTATGAGGCTCCAGACACTGTTTAATCACGCTAGCCCCACCATAACGAAGCGTTATTTGGTTTAGTACCTTTGCGGCGCCAAGAAAGGATGCGATGGCTTATGCCACCAGCGGACAGGAAACTTTGACTGGGCATCGAGCCCAGCCAGAGTTTGCCAAGAAAGTAACGCTCAGGCTTGTCCCCCAGGAGTTCTTGGCTGGTCAGCAGCAATTAACACCCTTTCGGAGATTTTATAACTATTACTTTGAGTCCGCCGTTTACCTGCTCCAACTCTTCCTTAGTTAACTTCTGATCCTTCTGGACGTTCTTTTCATTCTGTTTCATAATCTAATAAATTTTAAATTGTTAAACTTGCTGTTTCTTGTCTCTCAGATGTCGTTTGTTCTGATTGATATTGCAAAGTCAGCAGCAATTAACACCCTTTCGGACGTGGTAGAAAACCTCCGCCGTTTACCTGCTCCAACTCTTCCTTAGTTAACTCCTGATCCTTCTGGCTGTTCTCTTCATTCTGTTTCATAATCTAATAAATTTTAAATTGTTAAACTTGCTGTTTCTTGTCTCTAAGATGTCGTTTGTTCTGATTGACATTGCAAAGATAAGGAAATTTTTGGCTGATTCCAAGAAAAATGCCAGATATTTATCGGAGTTGTTGCGACAGGCTTGGTGTTTTGCGACAAAATAGGGAAATAAGGGGTTGTGGCTGTCAAAGAAGCAGGTCAATGTTAAAGAGATTGTAAACGCATAGTATTTGCTATTGGCAAACAGACAAGAAATCGCGGTCATTTGGTCAAGGTCATTTGGTCATTTTCGAATCGGGAACGCGGTTATTTGCTCACTATATATATAAATATAAATATTTATATTATAGTGGCGTATTTTGACAGTGTGTTTTCGATTTTGACAAATGACAAATGACCAGATGACCGCGCCTCCGAAAAAAAATAATCCCAGAAAACGCTTAATTTTCTTCCGCCAGCATTCGTGAACCGCAATGCCAATGTTGTACTTTTGCAGTGTCAATTTGAGAGAGATAATTGGCGCGCCCACGAGAAAAATTTTACGGGCCCACGGGGGAGGCGGATTTTTTGATTGAAATGCGACGAAAGAGATTAAACATTAAAGATTAAAAATTAAACATTAAATTTAAGATTATGGCATTAAAAGTAAAAGCTAAGGAACAGTATCAGAACATCGGCAAGTATGCTGGTAAGTATCGTTACGTGATGATGCCGGAGCTCTATACGGCTCTGACTCAGGACAAAGTGATTAAGGAGGCTGCTCTGCGCAGCGGAGTGAGTAAGGGAATCATGCAGGCATGCTGGGATGCAGCCGGCGAGGTGATCAAGGCGTGGGCCACCGAAGGCCACTCAGTAGCGCTGCCAGGTCTGGGAACCATGCGATTTGGTCTGCGAGCCAAGAGCGTTGAGAAGGTGGAAGAGGTAAAGGCAGGATTGATTTCGAGTCGCCGTATCATCTTCACCCCCGACACCGACCTGAAGGAGGAGCTCTCGAAGACTGCCGTGCAGATTACCTGCTTCGACCGCGATGGCAAAGAGGTGAAGCGCGTGACCAGTACCGATAGCGGTGATATCGAGGACAACGAGAACACCCAGCCATCGAACGGCGGCGGTCAGGACGGTGGCGGTTACCAGAGCAGCGACGATGACTAAGCGTAGCGCATGGAGAGATCTCCTAGATCTCCAAAGGAGATGTCTCGACTACGCTCGACATGACAGGAGGGGGTAACGCTCGAGATGACAGACTAGTATTAACTTAATAATTAAGTACCATGACAAAGAGAGAAACCATTAAATTCATCGTGCAGATGATTGCATCTATCGCTACGGCGATTGTGACGGCACTGGGGGCAACCTCGTGCATGGGTATGTGAACGTTCTAAACATAGAACGTAAAGAAGAGAATGAGCACAGCTCCAAATTGGGGCTGCGCTCTTTATTTTATTCATCTGGCCAGGGGGCGAACTCTAGTTCTAACTCTATCCATTGGGGGGCGTTCTGAGGGGTGGAGCTCTTCTGATTTGAGACGCCTAGGCCTAATAGGCGGATGGGATGTGAGTGAAACTCTACGCCTTGCATCAGTTGTTTGGCCAGGGGGAGGATATCATCCTTGGTGCGGAGGATATGGTCGACAGTGATGCTGCGGGTGATTTGCTGGAAGTCCTGGAACTTGACCTTCAGCGTGAGGGTGCGGCCTTCGAAATCGTTCTTCAGGATGCGCCTTTCAAGCTCGAGAACGGTGTGATAGAGATGGATGGTAACAGCGGAGTTCTCGCTGATGTCGGACTCAAAGGTCTGCTCACAGCTTACGCTCTTCCTCTCCCACTCGCTGATGACAGGGCGGTTATCGATGCCTCGCGAGAAATCGTAGAACACCTGCCCCATCTTGCCGAACTCCTGAGTTAACCGCGCAAGCGAGGTGTTTCGCAAATCAAGGCCTGTAAAAATGCCCATGTGGTGCATCTTCTCGGCGGTCTTCTGCCCTACGCCCCAAATCTTCTCTACCTTCAGCTGGGCGATGAAGTCTAACGCCCGGTCGGGATGAATCACCGTCAACCCATCGGGCTTGCGCCAATCGGAGGCTATCTTGGCCAAGAACTTACAATAGCTCACTCCTGCCGATGCAGTGAGCCCGGTGGCCTCGCGGATGCGCTGCTTTATCTCGCGTGCGATATCCACGCCAAGCTCTATGCCGCGCTTATTCTCGGTAACATCAAGAAAAGCCTCGTCGAGTGATATTGGCTCTATCAGGTCGGTATAATCGTGGAATATCTGGTGCAGTTGTGCCGACACCTCTTTATAACGCTGAAAGTGCGGTTCTACGATTATCAGTTGTGGGCACAAGCGCTTGGCCAACTGGATGGATTGCGCAGAATGCACCCCGAACCGTCGGGCTTCGTAGCTGGCAGTAGACACCACACCACGCTCGGCATCGTGACCAACCGCTATCGGCTTGCCCTTCAGTTTTGGATTATCGCGCTGCTCTACAGCGGCGAAGAACTGATCCATATCCACATGAATAATCTTCATAAACCTATTGTATTCTGGGTGCAAAAGTACAAATAATAATTCAATTTGCTGCATGAACAGCCACGAAAAAAAGAGAATCCCATATCACTATGAGATTCTCCTGGGACCTCGTAAGAGGCGTATATATCTAACTCAACTAACAAATCCTTATCTGCGACCAGCGAAGTGTCCTGATGAGCTACGGCTGCTCTTAGTAGCCATCGCCATGTGACGCTCGTTGTGAACAGCAGGCTTGCTATCATGCATCTTTGGGGCTTCGCGATGTACAGCGGGCTTGTGATGCTTTCCACCCTTGTACGAGGCGTATACCTTGGGATGTGCATTATAGAAATGACCTCTGTTGTAGCGAGAGTAAACGGCAAAAGTGTATCCACCCGACTTCCATGCTACGGGGCGATAGAAGTGAGAGAGTGTGATGTACTTGTCGTACTGCCATGCATTGAGAACGTAGCGGAGGTCAGCGTTGCGGCGATCCCACCAGATTCCGAATACATCGGCGCGGCCGTTGAGATTCATAAGATAATCGAGATTTATCTCATATACACGATCGTACTGTGATGCAGTAAGATTCAATTCGTATGCCATCTTGTCGCTCAAGAACAAAGCCTCATTCTTAGCTGCAGTATAGCTCATAGCGTTGGCCGACATGGTCATTACCATCATCATTGCCATCATTATCATCTTCTTCATAATCGTACCTCCTATAAATTTTAAATTGTTATTAATCCCTGCATTATAGCCGCCCCTTATCAAGGGGCTCTAAATGTTTTATGTTCACGGTGCAAAGATCGGAACTTTTTGGGAGGTTTCAAAAGGAAACTTCCTAAACATAGGATAGGAAATCCCTAAACATGAGTAGGAAATTCCCTCTGGATGGCATTTAACATTAATTAGATATTAGCGATACAAGGAATGGGACTAAGTTGCATTTAAAGGGTAGTGAACTAAGATTAATAACTTTTTTAAAACAAAAAACAAAACAAAAAACAAAACAATGAAGAAACTGAAATTTGTAACAATGGCTTGCTGCGTGGCAGCAATGGGTTTAACATCATGTATGAACGACAACGACGACTCTGGCAGAGAGCTGAGCAAAGAGGAGTTGGCTTACTGTCTGAACACCGTTAAGGGCACCTATCAGGGCGACCTGATTTATATCGCCAAGAACGTGAAGGACATCAGCGACAATACCGACACGCTGAAAATCAGTTGGAACATTACCAACGACAGCACGATGACTATCAAGAACTTCCCCACCCGACTGTTGGCCGAGAACATCTCTGACGACAAACTGAAGGCTGCGCTGGCCGAAGCTCCCAACCAGGACATCGACTGCCTCATCGGCTTTATCAATGCATCGCCCGTGCAGTATCTTATCAACCCCAAGGCGCCAAGCTTCAACATCAACCACGATGGAAAAGACCACAAAATACAGGTGGCATTCTACGCAAACAGCACCGGCTCGTTTGGCAGTTTCAACCAAACAAAGAAGGTGCTGTATATGCAGATAGTAGAGGGGGCCATTTATATGGACGGCAAGCAGACGGCTTACCTTACCGCTGACACCCCCTTTGCTTTCGAAGCGAAAAAAGAATAATTACTTGCGGACGATAACGCTACCGCTGGCCTGATGAGTGGCGAGGATAAGCACCTCGGCTATCTGGACATGAGCGGGAGCATTTGAGGCATACACTGCTACATCGGCAATATCATCGCCAGTTAGTGGTTGTATGCCTTTATATACGTTAGCAGCGCGCTCGTTGTCGCCGTGGAAACGAACGTTGCTGAAGTTAGTCTCAACAAGTCCTGGCTTGAGGTTAGTTACGCGGATGGCGGTGTTAGCCACATCAATGCGCAGACCATCGCTAAGAGCCTTTACAGCAGCCTTTGTGGCGCAGTAGACGTTACCGCCTGCATAAGCAGCATCGCCGGCAACCGAACCTACATTAATAATATGTCCGCTGTTACGCTCCACCATTCCTGGAACAATCAGACGTGTCATTGTGAGCAAGCCCTTTATGTTGGTATCAATCATTCCGTCCCAATCGTCGAAACTGCCCTCGTACTCGGGCTCCAAGCCAAGGGCCAGACCGGCATTGTTCACAAGAACATCGATGTTTTTCCAAGCCTCAGGAAGTCCCTCGATAGCCTCTACTGCGGCCTCGCGGTTGCGAACATCGAACTTAAGTGTATAAACCTCGGTTCCATTAGCCTTAAGCTCTCCTGAAATCTCGCTCAAACGGGTGGCATTACGACCTGTAAGAATCAACTTGTCGCCGTTAGCGGCAAACTTGCGGGCGCATGCCATACCAATACCGCTGGTAGCGCCTGTAATCAAAACAATCTTGTTCATAATTTTTGTGCTAAAAAACTATTTGTTTATAATGTTATACTTTCGATACGTAGTTTTACCAAACCTGCTGGTACGCGCACCTCTACTACATCGCCCACCTTCTTATTCAACAAGGCTTGAGCAATAGGCGACTTTATAGAGATCTTACCCTCGCGCAGATTAGCCTCGTGAGGACTCGCAATGGTGTAAGTCATCTTTGCATTGTTAGTTAAATTGGTCATCTCGACCTTACTCAGCAATCCCACACAGTCTTTGCCCAGAAGTTCGGTATCGATTACGCGGGCATTCTCGAGCACCTTCTGGAGGAAGCTGATACGGCTCAACAAGCGGCCTTGTTCGCGCTTGGCTGCATGATACTCAAAGTTCTCACTAAGGTCGCCTTTATCGCGCGCCTCAGAGATGGCATCCTTGCATGCGGGCAGTTCAACACTCTCCAGATGTTTAAGTTCATTTACGAGCTTATCCCAGCCCTCTTGTGACATATATTCCATAAATATGCAATAATTCTATTAATTCGGCTGCAAAATTAGCACTTTTTTCCGAATCTGTGCAATTTTACATTCTTTTTTTGTATCTTTGCGCCTTGAAATTATTAGGTAAATAGATTAGAAGAGATGGAAACGACAGCAATTCTGCTATTGCACTGCCCCGATCAGCAGGGAATTATTTCGGAAGTAACCAAGTTTATCACCGATAATAAGGGTAATATCGTGTACCTTGATCAGTATGTAGACAAGGTGGATGGTATGTTCTTTATGCGCATAGAATGGGAACTGGAAGGATTCCTGATTCCACGCGACAAGATTTACGACTACATCACCACCCTCTATGCCCAGCGCTACCAGATGAAGTTCAGCCTTTACTACAGCGACAAGCGCCCACGTATGGCCATTTTCGTTTCGAAGATGAGTCACTGTCTGTACGATTTGCTGGCACGCTGGAAGGCGGGCGAGTTCAACTGCGATATTCCCTGTATTGTTTCAAATCACGAAGACCTTCGCTATGTGGCCGATCAGTTCGGAATCCCCTACTACGTGTGGAGCATAAAGAAAGACCACTCAAATAAGGAGGAGGTTGAGAAGGCCGAGATGGAGCTGCTTAAGAAGGAGGATATATCGTTTATCGTATTGGCTCGCTACATGCAGATTATCAGCGACGAGATGATAGCCGAATATCCACACCATATCATTAACATCCACCACTCGTTCCTTCCAGCATTCATTGGTGCCAAGCCTTATCATCAGGCTTACGAGCGCGGCGTGAAGATTATCGGAGCTACAAGCCACTACGTAACCGCCGAGTTGGATGCCGGTCCTATCATCGAGCAGGATGTAACCCGCATTACTCATAAGGACACCCCCGAGAGCCTTGTGCTTAAAGGAAAAGACCTTGAGAAGATTGTGCTCAGCCACGCTGTAAGCAAGCACATCCAGCGCAAAATTCTCACCTACAAGAACAAGACAATCATATTTAGTTAATATTTAGCAACGGACAATAGGACTAACAGGACTGATTAATCCTAAAAGAAAAAAGTCCTTGAGTCCTGTAGTCCGTTGCAAAAAGACAATAGAATGCAAGTAGCAATAGTAAAATATAACGCAGGAAATATCTATTCGGTGGTGAACGCACTGAAGCGATTGGGCATTGAGCCAACGCTTACCGACGATGCCGAGCTGCTGAAGAAAGCCGATAAGGTGCTGTTTCCCGGACAAGGACACGCCGCCGAGGCGATGGACTACCTGAGAGCGCGCAAGCTCGACTTGCTTATACGCGACCTCAAGCAGCCCGTGTTCGGCATCTGCGTGGGCCAGCAGCTTCTGTGTAAGCACTCTGAGGAGGGCGATGCTGAGTGCATCGGAATCTTCGATGCCGAGGTGAAGCGTTTCCAGCCCCAGCGCCACGAAGAGAAGGTGCCCTGCATGGGATGGAATAAGTTAAGCCTCCCCCAACCCCTCCAAAAGGAGGGGGGCGTTAATCCCCTATACAAAGGCATCCTTTCTCCCCTCCCTTTGGAGGGGGCGGGGGAGGCTGCTCCTTACGTATATTTCGTGCACTCTTATTATGTACCGGTTTGTGCTGAGACCATAGCTACAGCAGATTACATTCTGCCCTACTCGGCCTCTATGCACAAAGATAATTTCTATACCTGCCAATTCCACCCCGAGAAGAGTGGTAAGGTGGGCGAACGTATACTCAAAAACTTTTTAGACCTATGAAGATTGAACTTATTCCTGCAATTGACATTATTGGCGGTCAGTGTGTAAGATTAACCAAAGGTGATTACGACCAGAAGACAGTTTATGGCAAGCCCATAGATATGGCAAAGGAGTTTGAACGTATAGGCTTCAACCGTCTGCATGTGGTCGACCTCGACGGCGCAAAAAACCGTCACATTGTGAACGACTCCGTGCTTCGCGAAATCACCAGCAACACCAAGCTTACAGTCGACTTTGGAGGCGGCATTAAGAGTCATGACGACGTTGATGCAGCTTTTCAGGCCGGAGCACAGATGGTAACCATCGGCTCGATAGCCGTAACCCATCCGCACCTGTTCACATGGTGGTTGCAGAAGTATGGACCCGACCGCGTGATTCTTGGTGCCGACGTGCGCAACGGAAAGATAAGCATAAACGGATGGAAAGAGGATTCTACCGAAGACCTGCTTCCATTCCTTAAGAAATATGTAGATGCAGGTGTTAAGAACGTGCTCTGCACAGAGATTTCGAAAGACGGAACATTAAGTGGCCCCGCCATCGACCTTTATCGCGAGGTGCTGAACGCCTATCCCGACCTACATCTCATAGCAAGCGGAGGCGTTTCGTCTATTGATGACATCAAAGCGCTCGACAAGGCAGGAATACCTGCTGTAGTCTTCGGAAAGGCCATCTACGAAGGTAGAATAGACCTTGAAGACTTGTGGAGAGCCGGACAAAAGAACAACTAAGAAAATGAGTTTAGCAAAAAGAATAATACCCTGTTTGGATGTGAAGGATGGCGAGACCGTTAAGGGAACCAACTTCGTCAACCTCCGCTCAGCTGGCGACCCGGTAGCTCTGGGGAAAGCCTACAGCGAGCAAGGAGCCGACGAGTTGTGCTTTCTCGACATCACAGCCAGCTTCGAAGGTCGCAAGACGTTTACCGATATGGTGACGCGCGTGGCTCAGGAGATAAACATCCCTTTCACCGTGGGCGGAGGAATAAACGAGCTTGCCGATGTTGAGCGCTTGCTGTATGCCGGAGCCGACAAGGTGAGCGTGAATAGTGCAGCAATACGCCGCCCAGAGCTTATCGACGAGATTACCAACCGCTTTGGCTCTCAGGTATGCGTGTGTGCTATCGATGCCCGATTCGATGCCGATGGTTGGCATTGCTACCTTAAGGGTGGTCGCGAGCGTACCGAGCGTGGACTTTTTGAGTGGGCTCACGAGGCTCAGGAGCGTGGTGCCGGCGAGATTCTTTTCACATCGATGGATCACGACGGAGTGAAAGAGGGTTATGCCAACGAGGCACTTCGCGAGCTTGCCGACAATCTCTCTATCCCCATCATCGCAAGTGGTGGAGCTGGAAAGAAGGAGCACTTCCGCGACACATTCATCGAGGGCCACTCTGATGCCGCCCTCGCCGCAAGTGTGTTCCACTTTGGCGAAATCCCCATCCCCGAGTTGAAACGCTACCTCAAGTCCGAAGGCATAAACGTGAGAGTTTAGCAACGGACTACAGGACTGAAGGACTAATTTTAGATAAAGAAATAGTAATAGAAATAGAAAACGGATAGCAGAACCAAGGGAATAAAAGTCCTTAAGTCCTGTAGTCCGTTGCAAAAAATAAAAAGGAATGAAAATAGATTTTGAAAAGAGCGGCGGACTTGTTCCCGCTATTATACAAGATGCCAAGACCAAGAACGTACTGATGCTTGGCTACATGAATCAGGAGGCCTACGATAAGACCATCAAAACGGGCAAGGTAACCTTCTGGAGTCGCAGTCGTAACTGCCTTTGGACCAAAGGCGAGACCAGCGGAAACTTCCTGCATCTGGTTGACATTATGGTTGATTGCGACAACGATACTCTGCTTGTTAAGGCAACCCCCGACGGCCCTACATGCCACACTGGTACCGACACCTGCTGGGGCGAGGAGAACAATAGCGGAGTGACATTCCTTACAGAGCTGCAGGACTTTATCAATATGCGCCACGAGCAGATGCCCGAAGGCAGCTACACCACCAAGCTCTTCAAGGATGGTATCAACAAGATAGCCCAGAAGGTTGGCGAGGAGGCTCTCGAAACAGTTATCGAGGCCACCAACGGCACCGACGAACACCTTATCTACGAGGCAAGCGATCTGCTGTATCACCTCACCGTACTGTTGGCCAGCAAGGGTTTGCGTATAGAGCAGGTAGCCGATGAGCTGCACAAGCGCCACGACCCCAACTGGGACAAGCAGCGCCGCGAAGCCAAAGCCGCCGGAAAAATGAAGTAGTTAATATAGCAACGGACAATAGGACTAAAAGGACTGATTATCAAAATAAGAAAAAAGTCGTAAAGTCCTGTAGTCCGTTGCCAAAATAAAAAAAATAATGCTGATTAATTATAAGAACGCGAATATTTACCAGAGGCACGGCATTGAGGTGCTGCATGGTGTTAACTTCGAGGTTGACGAAGGCGAGATGGTGTATATCATCGGCCGTGTAGGCTCGGGAAAGAGCACACTGCTCAAGACCATCTATTGCGACCTTGATATCGACGAGGCCGACGAGGCTACGGTTCTTGACTACGACCTGCTTACCATCCGTCGCAAACAGATTCCTGATTTGCGCCGCGAGGTGGGCGTTGTGTTTCAGGACTTCCAGTTGCTTGGCGATCGCACGGTCTACAAGAATCTCGACTTTGTGCTCAAAGCCACAGGCTGGCGCGACAAAGAGCGCCGCGACGACCGCATCATAGAAGTTCTGACGATGGTTGGGCTTGAGGATAAGGCCGACAAGATGCCAAACGAGCTTTCGGGTGGCGAGCAGCAGCGTGTTGCCATCGCCCGTTCTATACTCAACCAGCCTCAGATTATCATTGCCGATGAGCCAACAGGTAATCTCGACAAGGAGACGGCCGACAACATTATGCAGCTGCTAAAAGGCATCGCCGAGAAAGGCACTGCAGTAATCATGTCTACCCACAACATCTCGCTGGTAAACAAGTATCCAGGCAAGGCGTTCCAATGCCAGGATGGCAAGATGGAACAAGTGGTGATTAAGCCAAAGGCATGAGATCATTGAACATTGAACATTGAAGATTGAACATTGAAAAATATATAAGGCTTATGAAAGTAATGAAATTCGGCGGTACATCCGTCGGCACCCCACAGAGAATGAAGGAGGTGACTGCACTTGTCACCAAGTTTAACGAACCCGTTTTCGTTGTGCTCTCAGCTATGTCGGGCACCACAAACAATCTTGTAGAGATTGCCGACTATCTCTATAAGAAGAACCCCGATGGCGCTAACGAGGTTATCAACCGCTTGGAGCAGAAGTACGACAAGCACGTTGATGAGCTTTATACCAAGGACGAGACAAAGGCAGCTACCCGCGAGTTTCTGCGCAGCGAGTTCGACTACCTGCGTTCGTTCACTAAGGAGCTGTTCACCAGCTTCGAGGAGAAGAGCATTGTGGCTCAGGGCGAGATTATCTCTACCAACATGGTGGTTAACTACATGAACGAGATTGGCATCAAGGCCGTTCTGCTCAACGCACTCGACTTTATGCGCACCGATAAGAATGCCGAGCCCGATCCTGTTTACATCAAGGAGAAGCTTGCTGCTCTTATGGAGGAGAACGAGGGAGCACAGGTTTACCTCACTCAGGGATTCATCTGCCGCAATGCTTACGGCGAGATCGACAACCTGCAGCGTGGAGGTAGCGACTATACCGCTTCGCTCATCGGTGCTGCTATCGCTGCTGATGAGATTCAAATCTGGACCGATATCGACGGTATGCACAACAACGACCCACGCGTGGTTGATGGCACCGAGCCCGTACACCAGCTGCACTTCGAGGAGGCTGCCGAGCTGGCTTACTTCGGAGCTAAGATTCTGCACCCCACATGCGTTCAGCCAGCTAAGTATGCAGGCATCCCTGTTCGCTTGCTGAACACTATGGATCCTGATGCTGAGGGAACCACCATCAGCAACAAGACCGAGTACGGCAAGATTAAGGCCATCGCCGCTAAGGACAACATCACAGCCATCAAGATTAAATCAAGCCGCATGCTTCTTGCCACAGGATTCCTGCGCAAGGTATTCGAGATTTTCGAGAGCTACCAGACTCCTATCGATATGGTTTGTACCTCAGAGGTTGGCGTATCAATGAGTATCGACAACTCAGCACATCTGGGCGAGATTGTTGACGAGCTCAAGAAGTACGGTACCGTTACCGTTGATACCAACATGTGTATCATCTGCGTAGTGGGCGACCTTGATTGGAGCAACGTAGGTTTCGAGACCATCGCACTCGATGCGCTTAAGGATATCCCCGTACGCATGGTTAGCTACGGAGGTTCTAATTACAACATCTCGTTCCTTATCCGCGAGGAAGACAAGAAGCGTGCGCTCCAGAAGCTTAGCGACACAATTTTTAAGAAGTAACATTAAAGATTAAACATTAAACATTATATTATATAGAGACAAACAAGACAATGACTAAAGGAAATTTCCCAGTAGAGAAGTTTGAGTCGATTGAGACTCCCTTCTACTACTATGACGCCGAACTATTGCGCCAGACGCTGAAGACTATCAACGAGGAGGCAAGCAAGCACGAGGGCTTTGTGGTTCACTATGCCATCAAGGCCAACGCCAATCCTCGTGTGCTCCGCATCATCCGTGAGGCAGGTCTCGGAGCCGATTGCGTGAGTGGCGGCGAGGTAGAAGCATCGCTCAAGGCGGGCTTCGCCAACAACAAGATTGTTTATGCAGGTGTAGGCAAGAGCGATTGGGAAATCAATCTTGGCCTCGATAACGACATCTTCTGCTTTAATGTAGAAAGCATCCCCGAACTCGAGGTGATTAACGAGCTGGCAGCAGCTAAGGGCAAGGTGGCTCGCGTAGCCTTCCGCCTTAACCCCAACGTAGGTGCCCACACCCACGCCAACATCACCACTGGTTTGGCTGAGAACAAGTTTGGTATCGCCATGCGCGATATGGTTACGGTAATCCGCAAGGCCGAAGAACTTCAGAACGTAAAGTTTGTAGGTCTGCACTTCCACATTGGCTCACAGATTCTCGACATGGGCGACTTCGAGGCACTCTGCAATCGCGTAAACGAACTGCAGCAGGAGCTTATCAGCCATCGCATCCGTGTTGAGCACATCAACGTGGGCGGCGGTCTTGGCATCGACTATTCGCACCCCAACCGTGTGCCCATCCCCGATTTCAAGGCCTACTTCGACACTTACGCCAAGAAACTGAAGCTGCAACCCGGACAGACGCTCCACTTCGAGCTGGGTCGTGCCGTTGTGGCTCAGTGCGGCTCTCTAATCACGCGTACCTTATATATAAAGGAGGGCGCCGTTAAGAAGTTCGCTATTGTTGATGCCGGATTCACCGATCTGATTCGTCCTGCCCTCTATCAAGCCTACCACAAGATCGAGAATATCACCAGCGACGCTGAGCCCGAAGCCTACGATGTAGTAGGTCCTATTTGCGAGAGCACCGATGTGTTTGCCAAGCAGATTGACCTTAACAAGGCAAAGCGTGGCGACTTGATGGCCATCCGATCTGCTGGAGCCTACGGCGAGATTATGGCATCGCAGTATAACTGTCGCCGTTTGCCCAAGGGCTATATGAGCGATGAGTTGTAAGGCAAAATGTAAAATGTAAAAATTATAAAATGAGTAAAGACTCTCGAGGATTCTCAGTCATTATGACCGCGTACGATCAGGCCCACGAGCTTGAGGCAAACCTACCCGTTTACCTCACTCAGCAGTACGAGCCTGGCTACGAGGTCATCGTGATTGATGAGTCTTCATCCGATGAGACTTCAGACGTACTGAAGCTTCTCAAAAAAGAATATCCCAACCTCTATACCACCTTCTTGCCTAAGCCCGACTGCAACAAGAAACGCAAGATGCAGGCCTACAATCTGGGCATCAAGGCGGCTAAGAACGATTGGCTCATCTTTTCTAATATCAGTAACAAACCCGTTAGCAACGACATCCTTCAGGCCATCAGCGACACCATGAATACCGCTTCCGACCTTACGCTGGGCTACCTCTACAAAAAGGGTATCAAACTGCAGACTTTCGACTCCTATCTCGAAGCTCAGGACCACATTACCCGCATAGAGCGCCAGCTGCACAAGGTGAGAAACAACAAATACAAGAAGTTCTTCATGGGGCGCTACGATTTCATCATCGTACGCAAGGATGTGGCTTTCGATGTCATTAAGTTCTTCGAGCTTAATCCATCGTTCATCGAGCGCCAGTGCCTGCGTTGGCGCATATTCTGGAAGAACCTGATGAGTAGCTATGAACGTATTACATATCTACCCCAAGAATAGCGAGCTGATACACCAGCATGTATCGCTGCTGGTAGAGGGATTAAAGCAGAGCGCCAACGTACAGGTGGCCGACAACAACAAATCCTTCTACGCGCAAGCACGCGACATGCAGGCAGATATCCTTCACATTCACGGTGTCAACTCGATGCTGCAAACCAAAGCGATGCGGTGCGCACAGAAGTTGGGCATACGCTATGTGGTAACCCTCCACGGGCAGTTAGAGCCCTGGGCCATCAGCGCCCAGAGGGCCAATCAGCGTCTGGGACTTCTTATCGCCCAGAAAGACTATGTGGCCAAAGCCTATGCCGTCATCTCGTTTGGCAAGGTCGAGACATCGGCATTCAAAACACTCGGTTGGAATCCGCGTATCGAGGAAATCCGCAATGCCGTCATCACCAACACCGTCAGCCAGGCAGAGATGGCTGCACAGACGTTCGCCGTTTACCAGAAGGTGCAGGATTCTAACACTCTCGAGAAAATGGATGCCAACACCCTTGCAGCCCTAAAGGCTATCATCAAGGTGGGCATGATGGGCGACAAACGATGGGTTGACACCACCACCGTCGACCCCCGACTCATAAACTGGCGCCATCTTATGGTATATGCTGAGCACGAGAACATCGTTAACTATACCGACTACGGCATACGTATTCTCGGCCTCTCGGCACCACTCATCGACACACAGAAGATAGCAGCTTTCTTCCCCTCGAGCTACACCCGCCCCAAGCCTTTAAAGGAGGTTGTGGGCGATTATCAGGGCGACCAGACCGACTATCTCATTCGCATAATCCGATACGTGCTCAAGACCCCCACTCTGCTGGGTGCTATGGAGCTAACGCGCGAGTTGTATCGCGACAATGTTGACGACGACCAGCTTGCCGAGAAACTCGAGGATGCAGGCCTCACCAAGAGTGCCGCCCGACTTATTCAGGTTCTCAGCGAGTTTGTAATGCTCGACGAGGGCTACATGCCCATCGACCCTATCGACGACAAGCTTACCGAGAAACTACGCAATAATCTTAAAAATCATCTTAAGATATGAAACACCTTTCCAGTAATGATACCGATCTGCATTACCTGCAGCTGCTTTCGCAATCGTTCCCTACGGTTGCCGATGCATCTACCGAGATAATAAACCTCGAGGCCATCATGGCTCTGCCTAAGGGCACCGAGCACTTCCTTGCCGACATTCACGGCGAGAGCGAAGCCTTCCGCCATATACTCAAGAACGCTTCTGGTAACATCAAGCGAAAAGTAAACGAACTCTTCGGCAACGATATCCGCGAGAGCGAGAAGAAAGAGCTGTGCACCCTCATCTACTATCCCGAGGAGAAGCTTGAGCTCATCAAGGCTCAGGAGAAGGATATCGAGGATTGGTATCGCATCACTATCCACCAGCTGGTAAAGGTTTGCCGCGATGTGAGCAGCAAGTACACCCGCTCAAAGGTGCGCAAGTCGCTGCCTCAGGATTTTGCATATATCATCGAGGAGCTGCTGCACGAGAGCCTTAGCGACAACGATAAGGCCGCCTATGTAAGCGTAATCGTAAACACCATCATATCTACAGGTCGTGCCGATGATTTCATCTGTGCCATCTGTAACGTCATCCAGCGTTTGGCCATCGACCAGCTGCACATTTTGGGCGACATCTACGACCGCGGCCCTGGTGCGCATATCATCATGGACACCCTGCGCCAATACCACTCGTGGGACATTCAGTGGGGCAACCACGATGTTCTGTGGATGGGAGCTTCGGCCGGCAACGATGCCTGCATCTGCAATGTGCTGCGCCTCTGCCTGCGCTATGCCAACCTCAGCACCATCGAGGAGTACGGCATTAACCTTGTTCCACTGGCCACCTTCGCGCTCGATGTATATGGCGACGACCCTTGCCAGGAGTTCATGCCAAAGCTGCTTCCGGGCAACTCTATGGACGATAAGACCCAGCAGCTCACCGCCAAGATGCACAAGGCCATAGCCGTGCTGCAGTTCAAGACCGAGGCCGAGATATTCACCCGCCACCCCGAGTGGCAGATGGCCGACCGCTGCATGCTTAGCGCCGTCGACTACGATAAGCACCTATGCACCATCGATGGCAAGGCCTACGAGATGAAGAGTTGCAACTTCCCCACCGTCGACCCTCAGGAGCCCAACAAGCTAACCACCGAGGAGGCCGACCTCATGCACAAGCTGCACCACTCGTTCCGCATCAGCGAGAAGCTGCACAAGCACATACGCACCCTGCTCTCGCACGGCTGTATGTACGCCATCAGCAACTCAAACCTGCTTTTCCACGCCGCTATTCCTCTAAACGACGACGGCTCGCTTAAGGAGGTAGAGATATATCCAGGCAAGCGCTTTGCTGGCAAAGACCTCATGCACAACATAGGCATGATGATTCGCAACGCCTTCCAGAGCGATTCTAACGAGCGCGAGTACGCACGCGACTACTTCCTGTATCTGTGGTGCGGCAAGGATTCTCCGCTGTTCTGTAAGTCAAAGATGGCTACCTTCGAGCGCTATTTCCTTACCGACAAGGATACCTATAAGGAGGAGAAGGGCAACTACTTCAAGCTGCGCGACAGCGAGGAGGTTTGCGACCGCATTCTCGATGCCTTTGGCGTAAAGGGCCAAGCCCGCCACATCATCAACGGCCACGTTCCCGTTCATGCTGGTAGCGGCGAGAATCCCATCAAGGCAGGCGGCAAGCTTATGGTTATCGATGGCGGCTTTTCTGAGGCCTATCACCACGAGACGGGCATTGCCGGCTACACTCTTGTTTATCACTCACGCGGCTTCCAGCTGGTTCAGCACGAGCCGTTCACCTCTGCCCGCGATGCCATCATGCGCGAGATCGACATTAAGTCTACCACCCAGATCATCGAGATGTCGGCCCACCGTATGCTTGTGGCCGATACCGATAAGGGCGAGGAACTGCGCTCGCAGATTGCCGACCTCAAGGAGCTGCTCTACGCCTACCGCCACGGAATAATCACAGAACGTAGAAGGTGAAAAAGCTTTTCCTCTCGATACTCCTAGCGTTGCCGCTTTCAGCCTTTGCCGAAAGCCGCATCAATGATCCCGATGTAAAGTCGCTGCAGGTGGTGGTGAACGACAATTGGCTTGCCCCTGCCATCATGCGACTCGACTCGCACGATGTGCTCACCGTGTCGTTCGATGAGCTCTCGCACGACTATCATCGCTACATCTATAAGCTTGAGCATTGTGAGGCCGACTGGACTCCTTCCGAGGGCATTTTCGAGAGCGATTGGCTCTCGGGATTCAACGGTAACACTATCGACGATTACCAGCACTCCACTAACACCATCATCCCCTACACCCACTACCAGTTGCAGCTGCCAAATGCGCGCTGCAGCCTTAAGATTAGCGGCAACTACCGCCTGCATGTGCTTGATGAGGATGATGACAACCGCGAGGTGCTTGTGGCCGAGTTTATGGTTACCGAGCAGAAGATGAAGCTCAGCATGAGCGCCACGGGCAATACCGATGTAGACACCCGCCAGAGCCACCAGCAGGTATCTATGCAGCTCGACTACGGCACGCTGCCCGTTACCAATCCCGATGAGCAGATATACGCTGTGGTAATGCAGAATAATCAGGAGCGCTCCATCCGCCGCGGCGTAAAGCCCAACATCACCACCTTTAAGGGGCTTGAGTGGAGCCACAACCTCCAGCTTGCGTTCGATGCCGGCAACGAGTATCGCAAGTTCGAGATTCTCGATGTGTCGCACCCCACAATGGGTATCGACCACATCATGTGGGACGGCGACAACTATCAGGCCTACCCCTTTGTTGATGAGCCCCGCCCCAACTACCTCTACGATGAGGATGCCAACGGCTCGTTCTGCATCCGCAATAGCGACAATCGCGAGAACGACACCCAGAGCGAGTATGTGTGGGTTAATTACCGTCTGCATTCCGATATCGGCCAGCAGATTTACATCAGTGGCCGCTGGACTACCGAGGGTGCCGACACCTATCGCATGCTCTACGACCCCGCCAACCACCTCTACACCGCATGCATACTGCAAAAGCAGGGCTACTACTCCTATCAGTATCTATGCGACAAAGAAAAGCAGCTACCCAGCGAGGGTAGCTACTATCAAACTGAAAACCATTATCAGGGTTTAATCTACTACAAGGGCACTTCCGACCGCACTTGGCGCCTTATCGCTTTTCACGATACGCCTGTGGAGTAACCTTGTATTTCTGGAAGAATGAGGCTATGAAGTAGTTTGGCGAAACAAAGCCGCATTCTGTGCTTATCTCCTCTATCGATGCCTTTGTGTTTCGCAGCATCTTCTCGGCCTCTTCCACTCTGGCCTGCTTTATCAGCGTACGTGGACTCTTGAAGATGTTGTCCATAACCAGCTGGTAGAAGTTCTTTGCATCCAGACCTGCAGCATTGCTCAGTCGGCGCATGTTCATCTTTTTCTTCTTCTTTTCGGTCATTACAATCATCTTCACCTTTCCGATGGCCTTAACAAACGCAGGGTCAAGGTCGTTCATTACTGTAGTTCCTGCAGATGAATATTCATCGGCAGCAGGCTCAATAATCTCCTGTCTGCTCTCAATACGATTCACAAATGCGTAGATACGGTTCACCAGCATCACCTCCTCGCTGTTGCGCTGAGCTCTCAGGTTTGCGTTCTTCATATAGTAGAACACGTTAGCCAGTATCAGCACCGTAACCAGCAGTCCGAAGAGAGCAAACATACCCGTTGTACGCCACCACGGCTCGTTAATGTCTACTGTCCACACATAAGGTTTAGTATCCCATTCGTCGGGCAGCATCGACGCCTGCACCTCTATCTCGTAGTGTCCCGGTCGTAGCGATATCAGCGGCAGATGCAGCAGTCCGTGCTGGTCAATCATTCCGTTGCTGTCGTATGGTGTCAGTATTCGCCACTCGTCGTCCAGCCCCACCACTCTCACGCGGTAGAAGGTCTGCATCGGACGGAAGTAGTTCAATGCCGAGAACACCATCGTTACCGAGTTCTCGCTGTAGTCCAAGTCCACACCCCACAATCGGCTCAGTGCTCTGTCCAGCACCTTTCTTCCGTTAATCACGGTGTTGGTGTTCACGTCTATACCGTTCACCATCAGCTGTATCAGCTTGGGATATATTTTAAACTTATAGCCACTGTACAGCGTAGTGAACTTGCTTGGGTCAAACTCAACCACGTGGTCAAGTCCCTGCATCACTATCGTGCCGTCGGGCAGTTTCATTGCCTTTCCGTTGGTAAACACCTCGTTCGGAATGTTGTCGTACTCGTTGTAGCTGTTAATACGGTACACACGTCCGTCGGCATTAAACAGCACGGCCGAAATGCCGTAGCTTGTTCCCACCCAGATGTTGTGCCTATCGTCTTCCACTATCGAGTGTACTATGTTGTTGAATAGTCCGTCCTTGATGGTATACACCTGCGGCAGCATGTCGCTCTCTTTTCGATACACCTGCAGTCCCTGAGTTGTTCCCACCCAGGTCCATCCGCGCGAGTCCTTATACACGCAGTTCACTGTGCGGTCGCGGAATGTGGGCCATTGGTTCACGTTGTTCATCATTGCGCCGTAGTGGTCGGCTATCGGGTTGCCCCACGGATACACCTTGAATGGCGGCTTGAACGGACGCGAGTAAAGAATACCTCTACTCTCGGTACCAAGCCACAAACCACCCTGGCGGTCAAAGGCCATCACGTTCACATCGGTGCTCATCGTCTGCCCCGTCTCCAGCCTCATCGAGTCGAAATGTGACGTCTCGCCTGTATTGGTGTTAACCACCCAGTATCCGTACTCGCAAGGCACGTATAGCAGCGAGTCATTCAGCTCCATGTTATTCAGATGGTAAGGCGCGCGCAGCAGCTCCTGCCAGTTGTTAGCATTCAGGTCGTACTTCATCAGTATGGCCTCTTTCTTTCCGTTTCGTATCTGGAACACCACGTCCTTGCCCATCGTCAGCAGGCTCGACTCGTTGTATTTCAGTCCTTCAGTATCGGTATATGCTCTTGTCTCAAGCACCTTCTTAGCCGTTTTCTGGTCGAACATCTCCATCAGTCCGTTTTCGTAAAACAGCATCACATACTGGTTCTTGCACACCTCCACGTCCTGCAGGTTCAGCTTTGCATGCGGTTTTATTGTAACTTTGCTCTTTACGTTATACAGTCCTTCACGCACCAGCAGCCATACCACACCCGTGCTGTCCACAAACAGGTCGTTCACCTTCTCAGTAACTCCGAACTTGCTGAACTCATCCTCAATCGATTGAGCAAATCGCTCAACGGTAAGGTCAACACACGATACGGTGTGCGTGTTCTTAAGCCACATGTGGTGGGATCGGTCAAAGTACAGGTGGTAGTTTCCACGATATTCCGACAGCGGATATTGGTTCTCCTCAATAGGGTCGATATACGAGAATTTCGCACCGTCAAAGAAGTTTATCTGTCCGGCTGTTGTAATCACCAGTCGGCCAGTCTTCGTACACTTAATGGTCTGTGCGCTGTTGTCGGCAAGTCCGTCGGCCGCCGTATAGTTATGGAAGATACGTGGCGACACATCGGCCATTGCCATCAGTACCGATAGCATCCACGCGATAGTTAGTAATAGTAAAAGTCGTCTCCTCATAACTTCAGGTTTTTAATCATCGTCTTTTCAAGCCATCTCGGAAATTACGGATGGATTATAAATAATCCGTGTAATCCGTAAAATCCGTAGGCCTAATATTTTTAAACAACCTCGATTCCCTGCTCCTCGCAGAGCTTCAAGCTCATTTCTTTCAGTTTGAACTTCTGAATCTTACCCGATCCCGTAAGTGGGAACTGGTCGATAAAGAACACATACTTCGGAATTTTATAGCGAGCTATCTTGCCTCGGCAGAACAGCTGCACGTCCTCAGCAGTCATCTTAGCGCCCTCTTCCAGAATGATGAAAGCACCCACGGCCTCACCATACTTCTTCGAAGGCACAGCAGCCACCTGCACGTCGCGTATTCCTGGCATGTGATACAGGAACTCCTCAATCTCACGTGGGTAGATGTTCTCACCACCGCGGATGATCATATCCTTGATACGTCCTGTAATCTTATAGAATCCCTGTTCGTCCTTCACACCAAGGTCGCCAGAGTGCAGATATCCATTTTTATCTATAACCTCAGCCGTAGCTGTTGGGTTCTTGTAGTAACCCTTCATCACGTTGAATCCCTTACAGCACATCTCGCCCTGCACGCCCACTGGGCATTCCTCGCCCGTTTCAGGGTCAAGCACCTTCACGTCAACAAACGGGAAGTCGCGGCCCACTGTTGTGCATCTCTGCTCGAATGTGTCGTTCAGACAAGTCTGAGTCATACCAGGCGAGCTCTCTGTAAGTCCATACACGCTGGTGATGGTCATAAACATCTTTTCGCTCACCTGCTTCATCAGCTCTATTGGGCACAAGCTTCCAGCCATGATACCCGTGCGCAGACAACTCAGGTCGAACATGTCGAACATCGGGTGGTTCAGCTCGGCTATGAACATCGTTGGCACACCGTAAACGGCAGTACAGCGCTCCTTGTGTATCGAAGCTAATACCACCAGTGGGTCGAATTTCTCAACCATCACCTCGGTACATCCGTGAGTCAGGCAGTTCATTGTAGCCAGCACCACTCCGAAGCAGTGGAACAGAGGCACACATACACACAACTTATCATCCTGGGTGAATCCCATGTTCTCGCCCGTAAAGTATCCGTCGTTCGATATTCCGTAGTGAGTAAGCATCACACCCTTGGGGAAACCTGTTGTACCGCTGGTGTACTGCATGTTGCACACATCGTAGCAACTCACCTGTTTCTTCATCTCGTTCAGAGTCTCGTCCTCCACGTTCTGTCCAAGCAGCAGCAACTCGGCGGTGTTATACATACCGCGATACTTCTCCATACCTATGTAAACCACGTTCTTCAGGTATGGGAATCGTTCGCTGTTCAGGTGTCCACGCTCGCAGGTTTTCAGCTCAGGCAGCATCGTGTAGGTCATATCTACGTAGTTACAGTCCCATGTACCATCGGTGATACACAGCACCTCCATGTCCGAGTCCTTACACAGATACTCCAGCTCGTTCTGCTTGTAGTTGGTATTCACCGTTACCAGCACTGCACCAATCTTAGCCGTAGCGTAGAGGAATGTCAGCCAGTCGGGCACGTTAGTAGCCCATATACCCACGTTCGATCCCTTCTTCACGCCAATAGAGATAAGACCCTTGGCCAGATTATCTACACGCTCGTTAAATTTGCTCCAGGTAAATCTCAGGTTGCGGTCGCTGTAAACTATATATTCCTTATCAGGAGTAGTCTCAGCCCAGTACTCCAGCCATTCGCCTAAGGTTCTTTCCCACAGCTTATATCCCTCCGATCCAGTCTCGGCCGGATAAGTTCTATCAGGCAGCGGTCTTCCCGCCATATCGTATTTTACATCACTCATCTTAATCTTTAATGTTTAATGTTTCGCTCGGCTTTGCCGCTTGGCTCTGCCAAGAATGTTTAATGTTTAATGTTTAATCTTTAATGTATTAAAATGGTATGTAAACTACTGCCAAAATCTTCGCACTCTTTCCAGGTGCTCCATGCACGTGGTGCTTAACTATGCTATCGTAGAAGATGCTATCGCCCTCGTTCAGGTGGTAAGTCTCCTTACCATACACAATCTCTACTTCGCCCTGCATCACGTAGATAAACTCTTCACCCTCGTGGGCGCTGAGCTGGAATTCGGGAGTGTCCTCTGGGTTTATGTCAATCACAAATGGCTCCATGTGGCGTCCGGCCTTCTGCTGTGCCAATGGGTGATACTCCATATGTTTGCGAGCATCAGTAGCACCATTGCTGAAGCTAATGCTGCTGTCAGCCTCACGATCCTTAGCACGAGTCACGATAGGACCCAGGTCGTCGTTGTCATCCATGAATGTACCCAATCTTACGCCCAGTGCGCGAGCGATTTTAATCAGCGGACCAAGTGATGGTAGGTTCACATCGTTTTCGATGCTGTTAATCTGGTCTACGGTCAGTCCGCTACGCTCAGCAATCTCTTCGATGCTGAGATTTTTAGTCTCTCTGATGCCCTTAATTTTGGCACCTACTACTGAATGATTATTCATCTTCTTTTCAATTATAATATACTCCTAAAATTCCAATGGCAAAAGTACATAATTTCATCTAAAAACCCGCATATTTTGAGGGTTTTAATAGATTTTAACAAGATTATTTAACAATCCCCCCTTCCCTCCCTGTCATCTCGTGCCTCCCTCCCTGTCATCTCGTGCCTCCCTCCCTGTCATGTCGTGCCTCCCCCCCCCCTGTCATGTCGAGCGTAGTCGAGACATCTCCTCTACGCGTTGATAAACGCGACCTTGCGCCTATTATTGCTTGCCCTCACCGCAAAGTGCAACCATATCGCCCCGCACCGATTCCTCTCTATCAACAACTCATCAAACTCCTGCTTGCTTTCATCAGCATAGTCCATAAGGATTACTGCATATCGGATTAACTGCTCCATGCCACTTACCCTTATATCCGCTGCGCAGCCTGTCAAGTGATTAGAATTTGGCGCCCCACCAATCGCCCGATTCAACTGCGGCGATCGATAGCCGGAGTTGAGCCTGATAGGCTCTTCAGAGATCGCTCCACGCGCTTCGCTTGGTCGAGATGACAAAGAGGGGGTTGTCATTCCGAGCGCACCACCCCCGTTTGTCATTCCGAGCGAAGTCGAGGAATCTCCTTTAACAACGACGTACTTGTCGTTGTACCTCTTCCTCAACACTTCCAACCATCCGCAAAGTCTCTTCATGTTTGCAATCGCCTCGTGACTTGGAATGTTATACACTTCGGGATGACTCCCGCTCCTTGTGAACTCCCCGAGCGTAAAGTGCTCGGAGAGTTTTGCATTACTATTCAATTGAATTACCTGTTCCATTTCTAATTTTTACATTTTTACATTTTCTAATTTTTACATTTTTCCTAATGTTACCGCGTTACTGCGTTAAATCATTACACCAACTTTCTTGTAGATAGCCTTAGTCGTTCCATTTTCAACAACATCTTCCATCTTTATTACCAAGTTATCTTGCAGCATTCTGCCAATCTTTTTTCTAGCAGCAGATGACTTAGCCAATGAGAAGCATGCCATTACATCCTCTACCATAAACTCTTCTGGCAGTCTGCTAAAGCCTTCGTAAGTTTTGCTTTTTCGGTGAGCATTAACTGACACATCACGCTGCTGATCGTCGAAATACTTTTCGGCCATGCCGAGGAAATAATGACGCTGGCAAGCGTACTGCATGTTAACGATTAGCTCTGCTAACTTCCAGTCTGTTTCGTCAGTCTCAAATTCACCATGCCAATATTCACCATCCTGCTTCATGTCGCCCCAATGGCGCATCACTATGAATGGAGCCGAGAAATTAATGGCGTGGTAGGCGCAACGCTTTAACAGCATCTCTTCAGCCTTAGAGTTGTTTTCCTCCGCATCAGCCATGCGGCGTGCAGTCCAATCAAAGAGCTCGTCAACTATCTTGCCAAAGGGTAAAATACCCTTAGTCTTATCCAGCTTTTTAGCCCATTCAGCTATGCGGTTGTCGCTTTCGCGGTCAACGGTGCTTTCGCGTGTAAGCATCTGGAAATTGGTGGCAGGAAGTGGAATACAGGTCAAGCGTGTTGGCAGACCGGAACCAAAGTTCCTATCGTTCACCTTGTTCTTTAAGGCCAACGGCGTGCCTGTATATACGTAGTTCCAGGTAACAATGAAGTTCTCTATCACAGAGTCCATATTGCTGTAGAACTGTCCGTCCTCCTCGTTGTGGAAGGCCTTAAGTTCCAGCGTCTGCTTGTCAATCCAACTTCCACCTTTCTGAATAGACAACGTATTGTCCAACTCGGTGTCGAAGGTCAGCATGTGCAGCTGCAGAGGCTCACCATCCACCTCTTCCACTGCGTTCACCATATCCTGTATGAACTGGGCGTTACTTGTACGCGCAGGGTGGATACGTATCGTAACTTTAGGTTTCTTAGGCTTCTCCTTGTTGGCACCCTTGGTCTTCATCTGCTCACGGTAGGCGTTGATAGCATCCTTTCCTACCCTGTCTGCAGCCAGGATTGGCGCAGTAAGCAACTTATAAAGGCGGGTGGCAAAACTCTTACCGCTTGCAGGATCACCAATAATGAGTGCTGAGCTATTCAAGCGGCGCAACTCTTCCGGGCGATGGTAGAAACTATATCTGCAACGCGTCATCAGCGTCATAGAGAAAGCTCCGCTAACCACTAATGCTGCTGGATATTGATTACGCTTAAGCCCTTTGCAAGCATCCTGCAATAATGGAAAATAAGGAAACAACGCTTCAATTTGAGCACCCCAATCCCATAGCCATTGGTCAATCTCGCTGGCCGTAGGAGCTTCAGCCTTCTTGGGGTTAAGTATAGAAAGGACTTCCTGCATGCCTTTCGACAAGCCTTTTGGCGGCTCCTTACAAGCGGATTCTACAATACGCTCAACCTCCAAATTATCAAGACCCAGGCGAGGTAGTACGCTATAAACCAGCTGCTTATTATTATCGCAAATAGCACGTAGGCTAACTGCCAGTTGATACAGCTTAACATTCCTCTCACCCTCCTGCGGCACTCCGCCATTAATTCTCCACCATTCTTCAATAATGTCTTCATACGCTATTCCTTTAAAAGTTTTTTTCTCTCCCTCCTCTGTCATTCCGGGCTTCCCCCCTTCTGTCATGTCGAGCGTAGTCGAGACATCTTTGCGGCTTGCCGCTTGCGCCCCAGGGCGCATTTGTGAGATCTCTCCACTCACTACGTTCGGTCGAGATGACAAGGGTGAAGAAGCGCTTAGTCGAGATGACAACCGTCTCTGTATAGAGCATTATATCTCTCAGCAAATTCTTTATTCTCATAGGTAAACAGTTCTTTATCAATATACAAAATGTCAGATTCTTTACAAATAAAGCTCATCCTTGAAGCGTCCTTGCATGCCTCATCGGGAATCACATCGTCACCAAGTATATGAGCAAGAGCATACTGATTGTCGATCAGGTTTCCCCAGTCAAGTCTGGCTTTAAACACAATCTTCAATCCCTTGCCACTTGGGCTGATATAAATTAGCACAATTCCAAGTGCTTTCATATCAAGTCCCTTATCTATCCATCCCTGATAGAGCGATAGCGGATTTTCAATATGGTCCAAATCCATCACCACAAGTCCCGTTAGTTTGGTTGCAACCTGCTTGCGCCATGCGCCCACCTTTCCTTTTGGCGATGTGGTTTCGTCAAAAGTAGCCTGGAATATAAACGCAGGCAGTTTGCGCTTAAGTGCTGCATCACCAGTTTCACGATACTTATCGATACTCTCATTCCACTTG
>CADCEF010000025.1 GCA_902800365.1 uncultured Prevotella sp. | reverse complement strand
GGTTGTTCCCGTTATCCCCATCGAGGCAATCAATGCTCTTGCTAAGGAGCTGATTTCTCAGAAGGATACTAACCTCGTTGTATTAAACTTCAACAACGAAAAAGAAGGTGCCGTTTATCCTACTGAGGAAGGTTTCAAGAAGGCTATAGCCGCTTCACGTAGTGCACAGATTGAGGCTTATGTTGACAACGTAAAAGATGAGCCTTTGATGACAATGCTACCTAAGAAGGGTTCAATTAAGAAGGAGACAAAGAGCGACAAGTTCGGATACACAGAGCTCCTGCTCTCAAACGGTGTTAAGGTAGTTCTGAAGAAGACCGACCTCAAGAAAGACCAGGTTATCCTGAATGGTGAGGGATTCGGAGGTTCTGCACTCTACGGAGAGAAGGACTTTGCCAATATAAAGATGTTCGACGACGTAATTGACGCAAGTGGATTGGGTAACTTCTCACACACAGAACTTGAGAAGGCTCTGGCTGGTAAGATTGCTAGTGCATCATTCTCAATGAGTTCAAATCGCGAGAATATCAGCGGAAGCTCTACGCCTAAGGATGTTGAGACCATGCTTCAGCTGGTTTACCTCTACTTTACCAACATCAATAAAGACCAGAAGTCGTACGACAATCTGATGCAGACCACAGAGGTTAGTCTGAAGAATCGTCTGCTGCAGCCAGAGAACGTATTCAACGACTCACTGACCGCTACACTTGATTGCCGCAACCCACGCAGCACTCCTCTGAAAGTTGAAGACCTTAAGAATGTGAACTACGACCGCATTCTGCAGATTGCCAAAGAGCGCACTGCTAATGCTGCTGCCTATGAGTTCACTATCATCGGCAACTTCGACGAGGCCACCATACGTCCACTCATTGAGCAGTATCTGGGTTCACTGCCATCACAAAAGAAAGTTGTAAAGAGCAAGGATGTATCAACCGACTTTAAGGGTAAGGTTGTAAACAACTTCAAGCATAAGGCTGAAACGCCCAAAGCTATTGCCGTGATGTACTGGTACTCAAAGGAAATTCCTTATACTCTTGAGAATAGCGTTAAGGCAACTATCGCCGGTCAGATTCTGAGCATGGAGTATCTGAAGAAGATCCGCGAAGACGCAAGTGCTGCTTATACAGTAGGAGCAGGCTCAAGCGTTAGCCGTGACGACTTTGGAACCAATGCATACATCTTTGTTCAGTGCCCAATGAAACCTGAGAAGGGCGACATTGCCTGTCAAATTATGCGCGATGAAGTTAATAACATGACAAAGACCTGTGATGCTGACAAGCTGCAGAAGGTTAAGGAATATCTGCTGAAGAACCTGGGCGACCAGCGCAAGCAGAACGGCTATTGGCTTGGACGCATCAACACATGGCGCAAGTATGGCCTGGACTTCGACACCGACTACGAGAAGGTGGTTAACGCCCAGACCACTGAGTCCATCAGTGCTTTTGTAGCCGAACTGCTTAAGGCAGGTAATGCTGCAGAGGTAATAATGATGCCCGCAGAATAATATTAATTTAAATATAAAGAATGAGTTATCTATTTTCGTCAGAATCAGTATCTGAGGGCCACCCAGACAAGGTGGCCGATCAGATATCTGATACAATACTAGACCAGTTCCTGGCATACGACCCGAAGGCGCGCTGCGCCATCGAGTCGTTTGTCACTACAGGTCAGGTAGTAATCATGGGTGAGGTTCGCAGTGATGTATATATCGATTTGCAGACCTTGGCCCGCAATACCATCAAACGCATTGGCTATACCAAGGCAGAATATCAGTTCGATGGCGATTCTTGTGGAATTCTGAGTGCTATTCACGAGCAGAGTGCCGACATCAACCGTGGTGTTGACAATGGCAACGAAGACGAGCAAGGAGCCGGAGACCAAGGTATGATGTTTGGATATGCCACTAATGAGACTGAGAGCTATATGCCCGTAAGTCTAGACTTGGCACACCTGATTATGCGTACTCTTGCCGATATCCGTAAAGAGGGTAAGGAGATGACATATCTTCGCCCAGATTCCAAGAGTCAGGTAACAGTACAATACTCGGACGAGGGTATCCCCGAGCGCATCGACACAATCGTCGTATCTACACAGCATGACGAATTCGATGAGGACGAGAAGATGCTTGCCAAGATTAAGGACGACGTGATCAACATCCTGATTCCAAGAGTTAAGAAACAGATTAACTCACAGAAGGTTTTAGATTTGTTCGGACTCGACATCAAGTATTACGTAAACCCAACTGGAAAATTTGTTATCGGTGGTCCTCACGGAGATACAGGTCTTACAGGTCGTAAGATTATCGTAGACACTTACGGAGGAAAAGGTGCTCACGGAGGTGGAGCATTCTCTGGTAAAGATTCTTCAAAAGTTGACCGAAGTGCAGCCTATGCCGCTCGTCATATCGCTAAGAATATGGTAGCTGCAGGTATTGCTGATGAGATGTTAGTACAGATCAGCTATGCCATCGGTGTTGCTAAACCTATGAACATCTATGTTAATACTTACGGTCGTAGTAACGTACAGATGAGCGATGGCGAAATTGCCAAGAAGATTGAGAAGCTCTTTGACCTTCGTCCAAAAGCAATCGAGCGCACATTGAAACTTCGCCAACCCATGTATAGTGAAACAGCTGCTTACGGACATATGGGACGTAAATGTGAAGTAGTGAAAAAGACATTTACCAGTCACTATCACGAAACAAAGACAATTGATGTTGAGCTATTTACATGGGAGAAGCTAGATCGTGTTGATGACATACGTAAAGAGTTTGGACTATAAACTGTGATATGCAGGAGAACGACAGCATCCTAACTACTATAGCCACTGCAAATACAGACACTGTGGCAGTACATACGGCAAAACCGCAGACACCCTACGAGGTGCTGCGGTTATTGCCTAAAGATGCTATGCCTGCCCAAAAAGACTCAGCTATACAGGAGTGGTTCGAACCGCAGGAGATACACTATAGCAATCGTCCTGACACACTGCATCTTCCTGGCCAAGAGATTCCTCGAGATTTGAAAGAGGTTAACCTACCACATTATTACAGAGAGAATTTCTTCTCTAACAACTCTATGTACCACCCGGAGTTGAGTACAGAACGAGTTGGTACATCAGGAGACCCTATACCATATTCCTTCAAAAATGACAGCTTTGTAACAGGTATCCTGATTCTCTGCTTTCTCCTAATTACATTCACTTTGTCACGTATATCAGAGTTCCTGCTACGACAAACCAAACAATTCTTTTCAACACAGAAGTCTGAGCAGTCGATTACAGAAACAGGAAGTGAGATTAAATTCCAGTTCTTGTTTTTGTTCATAACATGTCTGCTATATGGTCTGCTCTACTACTTTTATACCACCCATTTCATAGCCAACACATTTATATTATCATCAGAATACATTCTACTTGCAATCTTTGGAGGAACAATTCTAGGATACTTCGCAATAAGAATAGTGTTATACTCAATAGTAAACAACATATTCTTCAATAATAAGAAAAATTTACATTTCCTAGGTTCACAACTACTTATGTCCTCACTTGAGGGGGTAGCATTGTTCCCTTTAGTATTATTAGTGGCATATTTCCAATTTTCACTTCAAAATGCCATCTATTACGCCATAACTATACTAATTTTAGCCAAAATTCTAACATTTTATAAGTCTTATGCTATCTTTTTTAATCAAAAAGGTGGTTTTCTGCAAATATTTTTGTACTTTTGTGCCCTCGAAATGATACCTTTAATGATGCTTTGGAGCGGATTACTGGTAATCACTGAAAATTTAAAAGTAAATATTTAGGACACAATATGATCAAAAAGATTCTGGTTTCACAACCTAAGCCATCTAGTGAAAAGTCGCCTTATTTCGATATCGCGAACAAATTTGGTGTAGAATTGGTATTCCGTCCATTTATTAAGGTGGAAGGAATCAGTTCTAAGGATTTCCGTGCACAGAAGGTGAGCATTCTGGATCACACAGCTGTTGTATTCACTTCACGTCATGCTATTGACCATTTCTTCAATATGGCCAAAGAGCTCAGAGTTAACATTCCAGAGGACATGAAGTATTTCTGTGTTACCGAGACTATCGCACTGTATATTCAGAAGTATGTACAGTACAGAAAGCGTAAGATTTTCTTTGGTGAAACTGGTCGTATTGACGATCTGATTCCAACGATGGTAAAGCACAAGACTGAGAAGTATCTCATTCCATTGAGCGATGTACATACCGACAGTCTTGCAAATCTGCTTGACTCAAAGAAGTTGCAGCACACTGAGTGTATAATGTATAAGACAGTTAGCAACGACTTTACAGAGGAAGAGATCAAGAACTTCGATTACGATATGCTGATTTTCTTCAGCCCAGCCGGAATCGAGTCACTTACCAAGAACTTCCCCAACTTCAAGCAAGACAACATTGCGATAGCCACCTTCGGCCCAGCAACAGCCAAGGCTGCCAAGGAAGCAGGTCTACGTCTGGATATCGAAGCCCCCAACGAGAAATATCCATCAATGACAGGTGCTCTTCAGCACTATCTGTTTGAAATACAAGATTAAGGGTTGATGACGACGGCTCCTATATTTAAGAAAGAGGAGCGCATCGTCAGCAACCTGCTGATTGAAACGCTCTTTGAGAAAGGCAATAGTCAGTCGCTGTCGGCCTATCCTCTTAGAGCGGTATATCTAAGAACCGAGCATCGCGAAGGATGCGCACCCGTACAACTACTGATCAGCGTTCCCAAGAAAAAGTTTAAGCATGCTGTGGACAGGAATAGGGTAAAGCGCCAGATTCGCGAAGCCTATCGCAAGAATAAGGCATTGCTCGAGGGCACAGCAGATGAGGGTCAGATGCTGCTGATAGCCATAATTTGGCTAAGTGACAAGCATTATACCACTAACGAAGTTGAAAAGAGAGTGATAAATCTTCTGAAAAAAATGGCAAAATAAACCATGAAGAAGCTATCACACTACATATCAATATTATTGGTATTACCTATACGTTTTTACCAAATATGTATTTCTCCACTTCTAGGTCCTTCATGCCGATTCACTCCCACATGCAGCGAATATGCCAAACAGGCAATAATAAAGCACGGCCCCATAAAGGGTTTAGGACTTGCCATCTGGCGAATACTTAGATGTAACCCTTGGGGAGGATCTGGTTATGACCCAGTTCCCTAAATACTTGAAATAAAAAGAAAAAGAGATATATGAAGAAGAACTTTGTAGAAGAACTGAAATGGCGCGGTATGCTGGCACAGATGATGCCAGGAACAGAAGAACTGCTCCAGAAAGAGATGGTAACAGCATATCTGGGTACCGATCCTACAGCCGATTCGCTGCACATCGGACACCTTTGCGGTATAATGATGCTCCGTCACCTTCAGCGTTGCGGACACCGTCCTGTAATCCTTGTTGGTGGTGCCACAGGTATGATTGGCGACCCTTCTGGTAAGAGTCAGGAGCGTAATCTGCTTAACGACGAGACACTTCGTCACAATCAGGAGTGTATCAAAAAGCAGGTTGCCAAGTTCCTAGATTTCGAATCAAAAGAGCCTAATGCAGCAGTAATGGTAAACAACTATGATTGGATGAAGGACTTTACTTTCCTTGATTTCGCTCGTGAAGTTGGTAAGCACATTACTGTAAACTATATGATGGCAAAGGAGAGTGTACAGCAGCGTTTGAATGGTACTGCTCGCGATGGCCTGTCATTCACAGAGTTCACATATCAGTTGCTTCAGGGTTACGACTTCCTGTACCTTTATCAGCACCTTGGTGTAAAACTCCAGCTTGGAGGTAACGACCAGTGGGGCAATATGACAACAGGTACTGAGCTTATCCGTCGAACTCTGGGCAATGATGTTGAGACATTCGCACTAACCTGCCCTCTTATCACTAAGAGCGATGGTAAGAAGTTCGGTAAGACAGAAAGCGGAAACATCTGGCTTGATCCTGTCCGTACAACTCCATATAAGTTCTACCAGTTCTGGCTCAACGTCAGCGATGACGATGCAGAACGCTACATCAAGATCTTCACTTCTTTAGAGAAGGACGTTATTGATGCTCTCGTAGAAGAGCATAAGCAGGATCCTGGTCGCCGAGTGCTGCAGAAGCGTCTGGCCGAGGAGGTTACCGTTATGGTCCACTCACAGGAAGCTCTTGATACAGCAATTGAGGCATCAAACATTCTATTTGGTAAAGCAACCAAGGAAGGACTCGAGAAACTTGATGAACAGACTCTGCTTGATGTATTCGATGGTGTTCCTCAGTTCGAGATTTCTAAGGACCAGCTTGGTCAGCCAGCAATTGAGCTGCTCACTAACGTTGCACCAGTATTCCCATCAAAGGGCGAGATGCGTAAGATGGTTCAGGGCGGAGGAGTTTCGCTTAACAAGGAGAAAATTACCGATCAGAACCGTGCTATTACAGCAGAAGATCTGATTGACGGCAAGTATCTTTTGGCTCAAAAGGGTAAGAAGAATTACTACTTGCTGATAGTAAAGTAAAATATTTGGCTGCAAATTTTGGTACTTCAAAAATAATTCGTACCTTTGCAGCCACATATTCTTGGACGATGGTGTAATGGTAACACTACAGGTTTTGGTTCTGTCATTCCCGGTTCGAATCCGAGTCGTCCAACAATAAAATAAAAATGGGGCCCCTGAAAAGGATCCCCATAATTATTTTTTACATTTTATAATTAAAGAGCAGCAGCAAGCTCAGCACCAGCCTTGAACTTAGCAACCTTCTTAGCAGCGATCTTAATCTTCTGCTTTGTCAGAGGATTGATACCCTCACGAGCAGGACGCTCGCTTACGCTGAATGTACCGAAACCTACAAGAGCAATCTTGTCACCCTTTGCCAGAGCGTCCTTAATAGCTACTACTGTTGCGTCAAGAGCCTTCTTAGCGTCAACCTTTGAGATGCCAGCACCTGCTGCGATCTTCTCTACCAATTCTGTTTTGTTCATAATCTTTAAAATTTTAATGAATTATTAATAGTAATAACTGTTGTATAGTCGAATTCTGTCGCAAATATAAAGCAAAGTATTCAAACAAACAACAAAAAAACAGAAAATTTTCATATTTTGATAAAAAATAGTTGTATTCGGGCATATTTTGGCCTTAAAAACAGATATTTTTAGTAATTTTGCCGCCGAAAGATTACAAAAGGCGCTTTTGCCTAATGTTCACTTATAAATTAGTAAAAGATATGATGTTCCGCATACCCCCTATTACAAAGAATCTGCTTATCATTAACCTGATAGCATTCTTGGCCACCGTAGTACTACAACTGCGAGGCGTTGACTTGGCAGATATTGGAGGTCTACATTTCTTCATGGCAAACGACTTCCACTTCTATCAATTCATTACCTATTTATTCCTGCACGCTAATTTCATGCACATCCTCAGTAATATGTTTGGTTTGTGGATGTTTGGCTGCGTGATAGAAAATGTTTGGGGACCGAAGAAATTCCTTTTTTATTACATTTCATGCGGAATCGGAGCTGGATTCCTACAGGAGATAGCTCAGTTGGGCCAGTTCTATATGACTATAACTGCTCAAGACCCAAGCGTTACATTCAGTGAGATTTTTGCTATTGGCGAACAACTCAGCGGACAACTTAATGCTTGGACCACTATAGGTGCTTCAGGTGCCGTATATGCAGTCATCTTAGCTTTCGGTATGACATTCCCCAACGAGCGCCTGTTCATCATACCATTCCCCTTCCCCATCAAGGCAAAGTGGTTTGTACTTGGATATGTGGCTATCGAGTTCTTCTCAGCTCTTGGTTCAAGTGGCGATGGTGTGGCCCATACAGCTCACCTTGGCGGTATGCTATTCGGATTCCTGATGATTCGCTATTGGAATCGTCATCCCAACTCCGGGTTCGATCGTGGTCGAGGACAGCAGTTCTTCGAGAATCTTAAACGCAACTTCGAACAGCGCAGCAAAAATCAAGGCAGCGGATATAATAATCCTAATATGCACGCAAACCACGGTGGGAGTGCTACAAAAGAGGATGATATGGAGTATAATGCCCATAAGCGCCAGAATCAGGCAGAGATTGATGCTATTCTTGATAAGATTCGCAAGAGTGGTTACGATAGTCTTACCAAGGAAGAGAAGAAACGTCTATTCGACGCAAGCAACCAGTCATGATCAAGCAACTGAAGTCATTTACCATAAATATGATAGCAGGAGCCAATGTGGCCACAATCCTGCTTATGGTTTTGGCAGGATATGCAGACCGCATAAACCCTGTTGAACACCCATTGCTATCATGCATGGGCATGACTTTCCCCATTTTCCTTATCGCAAACCTGCTATTCGTATTCTTCTGGCTCACGTTTAAGTGGCGCAAGTTATGGATTCCTATTGTGGGCTATATCATTGTCTATGGCCCCCTGACGCTCTACATGCCCTTACATCTTAATCAAGAAGAGCCCAAGGAGGGTACAATTAAAATAATATCCTACAACGTGTGCACATACGGCGGCAACTATAAGTATGAACAGGGATTTGAAACTGTTTACGACTACCTAAAACTTCAGGATGCCGACATCGTTTGTCTGCAGGAAGATGTAGATACCTGGCGTAGATATGTTATGCAGCGATACAAGAAGATATACGAATACAACGACACCGTTATCTTTAATCCACAGGACGCAAGCATTAATGGCGTGGGCATACACACGCGATTCCCAATAATAAAGAAAGAGCGTATACTTTACGATTCACATGCCAATGGTTCGGTAGCCTATTATCTAAAGGTTAACAAAGACACTATCATAGTGATTAACAACCACTTAGAGGGCACGCATCTAAGCAACGAAGATCGTGATAAGTACAAACAGATTATTGCCGGAAAAGTGAAGAAAGATACTGCTAAGGCAGAAACTATCTACTTGTTTGAAAAGTTGGGAAAATATGCAGCAAAACGTGCCCCCGAAGCCGAGGCTGTACATGAGTATGTTGAGACCCACAAAAAGTACCCCATTATAGTGTGTGGCGACTTCAACGACAACCCAATTTCGTACTCTCATCGCACCATCGCAAAGGGGCTAACCGATTGCTACGAAGCCACAGGAAAAGGCATCGGTTTGTCATATAATCAGAAAGGTTTTTATGTGCGTATAGACAACATTTTGGTGTCAAGTCACTTTGAGCCATATAACTGCCGAATTGACAATAAAATGGACGCAAGTGACCATTATCCCATCATTTGTACCCTAAAAATGAAAGATAATCCTTAAAATTCTAACGAATTTTGCCAATAAATTTTTCCTTGTGAAAAAAAAAGCCTATATTTGCACGCTATTTTATACGCGAACAAAATAAATTATAAATATACAACAATTAAAATCAAAATGCAAAACAAAGGAATTGTAAAATTTATCGCAGTGCTTTTGGTTCTCGTGTGCTGCTTCTACCTTTCCTTCTCGTTCGTAACACGCCATTACGAAAGTAAGGCTGCTGCTATGGGCGAAGAGGCAGGTGCGGAGTACCTCGATTCAATCAACAACGAGAAGGTGTACATGGGCATCTATTCTCTTAAGCAGTGCCGTGAGATGGAGATTGGCCTGGGTCTTGACCTGAAAGGCGGTATGAACGTAATTCTTGAGGTATCAGTACCTGATGTGGTTGACGTACTTGCTGACCACAAGACCGATGCCGCCTACAAGAAGGCAATGGAGCTGGCCAAGAAAGAAGAGGAGACAAGTCAGAACGACTTCATTTCTCTTTTCGTTAAGTATTGGAAACAGGAGGGTAACGGACGTCCTCTGGCTGCAATCTTTGCTACTCAGCAGATGAAGGGCAAGGTTAGCACATCATCAAGCGACTCAGAGGTTGAGAACGCTTTGCGTGCTGAGGTTCAGAGTGCCGTTGACAACTCATTCAATGTAGTCCGTAACCGTATCGATAAGTTCGGCGTTGTTCAGCCAAACATCCAGAAGCTTGAGGGCCAGAGCGGCCGTATCATGGTAGAGATGCCTGGTATCAAGGAGCCTGAGCGTGTTCGTAAGCTCCTCCAGGGTTCAGCTAACCTCGAGTTCTGGGAGACCTACAACTCACAGGAGGTTACTCCTCTGCTCTCTCAGCTCAACCAGCGTTGGGCAGCTCAGGGCGGCGAGGTTGTTGCTGACACTGCTGCTGTTGACAGCGTAGCTACTGCTGAGGTTGCTGATACAGCTAAGGCTGCTACTGGCGATCTGGCTGCTAAGCTGGCTAAGAAGGACGGTGCTAAGGACAACAAGGCTCTTGAGCAGGCTAAGAAGCAGAACCCACTGTTCTCTATCTTCCAGCCTACACAGGGTAACACCCTCGCTGTAGTTGGTTATGCTAACGCTCGCGATACTGCCGAAATCAACAAGATGATCTACTCTGAGCTGGCAAGCCGCATCTTCCCTGCAGAGTTGAAACTCCGTTGGGGTGCTCAGCCTGAGGATTTCGGTGGTCAGAATACTAAGGGCGACATCTTCGAGCTCTATGCTCTGAAGGTTACAGAGCCTTCTGGCCGTGCTCCTCTGGAGGGTGATGTTATCACCAGCGCTAAGGACGACTTCGACCAGATGGGTCATCCTTCAGTATCAATGCAGATGAACTCTGACGGTGCTCGTCGTTGGAGCCAGATTACAAAGCAGAACATCGGCAAGGCTGTAGCTATCGTGCTCGACGATGCCGTTTACTCTGCTCCACGTATCCTCACTCAGATTGACGGTGGTAACTCTCAGATCACAGGTAACTTCACTATCGAGGCTACTAAGGACCTTGCTAACACTCTGAACTCAGGTAAGATGCCTGCTCCTACCCGTATCGTACAGGAGGAGGTTGTTGGTCCTTCACTCGGTGCTCAGTCTATCCAGCAGGGTATCATTTCGTTCATCGTTGCTTTCGTGCTGCTGATGATCTACATGATTATGCTTTACGGCTTTGTTCCTGGTATCCTTTCAGATATCGCACTGCTGTTTAACCTGTTCTTCACTCTGGGTATCCTGACATCGTTCCAGGCCGCTCTGACCATGCCTGGTATCGCAGGTATCGTGCTGACTCTGGGTACTGCAGTTGATGCTAACGTGCTTATCTACGAGCGTATCAAGGAAGAGCTGAAGAAGGGTCTTGGTGTTAAGGAGGCTCTGAACAAGGGTTACTCTAACGCTTTCAGCGCTATCTTCGACTCTAACTTCACTTCATTGATTACTGGTATCATCCTGCTCTACTTCGGTACAGGTCCTGTTAAGGGCTTCGCTACCACTTGGATCATTGGTATCGTTATCTCGTTCTTCACAGCTGTTTACCTCACTCGTGTGGTTTACGATTACATGCTGAGCAAGGATAAGTGGACTAACCTCACCTTCGTAACTGGTTACTCAAAGAACCTGATGCAGAACGCTAAGTTCAACTTCATGGGTTCTTATAAGAAGACTTATGCTTTCTGGGCTATTGCAGCTGTAGTATGCATTGGTTCGTTCTTTGTACGTGGTCTTAGCCAGAGCATCGACTTTACTGGTGGTCGTAACTATGTTGTAACACTCGACAAGCAGACTCCTGTTGAGGAGGTTCGTAAGGCTATGGCTGGTGCATTCATCAACACTATCGGCGAGAAGGCTCAGCAGGAAGCAAACACCTCTGTTATCGCTCTGGGTACTGATGGTAAGACCGTTCGTATCTCTACCAACTGGGATATCGAGAGCAACAATCCTGAGGTTGACGACAAGGCAGAGACCATTCTGTTCCAGGCTCTGAAGAAGGCCGGTCTCGTTAGCCAGGAGAGCGTTGAGAAGTTCAAGAATCCTGATGTTCGCGAGGGTGGTTCAATCATCAGCTCTGCAAAGGTTGGTCCTTCTGTAGCTAAGGATATCACTCATGGTGCTATCATCAGCGTATGTATCGCTCTTATTGCTATCTTCCTCTACATCCTGCTGCGTTTCCGCAACCTGGCATTCTCTGTAGGTGCTGTTGTAGCTCTGGCTCTCGACGCCCTGCTCGTAATCGGTGTTTACTCACTGTGCTGGGGTTGGGTTCCAATGTCGCTCGAGATCGACCAGGTATTCATCGGTGCTATCCTTACCGTTATCGGTTACTCTATCAACGATAAGGTGGTTGTATTCGACCGTATCCGTGAGAACCTCGGTCTGTATGGCAAACGCGACCGTCAGCAGTTGTTCAACGAGTCACTCAACCAGACTCTGGCTCGTACCATCAACACCTCTGTAACCACACTGATCGTGCTGTTGGCTATCTTCATCCTTGGTGGTGATAGCATCCGCTCGTTCTCTCTGGCCATGATTCTTGGTGTTGTATTCGGAACTCTCAGCTCACTGTTCATCGCTGCTCCTACAGCATTCCTGTGGATGGGCCGCACCATCAAGGACGATGACACTCTGCCTGAGGCTGCTGAAGCAAAATAAGTATTAAACTATTATTTGTTTAGCATATATCAATGAGAGCTGTGATCCAATATTGGATTACAGCTCTCATTCCTTTTTCGCATAAACCCACCTTAACTTATTTTAATGTACAAAATAGCACAACATATTTAATAATTGCTTAAATTTGCAGCCGAGTCTATTTTATTAATCAAAATTTAAACCTAAAATTTTAAAGAAAGTATGAGAAAAAGTATTTTGATGGTTCTTGCAGTAGCTGGTATGCTTAGCTTTACTGCATGTGGTAACAAGACAGCAGCTAATGCTGCTGGTGAAGATTCTTCAGTTGTAGCAGAGAATGCTGAAGCCGAAGCAAACAAGGAAGTATCGTTGGCAGAAGTTGTTGCCAAAGCCAAGGCCGAGGGTGCCAACTGGAGTGTTGACGAGTGGAAGGCTCAGTTCCGTAACGTAGCTATTGCTATAAAGCCAATGGCTATTGAAATGGACGCTTTTGTTAAGAAGTTCACTGAGGGTGATGTCAAGAATCTTAAGGAAGAAGATATTGAGAAGGAGGGCAAGGCACTCGAGGAGAAATATGCCGAATTGAATAAGCAGCTCGAAGAGTTCAACAAGATTGCTGAAGGAACTGTAAATGGTAAGACCGTTGCAGATGATAAGGCATGGGGAGAAGCCCTGCTTAAGGAGTTGGGTATTCCTGAGATGAAGTAAGCAGAATTATATATCCATTTATATAATAAGGGGCTTGCATTTTTGCAAACCCCTTTTTCTTGTACCCCGACCGCGAATCGAACGCGGAACTAAGTCTTAGGAGGACCTTGTTATATCCATTTAACTATCAGGGCAGCGTGTATTTCTGGGTGCAAAGATACGAGTTTTATGGCAATCAGCCAAAAGTTTGTATCAAATTCTTTAATCTGTGTTGCAAACTAACATAACATGACCTACAAAAAGCAGCATTATAGCTGTTTTTTTGCTATCTTTGCAAACAGAATTCTAAAATTAAACCAAATTACCCTTTTATGAAGAAACTTTTTATCTTACCTCTGATGCTTTTGGCTGCACTTACGGTCAATGCTCAGAACCCTTATCTCCCACTCTGGGAGCATCTGCCTGATGGTGAACCACGTGTATTCGAGGATCCTGATCAGCCAGGAAAGTATCGTGCTTATATAATAGGTTCGCACGACGTAAACTATTCTGCTTACTGCGGTCCTGACATCCGCATGTGGTCAGCCCCAGTTGAAGACCTCACTAAATGGCGCGACGAGGGTCCTATCTTCTCTTGGTATGTAGACGGACAGTGGGACACAATGTTCGCACCTGATCTCGTTGAAATTAAGGATAAGACTACAGGCAAGAAGACCTACTATCTCTATCCTCATTCTCGTGGATGGCAGCGCGTGCCAACTGTATGTAAGGGCGATCGCCCCAACGGCCCATTCACACCTATCAACCTTACTGAGGATGGACGCCGTTGTCTGCCTGGTTCACTCATCGACTTCGATCCCTCTGTATTCGTAGAGAATATAACAAATAAGAAAGACCCTGACTATGCAAAGGGTTTCCGCGCTTACGTATTCTATGGTTTCCAGCACTCTACTGCATGCGAACTCGACCAGAACACAATGTACTCAAAGCGTGAGGGTACAGAAGTTATCGACCCATTCATCCCAGCTGTAAGTGCCGACGGACGACTGCTCGACAAGGAAGGTAGCGAGTATAAGGCTCTGTACAAGGGACAGAATCCAAAGGATTTCAACTTCTTCGAGGCTTCGTCAATCCGCCAGGTAGGCAATAAGTACGTAATGGTATTCTCAGGCTACTCTGGTAAGGAGTACGGCCTTGGCAACACTAACAGCGCCCTGCGCTATGCCTACGGCGACTCTCCACTCGGTCCTTGGCGTTCAGGTGGTGTATTGGTAGATTCTCGTGGTGTAGTACTTAATGAAGATGGTTCAAAGCTGATTACTACCAATGCAGGTCACAACACCCACGGTTCACTGCAGGAGATTAACGGTCAGTGGTACGTATTCTATCATCGTCCTCCACGCGGCTTCGGCTATGCCCGTCAGGCTATGGTAGCCCCTGTAAAGATTACTTGGGACAAGAAGCCTGTAGCTAAGGGAGGTGTAGTAAAGATTACTGGTTACGATCCATTTGCAAAGGACAACGAGTGGACAGCTGCTGCATCGGATGGCAACACATATACTGGCGCAGAGGTTACCTCTGAGGGCTTCCAGATCTTTGGTCTGCCCCCATATCAGTACTACTCTGCTGGTTATGCTTGTTTCATGACAGGCAACGAGTGGATGCAGGACAACCACGACGTTTGGAACAACTCGATGGACCTTGCAGGCATCAACAACAAGTGCATCGTTGGATTCAAGTACTTCGGCTTTGGAGGTCTTGCTACAACCACAAAGGGTCTGCCCGCATTTGCTGGTATACAGAAGGGCGACAAGGCAATGATCAACCTCAACCTTACCGCTAGTGGACGTGGAGCGTTCAAAATCCATGTGATGCTCGACGATCCTTGGAAGGGCAAGGAGATTGCCACATTCAACATCCCTGCTGATGCTCCAAAGGCAGCCATGATGTATCAGGCAGCAGTACCAGAAGTAGAAAGTCTTACAGGCAAGCATGCCATCTATCTCGTAGCCGAAGGTCCTGAGGTGAAGGCTCCAGAGCGTCCTCGTTGGGGTGCTCCACGTGGTCCTCAGCGCCCACAGGGATTGTTCGATCTGCACGGAATCGGATTCTCAAAGGCAGGCGAGCAGTTCAATGCACCTGTGGTACCTCAGGTTACCATCACTGTAAATGGTCAGCCACTGGTTATCCCACAGAATCCTGTCTTCTTTACCAACCTCAATGGCTATGCCGAGTGCAACCGCTATCAGGTTTATGGCAAACTCGACAAGAACTCAACACTGAAAGCCACAGCCAATAATCCAGCTGTGAAATTCGAGATAAGCTCTATCGTAGATGGCCGCGCCACCATAAAGGCCACCTACAATGGTAAAACAAAGATTTACTTGATCAATTAAAATCTATAATATTCTAATGGTACACAGGTTTGCAGTCCACAAACTTGTGTACCATTGTTTTTGCTACTACGTGAGGGCGCAATAATTCCCACGTGTGGGAAATATTTTTTCTACGTGTAGCCGTAAGCAAACTATGAGATAGATTACGGATATCGGGTAGTTTGATTACGGATATCTAAATGAAAGCTTACTGCAGACTTTTTTTGAAATGGAGAAACAGGGAAACAGGGAAAACGGGAATCGGGGTGGTTTTACTTTATAACAGGGAAAGCTGATAAATAGATAAATGATACGATTATTAATTTTATTATTTATATACTTATCTATTAGCTTCCACCGTTCTCAAACCATACTGATTCCCTGTTTCCACGTTTCCCTGTTTCTATGGCAACCTATGCCCTACTCTGAGTTCATTGATTACTTAAAGAACTTTCTTTATCCTCTCCAAAGCCTCCATCAAGCGCGAACGCTGAGTGGCCAGATTAATGCGGATATATCCCTCGCCCGATTGTGGACCATACATTGTGCCAGGATTAAGCCAAACCTTAGCTTCTTCCAACAGGCGGTCGCAAAGTGATTGGGCTGTTACGCCCATATCGCTTATATCTATCCAAGGAAGATATGTGCCTTCGAGCTTGCAGACATGCCATTGGGGCAGGTTATTCTCGATGAAATCGCACAAAAACTTGTAATTACCATAGATATACTCGTTAAGCGCATCTATCCAATCCTCGCTGTCGTTATAGGCAGCCTTGAGGGCTACGGGGCCGAAAGGATTCAGGTCGCACACCTCATTGATATTGATAGCACGATCCAATCTACGGCGCCATTCTGGCTGCGAGCAGATGATGTTGGCTGTCTGCAATCCAGCAATGTTAAACGACTTTGAAGGCGAATTAAGTATCACACTATTCTTTCTACATGCATCGTTAACTGCTGCAAAAGGAGTATAATGGTAGCCAGGCATCACCAGTTCGCAATGAATCTCATCGCTTACCACTTTGACATGATGCTTAAGGCAGATATCATTCATTTTTGCCAATTCATCGCGTGTCCAAACACGACCTGTTGGATTGTGAGGGTTGCAAAGCAAGAAAACAGTAGTCTTCTCATCAGCACACTTTGCCTCGAAATCAGCCCAGTTTATTTCAAAGCTGTCGCCCTTTCGCACAAGAATCGTTTCCAACACTTCGCAGCCATTATTCTTGACCGACGAGAAGAAACAATTGTAATCAGGCGATAGAATCAGTACTTTCTCGCCTGGCATTGTCAGAGCCTTAATGGCTACTGACATTGCAGGTACCACACCAGTGGTATAGAGAATCTCATCGCGATGAATAGTCCAGTCGTGGCGGCGCTGGAACCACGAGATAACAGCATCATAATAGCTATCGTCTACATGGGTATAGCCAAACACGCCGTGTTCAGCGCGTTTACGAATGGCCTCCTGAATAGCAGGAGCTGCCTTGAAGTCCATATCTGCCACCCATAGGGGGATTACATCGCTGTTCTCAGCCTCATCCCACTTAACGCATCCTGTGTTGCGTCTCTCAACTAATTCATCGAAATCGTAGTTCATTTTCTTGTTTCTATCTTACAATTATTTGGTTCACGCACGTTTTCATCGATAGTTATACTACCGATGGAATCGGCAATAATGTGTCCAGAAGTAGGGTTCTTGATATTCTCAATATGCCCCTTGATGTCAGCCTCAACCTCAGCATACTCGAATACTCGATCGCATGCTGCATCGAAGGTACAGTTCTCAAGTACTAAGTTCTTGGCATAGCAGAGCAGCTGTTCACCAGCCAGATGGCAGTTAACCAGTCGCACATTCTTTGAGTGCCAAGCCAGATACTCACCATCGAGCGTAGAATCGTAGATGGTGATATTCTCACACTCCCAGAAGGAGTCCTTAGTAAGGATGTTAGCATTGTGAATCTCTACATTCTTGCAATACTGGAAAACGTATTTGGCATCGCTCTCCAATCCATCTACATAGATATTCTTACTGAACATGAAGGGATAGGTTCCCTCGTGAAGCTTTACATTCTTAAGTTTCAAACCGTCAATCTTCCAGAAGGTTTCATCAGCATCGTTAATAACCACATTCTCAAGTTCTACATTCTTCATCTCGCGGAAGAACTTTGGGCCATCGATGGTACAATCCCTCATCACAAGGTCGTTAGTATACCAAATGGCAGAACGGGAACCTGGGGCAAAGTAGCAGCGCTCAATACGCGCTCCGTCAACATGCCACCAAGGATATTTTCCATAAAACTTACTGTCATAACACTCCATACGCTGGCACTGCTTGATGCCAGATTCGCCATCAACAATCACGATGTCTTCCAGTCGAAGATCGTGAGTCGCAAAAAGGGGACGCTCTCCCCCAAACTCTTTACCTTTAATTAATTCCATTGTTTTTGTATATTAACGGGTGCAAAGTTACATAAAAATCCGCAATTAGTGCAAAACCAACTGCGGATTCCAACACCCATTTAAGGGTTTTTATAATTTAAAGAGAGAGAATTCTACTTTACAGCGAGGAGATTGCCATCTAGAGGCTCCATAACAACCATACGCGAGGTGAGATACATATTATCGTGAGTCTCATTCATCTTGTATGTCTTAACCGTTGTGAGGTTTGGAGCCTGAGAGCGGTAGAGTGTAACCTCTGAGGGCAGATCGTAAGCCTGCTTTTCAGCATTCCAAGAGCTAACCTCTACGTTGTAACCGTTCTTATAGTATTTATAAGTAAGGCGGCTGCTCTTCTGCCACTGCTTGGTGGCCTCATCCCAGCTCAGCATCTCCTTGTTAGAGAGTCTTCCCTGCTCATCATACTCGTAGCGATATTCCATCTTCTGAGTCATCGTATGCTCAGCGTTCTGCTCGTAGACCTCAATCTTGTTCACTACACCATCCTCCATGTCAGCATTGTACATGTAGTTAGCATCGTTGCTATTTACGGCGTTGAAGTACATTGTGAGTACCGTTGCTGCTGTGATGATTGCTTCCATACCTTTTATATTTTAAATGTTATTTTATCTATTTGACGATGCAAAGGTACGAAAAGTTGCACGAGCGTTGAGTTATCGCAATGTTATCTTTAGGTTAAATCTGTTTTGCCTCTGAGAAATAGTACTTTCTCAATGGCATTTTAACAGCTTCGCCACTCAGATTTATCTGCTGCTGCAGCTTGATATCCTGCGACGATGCACCTATCTTAATTATATACTTACCTGGCTGGATATTCCACTGACGCTGACCGTCGTTTGTATAGAATCCCAGCTGCTCGGTATACATCTTAACACTAATCTTCTTGCTCTCGCCAGGTTTCAATGAAACCCTAGCAAAGCCCTGAAGCTGTATGGGGCGTATATTCTTATTATCATCAGCAGGCGACAGATAAACCTGAGCAACCTCATCAGCAGCCATCTTACCTGTGTTCTTAACATCGAAGGTGATGTTGAAACTCTCGTCCTTGGTAGTAACCTCTGGAGTTGCCTCAAGGTTAGAGTACTCAAAAGTTGTATAGCTCAAACCATAACCGAATGGCCACTGAACACGTGGATCCTTTTCAGCAGAATAGTTATAACAGATTGGCTCATTGATCTCAACATTTGGATAGCTTACAGAAAGCTTGGCTGATGGAGATACCTTTCCATAAAGGATATCAGCAACCGCATTTCCACCCTCCTCGCCTGGATACCAAGCCTGGATGACAGCAGCACATTTTTCAGCAATACCAGATACAACCTGAGCACGACCACCAAACATCACCAACACTACAGGCTTACCTGTATTGATGAGTTCCTGAACATATTCCTCCTGCTTTCCTGGCAAACGGAGTCCCTGACGATCGCGATTCTCGCCACAAAGCATCACGTTCTCGCCTACAGCAGCTACGATCACATCGGCATCCTGAGCCATCTTAAGGGCCTCAGCCTTATCAGCCTTCTCGCCAGAGTCAACCTTACGATGCAGCAGTTCGTATTCCCAAGCTCGTGCATCGCCAAGTTCGCTGAACTTAGTCTCAATATCCTCAGTCCAATCGCAACCACGAGAATACAATACGTTCATGCCCTCAGACTTGCGAGCGGTCATGGCCTCAAGCAGCTTAACAATGTGGGGATTCTCTGACTTATAGTCAACTCTCTTCCAGAAATACGACATGGCTGGATAGGTATAGTCGCCACACATGGCCCAAATGGAGTTAGCGTTAGGACCCGTAAGCAGCACATTCTTCACATCCTTAAGAGGCAGCACACCATTGTTCTCGAGCAGAACAATCGACTGACTGGCGATATCATAGGCAGTCTGGCGCTCCTCTGGGGTGTCGAGTTTGATATCCTCTTTAGAATACAGATAGGCATCCTTGTCAAAGAGTCCTGCACGGAATTTCACACGAAGCACATTCTTAACAGCACGCTCCAGCACCTCTGGCTTAACCAGACCTTTGTTGATAGCCTCCTGAAGGAATTGATAATTGGCACCATGAGGGAAATCTACATCATTACCAGCATTGATGGCTGCAGCAGCCTTTTCTACTACCGTCTCAAGGTTTGGAATCTGATCGATGGCAGTATAATCGCTAACCACCATTCCATCGAAACCAACATATCCACGCAGAATATCCTGCAGGATTTCGCTATTAGCCACACATCTGATGCCATGAACATCGTGATAACCAGGCATCACGGCTACGCTACCAGTAAGACGAATCATCGTCTCATGAGGCAGCAGAATTTCCTCCATCATCTCCTTTTCGTCGGCATCACCTCCGCCACCATAGCCAAGATAATGCTTTGAGCAGGCACCAACTCCTTTCTTCATGTCACCCTGCTGAAGGCCCTTAACAAAGGCTGTACCCATGACGGCAGAGAGATAGCCATCCTCACCATACGATTCCTCAAGTCGATTGAAACTTGGTGTACGACACACGTCGACCATAGGCGAAAGAGCCAATATACCTCCCATTTTGCGCAGTTGGGTACTTGTCTGGCGGGTTTTAAGTTCAGCCAGCTCTGGGTTGAACGATCCAGCCTGACCAATCTGCTGAGGATAGATAGTCGACCCCAAAGTATTGATTCCAGAGAGCACCTCTTCGTGCAAGAGAGCTGGGATACCGTTGGGGGTATTGTGCATCAGCCAGTCCTGAATGGCGATAGCACGATCGCGAAGCACATGCGGCTCACGAGGCTGCTGCATGCAGAACTGCGAGAAGTGTCCGATACCATAGGGGATGAGTTCGCGACACTTTGCTGTGTCGAGTTTTCCCTGTTCATCGAAGAGTTCGTCCATATACATACTCTTCAACTGTGCGATGCGCTCCTCTTGGGGCATCTTCTGGTAGAGTTCGTCAATTTGTTGTTCCATGTCTGTTGTTTGAGTGTTACAACTAACCACTAGAGCAGTAAAACTCATCATAGCCCAACTGCCAATAGTCTTTAGATTTTTCTTCATTGGATTGTATACATTATTTATTATTACTTGCTTTCATACCATTTTTTCAGCACATAGAAGGCTTTCTTCTTCTCGCCTTTATCGCTGAACAATCCTTTGCGATTGTAGTAATCCTGAACATCAAGCAACACACGACGAGGTGAGCGGAAGTCCTTCAGAATCCAAGGTGTGGTTCCAGCCAGACCTTCAATCTTGTCGAGCATAGCCGTATTCTCGATGTAGAGGTTCTCTTGGAACTCCTCTGTCCATCGCTGGTTCTTTGCTCCATGATAGCCATACTTAGCTCCACCACCAAACTCGCTGATGATGACGGGTTTGTTATAAGGTATCTCCCACTTCATCTTCGATGCATCGTTCACATCGCGATACCAGCCAATATACTGATTAAAGCTTACTACATCAACATATTGGTTCATATTGTCGTTCAGACGATTGACATAGTTTGCAGCTCCTGTCACCTCCATAGCCATAGAGATAAGACGGGTGTCGTCCAGCGAACGAGCATGCTTGGCCAAACGTCCAAGGAAGTTATCACGCTCAGCAGAATGAGGTGTCTCGTTGGCAATACTCCAGATGACAACATTGGCACGATTATGGTCGCGAGCAATCATATCAGAAAGTTGCTGTTTCGCATTTTCGAATGTCTTGGGATTGGTCCATGCGATAGTCCAGTAGCAAGGAATCTCCGACCACACCATAAGCCCCATACGTTCTGCTTCACGCACCATATTCTCGTTATGAGGATAGTGAGCCAGACGGACATAGTTGCATCCCAGCTCCTTAGCCCAGCCAAGCAGGGTGCGAGCATCCTCTACAGAATGAGCGCGACCACCACCGTTTGGTTTCTCCTCGTGTATAGAGATTCCCTTCAGGAATATAGGTTTGCCATTAAGCAGAATCTGCTTGTCGCGAGTCTCGATAGTACGGAAGCCTATCTCGTCAGTAAAGGTTGAAGCATCGAGCGAAAGGCGAACCTGATAGAGTTTTGGATGCTCTGGATTCCAAAGCTGCAGTTTCTTTGCAGCAATCTTAAGGGTTGCACTAACCTTTCCCTCTGCATCAGTAACAAGTTGCTTTTCCAGTTTAAGTTCTGGGATATTGACAACCACCTTATGACCAGCCTCCTTAGCATTCAACTTCGCAGAAAAAGTCATCTCTTTCCACTTTTCACTTCCCCCTTTTCTCAGAAGATGCAGATCGTAATCCTCAAGATAAACATGTGGCACCTTAACTAACTTGACATCGCGAGTGATGCCGCCATAGTTCCACCAGTCAAATATCTGAGTGGGCACATCTTCAGCATGACGCTTATTATCTACCTTTACGATAACCACATTCTCGCCATCCTTCAACAGACTGCTGATATCGTAGTTGAAAGGAGTAAAGCCGCCCACATGATGCCCTGCCTTCTTGCCATTTACCCATACATGACTATCATAGTTTACTGCCCCAAAATATAATAAGGTGCGATAATCATCTGAGGGTTTAGCCTGGAAACTCTTCTTGAACCAGACGGTTCCTTCGTAGAAGAACAAGCGCTCATCCTGCGTATTCCAGTCAGAAGGAATCTGCATGGTTGGCGACTTATCGAAGTCGTACTCTATCAGGTCTTCTGGTTTCTGAGGTTTGGCATTCTGAAAGAATCCCCATGGTGTTGGGTTCATACGATAATCGTAGTAACCTTCTTCCTGAACGTCAACGATATAGTTCCACTCGCCATTCAGCGAACAGCTCTCGTATGCATTGATGTTCTGTATCAACGGCAAAGCCAGATCATCTGCTGAAGCTGTGAGCACAGAGCCCACAGCCAGCATCATAGTAGTTAGTAGTTTATTCATTGTTTGTTGTTTTATGTTGTTTATTTAATAATCAATCCTCCGTTTGGCTGGATAACAACCTTGGCAACGCCCTTCTTGTCGACCTTAACGATGGTCTTTGTGGGTTCGCCTTTCTGGTTGTCTACATAAAGAGTAGCAGTCTTTCCTGCAAACATTGACAACTGGAGGTTCAGCTTAAGGGGCTCTTTCTGAGCATTCAAACCAGCAATATACCAATCGGCTCCATGACGGCGAGCCAGAACAACATACTTGCCAGGATAGCCATCGATAAACTTCGTCTCATCCCAAGTAGTAGGAAGCTGGCGCAGGAAGTCGAGTTCGAACTGTGGCAACTCTTCAAGATTGTTAGGATACATAGCCACACACTGGATAGAAGTCTGGTTAGTAATACCAGAAGCTATCTCAAAGATATCGGTAGTCTTACGAGAATGACGACTCTTGTTGTCGCGACTCATATACTTATTCATAATAACACCACCCCAGTCCATCGAGGCAACAGCGTTACGACAGAATGGATGCAGACACAAGTCGAATGGCTCGTGGATAGCAGCTCCCTCGCCAAAGAACACGTTCTCGCTGGCAAGTACTGCCTCAGAAGCTACGTAGTTGGGGAACATACGCTCCCAACCGCGAGGCAGCGTACAACCATGGAAGATGACCTGAATATCATAACGGTTGGCATCAGCCATGATATCCTCATAGAGACGCAGAGTTTCCTGCTTGTCGCCACCAAAGAAATCTACCTTGATGCCCTTTACGCCAATCTTCTGCAACCAAGCGAACTCGCGATTGCGTGCAAGTGATGAGTTAAGGCAGTTGCGTGGTCCCTGGGGTGCGTCGTTCCAAGCACCATTTGAGTTGTACCAAAGCATCAGCGATACACCTTTGCTCTGAGCATACTTTGAAAGTTCTACCATACGGTCGCGACCAATCTGAGTATCCCACAGGGCGTCAACCAAGCAGTACTCGTAGCCCATAGTAGAAGCCAAGTCGATGAGCTTTACCTGATCATCGTAGTTAGTAGCACCATCCTGCCAGATAAGCCAGCTCCATGTGTAACGACCAGCCTTGTAATCGTAAGCAGGCTCGTAAAGTGGATCTACAACATCGTAGCTAACTGTGGTCTCTACAATAGGCTTCAAGGTTTTACCAACAGTAATAGTACGCCAAGGCGTCTCTGCGGGTAATGACATGGCTACAAACTCAGAACCAAATCCGCCATTCTCTCCCTTATCAGGAAATGCGATAGTATAACCGCTTTCTGGCTGATAGTCAGACAGATGGGTGCCGCAATAGGCACCTGTAGTACCTGTCTCGCTTACCAGAGCCCATCCATCAGAAAGATGGAACAAACATGGGAAGGTGTAACCACGACCATAGTGCGACTTAACATTCATCTGACCATCCACGCTGTAGCCCTCCTCGTAGCTTGGCTTTGTCTGAGCCCAACCTGTTTCCGGCCCAATCTGTGGAGTGATAAATGTAGTGGTTCCATCGGGGAAGTTGAAACTTGTAGCCTCGCCAAAAATCAAGGTACGCTGCTTGTCGCGAGGACCTTTGGCGATACCATATCTGAAAGCTACGTCGTTATCTGATACCATAAAAGTGATGGTCATCTTGAGTTTCTTCTGATTCTCAAGAGTCAAGACTAGTTTATTTGCTTTATAATCAACATGCGAAGTCTTGATATTGCGGATATCATACTGCTTCTCAACAGCCTCTGTCTTACAGCCAAGAATCTTAAGTCCGTTAGTAAGATCACCAATGCTGGTGTTAAGTCCGAGATTTGATTTTGTCACCATCTGCTTGCCATCAAGTGACACTTGATATGTGGCCTTTCCGCCTTCGTCGTTTACTACAACTTCAAGATTTCCACTTGGTGATTTCACTATCACCTCTTCTGCGCTACAGAGACTTGTTGCCATCAATGCAGCTACTAAACATACTTTTCTGATCATTCTATTTTGTAATAATTTGGTTTTTGGTTGCAAAGATACAAATTATATATTAAGGTAGTAAGTCTCTCTACGTTAAGAAATTGTAAAAGTCACACTACTCATGTCCGACAGTATAAGTATTTATTTATTTTTGCACTATCTTTGCAAACGATTATGCATAACAGCAAATACAAATATGTGTCGATAGTAAGTGCAGTTACAGTTTTGCTGTTGCTGGCACTATATATGTGGATGACTTACCGCTCAGTAACCAAGGATATTACTGAGCGTGCAGGCAACCAGCTTACATGGGCCATGTTTTACGAAGGTTACACTCGTGCAGACATTGTGACTAAAGACGACACCCTAAGTCTACCTGAAGCTCGAGGCAACATCTCGCTAGCATCATCAGTCGAGGGCATAAACGACGCCTTAAGCAAGGACTACCACTCAGAGATTTCACTCGATACCGTTGCCATATACGTTGACTCACTGCTTAGTGTAGCAGAAATCAATCGCAACTTTACCGTACTTGAATTAGATGCATCAGGGAATATCATTAGAAAAAACAACGATAACAACTCTTCGTGGTCAATAATGACTCATCCCGTTAGCATTCGCAGAGATCAGTCAAAATCAATACAACTTGCACTAAACAACCCCTACCCAGAACTGGCACAGAAACTCAGTCCGCTATTCCTGCTGAGTGCATTTATCCTTGGTTTCTTCGCTATCATCATAGTGCAACTACTAAGGTTTATTACAGAGCAGGAGCAGATGGCTGAACTTCGCAACGACTTCTCGTACGCGATGGTTCACGATATGAAATCGCCGCTTTCATCGATAATTATGGGGGCTCACTTTCTACATAGCGGGAAGGTTGACGACAAACCACAGATTAAGGAAAAGTACTATACCATCATCGAAGAAGAGGCAGAACATCTGTTAGCCCTCGTCAACAAACTTCTTACCATCTCAAAATTAGAGAACAAGAAGCTCATCCTGAACAAGTGGGATATAAATATAGAACCAATAATTGCCGATTTAATCGACAAAGCAAAGGCTAAGGCAGATAAACCTTTGGAGATTGTAACAGACCTAAAGATAAAGAACGTATTGGCCGACGAACAGTATCTGACTGAGGCCATTGCGAACCTGTTAGACAACGCCATCAAATACTCTAAGGACGAGATAAAAATCAAGATTTCAACGATAGACACAGACAAAAACGTACTATTAAAGGTACGCGATAATGGTATTGGCATCACCAAAGAAGAACAGCAGATTATCTTCGACAAGTTTGGTCGGGCTGCCATACATGAGAAGAACCGCAAAGGTGGCGTATCAGGTTTTGGTTTGGGTTTGAACTATGTCGACCAGGTAATGCAAGCCCACGGCGGCAAGGTCACTGTGTCAAGTGAGAAAGACAAATATTCAGAGTTTACACTTTATATCCCTAAGAACGTATGATAAAGTTATTGTTAGTTGAAGACGACGAATCGCTCGCTTACATCGAGAAGACTGGTTTGGAAGACATCATTGGCGGCTATGAAGTATCTACAGCCAAAAATGGTAAGGAAGGTGTTAAAGCCTGGGAAGAAATTCACCCAGACGTTATCATTTCGGATATTGACATGCCAGTCATGAACGGTTTCGAGATGGTGGAACGTATCCGCGAGACGGATGGCGATGTGATTATCATCTTCACCTCGGCTCTCACCTCGCCTAACGATGTCAAGGCCGGCTATCGCTTAGGTATCAACAACTACGTAAAGAAACCATTCGTTCCAGAGGAACTCGATGCTCATATCCAGGCACTTATGAAAATGCGAGGTGGTGCTAAAACTCAAAATGAGACCAGCCATTATAAACTGGGCAAGTACACGCTGGATGCCAATCACGCTACACTCCGCAATGATGAAACAGGCACATCACAAACCATCACCCAACGAGAAGCGCAGATTCTGCAGCTTTTGGCAGAGAACAAGAACAACGTAGTGCGCAGAGAAGCTATCCTGAGTCGTTTCTGGAATACAGAAGATGATTACTTCGCATCGAGAAGTCTCGATGTATTCATCAATAAGCTTCGCAAAGTATTGGCTGACGAACCTAAGATTAATCTCAAAACAGTCAGAGGCATAGGACTTCAGTTATTAGTTGAAGCATAATATTCCCAGTAAGGGAACGTTTTGTTCCCAGCCTGGGAACATTTTATTCCCACCTTGGGAATATTTAGTCAATTGGTTTATAAGGTTCCATGGGGTTCAAAGCAAGGAGAACACCTGGAACTGCCAACGCAGCAGCTACAAAGAACCACCATCCTTGAGTTGGAATACCAGCAAGACACAACATAACAATCCAGAAGGCCACATCACCAATAATAATAGGTATGATGCTACGTGAATACTCATACATATAACCTTCTACTTGAGCCATCATGAACGCAGGCAACATCAGCATTGGATTACCACCTATAAGACTTAAAGCGCCCATAATTGCTGCAAAAACAGGAATAATGATTACAGGACGATGCTTCCATTCCAAGATTTCACGGAGTACTGCGCCATAAATAACCAAATTACCTGTTGCTTCTACAATTACAAGTATCAATATAGTAAAAACAGGGTGCTGACACATCCAAGCATACGATTCTTTTATCAAGGCATCATCCTCTACATCATGCAAAACATCCATCATCAAACAATGCAGTACCGCCAAGCCCGCCATCGCAAGAATCATACCTGCAACAACCTTGATACGAACTGAATTCTGCTTAGGAATACGACCCAAAGAATACTTTGCGAAACCAAGCTTCAGAAACACCCAGTTAAGAATGGCACATAACAAGATAACAGATATGGATGCGGCATAAACCATCACACTCATCGAAGTGGTGGTTCCTATCTGATTTCCGCTAAAACCATCGATGAAACCGGCAATTAATCCTACCATAGCACCACCAATGAACATCACAACGAGTGTGATGCCCAATGCCAAAAGTAGATACATCATTGCCTTCTTCATCGCCTTTGTATTATTATATCCGTTTGCAAAGGTACGATGAATTTCTTATAATAATATAAAAAGGTATGTTATCTTTAGGTTAAATCTTTTAACTTACTTTTCTTTATAGATAACTTTGTTAGCTCCACTAGTAATCTTCAGAGCCTCAGGATGTTCCTTGATAAACGAGTCGATGTGGCGTACACGCTTCTCCTCGAGAATCTCATCCACAGCAATCAGGATACCAGTTTCCTCAACATCGCCAAATCCGTAGTTTATGGCTGTACCAAACAGTTTCATTGTTGGCGAAAGACTCATATAAGCATTAACCAATGGCGGAATGTTATAACCCAACTTGCGGATTTCGCCATTCAGAACCTTATAATCTTCTTTGAAAGACTCGCCTGCAAAAAGATGCTCAAACTCCTTAGGATCAGTATCCATTTCCAGCGGTTTCATCGGGATAATCAGCTTTTCTTTGTCATCAAAGTGCTTCTTCAGGAAATAGAGAATCATATCGCGACCCTTGCGGATATACGAAGGATACATGGTCATCTTGCCAAAGAAATACTTAACGTTTGGCTTGATCACTGTAAGCGCACCAAGTCCGTCCCAAAGATTATCCAAAGCAAACAAGCTCTTGGCACCCATACGAGAACTCTGATAAGGAAGAGAGACAAATGAACGTCCGAGTTCTATGGTCCAGGGAGCATATTCCTTAATGAATCTATCGGAGAAATGGAACATATGACTGGTAGCCAGAATAGGCTGTCCCTTTTCATCGTAATCCCAATCAGTACCCAGCAGATATCTATAGCCACCAATAATCTCCTCAGCCTCAGGATTCCATACAATCAGTTGCTTGTAACAATTGTCACAAGTATCGAATTCATCGATATCCATATCCTTTCCTGTACCTCCACCAGCTTCACGGAATGCTATCTCGCGAAGTCGACCTATCTCCTTCATCACATTAGGAGCATTATGGGCTGTGATTACATATATCTCATTATGACTCTTGTTAGTCATACGGAGCTGTCGATCAGGAGTTAGTTCACTCTTGAGAATCTCTTTGGCTATAGGCTGGATAATTTCCTGTTCCATTCTCTCTCTTTCTTAGTTGTTTATAGTTTATAGACTTGTTCTCTCACAAATTCGGCCCATTCCATCGGTGTTTTCGACTTATCGAACGTTTGCCAGGGAATAGGCTTTCCTATCTTTACTTCAAAGCTTTTGTGCACGTTTTTGTACATTTCATCGACAAGAAACAGCATCGCCAGATTAAATGGCAGATGCTTATCGCTAAAGTTAGCCAAGCGATAGAAGAACTTGCTGTTTTCACCACTAAAGTGGATGGGCACCACATCTCGCTGATATTCCACACTCTTCGAAATGAAGGTTTTCTTCCATGGGATATCCTGGATAACACCATTCTTCTTGCGAGAGCAGATTCCAGCAGGAAACATCAGCATGTGATGATCGCTTTTGAACCCAGCCTCAACCATAGCAGGGAAGTTACGGCTCTGATTGCCCGTCTTGTTGATGGGAATACACAATGGTGCAAGACCAGGAAGATTCATCAGCAGATCGTTTACCAGATAACGGAACCGTCCATCATAGAATCTGCCAATAATGGCTCCAAGAGCCACTCCGTCTTCACCGCCCAAGGGGTGATTGCTAACAAATGTATATAGTTTGCCATCGTTAGGATCAGGAAGATTCTCCTTTCCAACGACATTCAGAGTCATATCGAGGTAATTTACGCATTCCTCCAACCACTCTACGCCAACCTTATCGCGACTCTCCCAAAGGAATGCGTTTACCTGGTCCTGATGGGCTATTTTCTTAAGCCAACTAACCAACGGACGAGGCACAAATTTAGCCTTTGCGCCCATCTTCCCTTTGAGGATCTGATCAATGTCGATCGTTTGCTCTGTTACTGTTGTCATTTCTCTCTTGCACTAACGCGATGCAAAAATAGCACATTTCTTTGAATAATGAGCAAAAATTGAAGAAAAAAC
>CADCEF010000024.1 GCA_902800365.1 uncultured Prevotella sp. | reverse complement strand
TTTTAGCACCTCCTTGGTTTCATCTGTTGGCTCGTAGAAAACCTTATCGCCCACAGTTACCATGTTTTCAGGATTCACCACCTCGGGATTAGGCTCCACTGGAGTATCGGGTGTATCCGGAGTATCCGGAGTATCAGGTGTATCCGGAGTATCAGGCGTGTCAGGTGTGTCTGGTGTATCCGGAGTATCTGGTGTATCAGGGGTGTCCGGTGTGTCCGGGGTATCCGGAGTATCTGGTGTATCAGGGTTATCTGGCGTATCAGGGGTATCCGGAGTATTTGGTGTATCAGGGTTATCTGGCGTATCAGGGGTATCCGGTGTGTCTGGTGTATCAGGGGTGTCCGGTGTGTCCGGAGTATCTGGCGTGTCAGGTGTATCTGGTTTATCCGGAGTATCTGGCGTATCGGGTGTATCTGGGTTATCAGGCTCTGCCTTTGCGTTGATGGTGAGTTTGCCTCCAACGAAAGTTACGCTATAGTTACCCTGCACGGCCTCGCCAGTTACGGTGATGTCGAACGGTAACGGCTTTGCGAGCTATGGTGGCCTTGATGGTTGCTGGGGCTACATCCTTATAGTTGGCAGCGGCCACTACCTTATAATATATGGTGTACTCATTGGCGTCGGTGCCCTGTGGGATGGCCTCTGAGTAAGTTTTGCCATCCAGCGAGTACTGGATAGTACCAGTAGTAGACGAACCTTTTGCAATCAGATCTTGAGCCTTACCATTATAAACAAGGTTAGCGATAGCAGTAGGCGCGGTTACAGCTCCATTAGCAGCGCTGATGGTGAAGTTGGCTGTGGCCTCGCCGGCGGTGTAGATGCCGATGGCGGGTACGGCGGCCTTTACGGTGTATTCGCCAGCATTTACGGGCTTGTCGGCTGCAAACTCGGTGCTACCCTTAGTGGCATAGCTGTAAGTTACGGTGGCATTGCCGGTGTTGCCCGTTACCGATGGACTGCTGGCCTCGCTGTCGAATGTCCAATCGCTCATGCTCACGCTAAGAGAAATCTTGGTGCAAGCAGTGAATGATGCTGTAACGTAGGCATTATAGCCCTCGGGAATATCAAATGTATAGGTGCGTGCTGCACTGAGAGCTGCGGGATCGTCGCCCTTCAGCGAAAGTTTATCGGTAAAGTTAATGTCGCCACGGGTTATTGCTCCGGGGTTGACGGTCTTCTGCACGGTGATGTCGTCCTTACGGATGTAGTATCCTGCAGCAGGTGTAACGGTGAGTGTGCATGTCTGCCCCTCAAGACTGCTGGTAATGGTACCGTTAGTAAGGGTTGCAATCTCAACCTTAACCTCTTCTCCGCCCCTTGCGAATGCTACTGTGCTGAACATCAGCAGCACTACAACTGAAATATATCTTATTATCTGTTTCATCTTACGTTTCCTCCTTTACATTACTTAATTACCACTTTACGTCCGTTGCTGATATAGATGCCCCTGCGGGTAGGTTTGCTGCCCTGTCGGCGGCCCTGCAGGTCGTACCAAGTTTCCTCGCCTTCGGAGAGGGCAGGGGTGATGTCGTCGATACCAGTGGTTCCATCCTCTCCGTCGCCGATAGTAAGACTACGAGTCTTAGCTACAACATCGTTGATAGGCAGATAAACACTGCCTGCGGGTAGGGTGCCGCTACTGGTGAGCACAAACTCATCGCGGTACAGCAGGTAGAGCTCGCCAACCGATACCTCTCTGTCGGTCTCGTTTATCTGGAGCTTGTTTACGTAGAATGAAGTACCGTTGCCGGTGGTTGCCATAAATAGGTTCACATCATTGTCGGCACGCTTAATTAGTACGGGTACCGACTGTGGCAGATAGTCAATCTGCTGGATGGCAGCCGATGCACCGTCGATGTCGGTCACTACATAGGCCGAGAGCCCCTCGGGCACAGCCATGTTGTCGGGAGCCACATAGCTGGTAAATGTGTTGCCTGTGCTGAACAGGTTCTCCATCTTCAGGCGAGTCTTGATAACCACGTCTACATAATCGGTGAGCGAAGGATCATCTCCGTCGGTAGCCACTACACGAACATTATATTCGTGCTTAGTATTGAAACTTTCTATTGGGTGAGCCTTCACTTTGATTACACCGCTTGACTTATCTATTTCAAATGCTTTGTAATCATCGGCGACATAGTCTGTAGCTTCTAACGAATATGTAGGACGCTTGCCTGTTTTACCATTCTTTATATCATCATCGTTAGCTGATACAATGCCAACCTTGCTACCAATCTCTGCATACTCATCAACCAGCAGTACTGGGTTCTTTTCTGCGAATACAGGTGCTTCGACCACGTTGTCGATATTAACGGTTACAGGAACGCTAATCGTATGCTTCTTGTCGGTAACAAAGGCCCTGAATTCATAGGTGTTCTTTGTCTCGTAATCAAGTTTGGCACCATTAATAGTTGAGATATTGCCAGAAGCATTTATCATAAACTGAGCGGCCTCGTCACCATCGAGCGAGTAGTACAGGGTGCCATATTCAGTATTGAAAATGTCGGGGTCTTTTGCTTCAATATTTCCCAATACTATAGGTTTAGAGTTGTTCTCTTTTACCTTAAATTCGAAAGAGGTCATAGCAGTATTTGGCTTCTCGTTTACATCGATTACGCGGATCTGACAGTCCTTTGATGCCTCGTTTCCTCCTTGGTCCACGATGGTCAGCTTTACATCGAATATAGCATCCTTAATCTCAGAATTATAGATAGCCTCATAATCCAGATCGTCCTTGGTTTGGATAACGAATGTGCTCTCGTGGGTATTGCTGTCTGTCTTGCCCACCTGTACTACATCAAAAAGATTAGCAGCGTCTACCGTTGCAGTAGCGTTCTTATCAGTTAGGGTGATTGTCAGCTTGTCTACATCTGTTGCGTCATCGTCGTAAACTACGATAGGTTTGCCATCTACCTCTGTACCTGACTTCACATTTTCTTCAACCACATAAACATCGTCCAGAGTTACTAACTTAGGAGCATTGTTAATATCAGTAATGTTGATGGTAAATTTTGCTATATCTGACTGTTTGGGATTATTCTCATCAATGGCGCAATCAGTTACCTTTACCACAAACTGATACTGATTCTGCTTAGAGAAGTTGAGTGTCTCGCCCTCTCTTACTGTGATAGCACCGGTGTTCTCATTAATTTCGAATGGGAAGTCGGTGCTGCCATTCACCTCAAGAACCTCATTCAGCGAGTAGTACAGCTTGTTAAAGCCTAAAGGATGTTTGCCATTAGGGGTGGCACATCCAGATACTATTGACATAAAATCAGGATCGGTTGCCGTGATTCTTCCTATTTCACCATCAGTGGATGTCTTGGTTTCTGGTATGCTAATCGTAACGTCTTTAGTTGTAGGTGCCTCGTTTACATCGGTAACTTCAATCTTTACGTTGAAAGGTAATTTAATATCGTTGTTATTACTAGATTGACCAATGACTTCAACAACTACTGTAAATTTATTGTTAGGATATAAGTTCTCAAAATCAAGACTGTTTTTAACTTTAATGAATCCTTGATCGTCTATCTCAAAGAGTCCTTTTGCACTTGCACTGGCTTCCTGGTCAATAGAAAATAAGAGATTACCAGTAATCTCCTTGAATCTGTCTCGGATATCTTCTTCTTTAGCCTTGATTCTATCAAGAATTTCCTTAAAGTCAGCTATTTTCTCACCAGCTTTTGTGTCCTCTTTTACATACACGTCGACATCATCATCATACTTAAAAGTTGGCTCCGTGATGTCTTGGATATTTACAGTCACCTCTACATCTGAAGAGAAGTAACCATCAGATACATTTACCAAGAAGGAGTATTTATGCTTAGTCTCCTTTTCATAATCAAACTCATCAGCCGATGTGATACGACCAGTGCGTGGATCGATGTTGAACTTCTTTGCATCAGCAGCCCCAGAACTTGTATTGTTCTTAGATATGGTATATGAGAGTTTGCTGAAGTCAGGATTGTATTTATCCTCATCTTCGGCCTCCACTTTAGCTACAGCCTTTATGTAACCTTCTTCATCATACTCTTCAGCAACGCTGCTGCCGATAGGTGAGTGTTCGTTAAGATGGAACGTGCCGCCTCTAGCTGTTAGCTTTTCGTTTACATCCTCAATGACAATCTTTGTCTTTACCGATGCCGAATTGCCTTGGGTATCGGTAGCTGTGATGGTGATGGGGATTATCGCATTCTCTTCTGTTTCGTTATACAGCTTCTCGTAGTCCAGCTTCGACTCATCCTTTACTACAATCGATACAATTCTATCACCAGCATTATTAGCGGACTCCTTAACCTCAAGGGCGTCATTCAATAATGACAGCGTATAAGTAAACTGCTCGTATTGTCCTTCAACTTTGTCGTAATCCTTAACGGTAATAGAACCGAGCTTGGTGCCATTTTTTGAATTTTCCTTGATGGTGTACTCCTTTTTGCAATCGGAAATCTGTGGTGCCTCGTTCACATCTGTCAGGTTGATTGTGATTGTGGCATCGTGAGTGTACTCGCCATCAGATACCGAAATCTTAAATGTCCAAGTAGGTTTGGTTTCGTAATCCAGAGCGCTTCCATCGGTAATAATAAGATCGTTTGTACCTTGATAGAAGTTGAAAGGAATACCAGAGGTTGTTACCTTAAATATATAATCAGATGTGTTTTTGTCAGAGGCGGTGACCTTTACATTTCCGAAAACCGTTCCTGCAGGCCAGTCTTTGCCATTTTCTTGCTTCTCTGCCAGCGTGAATGTCTGATTTTCCAGAGTAAAATCTTCGTTCAGATTATTAATGTTGATATTGAACCTTGCTGCGGCATAGTCGCCTGACGTGTTCTCCACATACAGTTTTGCTATGAATGACTTAATGTATTCAAAGTCCAGCTTCTCCTGGTTCTTTGCGCTGATTTCTATTGTGCGTACACCGGCAAAGTTGTTCACCTCGTTCACCTCGAATATGTCGTTGAGCACGTCAGCGTCAAAATCGCTGGTCAGCGTGTAGTTCAGACTCTCGTATGCTCCGTCAACCTTAGTCTTATCTGTCACAGTAAGCTTTCCCACTATAGTGCCCTCAGCCGCATTCTCGTCTACATTGTAATTAGCGGCTACGCTGGTTATCTGCACGTTAAGGTTGGGATCGGGATCGGCAAACTGGGCTGATACCTTTACGTTGACTTTTGCATCGGTAGGCATCACAAACTTATAGATGCCTTCGTCTAACTTTGACTTAACAAATACTACATCAATAGACTCGCCAAGACCTATCTCGCCACGTGTTTGGGCAACAGTGCTATTGACGGTCTGCTCTGCTGTGATAAACGAAACCTTACCATTGGCATCGGCAGTGCCCAGGCGCTTACCCCAATCGGCCTTAGCCTTGATGAAGACGGTGCTGCCTGCAGCAACTTTATCGTCGATTTCAGTTTCACATTTTTCATCGGTGAAGAATCTCAATGTACCGCCCTTGACGGTGCCAGCTGCTACACGATCACTTCCGCCACGCAGTCGTGCATCTGCAGAGTTTGTGACAATCAGCAGTGCAACCAACAGGGTGAATATCTTAATTATATTTTTCATCTTACTTATCCTCCTATTCATTATTTGATTACTATCTTCATACCTTTATTAATATATAGTCCCTTGCGGGTAGGCTTGCCGCCGAGCTTACGTCCCTGCAGGTCGTACCACTCTCCCTCGTCTTCGGAGAGGGCAGGGGTGATGTCGTCGATAGCTGTTGTTCCATCATCTGTTCCACCAATCGCCATACTGCGAGAGCAATGAACATTATCGGTATTATGATATACTCGCATGATGAAGCGGTGTGTAGGAATACCTTCATCAGCGTCTATCATCAGGAACTTGTCGCCATAGAGCGCATAAGTTGATGAAATCTCGTCATTTACGACCCTGCCAACATTCTTTGTATTCAGAACTGCACCGGTGTTTCCATATACACAGCCACCTTCAAAACTTGCTATAACAGTTTCTTGATAATCACGAGTGTATATTTCGATTTCATTATAGCTTGTGCCGTTGGCGTTTACGCTTTCTACTACCGCACTATACTCAGCCTTAATGTCATCCTTTAGTTCGCCCTCAGCACGATGAATCAGCACTGGTGTGTAAGCTGGGATCACATCGCCCTCAACCTCAGCTACGTTTACCACATCATTGCTCACACCGCTAACGGTATAAACTGTACATCCCTCAGGCTTGGTATACTCGAGGTCCGAGCACCAAGTCATATAGTTGTTTGATGCATCCTTTGCAAACAGCATCGTCTTATCAGCACACAACAGGGGGAGGATGTTGTTCTTTTCAGTAATAGAGTTCCAGCCGTATGCTGCAGAGTAAGCCTCCACATCAGGCACGATAATATGCTTAAGAGAATTGCAATGATAGAAAGGAGCACTATTTTCGTAGTTGCCATAGTTTTCGATAGTCGGCGGTATAGTAGCTTTTACCTGTATGGTTTTTATTAAATTACAACCGTCAAATGCTCCCAAAGCGATAGTCTGAACTTTGCTAGGAATAACCATGTTAGTAAGGCTGGTACATTCGGAGAAAGCACATGTTCCAATATTGCTTACAGTAGATGGAATCTCAATTGATGGCAGACACCAGCATTTATAGAATGTCCAATCACCAATGCTAGTAACACCTTCCGGGATGTTAACTTTGGTGAGTTTACGGCATTCATAAAATGCATATTCGCCTATCTCTGATACGGTTGCAGGAACAGCTACTGTCTCGAGGTAGATGCAATTCTTGAATGCATTCTCGCCAATGTTGGTTATGCCCTCTTCGATAGTAACAGTTTTTATCACACTATGGATACCATCTAGAGTTTTACTATCTTCATACCAGTTGTCAGATTGAGGATTCTCTTTCATTGCGAGGTTTGCATTCTCGGCATCTGTATTCTTGGTGATGCTGAGTGCATATGCCTGTCTTTCGTCAGGATCATCCTCACTGCCAAAATTGATGTACTCGTCAGCAATAGGCATCAGGCTCCACTTTACATTCTTGCCATCGTTGGCATCATCTACACCGCAATAGCCTTCTGCACCAATCTTATTTCCATACCAAGAATTAAAATACTTATCCTCTAGGTATTTAGCAATGGTTGCTGCGTTGGGCACGATGATTCGCTCAAGAGAGGTAGTGGTACTGCCAGAAAATGCCAAGTAATGACATGTGGCCTTGGTGCTGTTGATACGTACCGTTTTCAGTGACGTGCAACCGTAGAAGCTATTCTGTCCGATACTTGTAACCGAAGATGGTATATTTATTTCGGTTAGGGATGTACAACCACTAAATGCCCAATCTATTTCTTCTAATCCCTCTGACAGAGTTACCTCAGCAAGGCTTTTACAATCAGAAAAGGCACTCATTGGAATCTTGGATACCGAACCAGGAATTGTAATGCGGGTTAAACCACTATTATAGAATGCATTTTGTCCAAGTTTGTTAACGCTATTTGGCAACGTAATCTCCTTAAGAGCTGAACAACCGTTAAATGCATTAACACCGATTTCTTTTATATTTCCTTTGAAAGTAACATTAGCGAGTTTTTTACAGTTATAAAAGGCGTAATCTAATTCCCTTACCGAAGCAGGGATTGTGATACTGGTTATTGCACAATCCTGAAAAGCATATACTCCAATTTGATCCAGACCTTCTGGCAATGATGCTTCTGTGATATATGAGTGAACAGCATACCATGGAGCGCCATACCAACTAAATGCCCCCATAGTGCCATTGCCCTCAATAATTAACTTCAATGGGAAGTTGCCGTCTATCTTGTCGCCATCAGCCTTTGTTAGTGTCCAGGTCAGGTTATTTATAATATCAGTCTTAATTTTGCCTGTACTCTTGATGGTGTCTGCCTTTTCGCTCCAGTTTGTGAGGCAGTTCTGTAGCGCATCAACGGGAACAGAGATGGCGCCTTTGATATGGCCATTCCCATTAGAGCTATCAATAAGCATTAGTTTACAGCCACTTTCAACGGTTAAATCACCAGTAATCGTGTGACCATTCAGGTCGAGGGTGACAGGATCTTCTGCTGTGCCCTTATTGATGACGTAAGGCTTGGTGGCGCCTGTGATGTCCGAAAACAGCTGCACGGTGCCGCCATTTTCCAGGTTTTTGAGAGCTGTGATTAGGTAGGTGTTGCTATCATCTGCGCGTGTTTCTAAATAACCGAAGAGGTTGCTGATGGTGCCCGACGCATCAGAGGTAACCACAGAGAGGTGAGTGTCATTTTTAGAAGAGAAGATAGCCTCGCCAAATGCATAATAGATCTCTCCATAATTCTCTCCGTAATAATATTCAAAGATGTCGTTAGGATTAGTAATGACGCCAGTTGTAGGGTTAGTGAAAGCGCGCTTGTAGTCCTTTGTGAATAATTTAACAGGACTAGGATTATAATGATTAAAAGTAATCTTTTTCTGACCGTCGACAAGAGCAAGCGGAGCTGTGGCTTTGCTGAAGTCCATGATAATATCATTAATCAACTCAATATCATAAATGCACGATTCGAATGTTGGGAGGGCATTGATATAAAGCTTGGCAGGTTCGTTGCTGACGGTACGTGTCATAGCGCGGGTCCTAATTGGTTCACCATTATCGTAATAGGTATAAATGCCGAATCTTAAACCACGAAAGCTGATATCGCTGCCAATGGTAACCTTACTGTTATCATGGATAAAAATACCTTTTGTTACGTTTGTGTTGTCTTTATCAGGATAAGTATTTATGATTTTGATATTGCTCACGGATAATGTACCGTAATTTTCAATACTTGTAGCCCTATTACTCCTACCACATATTGTGCCGTTCTTCTCGTCTGAGAAATCGGTAATCTCCACATTTGCTCTCTGGTTAATATTTATAACTGTAGTCCCAGTGCTTGATACGGTGTGACCGTTCAAGTTGAGGGTAATCTTTGTGTTGTGCGTCGTTTCGCCCTCAGTTTCTGAATTATTATTGTCGAAAATGATTCGACTCCTATAAAAGTTCGCGTCGGTCAGCAACTTTATGTTGACGTCGTGGTCGCTTCTATTAAAAACGCTGTTCTCGGTCAGACAAGAGTATATAGTTTCGTTACTGCCATCTATGGCGATAGATGCTACAACTGGTTGAAGTTTTTTACCCTTGATATCGTCATTGGAAATGTTGTCATCAAAAGAAACTTTCTCAGTATTGTTGTAATAAAACTCCTTTCCCGGGAGAATGGTTACATTTCCACCATAATTGCTGACGTTGATATAATCATCAGGCGATATCCAGCCGAGGTTTATAATACTTGATTGAATGCCGCATTCTCCAGTAACAGTAACTTTGCCACCGTAAATATTTACACTATTATCTCCAACAATGGTTGGTCTTTTTTTTCCATCATTATTCTCGGTATTGGCACTGATTGTGCCGCCATAAATATTGAGATTGGTACAGACGATGCATTGATAATTGGTAGAATTTAAAGTCAGTTCGCCTGTTCCATAGATGTTCAGTGTAGCATCTTCTCCATAAAAGTTTGCAGCTTTTAAATCAGCTTTATCCCCAAGGATAATGTTTACTGTACCCTTTAAATAGATAACATCTTCTGAAAAATCTAATTCGTTTTCAACGTAGTACCATGTTTCATTGTTCGCCGACCCAATCTTCTTATTCAGATAATATAGGTAATCTTCAGTGAGAATCGGGACGTCGGTTGCCGTTTTGACTTCTCCGCCTTCGCCAATGTATTCCACCTTGGCTTTTGTTAGTTCTTCTCCCCACGCCGTGGAGACAGTACACAGCATCGCCAGCAGTAAAATGGCTGCGCGATGGCTTTTAGTTTGTTTAAGTAAAAACCTAATCATATTGCAATATTTTTGTTTTTATTGCAAAGGTATATATTATATATAGAAATAGGTGTATAATGACACGCATTGGTGTATAATCATCAATTATTAGGTGTATAAAATCGAAAAAAATAAGATTTTGTACACCTAGTTTGGAGTTTTTTATTACCTTTGCAAACTGTATGGTAGAGAATATGCAATTTACGGCGGTTATGCTGATGGCACTGATGACGGTGGCATTGGCATTCTGGATGCCACGACGGGTGAACTACGACCACGTGGTGAACAGGTCGCGATGGCTGATGGCCAGCGGTCTGGCACTGCTGGGACTACAGTTTGCACTGCAATACCACTACGGATTCCGTGCTCAGGGCGTGACACAGGCCGTGTTCGTCAACCTGTTGTTCTTTATCCCTTGCGCTGTGCTGATATCGCTGTCGGTGCTCAACCTGCAACGTCAAGGTCGTATCAGGCTGTGTGAGTATTTATTAGGACCAGTGACATGGGTGGTGGCTGCCGGAATAATGGTGACAGTGGGGCAGATGAACGGCTGCCAACTGATGAGCAACACGCCCGAGATGCGCAATGCCGAGATGATAGCCAGCGTGTGCTATGCGGCAATGCAGCTATATTATGCCTATCTGGAGACATTGGAGCTGCGACGTATGCGACTGGCGCTGGCCAACTACTACGACCGAGAGCGCAGCAACCTGCTGAACTGGATGCGATGGAGCGTTGGCGTGCCTACAGTGCTGGCACTGATGGCGCCGATATTGATTTATCTGCAGGGAGTGATACTGACCGTTTACGCACTAATGCTGTTTGTAGGTCTGTTTTATATGTGGCTGCAGTTCATCGGTTACATACGTACTAATGCTGCAAGGCGTATGCGCGAGGCCGAAGAGAACGAGGAAGAGGTGATAAGCAGCGAGATGCAGAGCGAGGAGATAGTTAACGACGAACTGCCACGTATAGCCGAAACTGCCGAACGATGGGTGGCCGAAGAGAAATACCGTAGCAGCGGCATAACGATAAAGACCGTGGCTGCCGAGATGGGTGTACACCGCTACGAACTGACAGCGTGGCTGAAGACTACCGAACACGGGCAGTTTAGCAGTTGGATAACATACAACAGAATAGAGGCTGCTAAACAACTGCTTAAACAGCATGGCGACTGGAGTAACGAGGCTGTGGCACAGGCTTGCGGATTCAGCACGCGCAACTATTTCCAAACGGTATTCAAGAAGGAAGTGGGTATGACTCCTTCGGAATACCAACAAAATAACTAATTAATTGCAATTTACTTACAAAATATTTGTAAGTTATCGAATAATTGCTTATCTTTGCAACGTTTGATTACCAATTTAAGACTATATTTGTTATGAAACGACTAATTCTTTTGGCATTTGCAATAACGGCTTTTGTACACTCGGGATGGGCACAGAAGGATGTGGATACCTATGTGGCTGTTACCGACGAGGAAGATCCTAACACCTTTGCCGTAATCATTTCGAACGAGCATTATAAGCACGAGGCTGCTGTGCCTTTTGCACTTAACGATGGTGCCATATTTAAGCGCTACCTGATGAAGACACTTGGTGTGCCCGAGCAGAATATTAAATATGTACCCGATGCATCGCTTAATGATATGAACTACAACCTGGCATGGCTTGAGAAGGTTATAAAGGTTAAGCAGAAAGAGGCACGAGCCATCGTATATTATAGCGGACACGGTATGCCCGACGAGGATAGCAAGAAGGCTTATCTGCTGCCTGTTGACGGATATAGCACCGAGCCATCGAGCGGTTTGTCGACCGAGGCTCTGTACAAGCGACTTGGCGCTATGCCTGCATCGCAGACACTGGTATTCCTAGATGCCTGCTTCAGTGGCTCGAAGCGCGAGGGCGACATGATGAAGGCTGCACGTGGCGTGGCTATCAAGGCTAAGAGTGCTCCGGTTTCGGGAAACATGGTGGTGTTCTCGGCTGCTCAGGGCAATGAGACTGCATACCCGCTGAAGTCGAAAGAGCACGGACTGTTTACATACTTCCTGCTTGACAAGCTGCAGAAGAGTGGCGGCGCCGTAACTCTGGGAGAGTTGAGCGAATATGTTACAAAGAACGTTTCGGAAACATCGATAATAACTAACGACAAGAGTCAGACTCCAACGGTTACAGCTCCTGTAGGTTCGATCGATTGGCGCAACTGGAAGATGGGCAATAAGGCTGCAAAGAAATTCGAGACCATGCCAAAGGCTGTTACCAAAGTGCAGACTCCTGCTGATGAGGCTGATAAACCAGCACCTGCACAGAAACCTAAGCAGAGATCGTTCCTGAAGAGAAATAATAATACTACAACCGAACAAGGACAATAAAAAATAAGAGAGAGATGAGAAAACTATTAGTGATGGCAGCACTGCTGCTGAGTGTTGTTGGCGCAATGGCGCAGGACGACAAACCAAGTGTGTTAGTAGAGAAGTTTACCAACAAGAGTACAGGCAACAACTCTGTTTGTAATGCTGTACAGCAGGCCATTGTCTCGGGTCTGGTTGGTACGGGCCGACTTACCGTGGTTGATGCAGGTACAATGACCGACCTGCCTACGGTGAAGAACGACCGACTGCTGTTTCTCAACGACAATGGTATACAGTGGATGGTTGAGGGTAGCCTGAACTCTGTAAGCAGCGCCCACAAATCATCTACAATCAGTGGTAAGACAACTTATTACTACGAGGGTGACGTTAACTACACACTCACGCTGATTAATACAGAAACTGGTGTTACAAGCATCTCGGAGACTTATATCGAGAGCGCAACAGGCGACTCGTCTGATGAGGCCATTATGCGTGCTGCTAATGATGCAAAGGGACGTATGAATCGCTTTGTGCAGGAGAACTTCAAGGTTGAGGCAACCATCAAGGCTCTTGACGAGGTTGACAACAAGAAGGGCGCAAAGAGCTGCTATATCAGCATTGGTAGCGACAAGGGTATCGAAAACGGACAGATATTCGAGGTGTTCGCCCAGATTGAGATTGCCGGCGAGAAGGTTGACAAGAAGATTGGCGAGGTAAAGGTGCAGGAGGTTATGAGCGGCACCTTGTCGCGCTGCACAGTAAAGAACGGCGGTCCTGCTATCAAGAGCGCCTTCGAGAACCAGCAGAAGATAACCGTACGTAGCCGCCCAAAGAAGGAGTCGGTATTAGGCGGCCTTGGTGGTTTGCTTAAGCTTTAAAAGAAAGTTACTTGTTAAGAACTTCTTGGATAAAGCGGGGTGTGTAGCCCCGCTTACTTTTTGCTACCTTCTCGGGGGTGCCGGTGGCAAGAATCTCGCCACCATTACGTCCGCCTTCGGGGCCAATGTCGATAATCCAGTCGGCCTGCTTGATAACATCGAGGTTGTGCTCGATGATGATTACCGTGTTGCCGCGGTCTACAAGCTGCTGCAGAACCTGCATCAGTATGCGGATATCCTCGAAGTGCAGACCGGTGGTTGGCTCATCGAGAATGTACATGGTCTTACCTGTGTCGCGCTTCGACAGCTCGGTGGCCAACTTAATACGCTGACTTTCACCGCCGGAAAGGGTAGTAGAGGGCTGACCGAGTTTGATATAACCTAAGCCAACATCCTGAATACTCTTAATCTTACGCAGAATGTCGGGCACATTCTCAAAGAACTCAACGGCCTGATTGATGGTCATGTCGAGAACATCGGCTATTGACTTGCCTTTGTAACGCACCTCGAGTGTCTCACGGTTATATCGCTTGCCGTGACAGTCCTCGCAAGGAACCTGAATATCCGGAAGGAAGTTCATCTCTATGGTCTTGTAACCGTTACCGCCACAGGTCTCGCAGCGTCCGCCTTTGACATTGAACGAGAATCGACCGGGCTTGTAGCCGCGGATCTTTGCCTCGGGCAGGTTTACAAAGAGCGAGCGGATATCGCTGAACACTCCGGTATAGGTGGCTGGGTTAGAACGTGGCGTGCGACCGATAGGACTCTGGTCTACACTTACCACCTTATCTATATATTCCAATCCCTCAATAGCCTCGTAAGGCATTGGGCGCTTCAGTGAGCGGTAGAAGTGCTGCGAGAGGATGGGCTGAAGAGTCTCGTTGATGAGTGTAGACTTGCCCGAGCCGCTGACACCTGTTACTACAATAAGCTTGCCAAGTGGAAACTCGGCATCTATATGCTTGAGGTTATTTCCTGTACAGCCACGGAGTACAAGGCTCTGACCAGAACCTTTACGTCTTTCGCCAAACTCAATCTTCGTAGTTCCGTTAAGGTATTGAGCGGTAAGTGTGTTGGTCTTAAGTAGCTCATCTGGCGTTCCTTGGAATACAACCTCGCCACCCTTTCTGCCGGCACGTGGACCGATGTCAACAACGTAGTCGGCACTACGCATCATGTCTTCATCGTGCTCAACCACGATAACTGTGTTGCCAAGGTCGCGCAACTCCTTTAGCGAACGGATAAGTCGCTCGTTGTCGCGCTGATGAAGTCCGATAGATGGCTCGTCGAGAATATAGAGTACGTTTACAAGTTGCGAACCAATCTGAGTAGCCAAACGGATACGCTGACTCTCACCACCCGACAATGAAGCCGATTGGCGATTGAGCGAGAGATAGTCGAGACCAACTTCAAGCAGGAAGTCAAGACGGGTCTTAATCTCCTTCAAGATTTCCTTGGCAATCTTGTACTCGTTCTCTGACATTTCTTTGGCTTCTCCTTGCTCGCCTTTCTTCTCTATCTCATCAATCCATGTTCGGAGATCCTTCAAATCCATATTGGCAAGGTCGGCAATGTTGCGTCCGCCGAAGGTGTAGGATAGGGCCTCGCGGTTAAGTCGCTGACCGTGACACTCGGGACATGTGCACTCGGCAAGGAACTGGTCGGCCCATTTCTGTCCGGCGCTTGAGTCGTCGTTATCCATCACATTGCGAAGATACTTGATGATGCCATCGAAAGAAACGAAATAGTCGCTCGATGTGTGTACTAACTCCTTGTCGATGCGGACATCCTCGAGCGAGCCATAGAGCAACTCGGTCATGGCATCGTCAGGAATCTCGCCGATGGGGGTGTTGAGGTCGCACTCGAACTTTGCGAGTATGGCCTCTACCTGCCAGAATATCATCTGGTTCTTATATTTGCCAAGTGGCACTATACCGCCTTCGCGGATGGTGAGTTTCTTGTCGGGGATTACCTTGTCGAGGTCAATCTGGTTTATCACACCAAGACCTTTGCAATGCGGACAGGCTCCTTGAGGAGAGTTGAACGAGAAGTTGTTCGGAGCCGGGTCGGAGTAACTGATGCCTGTGGTGGGGCACATCAGTCGTTTGGAGAAATGCTTGATCTGGCCAGTGTCCTGATCGAGAATCATAATCAATCCGTCGCCTTGCTTCATGGCGATAGAGATGGATTTCTTAAGACGCTCCTCATCGGGAGTCTCGGGCACCTTCATGCGGTCGATAACAACCTCGATGTCGTGGTTCTTATAACGGTCAACCTTCATGCCCTGCACTATCTCCAGCATCTGTCCATCAACTCGAATATGCATGTAACCCTTGCGGCGCATGCTTTCGAAGAGCTCGCGGTAATGACCTTTACGACTACGTACAACAGGAGCCAGAATGTAAATCTTATGTCCGGCATAGTCGTGGGTAATCATGTCGAGCACACGCTCTTCGGTATAACGTACCATCTCCTCGCCGGTAGCAAAGCTATAGGCGCGACCGGCACGGGCAAAGAGCAATCGCATGTAGTCGTAAATCTCGGTGGTGGTTCCTACCGTAGAACGGGGATTCTTGTTGGTGGTTTTCTGCTCGATACTGATTACTGGCGAAAGACCGGTAATCTTGTCAACATCAGGGCGCTCCATTCCCCCAAGGAAGTTGCGGGCATAAGCCGAGAAAGTCTCGATATATCGGCGCTGACCCTCGGCAAAGATTGTGTCGAAAGCCAGCGACGATTTGCCGCTGCCACTCAATCCCGTAATCACTGTGAGTGAGTTGCGGGGAATTTCTACATCTATATTCTTAAGATTGTGTACGCGAGCTCCGTACACATTTATCTTTTCATCTTCTCTATTCATTGCTATTCAGTCTTTGTATATCCGCGAAGCAAGTTAACGTCTTTGCGGATGTTATATACGATGCCATCGGCACCACGGGCTTTTACCACAACAAAATAAACACCTTCTTTAACGGGACTGTCGTTGTAATTTCCGTCCCATCCTTCAGCAGGGTTAGTCCATTCATAGAGTTTCTGGCCCCATCTATTAAATATGTACGCGTGGAACTCTACAATACTCTGGTATTCCTTGGCCTTATATACGTCGTTGTGAGTGTCGCCATTTGGTGTGAATGCATTTGGCATAAGGAGCTTGCTCTCGCTTATGGTTACGCAGATTCGTGATGAGTCGCGCTCCTGATTACCAAGATTGGCATAAAGGGTTACATAAGTCTTACCTGCCTTTGTGAAGGTGTAGTCGGTGTTCTCTTCGTAGCGAACCATGATATCCTTACTTTCGCCCTCCATACGGAAGTGCCACTCATAGGTGGGGTTAAGACCTTCCATATCCTGAGGGTTGGCACGGAACGACACACTGAGAGGAGCCTGGCCGCTGAAATCGTTTCTGGTCTCAGTCTCCATGCCGTTATCGTCAATATAAATTGCTGATATCTCGACACTCTGTGCCGATGCCGAAAGCGACACAAACATCGCAAAAATAGTAAGTAATATCTGCCAAAATCTCATTTTTTATTCATTTAAAGTGCAAAGTTACTAAATATTTCATAAAGATTCATCCCCAATTCACAATTATTTTGTACTTTTGTACGCGAAATGACTAAATTTTGAAAATATGACGCGAGTTTTAAGATATTTTTTGTTCTTTGCCGTCCTGTGGCTATCGGTCGGTGTGGCCGTGGCTCAAGAGGGCGAACAGATACGCGGACTGCATAAAGTGAAGAAGAAGGAGACCATCTTCGGCATCTCTCGTATGTACGATATCACCATCGAACAACTGATGAAGGCAAACCCCGAGATGAGTACTCCCGGATACGAGCTGAAGAAAGGTGCCGTGCTGAGAATTCCTTTCTCAACATTGCAGACCGAAGTACCCGTAGCTAAGCCTGCTGAAGAGGAAGATGCCGACGATATGCGTAAGCGCGCCATCCGACTGGGTGTGATGCTGCCTCTGCACGATATTAACGGCGACGGAAAACGCATGGTTGAGTACTATCGTGGTGTGCTGATGGCATGCGACAGCATTAAGAAACTCGGCATCTCTGTTGACGTACATGCATGGAATGCTGCTGAGGATGGAGATATCAACAAGATTCTAAGTGATGAGAATGCCGCTAAGTGCGATCTTATCATCGGTCCGCTTTACTCAAAGCAGATGAGTGCCATGTCGGCTTTTGTAGAGAAGCATAAGATTAAGCTGCTTATACCTTTCTCTATTAATGCACCACAGTTGGCCGACAATAAGTATATCTACCAGGTATACCAGAGTCATACTGTTCAGGACGATGCTACAATCGAGCACTTTGTGAAGGGTTTCAAGAACTACCACACAGTTATAATCGATTGTAACGACTCTACCAGTCAGAAGGGTAGCTTCACTTCTGCCTTGCGCCGACAGCTGGAGCAGGAGAATATGGAGCTCTCGATTACTAATCTTAAGTCGGGCGAGAGTGATTTCTCTAAGGCTTTCAGTCGTACCAAACCAAATGTGGTTATTCTTAACACTGGTCGTTCGCCAGAGCTCGGCATCGCTTTCTCTAAGCTCAACGGACTTAAGGTTACCGATCCTGATCTGGTGATAAACATGTTCGGTTATACAGAGTGGTTGATGTATACCCGTGCACATCTGGAGAACTTCTATAAGTTCAATACCTATATCCCTTCGGTATTCTACTATAATCCGCTGTCGGCATCAACAAAGCGTCTGCAGCAGAAGTTCCGTTGGAATTTCCATACCGACATGCAGAACAGTCTGCCAAGATTTGCACTTACAGGTTTCGACCATGCATACTTCTTCCTTACAGGAATGCACCGCGAGGGCAAGATGTTCCTTGGCGAGAAGAGTAATATGGAATATGTTCAGACACCATTGCAGTTTGAGCGTTATGGTAATGGCGGATTGCGCAACCACACACAATTGTTTGTTCACTATACTCCCGACAGTAGGGTGGAAACCATTAAGTTCTAAAGGATGAGGAATGTTAGGATGATGAAGCGCAATCTTTTAATTTTTACATTTTTACATTTTCTCATTTTATCATCGGTAGCCCAGGTTGGAGAGTATCGTAACGATCTGGCTGTAGGTGTGAATGGTGGCTACGTAATGAGTAATGTGGCTTTTGTTACAAAGGTGCCTCAGACTATGTTAGGTGGCATCACCGGAGGATTTACAGCCCGTTACACTTGTGAGAAATACTTCAGTAGTATATGTGCAGTTACTGGAGAACTTAACTTTGCACAGATAGGTTGGAACGAGGATATACTGGATAATAGCGATAAACCCGTTCCGCTTCATACCGACCCATCGCAGAACCTTTATTATAGACGTAAGATGACTTACGTTCAGGTTCCGCTATTGGCTCGACTGGGATGGGGACGTGAGCGTAATGGATTCCAGGCTTTCGTACATCTGGGACCACAGATTGGATTCTTCTTGAACGATAAGACCGAGAGCAATTTTGATGTGCACGACCCGGCATTTGATCCTGCTATTAAAGACGGAAAGTATGGCAAGGATTATAAATATGCCAATATACGTTCATCGCATATTGTGGCTCAGGATTCAATGGCCGTTGAGAATAAGTTCGACTACGGAATTGCGGTAGGTGCAGGATTGGAGTTCAGCAACCGCCATTTCGGCCACTTTATGATTGAAGGTCGCTACTACTACGGATTGGGTAACATATATGGCAACACAAAGCGCGATTACTTCTCGCGCTCAAACTTCGGTAATATAGTTGTGAAATGTACCTATCTGTTCGATATAATTAGAACAAAGAATTCTAAAATCAAATAAATAATTAATTATGTTCGAAAATCAACCCAAAGGTTTATTTGCGTTGGCATTGGCCAACACAGGTGAGCGATTCGGTTACTACACCATGCTTGCCGTTTTTGCTTTATTTTTGAGAGCTAACTATGGTCTGGATGCAGGATGGGCTGGCGAGATCTACAGCGATTTCCTCATGCTTGTCTACTTCCTCCCAATTGTAGGTGGATGGCTGGCCGACCGTTTCGGATTCGGCAAGATGGTTACCATCGGTATCCTGATTATGTTTGCAGGTTATCTGCTGTTGTCAATACCTCTTGGTGGCGACACATTCGCACTCGTTGTGATGCTGGCAGCTCTTGTACTTATCGGTTTCGGTACCGGTCTTTTCAAGGGTAACCTCCAGGTAATGGTTGGCGATCTGTACAACGATCCTCAGTATGCTAACAAGCGCGATGCTGGTTTCTCACTTTTCTACATGGCCATCAACATCGGTGCCCTGTTTGCTCCTACAGCTGCTGTACGTATCATGGAGTGGTCGCAGCAGAATCTGGGTACCAGCGTAAACGATAGCTATCACTTTGCTTTCGCCATCGCTTGTGCATCGCTGATTCTTTCTATCGCCATCTACTACGCTTTCCGCAGCACTTTCCGTCATGTTGAAGGTGGTAAGGGTAAGGCTGATAAGGCTCAGGCTTCAAGCAATGAGCCAGAGCTGACTAAGGAGGAGACAACTCAGCGTGTTGTAGCTCTGTGTCTGGTATTCGCAGTTGTAATCTTCTTCTGGATGGCTTTCCATCAGAATGGTCTGTCGCTTACTTACTTCGCTGATGAGTTTACAGCTAAGTCGGCTACTGGTGCCGATACAATGCCATTTGATGTAATCAATCTGGTGATGATTATCTTCATCGTATATGCAGGTTTCTCACTCTTCCAGAGCAAGACTCCAAAGGGTAAGGGTATCTCTGCAGCTATCATTCTTGTGGCTCTTGGTGTTCTGGGTTATAAGTATACTCAGGCTACTGGCGAGGTTGCAATCTCTGCACCTATCTTCCAGCAGTTCAACCCATTCTATGTAGTAGCTCTTACACCAGTGTCAATGGCTATCTTCGCTTCATTGGCATCAAAGGGCAAGGAGCCAACACCTCCACGTAAGATTGCTTACGGTATGCTTGTTGCTGCATCTGCATTTATCGTGATGATGGTTGCTTCTCAGGGTCTGCTGACTCCTAACGAGCAGAAGGCTGCTGGCGATGCTGCTACATTCGTATCGCCTTATTGGCTGATCAGCACATATCTCATTCTTACCTTCGGTGAGCTTCTGCTGAGCCCAATGGGTATCTCGTTTGTATCAAAGGTTGCTCCTCCAAAGCTCAAGGGTCTTATGATGGGTGGATGGTTCGTATCTACCGCCATCGGTAATAAGCTTGTAGGAGTAGGTGGTTATCTGTGGGGCGACATCAACCTGACAGTAGTTTGGGGCGTGTTCATTGCAGTATGCGTTGTTGCAGCACTGTTCATGTTCGCTATGATGAAACGTCTGGAGAAGGTCTGCTAAATGATAACCTATATCCCATTTATAGTACTAATAGTACTCATCACATGTTGCGTTGCCGTATTCGGTAACGCAACATTGGATGGTGCTAGTCAGGTGTCGTTGTTGGTGGCTTCGGCTGTTAGTGTTTTAGTAGGTCATTTCACCAAGCGACTGGAATGGGAGAATCTTGAAAAAGAAATAACTGATAAGATAGCCAGCTGTACACCGGCTATCATTATCCTTTTACTTATTGGAGCCATCGGTGGAACATGGATGGTTTCGGGTATTGTGCCAACCATGATCTATTATGGTATGCAGATTATCCGTCCTGAGGTATTCCTTGTTAGCAGTAGTGTGTTATGTGCTCTGGTGAGTCTGATGATTGGCTCATCGTGGACAACCGTTGCTACTATCGGAGTTGCTCTGATGGGTATAGGTAAAGCTCATGGTTTCGATGATGGTTGGATTGCCGGTTCTATCATCACCGGTGCTTACTTCGGTGATAAGCTGTCGCCATTAAGCGATACCACCGTGCTGGCATCGAGTGTATCGGGTACGCCGCTGTTTACGCATATCCGCTATATGCTCTATACCACTGTGCCCACATTCTGTATATCACTCACCATATTCCTGATTGCCGGTTTCACCATGAACGTATCGGGGCATGGCAATGTGCATGAGTTTATGGAGGGCTTGCAGCACACGTTTGTAATCTCACCATGGCTTTTGATTGTACCTGTACTTACGGGTGTTATGATTGCTCGCCGTTGGCCTTCGATGGTGGTGCTGTTCCTGGCTATTCTGTTGGCAGCTGTTGTTGGATTATTAGTTCAGCCAAACTTGGTTCATGCAATCTCTGATTCAGGAGATTGGGGACTGCTGGCATCTTATAAAGGTATGATGCAGGTGGTTTATGGCAGCACTAATATAGAAACAGGTGTGCCTATGCTGAATGAACTTGTTCATACCAGCGGTATGGGCGGAATGATGCCAACCATCTGGCTTATTATCTGTGCCCAGACTTTTGGTGGAGCTTTGACGGCTACAGGACAGCTACAGGATTTGATGCGACAAGTGTTGCGCTTTGCCAAGAGTACTGTTTCTTTGGTAGCATCTACAGTGGGTACATCGTTGTTCTGCAACATAGCTACTGCCGACCAGTATCTGTCTATTATGCTTGCCAGCTCAATGTTCAAGGATGAATATACCAAGAGAGGTTACGAACCAAGATTGCTAAGTAGAACATGCGAGGATAGTGCTACGGTAACATCGGTTCTGGTTCCTTGGAACACTTGCGGACTCACACAGAGCACCGTTCTTGGTGTTGCTACCTTGACTTATCTTCCTTATTGCTTCTTTAATTTCCTCTCGCCGGTAACAAGTATCATTGTTGCCGCCTTAGGTTGGAAAATAAAACGTAAATGCTCTTAAGTCTTTTACTCACAGGGTTCTTTACGTTCGTAGAGCTTAATTGCGAGAATCTTTTTGATTACCTTCATGATGAGGGTAAGCAGGATGTTGAGTACCTGCCGGAATCAACACGCCATTGGACAAAGAAACGTTATTGGCATAAACTCAATAATATCGCACAGGAGTTGCTTTCTTGTTCTAACGAAGGCATACCCGATATGATTGCATTATGCGAGGTTGAGAATGATTCGGTGATGCGTGACCTTACTAAGAGATCGTTACTCCGTAATGCCGGTTATGAATACTTGATGACATCTTCGCCCGACCAACGTGGAATAGATGTGGCACTTCTTTATTCGCCATTCACGTTCGCACCTTTCCTTAGCTATCCTATCAGGGTTGAACCGATAAAAGGTATGCACGCAACTCGTGATATTCTATATGTGTGTGGTGAGACGGTTTCGGGCGATACACTACACGTTTTCGTAGTGCATCAGCCCAGTAAGTTCGGTGGCGAAAATTACTCTCGCCCTTTCCGTAAACTGGTTGCTGATAGGGTTTGCCAATCGGTTGACTCTATCTATGCGGTATCTCCAAATGCTAAGCTATTGATTGCAGGCGACTTTAATGATGCCGCCGATGGGTATAGTCTGCAACCATATTATCAGCACGGATTGAAGAATATTACTAAAGATGCTCAAGGCAGTAATGGCGTGAAGGGAACATACCGATATAAGGGCGAGTGGGAGAGTATCGACCATGTTCTTGCAAGTCCTTATATATATAATAAGGTGTATTCTGCCTCTATTCATTCTCCTTTGTTCATTCTGGAGGATGAATCCCAGTATGGTGGATATCGCCCAAGAAGAACGTATAATGGTATGCGCTATCAGCCGGGCTATAGCGATCATCTACCTTTGATAGTAAGATTTACTTTTTGATATTCGGCAGTTGTAGTCCGTAGTGTTTCTTGCGGTCTACAACTAGCATGGCAATAGCTGTTACGGCTGCACCAAGAGCGGTGAAACCGAAAATCAGCATTGATGTTGTATAGGTTGGGTCGGCCTCGTTAGCTTTTCCTACAAACATCGGAATAATAGCTCGTCCGAAGTTCTGTATAAAGAATATCATGGAATATGCAGTACCCAGACACTTTAGTGGGATAATCTTTGGTACACAAGGCCATAGTGCAGCCGGGGCCAAAGAATAACCAATGCTTAATGTCACCATTAAGGCTATTGCAATAGTGCTACTATGTATCGGCAATGAGAAACCAAAGTGAACGGCAGTGAGCATCAGTGCTCCGGTAATAACCAAGGTAACTCCCTTGCCGTAGCGGTCGTAAATAAGTCCGAAGAGCGGCGTCATCAAGATAGTACCGAATGGTGCTATAGATGAGAAGAATCCTGCCAAATCAGCATCTACTCCATATTTCATTACCATAAGTTTGGTAGAGAACTTAAGGAATGGAGATACGGCCGAATAGAACAGAACACAGAAAAGTGTAATGAGCCAGAAACCAGGGTTGCGAAGTGTAACCCCAATATCCGAAAAACGGAATTCTTCGGAAGAAGAGCTTTTCTCCTCCACCCCTTGCCCCTCCTCCCAGGAGGCGGGGAGTTTTCTTTCATCGAGTCTGCGGTCCATCACGCAGAATACCAAGAACGCCAATAATCCGATGATAAGGAAGGCAAGCGAAACCAGTAGTGGTGTTGACAGTGAGAAATGACGGGCGATAGGGGCGGAGATGCTGAGTGCAGCAGCTGTTCCTAAACGTGCCATAGCCAACTGTATGCCCATGGCTAAAGCAAGTTCGTGGCCGGTAAACCATCGCACCATTGCTTTCGATACTGTGATGCCGGTCATCTCATATCCTACGCCGAATATAGCAAAACCTAAACTTGCTACAGCAACCGACATCGGTAGTTGGAAACCGAAGATAGCTATCTCGGCATCACCGAAATCGGTTGTTACGCCATATAGCTTCAACAGTGTTCCTAAGGCCATAAGCGAGCAGGCCAGAACACCGGTAAAACGGATACCCATCTTGTCGAGAATCAATCCCGAGAAGAAGAGCATCAGCAGGAAGACATTGATAAAGCTACCGGCACCAGAGAAGAAACCATAGTCGGATGGTGTCCAACCAAGTCCTCCCTGACTCTTTGGCAGTTCGAGTAGAGTTTCCAGAGGCGACATAACGTCATTAACGAAGTAGCCCATCATCATGGCTGTTGCCACGATGATGAGCACTGTCCATCTCGCAAAAGGAGAATCGTTAAGTCGATGACGAATCGCCTCGGTCATATATTACTTTTTCTTCACTGGGTCGCAGGTAAGTCCGCAACCAAGCTTCTTGAATATCTTGCGGTCAACCTCGCTCAGCATTACTGTGGTGTGTACCTGACAGCCACGCAGTTTTGGCAACTGCTCAAGAGCCTTACGACAGTTCTCATCGTCGTTAGAGAGTACACTCAGAGCTACAAGCACCTCGTCGGTATGCAGACGTGGGTTCTTACCACCCAGGTATTCTATCTTAGTCTTCTGAACGGGTTCGATGAGACTCTGTGGAATCAGCTTTGCCTCGTGGTCAATCTCTGCCAGATGCTTCATGGCATTGATGAGCAGAGCAGCACTGCATCCCAGCAGTGGGGTTGACTTGGCTGTGATGATGGTACCATCTTCAAGCTCGATGGCAGCAGCTTGCTGACCGGTCTCGATCTTCTTCTCGTAAGCAGCAGTGGTAACAGGACGGAAGGCGGTAGTGATCTTTGCCTGATTGAAGAGCATACGTATCTTGTTTACTTCGCTCTCATTGTCGGCACCGTCGGCCATCTTGTTGGTTGCATCGTAGAATCGGCGGATAATCTCATCCTTTGATGCCTTGCAGCATACCTCATCGTCGCAGATGCAGAATCCTACCATGTTAACACCCATATCTGTTGGCGACTTGTATGGGTTCTCGCCATAGATTCCCTCAAAGAGTGCATTGAGTACGGGGAAGATCTCGATGTCGCGATTGTAGTTCACGGCAGTCTTGTTGTATGCCTCCAGGTGGAATGGGTCGATCATGTTCACATCGTTTAGGTCGGCAGTAGCTGCCTCATAGGCGATGTTTACAGGGTGCTTAAGTGGCAGGTTCCAAACAGGGAATGTCTCGAACTTGGCGTAACCGGCACGGATACCACGCTTGTTCTCGTTGTACAGCTGACTCAGACAAGTAGCCATCTTACCGCTACCAGGACCAGGAGCTGTAACGATTACCAGTGGGCGTGATGTCTCTACGTAGTCGTTCTTACCGAAGCCCTCATCACTGGCAATCAGCTCCACATTGTGTGGATAGCCGTCGATGGGGTAGTGGAAGTATGACTTGATGCCCTCACGCTCCAGACGATGACGGAACTGGTCGGCAGCATGCTGACCGTTGTAGTGTGTAATCACTACGCTGCCCACCATGAAACCGCGACCCATGAACTCATCGCGAAGACGCAGCACATCCTCGTCGTAAGTGATGCCGAGGTCGGCACGTACTTTGTTCTTCTCGATGTCCTCAGCGCTAACTACGATGACAATCTCGATGCTATCGCGCAACTGGGCCAGCATGCGCAACTTACTGTCGGGCTTGAATCCTGGCAGTACTCGTGATGCATGGTGATCGTCAAACAGCTTTCCACCCAACTCCATGTAAAGCTTACCATCGAACTGAGCAATGCGCTCCTTAATATGCTCAGACTGTATCTTGAGATATTTGTCGTTATCGAAACCTATTTTCATAATTATTCTGTGATGTTAGGAAGTTCGAGACCAATACCTTTCTTCTTATCTACTACCTTCAGCACGAAGCCCAGGATAAGAGCTGCAACACCAAGTGAAGCGAGCATTACCAGTGGAGCTGTGTAATCGAACTGAGTAGGATCGGTTACACCAGGATTAGTCTGGTCGAGCACCTTACCAATCAGCAGTGGGAACAGCCACAGACCGATGTTCTGAATCCAGAAGATCAGAGCGTAAGCAGAACCGATTACCTTAGCATCAACCAGTTTTGGCACTGATGGCCAGAGTGATGCAGGAACAAGTGAGAATGATGCTCCAAGTACCAGAATAGTAGTGTAAGCGATAATGATACCACCAACGGCATTGTCCTTGAACATAGGCAGAACGAATGCGAATGTAAGGTGACAAGCGATGAGCAGTACAGAACCCAGTACCAGCATAGAAGCTGCCTTACCATGATGGTCGAGATAGCTACCAAGGATAGGAGTGATGAGCACAGCCAGCAGTGGGAATACAGCAAAGATACTCTCGGCCGACTGACGCATGTAACCCATATAGCAATAGGTAATGAGTGCTACGATTGAAAGACCCAGCAAACCGTACTTCAGGTTGGCCTTCTTCTGGAAGTTTGAAGCAAAACCAGCAGCAGCTACAACCAGCATGATTACATACTGAATGATAGTAACATCAGGCTGAGCCCAGAATGAATCTGCTGAAGGAGTAGTAAGTGTAAGGTTGCACTGCAGCATGTTTACGGCATACTTCTGGAATGGGAAGATAGCTGAGTAGTACAGCACGCAGAGCAGAGCTACAATCCAGAAACCGCTATCGGTAAGAATCTTACCAAGGTCACTGATCTTGAATGGATCATCCTTCTCCTCAGCCTCACCGGTCTGTGCGTCCAGCTTCTGGTCCATGAAGAAGTAAACGATTGTCATGATGAGTGCGATACACATCAGTACCACACCAAAGGCAACTGAACGGCTAACTGAAACCTCACCACCCAGACGGGCAAAGAAAGGTGAGAAAATCATACAGGTAGCAACACCCAGACGGGCCAGAGCCATCTCTGATCCCATAGCCAGAGCCATCTCACGACCCTTGAACCACTTAACGATTCCACGGCTTACGGTGATACCAGCCATCTCACATCCACAACCGAAGATCATGAATCCGCATGCAGCAAACTTAGCTGATGCAGGCATGCCGGCATAGAATGGCGATACACCCAGCTCGTCGAATACCGGGATATAATTAAGATTGTTGTTAAACCATGCCTCGAGTCCTGTTCCCATAAAGCTTTCGCTAACGGCATACCATTTTACACACGCTCCTACCAGCATTACAGCTGCTGAGAGTACTGCGGTGAAACGAACGCCCATCTTGTCGAGGATGATACCAGCGAAGATGAGGAAGAACACGAATACGTTGAGGAATACCTCTGAACCCTGCATTGTTCCGAATGCTGTTGAGTCCCAACCGCGGGTCTCCTGCATCAGGTCCTTGATAGGTGAGAGGATGTCCATAAAGATGTAGCTGCAGAACATCGCAAGAGCGAGTAGCAGCAGTGCGGTCCAGCGCATGCCAGCGCTGTCGCGTAAGGTTTTCTGAATTGCTTGAGTCATTATCTTATTTAATGTTTATTCATTAATGTCTAATGTTTAATCCTTCAGCCAGCGGTCCAGCCAGTTGAAGAATGTGCGCTGCCACAGTACTCCGTTCTGTGGTTTCAGTACCCAGTGGTTCTCATCAGGGAAGATGAGCAACTCGGCTGGAATACCCTTCATGCGGGCAGCATTAAATGCCGACATACCCTGAGTTGCGTTGATGCGGTAGTCCTTCTCGCCATGGATAACGAGGATAGGAGTATCCCACTTGTCAACAAACTGGTGAGGTGAGTTCTTGTATGTCTTGTCAGCATTGGCTGTGCGGTCCTTGTTCCAGTAAGCATCGTCGTACTCGAAGTTAGAGAACCAGTTTTCCTCAGTCTCTGTGTACATAGCCTCCAGATTGAATGCACCATCGTGAGAGATGAATGCCTTGAAGCGCTTATCGTGATGACCAGCAAGATAGTAAACAGAGAAACCACCGAATGATGCACCAACGGCACCCATATGATCCTTGTCTACGTATGGCAGATTGTTAGCTGCATCATCGATAGCTGCAAGATAGTCCTTCATGCACTGACCGGTCCAGTCGCCAGAGATCTCCTCAAGCCACTCCTGACCGAATCCAGGCAAACCACGACGGTTAGGAGCTACAACTACATAACCCTGAGATGCCATAATCATAAAGTTCCAACGGTAGCTCCAGAACTGTGATACTGGGCTCTGTGGACCACCCTCGCAGAACAGAAGAGTGGGGTACTTCTTCGAAGCATCGAAGTTTGGTGGAAGGATAATCCAAGCAAGCAGTTCCTTGCCATCGGTTGTCTTTACCCAGCGCTGCTGAACAGAAGGCTTAGCCAACTGATCAGTGATGTGCTTGTTCTCGAAAGTAAGCTGCTGAATAGCTGTGTTAGCAGGCTTCTTGAAGTTTGGAGTTACAATATAAAGGTCGGCAGGAGCAGTGATAGAGTGACGCTCCATCAGCAACTGCTTACCGTTGTTCATCAAGTGGATAGAACCGAAGTCGGCCCATGCGTTACCCTCCTGGCAACCAGAACCTGACTGTGGTGTTACCATGGTGTTCATCTGCTTCAGCTCCCCCTTCCAGTTAACTGCATAGAGGTTCTCTGTAGCGTGCCATACGCCGATGAAGTAAATCATTACGTCCTTAGAATCACTCCAAACGAAATCGTCAACATTAGAGTCGAAACTCTCTGTCACGTATTTCTTCTCACCAGTAGCTAAGTTGTAGACACACAGACGGTTACGATCGGCCTCATAGCCATCGCGCTCCATTGATGTCCAAGCAACATACTTTCCATCAGGCGAGAACTTTGGGTTCTGGTCGTAACCTACGTTGTTCTTCAGATTCTCCTTTGCATTAACGCTCTGATACTTCAGAGTCTTTGTTGGATCAACCTTAGGATCAACATATCCAGCAGGCTTGCAGAGGTTCTTTGTCTCGCGCGTACCTATTATATATAAGTAGATATCTGAGTCAGTAGAGATAGAGTAGGCAAGACCGGTCTTCTTGCGACAGGTATATGCAATCGACTTTGAGTCAGGAGCCCAGTCCAACTGCTCGATACCACCGAAAGGCTCCATTGGGCACTCGAATGGCTCGCCCTCAAGAATGTCGATGCCATCCTTGATGCCATCCTCTGTTACATCAGCAACAAATGGATGCTGTATTGACTCTACATAGTGATCCCAGTGGCGATACATCAGGTCGGTTACCAAACGACCACTTGCCTTTGGCAGATCATCTGGGTTCTTCTTGATAATCTCATTGAAATCCAATGAGTGGAGCAGGATAACCTTCTTGCCATCGGGCGAGAACTTAAAGCCCTCGATATCCTTAGTTGTCTTTGAAATCTGCTTGCGGTCAGAACCGTCAGCATTCATAGTCCACAGCTGACCACCTGAAAGGAATGCAATCTTTCCCTGATACCAGGTAGGATCGGTCTCCGACTTTGTACCTGTAGTCAGGGTTGTGTTACCGCTACCATCAGCATTGATAATAGCAATTTTCTGCTGACTCTTATTGGCTTTCACGCTATAGTAGCCAATCTGGTAAACAATCTTCTTGCCATCGGCTGAAGCCTCGGCAGCACCGATACGTCCCATAGCCCAAAGAGCCTCAGGGGTCATCAGGTTGCTACTCAGCTTTATGTTCTGTCTACCTATTTTCACGTTATCTGCTGCTTTAACGGGATTTGCTAAAAGCATTACTCCCAATAGTAAAACTGGAATTCTAAATTTCTTCATAAAGTTTATTTCTTTTGTTGGTTCATTCTCTGTTTCTGCAGTTCCTCTGCCTGCTTCTGCATAGCCTCAAGGCGTGCAGCAAGACCAGAGGTCTTTTTCTGAGGATTGTTCTTGTTCTCCTTGTATTTTGCCTCAAGGATGGCGAGCAGTTTCTCGTCGTTGGTAGTCTTGCGGAGTGTCCACATGATAGCTGCCGACATGAACAATGAGATAAAGTAGTAGAAGTTCAGACCTGATGAGTAGTCGTTGAACATGAAGAAGAACATCAGTGGCATAAGATACATCATCCACTGCATCATCTTCATCTGCTCAGCCTGCTGACCTACCATCTGATCCTTCTGCTGACGCATGGTCATATATGAATATAGAATTTGTGCAACACAGAACAGGATACATGTCAGCGACAGGTGGTCGCCGATACCCCAGATATTTGTGCCCCATTCTACAATTGGGTCATAAGTTGAGAGGTCGCCAATCCACAGGAATGACTCGCGGCGCAGCTGAATTGCGTTAGGTACGAAGAAGAACATAGCCATCCAGATTGGGAACTGAATAAGCATTGGCAGACAGCCACCCAGAGGTGATACGCCATACTGTGAGTACATCTGCATCATAGCCTGCTGCTTCTTCATCGAATCCTCAGGCTTGTCGTACTGCTTGGTTGCCTCGTCGAGTTTTGGTTTCAGCACACGCATCTTGGCAGATGACATATAGCTCTTCTTGACCATTGGGAAGGTAAGAACCTTCAGCAACAGTGTGATCAGAATCAGTACGATACCCATTGAGAAGCCCCAAGATGTGAGCCAGTCGAATACGTAGATAGTGAACCAACGGTTAATCCAGCGAACCAGCCACCAACCGAGGTTTACAAGCTGCTCCAGATCCAGATCCTTACCGAATGTGCTCTGCTGCTCTACGTCCTTAATCAAACGGAAGTCGTTAGGACCGATATACATCTCGAACTCCGAAGCCTTAGCTCCTGTTGGGTCGAAGGCAGTTTTCAATTTTGCGTTAAACTGCTTCAGATAGCCCGAACCCTTCTCCTGAGGAACGCTTGTCAGCAGTGAGTTTGCTGCAAAGTCGTCCTTTGCAATCAGAGCTGCTGAGAAGAACTGATTCTTGAAAGCAACCCATTCCAGCTGCTCGTCAATCTTCTCGTCAATCTTTTCCGAAGTCTCATTCAGATAGTCTGTGCCACCATCCTTCTCTTTATATGTAACTGATGTGTAGCGGTTCTCGAAGGTGAAGCCCTTCTCCTGCTGACGAGCCAGGTCGTTCCACTCAATGTCCATCTGCTGATAGTTAGGAGCAAACATTCCCTGCAAACCGTTTGCCTTCAGACTGAAGTGCAGCATATAGTCCTTACCCAGAACGTAGTTGAACTCGATGCTGCCGCCATTTCCTGCCAGGGCAGTCATAGTGAGCGTAGAGTCAGTAACGTTTGATGGTGTAAAGAACAGATCCTTGGTGATGATGTTCTCCGACTTACCAGCCAGCATGAAGTTCATCTGCTGTGTCTTCTCGTCGAAGAGCGTCACGTCCATACCATCTTCCAGATTCTCAAAACCTTTGATTACAGCCTTTGCCAGTGTTCCGCCTTTTGTGTTGAATGTCAGCTCAACCTTGTCGTTCTTCAGAACAACAGGTTCGTTCTTGCCGTTAAGCGATGCATAGAACATAGCTGTAGTGTCACCCTGAGCAGCTGCATCAGCCTGAGCTTTACGTGTTGCCTCGTCAGCTTTCTGCTTTTTGGCGGCATTCTGCTGCATTACTGTTGCAATGCTGTCTTGCTTTCTTGCGGCATCTATCTCCTCCTGCGAAGGCTGATTGTACCAGCTGAAACCGATAAGTACCAGCGCAATGAGGGCGAAGCCGATAATAGTGTCTTTGTTCATTTCTATTTTGCTTTTTT
>CADCEF010000023.1 GCA_902800365.1 uncultured Prevotella sp. | reverse complement strand
ATGTGGAGTGGTGACGTTGGAAACGATTGGGAAACATTCCGCAGACAGATTACTGCAGGCCTTGGTATGCAGGCTGCTGGTATCCCTTGGTGGACTTACGATGCCGGTGGTTTCTTCCGCCCGCAGAACCAATACACCGACAGCGCTTATATCGAACGTATGCTGAGATGGATAGAAACTGCCGTTTATCTACCTTTGATGCGAGTTCATGGGTATATGAGTAATACTGAACCATGGAATTATGGCAAGGAGGCTCAGGATATTATATCCCAATGCTTGCAGGAGCGTTATCGCCTAATGCCATATATTAAACGATGCGCCAAGGCTGTGTCGGAAGAAGGTAGTACAATTATGCGTCCATTGGTTTTTGATTTTGCTAACGATGCAGAGGCTTTGAATCAAAAGTATGAATATATGTTCGGTCCAGCACTCCTGATCAGTCCTGTTACTCAGCCGGGAGTTGATACTTGGCAAACTTATCTCCCCAAGAACGAAGGCGGATGGACCGACTACCGCACAGGGAAACACTATAATGGAGGGCAATACGTAACAACACGTGTGACAAAAGCATATATTCCTGTGTTTATTAGAGCCGGATATTCAATTAACTAACATCATAAACTTTAAGTGTATGAAGACCAAATCTATTTTAATGTTTCTTTTGGCTTGTTGTTTACAGGCTAATGCAGAGGCCATCTGTAATGATGATGGTACGGTGACATTCCAGTACAAGAATGATCAAGCTAAAGAAGTACTGGTTGATGTACAGTTTGCAGGGCGAAAGCCTATGCAGAAGGATGCAAAAACAGGACTATGGACTGTAACACTTGGTCCTGCTGCTCCCGACATGTATCCTTATTGCTTTGTGGTTGATGGGGTGAGCATTATGGATCCAGACAATCCACAGTACTTCCCTAACGAAGGTTTTAAGAATAGTCTGTTGGAAATAAAGTCGAAAGACGGACTCGCTCATGACATCAAGGATGTTCCCCATGGTACTATTGAGTATGTGCATTATTATTCAAAGAGTCTGGGTGGTACCAATAATGCCATTGTCTACCTTCCACCTAACTATATGATGAGTTTTGACAAGAAGTATCCTGTGTTCTATCTGATAAGTGGAACTACTGATACTGAGGAGGTTTATTATAAGGTAGGACGAGTAAACTATATACTCGACAACCTATTGGCTAACAAGGCTGCTAAGGAGATGATTGTCGTTTTGCCTTATGGTAATCCTACAAAGCTACTTGCTGCTCCAAATGCAAATGGTGCCCCTCAGACTCGATTTGGTGGTGATGTTTTCAGTAAGGACTTGATAAATGATCTGATGCCGTTTATCGAAAAGAATTATCGTACCATCAATAACAAGGATCATCGTGCCATCGGAGGTTTCTCGCGTGGTGGTAATCAGGCTTTGTTCAATGGTTTGAGTAATCTTGATAAGTTCTCATATCTGTGTAGCTACAGTTCGTTTACATCTACAGATATTGCTGGTGTATACGATAATGCTGATGATACAAACAAGAAGATACGTTTGTTCTGGCTTGGTGTGGGTACTGACGATTTCCTGTATGGCAATGCTCGCGACTATATGGAGTTCCTTGATAAGAAGGGTATTCGTAGCGTTAAGGAGTTTACCAACGACAAGTTCGGACATACATGGATGAATGCCAAATACTTCCTTAGCAAGACTCTACCTCTGCTCTTTAATAAAAAGGCTTCTGAGGAGGCAATGAAGAATGGTGTACCTGCTCCTCCAGCAACAGGAAAGGAACAGCAGTTTACCCCAGGCGTTATGGCACGCCTCTTCCCGCGTCCAATTATTTCACCTGAGTACACTGAGGATGGCATAATATTCCGCTTTAAGGCTCCTGATGCTCAGAAAGTAGAACTGGAGTGTGAGATCCTTCCAGAGAATATGGCGATGGAGCGTGACAGCGATGGAGTATGGAGTTTAAAGATGACTGATAATCTGTTTGAAACCTTCAAATACTGCTTTGTAGTAGATGGTATGCAGGTTACTGATCCGAGTAATATGTTTATCTCGCCTGATGCAGGATTTAAGTACAGTATTGCCGACAATCCTAAATCGCCATTCAACTTTGCTTCTCAGGGAGAAATTGCCCATGGACGTGTAAGTTATGATCTGCAGCGAAACACAGCTTTCTATTCTTCTGGTAATATGAGAATGGGTGTTATGCCTGCTTTTATCCAGCTTATTCCTGTAGAAGGTGAATCAATTGAGAGTTGGTTTAAAGTAGGTGGTGCTGATGCTATCGCTGACAGATTGATTGCCGATGGAAATACAAAACCATGTATGATAACAGTTACCGCCCAAGATTTTTCTCAGCAGCAGGGTGATGTGCAGATGCCTGGTTTCAAAATGAATAAACTTGATGCTAACGATTATCCAACATGGAGTCAGCGTCGTAGAGCATTGGTGAAGCTACTGCTTGAAATTAAGAAGCAGCCAGATCCTGAGTTCCCCGCTATAGGCGGTGGTTTTGGTGGCGGCTTCGGCGGCGGCTTTGGTGGTAATGAATAAACAATATTTAATAAGGATAACTAATGAAAATTATATCAACTATTGTATTTTGTTGTGCTACCCTATGTGCTCAGGCACAAGGGGGGAGCCAGCTTCCTTTGTTTTATTCCGTAGAGAATACAGGTGCGGCCTTTGCTAGGCCCGCAATGCCTGAAGCAAGTAAATTGCCCGTAATTAATAATCTGCCCGATCCGCTTGAAGGTGTGAATTCTTTTGGAGATTGGTCTCGTAAACGTAGTGAAATTGCAGCTCTTATTCAACATTATGGAATAGGCGAGAAGCCAGCAGTAAATAAAGAGAGTATAAAAGCTCGAATGTCGGGTGATACATTGATAGTAGATGTTACTGTTAATGGCGAGACGCTTACGTTAAGTTCGGAGATAAAATATCCTAAGACAGGAAAGGCTCCTTATCCACTGATGATTGGTTCGAGTATGATAGCTCTTCCACGTCAGTTGTTTGCCGATCGTCCTATTGCTACAATGAACTTCCATGAGAAGCAGGTTAACGATTATGGTCAATGGGGAAAGCATCATGAAAGAGGAGAACATAATTTCGATAGACTCTATCCTCATCTAAAAGATAATGGAGCATATAGTGAATGGGCTTGGGGCTTCAGTCGCTTGCTTGACGGACTTGAATTGTTAGGCCCTGAAGTTACCAAGATTGATATGAAGCATATTGGTGTTACTGGTTGTTCGTATGCAGGTAAGATGGCCTTGTATTGTGGTGCGTTTGATGAGCGTGTGGCTCTTACCATAGCACAGGAGCCTGGTGGCGGTGGTGCTGCAGCTTGGCGTATATCGCATCTGCAGAATGACGTGGAGAATATTGATAGAACAGATTATCATTGGTTCTTAGAGAGCCAACTCGAGAATTTCCGTGGCGATAGTGTTTATCAGTTGCCTTACGACCAGCATGAGCTATGTGCACTTGTTTGCCCACGTGCTTTGTTGTTGCTGGGTAATCCTGATTACAAATGGTTGGCTGATGATGCTATGTTGGTTTCTGCCCAAGCTGCCAGAAAGGTATGGGCCCAATTCGGTATATCCGACCGTATGGGCTGGAGTATCGTAGGCGGTCATGGACATTGTCAGCTGCCTGAGTGTCAATGGCCTGAGGTGTTGGCGTTTATCGACAAATTCTTGTTGGGGCGTGACGTTGATACTAATGATGTACATGTATATTCTAAAACATTAATAAAATGAAGAAAACACTATTATCAGTATGTATGTTATGCCTCTCTGCTGTAGCAATGGCTCAGCCAGCTGGAGGCTTTGGAGGATTCCAGGTGCCTCAGGTTAAACTTGAGACATCACAGGAATGGAAAGATGTAAACTATGCAGGCGATGATAAGGCTTATCACACCTGCGATATCTATCTGCCTAAGCAGCAGAAGGCTTCTTATCCTGTTGTGATTCATATCTATGGCAGTGCCTGGTTCAGCAATAGCAGTAAGGGGATGGCCGATTTGGGAACAATCGTAAAGAGTTTGTTGGATGCTGGTTTTGCTGTAGTTTGTCCTAACCATCGTTCAAGTATGGATGCTAAGTGGCCTGCACAGATTCATGACATCAGAGCCGTGATTCGTTTTGTACGTGGTGAGGCTGAGAAGTACAAGTTTGATACTAAGTTTATTGCTACCAGCGGCTTTTCTTCTGGTGGTCATCTGGCTTCTACTGCCGCTACTACCAGTGGCACCAAACAGACTAAGGTTGGCACAGTGGATATCGATCTGGAAGGAAATGTAGGTAACTATCTGAACGAGAGCAGTGCCGTTAATGCCGCCTGCGATTGGTCAGGTCCTATCGATCTTACAGCAATGGACTGCGGTGAGTCGATGAAGATGGGCGAGAACAGTCCAGAGGATGTACTGTTGAATTCTAAGTTGGCCAAGGAACCAGATAAGTATCTCAGTCTGAGTGCTAATACTTATGTCGACAAGAATGATCCTCCTGTTATCATCTTCCATGGTGAGAAGGATAATGTTGTACCTTGCTGTCAGGGAAAGGCTTTCTATGAGACCCTAAAGGCTGCTGGTGTAAAGACCGAGGCTACTTTCGTGCCAGAGGGCAGTCATGGTGGCCCTGCTATGTATGTAGAAGAAAACCTTCAGAAAATGGTTAATTTCCTGAAGGCTCTTTTGAAATAATATCGGAATGATTTAATCGTGAAAGATTAAAGCCGATTGCGAATCAACAACGGTCTTGGTGCCTTTGATGGTGCCGAGGCCGTTTTCGTTTATGTTACCATCACAGCATACCACGGTATATCTGCCGTCAGGTATTGAAAATTCTATAGGCTCCTTGCTTGCATTAAGTACTACAAAAATGTTGCGCCAGTCATCTCTGCCTGCATAGTTTTTCAAACGGAAGGCTACTACTCCTTCTGGAGTATCGATAAATTCCAGATGCTTGCGTACCAAGTCGGCGTTAGCAAGACGGAAAGCAGGATGGTTCTTACGCAACTGAATCAGGTTCTTGTAATAATTGAATACTTGTGGATACTTCTTCAGGTTGTCCCAATTGAGCTGATTGATGCTGTCGGGCGACTCAAAGCTGTTGTGCACGCCTTTCTTATTGCGCAGCAGTTCCTCACCGCTGAGCATGAAGGGCACGCCCTGTGAGGTGAAGACGGCTGTCTGTGCTAGTAGGTCGAGCTTGATCAACTCATCGGTGGTGATGCCAGGGATGCTGCTCTGCAAGCGATCCACCAAGCACATATCGTCGTGACAGCTCACATAGCTGATCATCTGGGTTGGCTCTGTAGCCCAAGGCTCCTTGCTATAGTTCACCTTAGTCATATCCACCTGGGAGTGACTGATGGCGCCAACTATACCAAATTTAAGAGACTCTTTGTTGTCGGCCAAACCTGCTAGGAATGCAGGCTTGGTATCATCGCTGAATGGACCGCGAAGTGCATCGCGAATCTCATCGCTGAAGGCGGCTATGCGTGGCATCTGTGGGATATTGGCCTTCATACCAAGCTTTTCCTGTGGATAGGCACAGCTGCCAGCACTCCAGCCCTCGCCATAAATAAAGATGGTTGGATCGATGTCATCCACAGCCTTACGGATGGCGTTCATCGTCTCGATGTCGTGTACGCCCATCAAGTCGAAACGGAATCCGTCGATATGGAATTCGTTGATCCAATACTTCACGCTCTCAATCATGAACTGGCGCATCATGGGCTTTTCTGATGCTGTCTCATTGCCGCAACCAGAGCCATTGCTGTACTGGCCGTCGGCTGTCTTGCGATAGAAATAGTCGGGATAGGTGCGCTGGAAGTTGGAGTGCTCGATGTCGTAGGTGTGATTATACACCACGTCGAGAATCACACGGATGCCTGCCTTGTGCAGCGCCTGTACCATCTGCTTGAACTCGCGGATGCGTACCTCAGGTTTGTAAGGATCGGTGGAATAGCCACCCTCGGGCACGTTGTAGTTCACGGGGTCGTAACCCCAATTATATTTGTTGTCAGCGAGGCGCGTCTCATCTACCGAACCATAGTCGTAACTGGGCAGAATGTGGATGGCATTCACGCCTAACGACTTCAGATGGTCGATAGCCCAGGGCTCAGTAAGTGCCATGAACTTACCAGGGTATTTGGCATCCTTGCGAACAATCGAGAAATCACGGTGATGCATTTCGTAGATGATCAGATCGGCTGGCGACTTGACGACAGGACGCTCATCGCAGCACCAATGAGCAGGATTGGTCTTCTTCATATCAATGATGGCGCCACGCTTACCGTTGGCACCTACGGCTTTGGCGAAAACTCCTGGGCACTCGCCCTTGCCCATGTCAAAGGTATAGAACTTACCCATCAGGTCGCCCTTGATGGTAGCTGTCCAGCACTCGTTGCCGGTCTTCTGCATCTTCACGCTCTTGATAGCTTTGCCTCCCAGACCATCTTTGTAGATGCGGACAGTGATCTGCTTAGCGTTGTTAGGTGCAAACAACTGGAACTTGGTCTCTTGAGGCGCATAGCTCACCTCTTTAAACGTCTGTGCTACTACCTGATGTGGTAGTAGCATAGACAATAATCCTGCAAAAATCAATTTCTTCATGCTTTATTTTGCAATAAGTGATACGGCGAATCCTCCACCAGGAGCTTCTGTAAGCTTCAGTACATCCTTGGCTGTTACCACCTTCTTGGTGATGACATAAGCCTGAGGGTTCTTCTCGTAGTGAGCGTCCTTAGCATCGGCATAGATGGTACAGTCGTATTTACGACCCTTGTCTAAGAAGTCGAGCTTGATAGTGCTCTTGTGTCCGTTCTCATCACATTTGCCACCAATGAACCAATTGTTGGTGCCCTTGGCTTTGCGGGCTACGGTGATATAGTCGGCTGGTTCTGCCTCCAGATAGATGCTCTCATCCCAGTCGCAAGCTACATCGCGGATGAACTGGAAGGCATCGTCAAACTTCTCGTAGTTCTCTGGCAGGTCGGCTGCCATCTGCAAAGGTGAGTACATAGTGAGATAGAGTGCCAATGAACCTGCTATGGTGATGCGTGCCCAAGAATTGTTGTTGCTCCATTCATTCAATTTGGTAACGAAGATTCCTGGGGTGTAGTCCATCGGACCGCCCTGCAAACGGGTAAATGGCAGGATGCAGGTGTGATCGGGATTAGAACCACCGAAAGCCTCATACTCTGTACCGCGTGCCGACTCATTTCCTACGAGGTTAGGCCATGTGCGGCAGATACCTGTGGGGCGTGTAGCCTCGTGGGCATTGACCATGATATGGTGCTTGGCAGCCTCTTTCACTACATAGAGATAGTGATTGTTCATCGACTGTGAATAGTGGTGGTCGCCACGAGGGATGATGTCGCCCACGTAACCGGTCTTCACAGCGTCATAGCCGTATTTGTTCATCAGCTTGAAAGCTTCCTCCATGTGGCGCTCGTAGTTCTGAGTAGAGCTTGATGTCTCATGGTGCATAAGGATCTTCACGCCTTTTGAGTGAGCATAGTCGTTAAGCATTTTGATATCGAAGTCGGGATATGGAGTTACAAAGTCGAAGACATCGCGCTTCCACATGTTGGCCCAGTCTTCCCAACCTACATTCCAGCCTTCTACAAGTACCTGATCCAAACCATTCTTAGCGGCGAAGTCGATATAGCGCTTCACATTCTCGTTGTTGGCCTTGTGGGTGCCATTGGGCTTTACCTTGTTCCAGTCAATGTTGTCAAGCTGAATGCTGGGGAACTCGTTGGTGTAGTTCCAGCTGCCACGGCCAACAATCATTTCCCACCAAACACCGCAGTACTTTGTTGGGTGGATCCATGAGGTATCTTCAAGCTTACAAGGCTCGTTGAGATTCAGAATCAAGTTGTTTGACAGCATGTCGCGGGCATCATCTGATACCATGACTGTACGCCATGGTGTGGTGCAGGGTGTTTGCAAGCATCCCTTCAGTCCTGTAGCATCGGGGGTAAGATGACTCACAAAAGTGAATGGCTTTGGCAGAGGATACTTAGATGCAGTTGGATTTGGAGTATATGCATTACTACCACCACCAAGCTTAGTTGTAAGTGCCTTTGTTGCTGCATCAACCAACTCAAGGTGCATTGTAGCGTAATCGAGACATGCAGCCTCGTGGATGTTAATGTAGAGACCATCGCTGCTTTTCATTTGAAGTGATGTCTGAACACCTGTGGGTGAGAATACTGCTACCGACGAGTTACCCCAGTTAACGGCAGTCTTCATCTTTTCACGAATCTCCGAGAGCTTGCATTCCTGAGTCTCCTGCTCCTGCGTATCGTAATCGCCTGGCAGCCACCATGCTGTGTGGTCGCCTGCCATAGCAAACTCTGTATGCTCTTCCTTAATCAGGAAATAATTCAGATTTTGCTGCTGTGGGAACTCGTAGCGCAATCCAATACCATCGTCATATACACGGAAGCGGATAATAATCTCTCTACGTTGCTGTTGCTGCAGTGTAACAGCCAGCTCATTGTAGTGGTTACGTATGTTCTTTGTTTCTCCCCAAACTGGTTGCCAAGTCTCATCAAACTCACTTAGCTTCTCGTCCTTGATGTTGAATCCGTCCATTAGGTCGGTCTCTTCCAAACCAGCTGATGCGTGTTTGTCTTTTGCTAGTTCCAGACCAAGGAAAGATGGTTTGATTACCTCGCGACCTTTGTAGGTCATTTCGTATACAGGACGACCTGTACCATCGACCTTGAATTTTAGTTCGATATTGCCGTTAGGCGATTTTACGTTGCCGGCGATGGCCATCAGTGGCAGCAAGGCCAGCGATAAGAATAACTTTTTCATTTTATTATTTTCTTCCGCTTTGAATAATTAATGTGCTGATTTCTTCGTTGAAACTATCGGCCTGCAGCAACTGTTCAATGTTCATATGCATGCGATAGCGCCAATAGTGTCGTGGGTTGGCTGGGATGTTGATACGCTCGGCGTTCTGATCGGGCAGTCTCAACTTTTCGTCAATACTCAGCCAGTCCTGTAGCGACAGCAGACAGAGCATAGATGGAGATGTGAGATGACGGCTTACGATGTCCTTTGCCAACCATCCTGGCAGTGGATGAGGTGCAGCTCCGCCACGTCGCAGAGAAGTGTTGTAGTATGTCTGTGTCTGCTCTTCGTCCTCGTCCCACCACTGGCGCAGGGTCGACATATCGTGTGTAGATATTGTGTCGACAGAGCGATATGGATTGTGTGACAACTTGCCAAAGCGTGTTGTAGGATCCTTTGGCATCGACTGGATTTCCAGACTCAGTATGCGCAATTCGTTCATCACCCAGGGTACACAATCGGGCACCATTCCAAGGTCTTCGGCACATACAAGCATGCGGGTGGCCTGGGTAAGACGAGGCAGTTTCTTCATAGCCTCGGTATACCAGAACTGGTTGTTACGACGATAGAAATAGTCGTTGTACAATCGATTGAACACGGCCTTGTCATTGTCCCAAAGTGCCTCGTAAATAAAGTCGTTCTGCACACCGATTCTTGGGTGGAACTTATCATTGTTCTTGCGATCGCGTACGAATAGTACGTCGCTGATAAGGGCGTACAGTCCGTCGCGCAGATTTTCGAGCTCAGTAGTGTCGCTTGTCTTGCCAGCTTCAGCCTTATACCAAGTCTCCACCTTGCGTTGTGTGTCGAACTCGGGCTTCATCTGCCAGATATCGTCGTGGGCATGGTCAAGGAATGTTTCCTTAACGTACTGTGCTTTCTCTCCGAATATGCGATCCAGAGTCCAGTCGGCGATGAATGGCTTAGTGAAAAGTTCTTCCTGGAAATGCAGTCCGTAAGCCTCAATCTCCTCGCGGGTCATACCCAGCGATGGCGAGAATTGGCCCAGCAGTCCGTGTACGGCATCGATAGGAATCTCCCAGATGCGGAAGAAACCAAGCACGTGGTCAATGCGGTAAGCATCGAAGTATTCCGACATCTTGCGGAAACGGCGAACCCACCATGAGCAACCATCTTCAAGCATAGCATCCCAGTTGTATGTTGGGAATCCCCAGTTCTGTCCGTTAGCCGAGAAAGCATCGGGTGGGGCACCTGCCTGTCCGTTCAGGTTGAAGTACTTAGGCTCAACCCATGCCTCAACACCATCGCGACTTATGCCGATGGGGATGTCGCCCTTAAGTACTACACGCTTCTTGCGGGCATACTCATGTGCAGCATGCATCTGCTTGTCGAGGTTGAACTGGACAAAGTACCAGAATGCCACCTCTTTATATAATTTTGTGGTGGTCTTTGTCATTGCCTCGCGCTCGCTTTCTGGCAGAGTGTGATGATCGGGCCAGTCCTGGAAAGTGGCTGTGCCGTATAGGTCGCGATAGTGGCAGAAAGCTGCGTATGGTACCAGCCACTCCTTGTTTTGCTCAAAGAACTGCTTGTACTCAGCCGTCTTCATCATCTTACTGCCCTCCTGGGCGTAGATGGCGCGCAGATAGTCCATCTTAGTGTTGTTCACGCGCTCGTAGTCTATCTGTGGCAGGGCGTTCAGTGTTTCGCGCAGAGCCTCAAACTCCTTACGCAGTTTCTCGTCCTTGAGTTGTGGCAACTGGCGGAAGTCGGTATACTGAGGGTGTAAAGCATAGATGCTTATAGAGTTATAAGGATACGAGTCCTGCCATGTGTGGGTGATGTTGGTATCGTTTATAGGCAATACCTGCAGCACACGCTGCTTGGTCTTGTCGCACCAGTCAATCATCAACTTCAGGTCGCCGAAGTCGCCCACGCCAAAACTACCCTCGCTGCGAAGCGAGAAGATAGGGATAACTGTACCTGCGCCCTTCCAAGGATATACAGGGAAGTAAGCCTGCGACAGCTCGTAAACCACTACCTCGCCATCGTCTATCTTTGGCAGCTCTACAGTACGGTTCATACCGTTCTCCCACAATGGTGTATGATCTGTCTCCTCGTCGAGGGCCACAAACTTGAACTCGAGTGTATGTGGAAGCTTGTCGGCATCCAAACTGATTACCCACTCGTTGTTCTCGTGTTCTACCATGCTTATGGCGCGTATTGCCTCCCAATCGCCCAGTGTGTCGCCTTCACCTATTATGGCAAGACGCTCATTGTTACGCAACTGTGGAGCGCGTACTTTCAGTCTTACGGTTTTGTCGTAAGGGGTTTGTTCGCTCATGTTCTGTTTGCGGGCGGCTATACACTCGGTGAATGCGGTAGAATACATATATGAATCTTCTGGGATATCAATCCAGTGATCATATACTGTATACTTGGCACCTTTTGCGGCAGCAAACTCCAGTCGGTGAGGAATAACCAACCACTCGTGTCGTGCCTCATGGTCACCGCGCATTACGGTATAATAATAGTCAATGTGGGCGCTGGTCTTCACCGCCTTACTAATCTCGCACATCCAGTGCAACCCGTCAAGGGTTCCCATCTTGTGCTGTTCTGTCTTGCCATCCGTTAGGATGTTAAGTGCCAGTTCTTCTCCGAAGGTTGTCTGGTACTCAAGGTTGAAATTGATCTTCATACCAATTGTCTTTAGTTATTTTTGGCAAAAGTACGAAAATAACCCGTTCGGTGTCTCCAAACGGGTCTGTATTTGATAGTTTACTGATGCAAACGATTGCATTGTTGTCTATCTCTCCTGATTAATCCTCAGCTAAGGTGAAGTCCAACTGTTTGCGCTCCAGATTTGCACGAGCCACTTGTATGCGTATTGGGTCGCCAAGTTGGTATTTAGTATGGTGGCGACGTCCGATAATCATATAGTTCTTCTCGTCAAAGTCGTAGTAGTCGTTACCCAAGTCGCGTATAGGTATCATTCCTTCGCAGTGGGTCTCGTCTATCTGGGCGTAAATGCCGTAAGGTTGAATACCGCTGATGTGTGCATCGTAGGTGTTTCCAATCTTGTCGGCCATAAACTCCACCATCTTGTACTTTATCGAGTCGCGCTCTGCATTTTGGCTTATCTGCTCCATCTCACTGCAATGCTCGCAGAACTCCTCATACTTATCTTTGTTTGCCGAGCGGGCTCCATCCTGATACTTGGTAAGCAAACGGTGAACCATCATGTCCGGATAACGGCGAATAGGCGAGGTGAAGTGAGTGTAATATTCGAATGCCAAACCATAGTGACCTATGTTATGAACACTGTACTTTGCCTTCATCATCGCTCTCAGAGCAACTGTCTCGATAGCGTTCTGCTCGCGAGTTCCCTCTGCTTGCGACATCAGGGCGTTAAGCGACTTTGTGATAGCTCCTTTGGTGCCTGCTGTCTTTACCTTATAACCGAACTTGGCAACAAACTCGCGCAGATTCTCCAATTTCTGTGGATCTGGTTGGTCGTGTATACGATATGGAAGCGTCTTTGCCTTAACACCCTTCTTTACTTTACCTATACTCTCAGCGACGGTCTTATTGGCTAGAAGCATAAACTCCTCGATGAGTTTATTAGCATCTTTTGATACCTTGAAGTATGCCTTTACTGGCTTACCTGTTTCGTCGATATCAAAGTGTAACTCCTCGCGGTCAAACTTCACACTTCCGTTCTTGAAACGGGCTGCACGCAGTTTCTTTGCTAAGGCATCAAGTGTTATCAGCTGTTCGGCATTCTCGCCCTTATATGGATTCTTCTTGGTTGCTGCTGGTGCAGGCTCACCTGTTCCGTCCTTTACGCCGTTGTCTTCAAGAATCTGTTGTACTTCCTCGTAAGCGTAGCGGCGGTCGCTCTTAATAACGGTGTGAGCCAGATGCCAGTTCTTAATATTTGCCTCGTCGTCCATCTGGAAGATAACACTGTAACAAAGTTTCTCCTCATCAGGGCGTAGCGAACAGATAAAGTTACAAAGTCGTTCGGGCAGCATTGGAATAGTGCGGTCAACAAGATAGATACTTGTTGCTCGTGCGAAAGCTTCTTTGTCGATAGTAGAGCCCTCGCGTACATAATGCGATACATCAGCAATGTGTACACCAACCTCCCATAAGCCATTATCCATCTTGCGGATTGAGAGTGCATCGTCAAAGTCTTTGGCATCCTTAGGGTCGATGGTGCAAGTGAATACTCCACGGAAATCTTCTCTGCGTGCAATCTCCTCTGGCGTGATAGCTGCATCAATCTTCTCTGCAGCCTCTTCTACATTCTTCGGATACTTATATGGCAGGTTGTACTGAGCCAGAATGGCGTGCATTTCGGCATTGTTCTCACCAGTCTTTCCGAGTATGTCTACAACCGATCCTATAATGTTCTTATGCTCCTGGTCGGGCCACTGTATTACTTTTACAACTGCCTTATCATCAGTCTTTCCGCCCTTTAGCTTACGCTTAGGGATGATAATATCGTGCACAAAGGTCGAATCGGGAGTAACCAGGAATGCCATATCCTTTTCTACTCGTAGCTTACCCACTATAGTATCATGGGCGCGCTTAACGATTTCGATAACCATTGCCTCTTTAATGTGCTTGTCTCTGCGAGCCATGTACGATACCTTTACCTTATCGCCATCCATTGCCGACATTGAGTTACGCTCGGCAACAAACACAGGTGTGCCGCCATCTTCAGGTATAAACGAGTTTCGTCCCGTTGCCTTGCGATGGAATGTTCCTTCCTGCACCTGAGTCTTAAGATTCAGACGATATGAGTTGTCGCTCACCTTTGATAGGAAGTCATCCCATGCCATCTCTTCCATAACGTCGATGGCAAGCATCTTAAGTGGGTGGGTATCTAGTTTTAGTACCTTGAATATCTGCTTAAATGTAAATGTTTCGTTTGGATTATGCTGGAACAGGTTCTGCAGCAGTTCGCTCACCTGCTTCTTGCCCAGTCTCTTTCCACCTTTCTTCTTTCCCATAGAATTGTTGTTTTTTGAATTCTTTTTGCAAAGATAGTAAAAAATCAGATAATTGTTGTAACTTTGCACCCAAATTTAACAAAGATGAAGATATTAATAACAGGTGCAAGTGGTTTTATTGGCTCATTTATTGTCGAGGAGGCTCTCCGGCAGGGTTTCGAAACATGGGCTGTGGTGCGCAAGAGTAGCTCTAAGGCATACTTACAGGATGAACGCATAAACTTCATCGAGCTTAACCTCTCGTCAAAGAGCAAGCTTGTTGAGCAGCTGCGTGGTCACGACTTCGACTATGTGGTTCATGCTGCTGGAGTAACCAAGTGCTTGGACAAGCATGACTTCTCGCGTATAAACACAGATGGCACCAAGAACCTTATTGATGCACTCCTAGAGGTAGGTATGCCCCTTAAGCGATTCGTCTTCATCAGCAGTCTTAGTATCTTCGGAGCAATTAAGGAACAGCAACCTTACGAGGAGATTAAGGAGTGCGATACTCCTCACCCGAATACAGCATACGGAAAGAGCAAACTTGCTGCCGAGCAGTATCTCGAGCAGATGGCCTCGCGCGTACCTTATATTATATTAAGACCTACTGGCGTTTATGGTCCTCGTGAGAAAGACTATTTTATTATGGCCAAGAGCATTAAACAACACTCCGATTTTGCAGTGGGCTATAAGCGTCAGGACATTACTTTTGTATATGTAAAGGATGTGGTTCAGGCAGTTTTCCTTGCATTGAATAAGGGCGAGAACGGACGTAAGTACTTCCTCAGTGATGGAAAAGTATACCAAAGTGAGACTTTCAGCAATCTGATTCACGAAGAGCTTGGTCGTCCTTGGTGGATCCGTATAAAGGCTCCTATCTGGGTGCTACGTGTGGTTACGTTCTTTGGTGAGTATATCGGACGTGCTACAGGTAAGGTGACTGCACTTAATAACGATAAGTATAACATCCTGCGTCAGCGTAATTGGCGATGCGACATACAACCAGCCATAAACGAATTGGGTTATAAACCAGAGTACGACCTGCAGCGTGGCGTAAAGGAAACAATAAAATGGTATAAAGACAACCAATGGTTATAAAGAAATTATTCGAGATAGAGAAGAAACCCCGCAAGGGGCTGCTGGCGGTAGAGTGGGTTATTATGGCTTATCTGGCTTTCACACTACTGTTGATGCTGATAACATATACCAAACTGCAAAACCCTGAAGCTATGCTGTGGGGGCGTGCGCGTTTTGTTGCCACAACGCTGGCCGTATGGGGTGCTTACCGTTTAGTGCCTTGTAGGCTAACGATGTTCTGTCGTGTGGGTGTTCAGTTGGCTCTTCTTTCGTGGTGGTATCCTGATACCTACGAGTTTAACCGCATGTTCCAGAATCTTGATCATGTGTTTGCTGGCTATGAACAGCAGCTTTTTCATTGTCAGCCAGCCTTGCTCTTTTCGCAGAAAGTAACAAACGGTGTGTTCAGCGAGTTGATGCATTTGGGCTATGCCTCGTATTATCCGCTCATAGCCTTGGTAACACTCTATTATTTCTGTTATCGTTATCAGGAGTTTACTCGTGCCACATTCATAATCCTGGCATCGTTCTTTATCTATTACGTCATTTTTGTCTTGTTGCCAGTTACTGGTCCGCAGTATTATTACTTGGCAGCAGGTGTAGACCAGATAGCTCAAGGCCACTTCCCCAATATCGGCGATTACTTTGCTACTCACGATGAGGCGTTGCCAATACCTGGTTGGAAAGATGGGTTCTTCTATCAATGTGTGGCTAGTGCCCATGCTGCAGGCGAGCGCCCAACTGCCGCTTTCCCAAGCAGTCATGTGGGTGTTACAACCATACTGCTGCTTTTGGCTTGGCATGCCCGCAACCGCAAGCTCCTTTATACGCTCCTGCCGTTCTACATCCTTATGTGTTTTGCTACTGTCTACATCCAGGCCCACTATGCTGTAGATGTTATAGGAGGTTGGATTTCGGCTGTAGTAATATATACGGTTTTGCTTTTTTTATCGAAAAAATTTGTTTGATTCGAAAATATTTCTTATCTTTGCATCCGAATAAGTAAGGATACGACATATTAAATCCGAGGATTCCGACACTGTGTGAGTCGGGATTCTTTTCTTTTTTGTCCGTCCAAGAAAAATGGTAAATTGTAAATAATTAAATAGATATTTATTATGGCATACATGTCACAAGAAGGCTACGACAAACTGATAGCCGAACTTCATCGTTTAGAGGCAGTTGAGCGTCCAAAGGCATCAGCTGCTATTGCTGAGGCTCGTGAGAAAGGCGATCTTAGCGAGAATTCAGAGTACGATGCCGCCAAGGAGGCTCAGGCTCATCTCGAGGATAAGATCAATCAGCTCAAGATGACTATCGCCGATGCCAAGGTGGTAGACACCAGCCGTTTGAGCACCGATTCTGTTCAGATCCTCTCAAAGGTTGAGATGACCAATCTTACCAACAAGGCAAAGATGACCTATACTATCGTTAGTGAGAGTGAGGCTAATCTGCGTGAGGGTAAGATCTCTATTCAGACCCCTATTGCTCAGGGACTGCTTAATCACAAGGTTGGCGACGAGGTTGAAGTTAAGATTCCTCGCGGCACCATCAAACTCCGCATCGACAAAATAACCGTAGGATAATCATGGATATTTTTAGCAAAATCGCAGCTGGCGAGATTCCCAGCTATAAGTGCGCCGAGAACGATGAGTTCTATGCATTTCTCGATATCAATCCGTTGGTAAAAGGCCACACTCTGGTTATTCCACGTCGCGAGGTAGATTATATCTTCGATATGGACGACGATGAGTTGGCTCGTTATCAGGTGTTTGCTAAGCGTGTGGCTCTGGCTGTCAAGAAGGCCTTCCCTTGCAAGAAGGTTGCTCAGGTAGTTCTGGGTCTTGAGGTTCCCCACGCTCATATCCACCTCATCCCTATGCAGAGTGAGGCTGATGTTGACTTCCGTCGCGAGAAGCTTAAGCTTTCTGAGGAGGAGTTTAAGGCTATTGCAGAGAAAATACGTGGTGAGTTTGTGTAATTACACAAACTCATCACCATATTTAATCCTTACTTCGTTTACATATTTCTTTACCATCGACGAGTTGTCGCTCTTCTTGCAGATCAGCAGCACCCCGTCTTCTTCGGCAACGATGTAACCTTCTAAGCCGTTGAACACGCCCAACTTGCCTTTTGGCAACTTGATGATGTTGTTTTTGCAGTCCTCAAGTATCACCTCCGAGTCCATCACCACGTTGTCGTCTGTCACCTTGTGCATCACTTCATATATAGAATGCCATGTTCCAAGGTCGGCCCATCCAAAGTCGCACTTCATCACAAACACGTTGTTGTCGCTCTGTTCCAGAATAGCATAGTCAAGCGATAGGTTCGGGTAGCGCGGGTAGTTCTCCTCAACAAACTTCATTTCTTCTTCGTAAGTATAGTCTGGGGTATTGTAGCGTAGATCTCTAAGTACCGATGGGAACACATGCTCAAAGGTGTCAAGCAGATGATATGCACTTGAGATGAAGATACCCGTGTTCCAATAGAACTCGCCGCTATCCATAAACATCTTGGCAAACTCGCGCTCAGGTTTCTCTGTAAACGATTTTATCTTAAATACATCAGGCTTACAGCTCAGATCGCCTAACTGAATGTATCCGTAGCCAGGTTCTGGCCGGGTGGGGCGAACGCCCATTGCCAGTAGCACGTGGTTCTCCGATACATATCCTATGCCCACATCCATGCTGTGAGCAAACGATGCCTCGTTAAGCACCAGCTGATCTGATGGCGAAACGATGATGTTGGCATCAGGCGTCTGATGGTGTATTCGCATCGAAGCCCAGGCCACGCTGGGAGCTGTGTTACGATGTATGGGTTCTACTATTATGTTATGCTCGGGCACTTTGGGTAGCTGTTCCTTTACCAGCTGTTGAAACTCCGCGCACGTACATATTAATATATTCTCTATGGGTATCAGTTTCTCAAAACGGTCGAAAGTTGACTGCAACAAAGTGCGGCCAGTACCAAAAAGGTCAAGAAACTGTTTAGGGCGCTGCTCTCTGCTTACGGGCCACAATCGCTGACCGCGACCCCCGGCGAGAATCACGCAGTAGTTCTTCTTATCAGTTTTCTCCATTCAATATGGGTTTTAGCATTAATTCTATCCACAAAGATACGAATAATATGTGATACGAGCAAGAAATTCTAAGTTTTTTTTTATTTTCTTTTGTCAATTCAAATAAAAGTAGTATCTTTGCACCCGCTTTAGGAGATGAAATAGCTTGAAATGTCAAGCCCAGATGGCGGAATCGGTAGACGCGCTGGTCTCAAACACCAGTGGGGCAACCCATCCCGGTTCGATCCCGGGTCTGGGTACCAAGTCACTCCAAAAACAACAAAGTGCTGCAGGTTTTCCCCTTGCAGCACTTTTTTGTATTATTCAACAAAAATCCCTCCATCTCTCACCAAATTTCTCGAAACGCCCTTGTATAAAGGGTTTGAGGGGCGTGAGAGATTTTTTTTATCCCTCCCTAATCTCTCAACAATCTCTCATGTAACCTCTCCATATAATGGATGAGTTGCTATTTAGAATTGTCTTTTGAGAGATTATTGAGAGATTCATGAGAGATTAGTGAGAGATTTTGGAAATCTCTCATGACTGGAATCCCCTGTGTTTATGCGGGTTTTGAGAGATTTGGTGAGAGATGGAGAGATTTTTTGTGTTTCTATTAAATTTTTTTTTTTGTAGTGGCAAAATTCTGCATGAAATGCCAAAATTGTTCCAAATAAGGGAATGTTTTATTCCCACCTTGGGAACAATTCATTCCCAACCTGGGAACAAATCATTCCCAAGGTGGGAATAATTGAAATCAATATAGTTCGCTCTTATTTGTTCACGCGTTTTCTGCCGTTTTGGATTATTATGCCTTTGTAGTTTTCGTCTACTGCCTGGCCGGCAAGATTGTAACGGACGTTGCTTTGGGGTTTGTTTGATGTGATTTGCTTGATGCCAGATGTGGTTCCAAACTCCTCAATAGCCATCTTCTGACCGTTATAACCTATTACTTCCCACTTTGACAGATCGTCGCTCTCGAAGTCACCATTTATAACCATCTGGGTGGTAGTTCCTTCTTCTACGCACGATACTTCATCGAAGTAAACCTTTCCGCCAATAAGTCCGAATGCGAACTGAATCTTGTCGATAGCATAATTGGCTGTGAACTTCCAGGTGTATTCATCAAACTCAGACTTCAGATTAACAGCAGTCAGATATTGTACATCTGTGCTACCTCCCCATTGGTTCTTGTTTGGACTTGTGGTCCAGATAGGCCAGAGTGCGCACTCGCCTGGATTATCGGCCTTTATCTGAGCCTTGACAATATAGGTCTTGCCAACGGTCATCGATGCATTGAGCATGGTGTTGCACTGTTTGTCCCAAGAGTTTGCACCTGCAGTTCCATTGTCAACAACAAGCACGTGGTTTGGACCCTGATCGGAAACCTCTACGTTGATGTTCTTCTGGAGCTTGTTGCCAAGAAAATCTGTATAAGATACTGATATCACGCCACTTTTAGCCTCGGTGGCTTTCAATACGCCATCTTCGATTGTGAAGTCATTGCTGCTGATAACGGCCTCGTTAGTAAGAGGCTCGGTGTGGCCATCTGCAAACTTACCTGTAATGACAAGTCGCTTTGTGCTTCCAAGTCTTACCTTCATATCATCAGAGTTCTCAAAACTCTCAATGGTAAAGAACTTCTTAAGGTTCTCTGCCATGTTGTAATCGTCATTGGCTTTGATATCCTTCCCCATCACCTTAAGAGCCTCGAAAGCATAACGCTTACCAAGGGTGCGATAACCTGCTGCAGAGAAGTGCCATGCATCAGTTCCATTCCCAGGAATACCTTCGGCACTTACAACATGGCCTGTTGGGATTACTGATGGAATCTTGGCTATAACTGTGTTGTGCGAAGAACAGCCTCCGCCCATATTCTCGTATTCTGTCTCACCTACAAACAAGGGTACATCCTCTGCATTAAGATTCAGGTCGGTAAGCATGTCGTTATATATCTTCTTAACCATGTTCGGCCATTCGGGATTACCGCAGTTTGAGCATCCCTGGTGCAGCAGTATACCCTTGATCACTCCTGACTCCTGAGCTTTCTTTGCCATTTCTATAAGTCGGCCGTAAGGGTTGCTGCCATAATAGTTCTTTGATAACTGTGCCCACCACTCGGTAGGGTTGTCTTTCAGTTTCTGTTCGTATTTGTCTTTATCAAACATCTCGATAGGACTTCCGCCCATAGCCACAGCCACAACACCAATCTTTACGTTTGTTGGCATGGCGGCCACCATAGTGCGGCCAAAGTAGTCGGTTGGGCCAAGTTTACCAACGGGGCTTACTATTGGGCAGTTTGCTGTATACCAGTTGCCCATGGTGCGCTTGGGGTTGTCGAAATTGGTGGTAGCCAGCATTTGGAATCGCGAGTCAACTTCATTGTCAACTTCTTCCCATTGGGCATTGCCCTCCATGTTTGATTGTCCGAAACAAAGATAAATGTGGAAATTAGGGTCTACATCGGCTTTAGCAGCCATAAAATTAGTGGCTAGCAATACTCCGATAGCAAATAGGTTTCTCTTAAACATAACTTAGGTTTTAAAAAATCGGCCGCAAAGGTAACAATAATCCGCAAATTGACCAAACAATATCAAAGAAAAACCCGGATTGACAATAAAAAAGCGATATTATTTGCTTTTTGTAAGATTTTTAGTATCTTTGCAACCGAAAAGAGATGGAATTAATAATACGCGTAACGAAATGAAACTAAATCGTCGCCGATGGGTGCTGTTATTGGCTGTATGCCTTGGGGGGCTGACTACTGTTGGAGTCAGGGCTCAGGCTGATATGCAAACGAAGTCCATAACAATAGGACTTGATGTTAACTACGCCCCGCTGCAATCGGTTGATAAGAACGGACTGCCGCATGGATACGACGTTACCTTTACCCGCACGCTGATGAACCGCATGAGGGTGAAATTCTATTATGTGCCAAACACATGGAAAAAGGTGGAGGAGTCTGTTATGAGGGGCGACATCGATCTGGCAATGATGGTGTATTCGGATTATCGCAAGGATAGCATTTTCTACTCGCGTCCAATATTCCGACTCTATTATCAGGTGGTTTATCGCAAGGCCGACTATAATAGCTTTGATTTCCGCAACCTTAAAGGTAAGACATTTGCATTTCTGAATTCGCGCCCAATAAGCCAGCTGATGGAACGCGAGGGAGGTAAAAGTGTTCGTGTGTATGACCTTGAAGAGGCAATTAACGATTTGGCTAAGGGAAAATACGATGCCGTGATATGCTATCGATATCAGGCTAAATATCTTCTTGAGCACTATCATCTTGACCAGCTGCAATCAGAAGATATATCGATGAAGCCTCGTGAGTACTGCTATGTAAGCCATAATGAAGACTTGATAAACGATATAAGTCGCGAGATAGCGATGATGGAGGCCGAAGGCATTATCGATGAGGTATACGGTAACGATATAGTGGATCCTGCAAAAAGCAAGATCCCTATTTGGGTTTGGTATCTGTTCGGTGGTTTGGCCGTTATTTTTATTGCTACATACATGGTTATATCATATAGATCGCGCAAGAAACTGAAGGTGGCCAACGCTATGCTTGAGACGAACTATAAGATTCTGGAGATGAGCCATATGGAGCTGGAAGAGACTAACCGCCAGCTGATTATAGCAACCGAAAAGGCAAAGGAATCGTCGAAGATGAAGAGCAACTTCATCAAGCAGATATCGCACGAGATACGAACTCCTCTGAACATACTTAGTGGATTCTCTCAGGTGCTTACAGCAGATGGAGTTGAACTTGATGAAAGTGAAAAGGTCAAAATCGGGCAGGATGTTATCGATAACACCAACCGCATTACCAGTCTGGTAAATAAGATGCTTGAACTAAGTGATGCTAGTAGTAGAAATGTGATAGAACGTAACAATCAAGTTGCAGCCACTCAAATAGCTGGTGATGCTATTGCTGCAACTAATATTGCCGATTCCAGAGGTGTGACATTTGAGCTATCGATAGAACCTGAGGCTGAGAATGTTAGCGTGATGACTAATCATAACTCTGCAGTTCGTGCACTCTCGCTTATTCTGGATAATGCTCGTAAGTTCACGTCAAAATCGGATGATAAAAAGGTTAAGCTTTGCGTAAAAGCAACACCCGAAACAATAGAACTGGTTGTAGAAGATAACGGAATAGGTGTTCCGCCAGAAGAGGCAGAACACATATTCGAAGAGTTTGTGCAACTTGATGAGTTCTACGAAGGAACAGGCATAGGCCTTACCATAGCCCGAAGCCTGGCCCGTCGTATGGGTGGCGATATTACTCTTGACACCAGCTATAGTCCAGGAGCAAGATTCATACTATCGCTACCAAGAAACTAATTTATTCATCGAGGTTGTCGGGGATATAGGTTACCTCGATACCATCCTTTACGAAAATGGGCATGCCTGCCTCGGTGTTGACGTACTCGATAGAGAGCACAACATCACGTGGACCTAACTGCTTGCCATCAACCTCAAAGATTGACTTGTCGAGAATAACGGTGTTGCCGTTCTTGCTCTTAAGCTTCTTTGTAAGCATGGTGTCGCCATACTTGTAAGAGGCCTGGAAATAGCATTTGTCGTTAAGCTCAACATCGGCAGGAAGCTCAATGGGGTCAAGGAGGTCGTACTGACTATCGAACACGCTGCCAAGCTTCTCGTAAATGGTCTTAGGAGCATCGCTGGTGTCCATAAAATCGTTAGTAGACAATCGCTTGCTGCTGATGAGTGCATCCATGCCCGTTTTACGCATATACTGCTTACCAAGCATCAGCATCTGCTTCTTGGTGGTGAGGTTGAATACCTTTACAGCCTGCTTGTCTTTCTGCCATTTAATAGCATCCACATCGCTGAAGGTATCGCCAACCTTAACAGCTTTACCATTATTATAAGTAAGGTTGGCATCGTTAACGAACAGCACCTTGTAATTGTCTGCGCTGGCGTAGCTGAGCCACATGCCAAGGCAACTGAGTAAGAGTAGTCGTTTCATTTTGATTTGTTTTTATAGATGTTATATTTCTGCATGAATGTGTCGTAGAGAGAGTAGACGGTAGTAGGCACCCACATGTTGAATGCAAGATCGAACCAACTGGCCACAAGGGCAATAATCAGGAATACCGTAGCCGTACTGGCAAACGATAGGACGATACTAAGCCAAGGGTTGGCACACATGGATGAGAATGAGTGGCCAGAGAGGTAGAACAGTCCAATGATGATGTAGATTACGAACAGTATACCCATATAGAGCCAATTGACGAGATGGGCTCCTTGCGACAAGGCGATATATCCATTGAACAGAATCGATGAACCAGGCTGCGAACCAAGGAACGTAGAGTGTACGTCGCTGTTGAAGTCGCCGATAACGATGAGTTTATCGTCAATCTGTTCGCTTACCGGCATCACTTCGTCTAGGTCGAGCAGGTCGGCACTTAGATAGATATAGTTGCGCTCGCGAACCTGACCTTCTTCATCTAGTAGACTACCTGTGATGCGGATAGGCAGCAGCAGTGTGGCACTGTTCTGACAGAGTCGGCCATTGTCGGTATACCATAGTCCGCCCCAGTGCTTCTCGATAGTAGAACCAAAGCGGTCTTGGTAAATCTTGAGTGCAACAGATTCGTCCTCGTCGTGGATGTATTGATAGCGTGAGAAGGTGAGTGCTTGCCAAGTGGTGGCATAGTCGGCATTCGAAGCCTTCTGATAGAGTGTGCTATCGCACATGTTCACCCCTTTGTGCTTTGGGATAACAATGCGGTCCATCGACTTGATGGTGCTGAAGAGTGCCGAGTCGTATTCGGTTTCCATGCCCTCTTCGAAGAATACATCCATGAAGATGTAGCGATAGTTGTTGGCCTCCTTGGCTTTGGTAAGGAATTGCAACAGGCGTTCGCGGTCGGTAATAACCATATTGCCTACGGGAACTTCGTTTTCCTCGTAAGGCACAAGCATCTTGTCGTAGTGTACGTTTATGAAGAGTATACTATCGGGCACGTTGCCTATCTGCATACCCAGAAACTTCTTGTAGTCGGTAATCTGTTTCAGAGCGCCCGTCTCTCCTGGAAGTGGATAACCAGAATTACCCATCACATAAGTAAATATGATGATAACCGTACTCGTCAGCACGGAGAGAAATACTAAACTCCTATGCTGACGAATCCACGTTTTGATAGTATTCCAGAAAGGAATCTTCATAGGCTTATCGCTTCAGCAGAATCACCTTGGCCTTCGAGTTGTCCATCTTACTCATGGTCTTACCTACGTTAGCATTATAATATGTAGGATCGGCTACGGTAAACTTACGGCCGTTAACCATGATGTAATCGCCTGTAACATCCTCGTTGAAGCAAACTGCTGTGTATAGGTGACCTGGGTAGTAAACCAGTACTACATCGAGGTCGAGCAGATCGCGAATGAGATGTGAGAAGAGGATAGAACGATCCTCACAATCGCAGAATGGATAGAACAAACTCTCCTCTGCAAAGAATGCGCGGTCGTGGCCCCATACCTTCTCATCGTAAGCGTAGGTAAGTCCCATCTGAACCCAGTTCAACAACATGTTGGCAGCCATAAGTTTTGGTGCGTTACCAATCTGCTGCTTGAGCTGTGGGTAAACCTTATCCTTAACCTCGGGCGATACAGGGGTGTTAGCATAGTATGCCCATCTGGTCATCATGTCCTTACCATCGTATGAAGTAGGATAGTCGGTATAGAAGTCCATCAGGTTTTTGTTCATCTGCATATCGGCCGATACATTTACAAATCGCGAGATGACAGTGCGCTTGTCCGACAGATTCTTCTTCAGGTCGGGCTGCTCAGCTACGCCAAGGCTCATCATCTGCTCGCCAGGATAAGCGGCATCGCAAACGGTAAGGTTCTTGGCCTTGCATCCGTCCATCAGGAAGAATAGCTTGCCGTCAGCTGTAAGGTAGCCACGATCGTATGGGAATCCATCCATACGCGACATGATGTGCAGCTTGGTGTTGTCTTCAAGAGCAAAACGTATCTGATAACCTGACTGGTTGAGCAATACGCCTTGGAGGAATATGGCCTCGTTGGTGCCCTTGCCACATGCCTTCTCGGCAATGTTCTGCAACATCTTATAATAAGCCCAGTCGCATAGTTTGTACTCCTTACGGAGCTCCAGACAGTCGTGAACCAGATTGGTGTAACCCTTATCAGTTAGCTCGAGGAATGCGTCAGAGATATCCTTCTTTGATGTTCCGTTAAGCTTGAACTTCTCGGCATTTCCCCATCTTACCTTCATAGGTGTACCATAGAAATCGAAATCGCTAGTAGCCATCGAAACCTTATTCTCAACGATAGGGTTGACGGGCTTTGGCTGTGGAGGAACGGTAAGTACAACGGGCACAACAACAGCCTCGATAGGCTTGCTCTGCTTCTCTTGCTGCTTCTTTTTCTGTTCTGCCAAGAGGCGTTCCTGCTCCTCCTGCTTCTTCTTCTCTGCAGCAAGGCGTGCCTGCTCCTCTTCTTGCTTCTTCTTTTGCTCGGCTAAGAGTCGCTTCTGCTCTTCCTGCTTTTTCTTCTTTTCCTCTAACAGTCGCTTCTGCTCCTCCTGCTTCTTTTTCTTTTCGGCCAGCAAACGGGCTTTTTCTTCCTGTTGACGCTGTTTCTCCTCGAGCAGACGTTGCTGCTCTTCCTGCTTCTTTAGTTTCTCTTCCAGTAGTCGGGCCTCTTCTTCTTGCTTGCGCTGCTGCTCCTCAAGCAGTTTCTGCTGGCGCTCTTGCTCTTTCTGCTTGGCCAGAGCCTGCTTTTCCAACTCTTCTTGTTTCTTCTTCTCGGCTAACAGCTTAGCTAACTCTTCCTTCTTCTGTTGCTTTTCGAGTTGCTTCTGCTGCTCTTCCTGCTGTTTCTTCAGAGCGGCTATACGCTTTAGCTCGTCCTGTTGTTTCTTCTGTTCTGCCAGGAGTTTTGCTTTCTCTTCTTGCTGCTTTTTCTTTTCTGCTAGCATACGGGCCTTTTCCTCCTGCTGTTTTTTCTTTTCAGCAAGTATGCGAGCTTTCTCTTCTTCTTGTTTTTTCTTTTCTGCAGCTAATCTAGCTTGTTCTTCCTCCTGTTTTTTCTGTTCCTCAAGCAGTCGGGCTTGTTCTTCTTCACGCTGCTTCTGTTCGGCAGCCAGTCGTTCCTGCTCTTCCTCCTGCTTTTTCTTCTCCTCAGCTAGGCGGGCCTGTTCTTCTTCACGTTTCTTCTTTTCTTCGGCCAGCTTCTTTTCTGCCTCTTGACGCTTCATGTCCTCAAGATAATCCTCATCGGACATCTTGTCGTATTCTATAGGCTTGATGTCATCCTCCTTAGGACGGTCAACGGCATCCTCAATGGGGTAGTCTTTCCAAGCCTTCTCCATGAAATCGGCATACTTCTTGTTTACGCTGTCGCGAAACTCCTCGTATTTTTTGTTGGCATCATTTACGAAATCATCGTAATTCATCTTCTGCTTGCTCTGAACCTGCTGTTTCAGACTGCCTCTTTGTCTCTGAGGTCTCTGACCCTGTGCATAGGTCATGCCTACGAACAGCATCATTATTAGTAAGGTTAGCGATAGTTTCTTCATAATATAAATAGTTTAATTGTTTTCGATTCTAATCGGGATGCGTTTTACCTGCATCTGCTCGTCCTTCTGTTGGTATTTTGTTAACCAGGAGTTGAAATCCTTGTAACTGAGTGAACTTGGGATAATCAGTTCGTCAGTCAGTTTCTGCTGTCCGACTTTAGCGCTTGTTTTTGCATAGCTGTTAGGTGAAAAGATAACATAGATGTCGTTATATTCTTCATTACGTCCCTCGGCACAGGTGATGGCGAGTTCGTCAACAGCACCTCCTTCAGGGGTCGCTTTCGCTTCAGAGAACAGATAGTATTCCTTGTCGTGTGTTATAGGGAATGAACCTTGACCTGAACTCTGATATGGCAACAAATATAATACCTCGTTGTCAAGGATATTGTACATAAACACAGTAAGATAACCGTCGGTAGGTGATTTGAAATAAAGGTAGAAGTCATCGCCACTCTTGAATGTGTCGGCTGCATCTCCCTTTTCTGGGTGACGGCGAAGTGGAAGAGCTTCGAACTCTACACCAGCTGCGACAAGCTCTCTTGCTTTACCTTTTACTGAAACCTTGAGCAGGTCGCGACCTTCGTAGAGTACACGTTCGTACTTGGGTTCGCTTATATCGCCTAACCACACGCCTTTTACCTGATTGCTGGTCTCAGAGTGAAACGAGGTCTTCGAATCACTGTTGTCATTATTTATGACGACAATATTGTTGCTTGAATTGATTGAACCGAATGCCTCTTCTATGGCAGCATTCTGGGCTTTAGCAAGCGCAATCTGGCAAGCCTGAGCATAAGAAACGTTCGAGGGTATCTCGTAAAGATATGTTGCCTCTACGGTTTTAACTTTACCCTTCTCCTGGGCGCTAACGCATAGTGCCCAGGAGAAAGCGGTGATTAGTATAAGCAGTTGCTTCATTGGTTCTGACTCTTTACTTTTTCTACATCCTTAAGAAGATTGTCTCTGCGAGCCTGCTGGATAGCAGCCTTAGCGAGTTTGCTAACGGTGTCGGCTGAGATGGCGCAACGAATCAGTACCTCTACATTGCCATTAGCCAATTTGCGTGAACACTCCATCAATGTCTTGGGGCGATTCAGCTGCTGGTCGATGCTGCGGCCCTGCTGGGTAACAATAGTCTTGGCAAGTGACTCAGCTTCGTCAGCTCCGTACTGCTCGTTGGCAAGATCCTGCTCGATGGTAGATGTCATGTCGGTTCTCAGTTTCTGAGCTATTTCTCCCTTGGCAACGGTGATGGCCTGAGTTCTGGCTGCGTCGTATACACTACCGGTGCTGCGACCTTCGCCAACAATCCAAACTTCGTATCCCATTGCGTCAACTTCTGACTGAGCTGAGAATGCTCTCGTGAGCTGTGTCTCAAGAGGAAGCTGACCTGGATTTACCTTCCAGCCATCGTTCTTGAATTCTTTCAGCTGCTTCTTCAGTAACTTCTGATTAGCTTTACTCAGTTCCTGAGCATCTACACTTGCTGAAACAGCAAACAGCATGAATAATGCTGCGAAAATCTTAATAGCTTTCATAATTTTGAATTGATTAAATTGTTAATAAAATGATTTATCTCGTCTCGTAAAATTTATATTTTAGGGCATTATACGTTGGCAAAGATATGGAAAATAATCGAAACTTCCAAATTATTTGTCTTTTTTTTCTGTTTGAAGTTAAAAAACGTTATCGAAAAGTGCGAGTATTCAACTAAAGTTGTTAACTTTGCATCGCATAAATAGTAGAGTATGATTCGATATACAAGAAAAGAAGAGATTTGGAATGCAGCATCCCATGGAGGAGGAATCCTCATGGGAGTGGTTTTTGGCGTGATCTTCCTTGTATGGTGTTTTCAGGCAGAGAATGATTGGGCCAGGGTTGGCGTAATCCTATATCTGTTCGGAATGTTAGGCTCTTATCTGGCTTCTACGCTTTATCATTCAATGAAACATCATTCAAAGTGGAAGGAGCGACTTCGTAAGTGGGATCATGCTGCAATCTATTGGCATATAGCAGGTTCATATTCGCCACTGACTCTTATCGCTCTTCGTGAACAAGGTTATTGGGGGTGGAGTCTGTTCTGTTTTGTATGGGCTTGTGCCATAGCTGGTACGATAATTAGCTTTATCAAACTTAAAGAGCATTCTAATGTCGAGACGTTTTGTTTTATAGGCATGGGTCTGAGTGTGCTTGTAGCCTTCAAACCTCTTATTGATTCGGTGTCGACTGCAGCGGTAACATGGATCATTGCTGAGGGTGTGAGCTATATCACAGGAGCGGTTTTTTATTCTTTGAATAAGACCAAATATATGCATTCGGTATTTCATTTTTTTGTTCTTGCAGGTAGTGTTTGTCACATTATTGCCGTGTGGGATGTTTTGATGGAGTACTTATAATGGTTAAAAGTTAGGGTTTTTTCTTGGTTGTTTCGATTAAAATTAGTAATTTTGCAGCCGAATTTGCAAATTTAGATCTATTATGGCGTTTACACGTATGACTGCTGCCGAGGCTGCAGCACTGATTAAGAATGGCGATAATATCGCTATGAGTGGCTTTACACCTGCTGGTGTGGCTAAGGCAACAACTAAGGAGTTAGCTAAGATTGCTGTGGCAGAACACGAGGCAGGTCGCGAGTTTAAGGTAGGTATTTTTACGGGTGCATCTACAGGACAGAGTACTGATGGTGATCTGGCTAACGCTCAGGCTATTAAGTACCGTGCTCCTTACACAACCAATCCCGATTTCCGTAAGCATGTAAACATGGGCGAGATTCCTTATAATGACCTGCACTTGAGTCATATGGCTCAGGAGTTGCGTTATGGTTTCTATGGCGATGTTGACTGGGCTATCCTCGAGGTGTGTGACATCGAAGAGGTTGGCAACGACTATCATGTTTATCTTACTGCTGCCGGTGGTATCTCGCCTACAGCTGCCCGTTTGGCAAAGAAGGTTATCCTGGAGCTGAACTCGTTCCACAATCCAAACGCCAAGTTCATTCACGACGTATATGAGCCATTGGATCCTCCTTACCGCAAGGCAATACCCATCGAGCATGTTGGCGACCGTATCGGTAAACCATATGTAAGTATTCCAAAGGATAAGGTTGTTGGGGTGGTAGAGTGCAATATCCCTGATGAGGCTCGTGCCTTTAAGGATAGCGACCCTGTTACCGATAAAATCGGTTTCCTTACAGCAGAGTTCCTGGTGGAGGAAATGCATAAGGGACGTATTCCTAAGGAGTTCCTGCCATTGCAGAGTGGTGTAGGTTCTACTGCCAATGCAATCTTGGGCGCTCTGGGTGAGGATAAGCATGTGCCCAACTTCAATATCTATACCGAGGTAATTCAGAACTCGGTTATCGAGATGATGCTTAATGGTCGTGTTAAAGATGCATCGGCCTGCTCACTGACAGTATCAAACGACTGCTTGATGCAGGTTTACGACAATATGGACTATATGAAGCAGCACCTTACTCTGCGTCAGAGCGAGATTAGTAACTCGCCTGAGATTATTCGCCGACTGGGTGTTATCGCAATTAATACAGCCATTGAGGCTGACCTTTACGGAAACGTAAATTCAACCCACATTAGCGGAACAAAGATGATGAACGGTATTGGTGGTAGTGGTGACTTTATCCGCAATGCTTACCTCAGTATCTTCACTTGTCCTTCGGTAGCTAAGGGTGGTGTTATCAGTTCTATTGTACCTTTTGTAAGTCATCAGGATTCTTCAGAACATGATGTAAACATCATTGTTACAGAACAGGGCGTTGCCGATCTTCGTGGTAAAAGTCCTGCTCAGCGTGCAGAATTAATTATTGAGAAGTGCGCACATCCTGATTATAAGCAGTTGTTGTGGGATTACCTTAAGATTTCAAAGATGGGACAGACCCGCCACAACCTGACTGCTGCTTTTGCCATGCATGACACATTGGCTCGTAAGGGCGATATGAAACTGACTGACTTCGCTGAATATATAAAATAAAAAGATTAAAAAGGATAAAATGAAACAACTGAAACAATGGTCTGTTGGTGCAACCCTTCTATTGGTGGCTATATTCGTTTACTCTTGTGGAGGCGACAATAAAGGCACTGGAAATAGTGAGGGTAAAATCTCTACAAAAGACTCAATTAAGGCGAGTCGTATTGATAGCATCATTATTGCAGCCGACAATGCAAAAGACTATGACCGTAAGTTCTTCCTGGCTGATAGCTTGGAGAAGTCAGGAGACATTAGTTCGGTCAGAGCCAACTTCTTGCGTGGATCTGCTCTTAATAGCCAAAAGCAGAAAGCTGCTGCTGAGGTGTATTATAAGAAAGCGCTTGAAGTTGAAGAACTAGACGACAATGATGTTATCTATTACAGTCGTTCGGCCCGTACACTGGCCCAGATGTACTCTGTGAAGAATGACTATGAGGCTACTCTGCGAGTTGCGACTCCGGCAGTAGAAAAGCTTGAGGGTAATGCGAAGGCACAATCGCGCGACTTGGCTGTACTCTATTACACTATCGGTTCGGCCGAGATGTATTTAGGTAACGAGAAGGAAGCATCGAAAAGTTATGAAAATGCCTACTGGCATTACAACACCAACGGCTCGCGCATAAGATCGGCCATCACTGGTGTTAACAACATTACGGTGGCATGTCTTAATACCCAGCATTACAAGGAAGGTAAGAAGTGGAACGATCGTACAGACTCAATTCTGTATGTCTATCGTCTTCGTCCTGATGCCGATAGCGAGTTCTGTGATCACTATCGCGCGCGTATACGTTTATTTAATGCACTCACATCTTATGCAGCAGGTAATCATGCAGCTGCCGATCAGGCATTCGAGGGATTCCTGATTACCGACTATGCTAAGACAGAGCAGGGAAAGTTGGATGCAAACGACTATCTGATGATGGCTCATCGTTATGAGGAAGCTTCGAAGAACTTCCGTACCCTTGACCATTGGATAGACTTCCGTGGCATGAAGCTGACCCTTGATAACATTTCGCTTTATCTTGTGCCAAAGTTCAAGGCTAACTATGGCTCTGGACATAAGGATTCTGCTCTTTATGTAGCTAATCAGATATGTGCAGCTTATGATTCTGCCCTTGTATGGTCTAAACGCGATGATACAGCCGAGATGGCAACCATCTGGCTCGCAGTCAGTGGGAGGTTGAGAAGCGTGAGCATGAGATAGCCCGTCAGCGCCTTATCGGCCTTATTGTTGGTGTCTTGTTGCTGGTTGGATTCTTCGGATTCTACGTTGTTCACAATCGTCGAGCTCTGAAACTATTGCAGTCGGCCTACGGCCAGCTTGAGGAGGCTACCACAGCTCGAGAGCGTATCGAGAGTGAGCTCCGTATTGCTCGCGACATCCAGATGTCAATGATTCCTGCCGGAAATCTTGAGAGCGAGGGCCTTGATCTCTTTGCATCGATGACTCCTGCAAAGGAGGTAGGTGGTGACCTCTACGATTACTTTATGGAGAAGAATCACCTGTACTTTGCTATCGGCGACGTGTCAGGTAAGGGTGTTCCTGCTTCGCTCTTCATGGCTCAGGTAATCCGCTTGTTCCGTGCCATGGCAAAGCATCACTATACACCTGCTGAGATTTGTAACCGTATTAACGACGAGCTTACCGAGAATAACGAGAATGGTATGTTTATTACCATGTTTATTGGCTTGGTAGACCTTACTACAGGACGTCTCGACTTCTGTAATGCAGGTCATAATCCTCCAGTACTTGGTGGTGATGCCGATGGTGGAAACTTCCTTCAGATGATTCCAAATGCTCCAATTGGATTGTGGCAAGGACTTGAGTATGAGGGAGAGTTTATTGAAAGCATCAAGGGCAAGCCTCTCTTTATTTATACCGATGGTTTGAATGAGGCCGAGAATCCTCAGTTAGACCGATTCGGTGATGAGCACATGCTTGAGGTGCTGCGTGAAACCAAATTTGCAAATGCTATGCAGGTGGTTGAGACACTTAAGCGTCAGGTTGAAGAGCATCGTGATGGAGCCGATCCGAACGATGACTTAACGATGATGTGCTTGAAGGTCGGATAGTATTTTATTAAACAAAAATATAGCAAATATACCGCAACGCGTTGCGGTATATTTTTTGTTTGTTGCGTATACAACTTTGAAGAATAATGTGTTAATTTGCGTAACCAATGCAACACAATACATTATATAGTAGCACACTATGTTGCCACCGGCTTGTGAAAGTCGGTGGTAATATCAATGCATAATACGCAATGCGTTGCGCAACATTTTCATTATTGTTGCGTTTCTTATTTGAGTAGAATTTCGTAATTTTGTAGCACATATAATAACTAGATTTATATACAGAGATGAAAAGAGTATCACAGCGTGAGATTGCCAACCTACTTGGAGTAAATGTTTCAACTGTATCTCGTGCTTTACGAGGTCTTGAGGGAGTTAGTGCAGAACTGCGTCAGCAGGTTCTTGCCTTGGCAAAGGAAAAGGGATATCGCCCAAATCCTTTTGCTGTTAGCCTTCGTTATGACACTACACGTACCATTGGAGTAATAGTTCCTGATATTTCGTTCAATCACTTCGCCCATATTGTTAAACGTATTGAGGCAGAGGCACGAAAAGAGGGATATATGTGCATAATAACTGACTCTGACGATAAATACGAAAACGAGAAGAACTGTCTTGAACTGTTGGTAAATATGCATGTCGAAGGTATTATTATCTGCCCTTCACAAGAGACAAACGATTTTTCCCATATACAGAGATTAAAGAAAGTCCATATCCCAGTGGTGTTGTTCGATCGCGATGCTGATATTAATATCTCTTCTGTAGTGATCAATGATGCCGATTCGGCCCATCAGGCAACAAAAACTCTGATTGATGGTGGTGCTAAGCGAATTGCTTTCCTGGGCGGACCAAATAGAATAAAGCAGACCGCAGAACGCAAGCATGGATATATAGAGGCTTTGCGTGAGAGTAATTTGCCGATTAATAAAGATTTGGTTAAGTGTAGTTACATTAGCTATAATTCCGGACTTACCGACACACTCGAGTTGTTGGATTTGCCAGAACCACCTGATGCTATTATTGCCACTCACGGTCTACTTGTCGGATCTGCCATGAAAGCTATTGACAGTCGTGGACTACGTATTCCAGAGGATGTTGCTCTTATAGGATATATGAGCGATTGGGTATCGGATGTAATGTCGCCTCGTATGTCGTTCATAAAACAGAATCAGCGTGAGATAGGTACTAAGGCATTTAAACTGCTGTTTGACCAACTAAATGGCGATACCTGTGTGCAGCACGTGATTGTTAAGGCTCGCTTGGAACTAAGAGATAGTACACGATAATATAATAATTATAATAACTGGACTTGTGAAGAAATTTTTATTACTATTCCTTATTTCCGTGTCGTCAATAAGTAAGGCACAGAACCTGAAACTTAATGATTGTGATTATTTTGAGCGACAGGGCGTAAATGTACTGGTGTTCAGCAATAATTTCAATGGAGGCTTCAACGATGAGAAGAACTCTGGTATCGAGATTATTCATCAT
>CADCEF010000022.1 GCA_902800365.1 uncultured Prevotella sp. | reverse complement strand
CCTTCGGTGGCCCACGCCTTGATAACCTCGCCGGCTGCATCCCAGCATGCCTGCATGATTCCCTTACTAACTCCGCTGCGCAGAGCAGCCTCCTTAATCACCTTGTCCTGACTCAGACTGGTGTACAACTCCGGCATCATAATGTAGCGATACTTGCCAGCATAGGTGCCAATCTTCTGCAACTTCTCTTGTGCCTTAACTTTCAGTGCCATAATTTTTAGTGAATAGTGAATTTTTACATTGAGTTTTGCGGCCACACGTGGCCGAAAAAACTCCCGCACGCGGGAGCTTTATTTTTACGATGCAAAGGTACTACATTTGCATTGCGGTTAACGAATGGTTTCGAAGAAAAATGCAGGATTTTTGTTGCGCTGCAGTGTTGCAGTTCGAAATCCCGTCATCACATAGTTAAAAATAAACTCTATATTTATATATAAATATAGAAGTAATTTTCAGTCTTTCTTAATCAATTTTTTAACTGCAGCGCTGCAACACTGCAACAGCAAGAGCAAAACCTCATACCTGATTCGGGTGTCAGGTTCAAAATACAAGGCAAACACCTGCTCGTGGACTGTCCTCGGGCAGGTTAGAGCACCGTCGCGATTCGCGACACTGCCTACGATATGAAGCTGACCGAACGATTCGTTCTGTCAGGTCAAACGCGCTTCTGTCAGGTACCTGTCCCCCCTGGCATGATTATTTGTTTGTGCGATTGATGTAATCGATGATGAGCTCTGCGGCGTCTTCCTCGCTCAGGGCGTCCATCGAGATTACAAGGTCGTAGTTACGGGTGTCGTAGCGGGTGGTGTCCTCGTACTTCTTGATGTATGCCTCGCGGGTGGTGTCCACCTTTTCGATAATCTCGCGCGCCTTCTCTAAGGTAACATTCCTGCGGCTCATGATGCGCTTGATGCGGTGATCCATCGATGCCTGGATAAAGATGTTAAGGTGGTTAGGCCATTGGCGGAACACCATGAAGCCTGAGCGACCTGCTATGACACACGATTCCTGAGCAGCCAGTTCCTGAAGGATGCGCTTCTCGGTCTCGAACATCTTCTCGCTATCGATAACCACCTCGGCATCCATAGGCTTGCTGGCACTGCTCACCAGTGTCTGGTAGTAGTTGTTAATCTCATTCCACCATGATTTCTTCTGAGCTTTTATCTCCTCGATGCGCTCTGGCGAGAGGCCGAACTTCTGGGTAAGTCCTTCAATAACGGCCTTATCGCAGTATTTTACTCCTAACTTCTCGGCCAGAATACTGCCTACGGTACGTCCACCCGAGCCGACTTCGCGGTTGATGGTGATGACAAATTTCTCATTCTTGTTCATAATCGATATAGCTAATAGATAATTTTAGGAATAAAAAAGCCGTGTAATCTTTCGATACACGGCGCAAATATACGCTATTTTTTTTAATCTGCAGATATTTAATCGGAAATTTGTATAAAATTATTTATTCTTTTATCTGTTGATGTGGTCTAGCAGGGCTTGCTGGATGATGCCGTTGGTGGCTACAACGCTGTTGCCCTGAGTGAAATCGGCCGAGCCGCTGTAATCGGTAACGATGCCGCCAGCCTCCTTCACAATCAGGCTGCCCGCCATATAGTCCCACTGGCCTATATACTGCTCGGCATAGCCATCGAGACGGCCTGCTGCCACGTGGCAGAGTGCGATGGCTGCCGAACCACAGGCTCGGATGCTGCCAACGTGGCCATAGAGCTGGTCGATGAGTCGCTTGATGGTGGGTTTGTAGGCATCGCTGTTGTAAGGCAGCTGCAGGCACAGCAGGGCATCTTCAAGCTGCTGGGTGCTTACATGCAGCTGACGGCCGTTGACGTAGGCTCCGCCATCTTTCCATGCATAGAAACACTCATCGCTGCATATCTCGTAGACCACACCTATCAGCACCTCTTTGCCTTGCAGCAGGGCGATGCTAACCGCATAGGGTGCATACTGGTGGATGAAGTTGGTGGTGCCGTCGAGCGGGTCAACAACCCAGCAGAGTGGGGCTGCGGCGCGTTTGGCTGTGCCCTCTTCGGTGATGAAGTCGGCCTCGGGCAGCAGTTTGCGCAGCTCGTTTACGATGAGTTGCTCCGAGCCCTTATCGACATACGACACATAGTCGTGGGCATGTTTACGTTCCACACGGTCGAGCGAGAACTTGCTGCGCTCTTCACGGATATAGGCACCAGCCTGGCGTGCTATCAGGCACACGGCATTGGTAATTTTCTCTAATTCTGAATTATTTATCATGATTTAAAAACTATTTTCCTGTGCGGACGAAGTTCATATTTTGAAAGTCAAAGCACAAAAATATAGGTTATTCCTTAATCAGGCACCTACCAGTCATTTCACTTGGTTGTTTCAGACCCATGATGTAGAGGACGGAGGGGGCAACGTCGGCCAGTATGCCATTCTGCACCCTCGCGCTCTTGTTCGTGGTCACGTAGATAAAGGGAACTGGGTTGGTAGAATGCGTGGTGTTGGGCGTGCCATCGGCATTGATAGCATGGTCGGCATTTCCGTGGTCGGCGGTGATGATTGTCTCATACCCCATCGCCTTGGCTGTCTCCACCACCTCGTTCAGACATTGATCGATGGTCTTCACAGCCTGTTCGATAGCGGTATATACACCCGTGTGCCCCACCATGTCGGCATTAGCTAAATTTACTACTATCCAGTCGTACTTATCGGCCTTGAGAGCCTCCACCAGCTTATTCTTTACCTCGATAGCCGACATCTCGGGCTGCAAGTCGTAGGTAGCCACCTTGGGCGAGGCAACCAGAATGCGCTCTTCACCCGCGAACGGCTCTTCGCGCCCGCCATTGAGAAATGAGGTGACGTGGGCATACTTCTCGGTCTCGGCAATGTGTAGCTGCTTCAACCCCTTGCTGGAGATGTATTCGCCCAAGGTATTATTCAGGTTGTCTTTGGGGAACAGGATGTGTACACCTGTAAAGCTGTCGTCGTAGGGTGTCATACAGTAGTACTGTAGATTTGGGATGGTTGTCATGCCCTGCTCTGGCATGTCCTGCTGCGTAAGCACTGTAGTCAGTTCCTTGGCGCGGTCGCTGCGGAAGTTGAAATAGATGACCACGTCGCCCTCGCGGATGCGCCCGTCGATGTTGCCGTTGACTAGCGGCTCCATGAACTCGTCGGTATTCTTATGCTCCTCGCTATGGCTGTCGTAGCACGACTGTACGCCCTCCACCATGTCGTTCACCTCGCGGCCCTTGCCGTTCACAATGAGGTCGTAAGCCAGCTTGATGCGGTCCCAGTTTTTGTCGCGGTCCATGGCGTAGTAACGGCCGATGACCGATGCAATGCCGCCCATGCCCGTCTCGTCCATATGCCGCTGCACGTCGGCGATGAACCCCTTGCCCGCCCTCGGATCGGTATCACGACCGTCCATGAAGCAATGTACGTAGCAGTTCGGGATGTCATACACCTGCGCGATGTCGATAAGCTTCAGCAGGTGGCCCAGCGATGAGTGAATGCCGCCGGTAGAGGTCAGGCCCATCAAGTGCAGATTCTTACCAGTAGACTTGGCATAACTGTAGGCCGCCTTGATTTCCGGGTTCTCCAGGATGGAGTTGTCGGTACAGGCAAGGTTTATCTTTACCAGGTCCTGATACACGATACGCCCGGCGCCAATGTTCAGATGTCCCGTCTCCGAGTTACCCATCTGTCCGTCTGGCAGACCAACGTACCCACCCGAAGCCTGTAGCTCTGAGTTGGGATAGTTGGTCTTTAGGTAGTCTATGTAAGGTGTGGCAGTCTGCGTTATCACGTCGCCCTGACTCTTATCGCCGATGCCCCAACCATCCAGAATAATCAGCAATGCCTTCTTGCCATGATCGTCGGCCTTCGTCCCCGGGTTATCGATGTTCGTCGTACAAGCAGTGAACATCGTCACGCCACAAATAAGGGTGGCGGCGAGCATCCAGTGACTCATTCTTTTCATTATCAGATTGTTTTTATTGTCCCTTCTTCAACTTATCTCTCTTCCTTCAGTGTCTTCGTGATGTCGGTGCCGTTTATGCTGATGGTATGCGACTCGTAAACATCATGGTAGATAGTCCAATACTTAAAGGTGTTATTCAATACGTTGAATTTGACGGCGAAATTACTTTCTCTGTCAAACAAGTGGTCTGCTCTGAAAGTGAGTGTTCCGCCCTCATAGTTCAGACTACCCTTGAAATATTCTGTCTCAGCACCAGTCACCTGACATGAGTACGTTCCACCCTCATTTGTGAAGGTAAAGGTGGTTGTGCCCTCCACCCACTTGTACACTATCTCAATCTTGGCTCCTTTCACCAGGGCGTCGGCCAGAGTTACATCTCCTTCGTTTTCCTTCAGCATTTGGGTTATCTCAACGTCAGATACCTTCATCTTAAAGCCTGTCACCTTGAACTGTGAGTTGCCCGGTATCACTTCGAAGATGCTCTGTTTGATGTCGAAGATGGCGGTCAGTATCAGGTCGCCTGTCTTTTTCTCTTTCACCGTGAACGTCAGCAGGTTGTTAGCCTTGTCGTGTTCCATCGTGAATTCACAGTCATTTTCTGAGATTGTCGGTTCGTCTGCACGGGTCAGGGCACCTATCTTGCCAATGTCCAGCAGTTCGTAGGTGTCGCCCACTCTCACAAACACCACGTAGAAGTCTTCGCCATCCAGATTGAAAGTAAAGGCCACTATCGTCCCGTCGTTCAGGGCATCCTCAAGCGTTACCATATACTCATCCGGATTAACGGGTGTATCACTCTGGTTGCACGATGTCAGCACATTTGCGCCGCAAATCAGGATGGCGGCTATCATCCATTGCATCATTCTTTTCATTATCAGATTGTTTTAAGTTATTATTTTCGGTAATATTGTTTCGCTGCTTTGTTGCAAAAATAGAAAATAATCTCCAAATTACCAAGCAAAAATGTCCCTCACATAAAGGTTTTGCATATTTTGAAACAATTATTGCATATTTTGAAAGTCAGACACCTAGTATGAGGCGGAAGCCGACTGTGGTGGTAGGTGCTTGTTGCAGGCCAATGATTTCTCTGCCATGAAAACCTACAGTACAAGATGATGGTGCATTCTCGAAGCAGCCACCACGACCAACAAGCCGATCACTTGTAGCCGGACCTGCGTAGTCGAGACCTTGCTCGGCGGGCAATTCATCCAGTTCCACATACCAGTCGCTGCAACGCTCCCATACGTTGCCGCTCATGTCGTAGAGTCCAAGTTCGTTGGGTTGCTTTAAGGCTACGGGGTGAGTGGTACCGTCGGCATTATCTGTGTACCACGCTACGTCGCTCAGTGTGTTTGATCCGGCGTAGGTGTAGCCTTTGCTCTTCTTTCCGCCCATGGCGGCATACTGCCATTGCGCCTCGGTGGGCAACTGGAACTTCGTGCCCTCAGGCAGTTGGTTCTTCACCATCACGCTCAGTTTTTCGAGAAATCCATTCGGTCCTACGATGTCGTAGTAGCTCACCATTGTTACAGGGTACATATCGCCATCATTAATCTGCCCCTCGGGCTTCGCACCCATCACGGCAGCCCATAGCTTGTTGGTCACCTCGACAGGTGCTATATAGTAGTCCGAGAGCGTGCCCGTGACGGTCTTCGTCTGGTTGTCTCGCTCGTACTGCATTGAGTATGCACCGCCCTTCACTAACTTAAGTTTCATATCTACGTCGCCCACCGTGATGGCCAGTTCCTCGGCCCCCCACTGGTTCTGTCCGTCACTACCCGGCGTAGGATTATCATAGTTCGACGTACACGATGTGAACACACCTACACCGCAAACGAGGATGGAGGCCATCATCCATTGCATCATTCTTTTCATAATCAGATTGTTTTAAGTTATCAGATACAATAATACTTTGTCAGGAAATAGGTGCGGTCCCAGTCGATAATCTTCCGCTGCGATTCCTTCTCGGGATGGATATCGAACTCGTCGAAAATCATCAGCTGCTTGTTCTCCAAGTCGTAGAGCGGCCACTCCTTGGCCTTGCCGTCGGGCGACTCTGACGCACTGAGCGACGGATTACCTGTCTTGACAAACTGCACCCACATGCGGCGCAGGGTCTTCGAGAAGGTGGCGTCGAATATCCTGCCAGTGCAGAATGTCTCCTCGGGATGATTGAAGACGGTCGAGAGCTCAATGGAATGACAACTTCTAATCAATGGGTCTGACGACTCGACCGTGAAATAATAGGTGTAGGTCTTGCCGCCCGCCTTGGTCTGGTTCTCCGACAGTCTGAAGAGCGGCGCAATAAACACGAGTTGGTCGAACAAGCGGCTGGTATATTCATAGGGTTCTCCCTTGATGTCGTTGCAGAAGCTCTCCACCAGAGCCTTCTCTTCATCTGTCATCTGGGCCATTTTCTTCGCCTTACGGTCGGCAGCCCATTCATTCCAATCCGAGCCAAAGCCCCAAACGAAATAATTCATTTCGTCCTTGTTGCATCCGTGCATGAGGTCGATATCTTTTGCAGCACCGTTGGCGTAGGCCTCATACGGGTCCAGAGGCAGGAAGTTGCCGTCTCTTTCCGCCCATGTGCGCAGTCCCAGCAGTCCATCTGCAACTGCCACCAACTTGCTTACTTCTACTTTCTGCAGGTCGGCAACGGTACTGCAGCCCAACTGAGCCATGAGTTCGTTCGTGCAGGCGATGGCCTCTTCAGTAGATCTCGTGAATACCGGCGCACCGCTCTCGGCAATGACGCGCTTGAAATACTGCTGGGAGCCTTTGACCAGCGGCAGCAGGGTCACGCTACCTGCACCAGCGGATTCGCCGAAGATGGTCACGTTGTCGGGATTGCCGTCGAAGGCCGCGATGTTCTCGTGTACCCACTTCAGCGCCATCAGCTGGTCCATAAGTCCCAGGTTCTGTGCATCGGGGTAGTCGGCACCGTCCGGCAGGTGCGACAGGTGTAGGAAGCCGAAGACATTAAGCCTGTACTCGACACTGACGAGGATGACATCTGGATTCTCTTTGACGAAATTGGTTCCTTCTTCGCGAGGCTCAACCGTTCCGCCAATTTCAAAAGCACCGCCGTGAATCCACACCATGACTGGCTTGTTCACGGCTCCGTCGGCTGCTCGCCACACATTCAGATAGAGGCAGTCCTCACCCTGAGGATAAAGGGAAGCCCTCTGGCTGACTCCCTCGTCCTGGCATGGGCTTTTCCCATTGTAGTACGCCTCATATACGCCGTCATCTGGAACAACATCTACGGGTGCTTTCCAGCGCAGTTCCCCGACGGGCTGCTGGCCCACAAAAGGAATACCCTTGTGGGCGATGACGTCCCCAGTCCGTTTGCCCACGAAGGTGCCGTTGATGCACTTCACCGCCAGCGACTTGTCGTAGTTGCCGTCGGTAATCTTCTTGTTCTCGCCGTACAGAGCCATCATCTCTTCTTTCAACTCGCTAAAAGACTTGTTCTCTTCCTGCGGTGGAGTGACGGGGTTATCAGTTGTGTCGACGCATGATGTGAACACCATTGTCGCGCCGCAGAAAAATATGATGAATAGGTTCTTTTTCATTGTTACACTTATTTTAGGTTTTTACATTGAGAAAACTCTTTTGCCCTCGAAGTAGGTAGCGGCGGGCTTGGCCTCGTGAATCTCGGTGGCGGGGCAGGTCAGCACGTCCTTGTTGACCAGCAGGAAGTCGGCAAATTTGCCTACTTTTACGCTACCTCTTTCGTCTTCAACAAACATCTGCTTGGCGCAGTTGATGGTGAGGGCTATGAGGGCTTGCTCGCGGGTCAGGAGTTCCTCTGACCACCACGGGGTGCCGTTATGTGGCCAAAGAAGACCTGTGACGGCAATCTCCATGATGCCGAACGGGTCGTCAGGACAGCCGCTCAGTGCGGGATAGTCAGAGTGTGAGGTCACATTGATGCCGTAGTCGAAATAAGACTTCATGGGATACGACTTATCCTCCATGCCGGCAGGAACTATCTGTTTCAACAATTCTATGTATTTTTCTTCCATATTATGCCAAAGCATACCCGAGGTGACATAGATGTTGTGGTCGGCCATGCGCTGATAATCGGCTGCATCGACATTGCGCACGTGCACCAGCGTATTGCGCATCTCGTCCTTCCCGCCATTGACGAAGGCGTTGACAATGCGAGTAACGGCCTTATTGCCCATGACATGTGCATGCACGGTTACCCCGTCAGCATTAGCCTTGCGCGTCATGTCGGTCAGTTCATCTTCCTCCCAGTTGGGCAGACCCTGATGACCGTCGGGATAGAGCGGCTCCACAAATCCCGTGCCGCCTTCCACCGTGCCGTCTATAAAAATTTTTATCCAGTTGGGTTTTACGCGGGTGGAAGCATATTTCTGGGCATCACGGGCCTCGGCCAAAGCCTTGTCCACATCCATCCAACTTTCAATCTCGTAAGTCAGACCCAACACGAAGTGCAGGTCTCCGGTCTTGTCCAGCTGTTGGGCAGCCTCATAGAAATTGGTGTTATAGAAATAGTTACCCCAACCGTCGATATACATCGTATAACCCTCCGACAATATTTGCTGCTCGATTTTTGCCATGTTCGCCTTGGCCATGTCAACAGGAAAGAGGTTGTCATTGTCCATGAAGGACCGTACGTAAGTGCCGGCTTGTTCCTTCAGAAAGCCGGTAGGCGTACCGTCGGCACCCATCACTATCTCGCCTCCGCGCACTTCTGATTTCAGCACCGTGCCGTCAGCCTTCATGATGCCAGCATTGACCAGACAAAACGTGTTCGCCAGTCCCTTGTGGCCTTCCTCATCGGCAAAATATATGGGAATATCGCTGCAAATGGCATCCAACTGCTGGCGGGTAGGCATGTTGTCCTGGAAGTTCAGAAAGCGCCAGCCGAAGCCGAAGATGGCCTTTGCGCCGTTATCCTTTGCTTTTTTGACGGCAGCAGGCACGATTTCCGTCAGGAACTTCTCCGAATTATCTTCCAGTCCCACAACCGTTCCGACGCTCTGTATGGCATAGCCCATCGAATAGTGTGCATGACCGTTGCCGCAGCCAGGCATCACAAGCCCCTTGCCGGTATAGTCCACCACCTCGGTCTTGCCTTTTTCGATATAGGCCTCGGCACCCGCCTTGTCGCCTACATAGACGTACTTGCCGTTCTTCACGGCAAAGGCTTCCACCACCTGATTACCCATTCCCGACGTTCCGTCGCCTACCCGTAGCCTTTCGGAAGTAAAGATCTTACCATAGACCACGAGGTCGGCACCGCCCTTTACTCCTTGCGCCGAGTTATCGCTATTGCTGCAAGCTGTCAGCACCGTTGCGCCGCAAACGAGGATGGCGGCGAGCATCCATTGACTCATTCTTTTCATTATCAGATTGTTTTATTTCTTCGCTATTTTGCCACAGAAATACACCTCGGCGGGCTGGTTGTGGCTAAAGCCCTCGTGTTCAGCAGTGAGAAGGTCCTTGTCAAACACCAGGAAGTCAGCATCCTTGCCAACCGTAATAGAACCCTTGGTGGCCTCGATGCCCAGCTGTTTGGCGCCGTTGATGGTATAGCCTAGCAGCATTTCTTCAATACCCATCCTTTCGTCTTCTGGAGGAAGTACCTTTGCAACTCTGAAGTATTCGGGAACCAGGGTCTTTTCAGTAGACTTGCGTGTCATACCGATCTCCATGCCGAGATAGGGATTCCATGTCATAAAGTCCTCGAAGGTGATGTTATCGCTCGACCAGGTGACCAGCGCGCCGCTATCCCAAATCGTTTTGCAGCGGAACTGCTTTTTGGAGCGCTCCTCACCCAGCCACACAGCACTGACCGTTGGGTCGTCGGCATGCCACCACGGTGTAAAATTCGCTGTTACGCCCAGCTTGGCAAAGCGATCCAGATCTGCATCGTCCTGAACCTCCAGATGGGCGCAGGTAACCTTCACATGGAAGTTATCTCCCAGTTCCTTTTTAGCCATTTCCACGCCGTCGAGCACCGTACGCGATGCACGCTCACCAACAGTGTGAAGATGCACGTCCAGATTGGCCTCATTGAGTCCCTTCAAAAGGGTAACCATTCCCTCCACAGAGAAGGCGGTAGAAGGCCCTATCGTATTGATGTCTACATAGGGTGTGACCATGGCTGCGGTGTGGATCCTCTGGGTGCCATCCATAAAAATCTTCATGGTGTGCACCTTCACATGCTCGGTGTTATACTCACGCTGCAGGCGCTTCAGGTCCTTTAGTCCCTCCTCTGTATCTCGTTCTGAATTGACCACAAGAGAGCCGTCAACATAAATGGGAAGTTTCCCCTGCTTGTCTAGTTCGCACAGACGTTTATATACCTTCTCATGGAACGCCATATCGCCCGGAAGACCGGCATCGAAGACGCAGCACACGCCTGCCTTCACCGAGAAATCAATCCAACGTTGGAGCGCCGCATCAACCTGCTCATCGGTCAGCTCCATCGAACTGTCAAGAATGATAGGGATTTCCGTTGCGCCTTCATACATATTTCCGGTCACATGTCCGTCCTTACGTACATAATAGGCAAGTCCGGGTATCGGATCCGGCGTGTCGTCGGTAATGCCATGCTTCTGGAGAATCTTTGAGTTCACCCAGATGCTGTGTCCTTCAGCTTCCTGAATCTGTAGCTCAGCATCCGGACAGATAGCATCCAGATCCTCTTTTACGAAATCCTCTCCTTCTTTCAGGAACTTTTTATCCAGAAGGAATCTGTAACGCTCTTCGCCGGGATTATCCTTGATGTATTTCGCCATGATTTCCAGCGCTTCCACTTTGCCGTTGGGCTCTATGCGTTCTCCCATAGGTGCATACTCATACCCCACCGGTATGGTTATATGCATATGGCTGTCGATGATGCCAGGCATGATGAACTTGCCGCCCATGTCGGTTACCTCTCCCTCATATTCTGCGAGGCCGGCCTCATCTCCCACATAAACAAACTTGCCATCCTTCACCACCAGCGCAGTGGCCTGCGGGGTACTCTTGTCAGAAGTGAAAATCTTAGCATTCTTGATAATCATATCGGCCACATTGAGGTCGGGCTGTGCGGGATTATCGATTACGTCGACACATGATGCGAACAAACCAGCGCCGCTAACGAGGATGGCGGCCATCAACCATAATAAATTCTTCTTCATAATCAGATTGTTTTAAGTTATATCCCCCTCACATAAAGGTTTTGCATATTTTGAATGACAGGATATAAAGTAGCCTCTCGTCATCACGGCAGGAGGCTACTTTGTTCTTATGATCATTTACAAATTCGCGATGTCGCGGATTGTGTAAAGCTTCTTTTCTGTGTTATCGTAATACTTCAGGGTTATCAGCTCACCTTGGGTACGGCAGCGGATAAGTAGCGATGTGCTGCCCGTGGCTGAGATCGTAGCGGTGCCTCGGCACTCCTCGCCCACAAAGGCTGCCACCATACTACCACTGGTGGGCTTGATATTAAACCTTGTCAGGATGGTCTCTGGTATCACGGTCATCATCTCCGGATACTTGGCAGAGCCATAGGTAAACTCGGGGATGAAGTCTTCGTCGATACCGGTCGTCTCGTCAGAATCGAGAGCGATGTCGGCCGATAGTGTGAAGATGTGCTTCAGCTGCTGATTGTAGTATTGCAGCGTCATGGTCACCGTTTCATCACCTGCCTCGTTGCCATAGGCCTTCATCAGGAACTTACCACCGGCAGTCTGACCATCGCTCGCATTCACAGCAGGGCTAGCCAATCCGCGCAGTTCGCCGTTCACGAAGAGTGCCATCAGGTCGCCCTCAGACACGTAGGGTTTCAACTCATCCTCTATCTGTACCTTCAGTATGGTCCAGTTCTCATAGAGACTTGCGTCGGGCTCTGTCCAGTTGGGGCGAGTCTGGTCGTTGTTCCAGTCTACATGCCAAACAGGCACCTCGTCGGGCGTTATCACTGTGAAAGGCCCATCGTTGTCGCTGCTGCAAGCCCCCAGTACGAGGCTTGCCAGCAGGATAAACATTAATTTTGTTCTATTCATATTATTCGATGTTTGATGTTACTTTAATACGATCTTTTTGCCATTAAAGATGTACAGGCCCTTCTTGGTAGGCTTACGCTGTAGCTTTATACCGCTGATGGTGTACCACAGGTCGTCTCCGTCATCCACCTTCTCGAAGTTGATGGTTGTCGGCCTCTCAGGACTACCTACCACATCATTTGCATGGTAAGTCAAGATTTCATTGGTAGAAGCTACGATCTCACCGTCACGTTCGATGGCAAACCATATCTTCTTCTGGCTGCTGCCTGCGATGCTCAGGTAGTTCACAGTTGCGAACTCCTCGCCTTGCAGAGCTGCCCTTCCAAGTGCGGTCTTAACCATCACGCTACCGCATTCCTCGCCATTGGCGTAAGCTATCAGCTTGTCGCCCTCCTCTACATCGAAGCCTTCTACTATTGCACTCACGCTCATGGTAGAACGACTGCGCACTGCTGTAGCCTCGCCCCTTGAGCTAGCCACCCAGTCGGCGCTGATGTAGCTGTTCATGTCGATGTACGGATAGGTAAACTGAGCTGAGTCAGCATTGCAGAGCATCAGGTAACCCTCGCCTGGCTTCATGTACTGCAGGCTGCCGCGCCAGCGTCCCACGTTGCCACTCTTGGTGTAGTAAGCAAACTCAGTGTGACTCTTAATCACGTCGCCAGGCACTGCTTGGTCGTAGTAGTCGCTCAGGGCGGTCTCCAGAGGCAGGTTCACCGCAGGTGTGTAACCGATGGCGTTCCAGCCCTTCTTCACCTTAATGGTGCGTGCCTCCTCATCCTTGATGACGCTGCCGCCGATTGGGAAGGTGCAAGCCTCCTTGACTCTGATGGCATACGACTTCTTCGGCGAGATAACCACGTTGTCAGCGTTGTCAGTAGCTATCCATTGCTTCTGCTCGGCTTCGTAGGTCATCGTCAGGTCGCTGTTCATATCGGTCAGAATGTCGCCTTGACTCCACTGTACGCGACGCAGTAGCGTGTTCACATCGCTCAGCTCATTGCTGGCCACATTGAACGATACCCAGTTCCAGCCTGCCTTCAGACTGAATTTCTGCATGAAGGCATCGTCGCCGTCGAAGCGTACAGGCTTATCGGTGCCTAGTATGGCCGACTTCTCGAACTTGATGCTATCCTTTGGTGTCAGTACTATCTCACGTCCGGTGCTGTACTGCCACAGGCAGAAGCTAAGCTTGCGGCCGCTAGACTGGTTGTCGAATACAGTCAGATACAGCTCGCCCGTCTGTGCATCGTTGCTGATATTGCTAAATCCGTGGCATACGCCCTCGTCGTCGAAGACACCCACAATGTCGCGTGCATCGGTATCAAGCTCGTCGTATAGATAAACTTGGCCAATAATGTTCATCGAGTTCTTCAAAAGGTCGCTATTCACGTTCTGTGCCCAGTCGGGCTGCTCGCCCTCTACCGTCAGGTTCAGGTAGAACGGCTCGATGATGCCCTCTTCGTCGACCAGATACAGAATCTCGTTATAAGTACCGATGCTCAGGTCCTTGCTCACCGTGGCATTCACATAATCCAGTGCCTGTGGTGACAGCACATCGGTGGTCTTGCTCAGCGTGAGCCAGCGTGGACAGTTCTCAATATTGTAGGTATGGTTCTGTGAACCGTTGTTATAGAATGCCAGTTGACAACTCTCGCCGCTGCCATACTTGACGATGGCATCCAAACGGTTCACTACCCACTGCAGACTGCTGTTGGTTACATAGTAACAAGCCGTCTGTGGCGAAGCCATGGTGTTGCCGTTCTTATCTTCGATGTCGCGCACCGTTACATAGATGTTGCGGTGGTTCAGTCGGGCAGCAGCTTCGTCGAGCTCTACCATCAGCTGGTTGTCGCGACCTATGAACGAGAACTTCAGGTTCTTCACCTCCTCGTAAGGCTTCACAGGTGCTGCCGATGCATTGTCGAAGCGCTTCATCATCGAATCGGCACTTTCTACAAACAGGTAGTCGCGTACCAGTGTGCTCGTTGGCTGCTTCGTCAGCGGATCGAGCTGATAGCGTGGCTGACCCTTATCGTCCAGATAGATCTTCTTGCTGTAGGCGTAAGGCACCAGTTCGATGCTGTTGTCCTTCTGGCGCTCCTGGCGGTCGAATGCCAGGTAAGTCATCAGTCCGGCCTCGTCGCCGTTAGGACTCTTCGTAGCGTAGGTACTGATGAGTCGCTCGGGCAGTGCCTGTGCAAAGAACATCAGTTCGTCTATGTTACCCTTCATGGCGTCGGTACCGTCTACTACCTCTATATCGCCATTCTCCTTCAGCTTGTCGTAGCGGGTAGCACCGATGAGCGGATATCCGCCGCTGATGCCGCCCAGGCTGTCGGGCTCGAAGTTGGTGCGTACTTCCTTATCTACATAGATGTTGGCCACGTTGCGTGCACGGTTCACCGTCATGGCGAAGTGGTGCCAGTTGCCGTCGCTCCAGTCGCCCGGAACCTCGGTCACGAAGCCGTTAGAGCGATACATCAGCTTGTCGGCCTCGAATCCGATGTGGAACTGGTTCTGTGCGCCGATGTCTTCCTTCACACCGCGACCGTTAGAGAGCAGTGCACCGCGTCCGTCGGCATCGGTCTTAAACCAGAACATCAGTGTGTAGTCGTGCTCGCTGCTGCGGTTCAGTGCGTTCTGATTCAGCAGCACACCTTTATCCTCCTTCTCCAGGTGCAATGACAGTCCACGTGGGATAGCCCACGAAGCACCTATCAGCTTGGCATTGGCACCCTGCGTATGGTCGGCCACCATGTCGCCCGAGCCCTCGTCCATCGGGTAGTAGTCTACCAGATCCTTCTCGCAGCCCGTCAGTCGGCGGTTGCCGTAGGTGGTGCCGATGAGTCCGCCGTTCATGGCGCTGTACCATAGGCGGGCCTCCATCATGCGGCCCTCGTAGTACTGGCTCTGGCTGCGGTCAGCCTCGTTGGTACGTCCGAAGATGAGCGTACCTGTGCCGGTGTAAACCGCCTTGAGCTTGTTGCGACCTATCTCGAGTCCGCCATTGTAGAATGTCAGCACGCTGTCGGTCTGATTCAGTACCATAGCCACCTGGTTGAAGCTGTTCTTGCCGATGGCTGCGTTGCTCTCGAAGGTCTGTTCGTTCACCACGGCCTTCAGCTTGAAGTCGCTGGTCAGCCACAGCTGCAGCTTCTGTCCGTTGATACCGTGTGAGAACAGCGGCATCTCGCGACCCGTCTCAGCAGGCTTCACCATCATGTCGATGGTCAGGTTCTTATTGCTGAAGTTGCGCTTAGCCTCGCTCTCTACGCTGGCCGTCGCGCCGTCGAACTGCACGCTTACCGTCTCCGAGAGGTTATCGTTGTTCACCTCGCCCTTCACCTCGAAGTTGGTGATGGCGCTCAGGTAGTTGTACTCGATGTCCTCAGAGAAGTTGAATACGATGTCATCGCCAGCCGTCAGCAGTCCGCTCTTAGGTTCGGGCGTACCGAACAGCTGCGGACGTCGGGTATCCTTGATACCGCTGATAATCTTCGACGATGTGGTGAGGTAGTCGTTGCCGTTGCGGCAGAAGAGTACGGCGCGCAGGTCGTACTGTTTCTCAATCACCCATCCCTCGCCGTAGAACTCGGTTGTGATGTTGCCGTTCTCAGGCATCAGCTTACGTATGCCGTTGGCACTGGCCATCAACGTAGAGTCGGCATAGAACGAGCAGAGGTTGGTCCACGAGTCGTCGCCACGCTGCGATTCCTTATACTGGAACTCGATGTGGTCGAAGTTATGCTGGTGGCGGTCGAAACCGTTGATGGTGACAGGGATGTACCAGCCACGCTCAGAATCCTTCTGGGCATTGGTGTTTAGTACCCACTTGTCGCCTGGTGTTGCGATGGTCACCGCTCCGGCCTCGCGCAGGTAGTGTACGTCGAACGAGGTGAGTGCCGTGGTGTGCTCGGCATCGGTAGGCGACATCACGCCTACGGTCAGGCCCTCGAAGTCGAAGCCCTCGCCGGCACGTACCTCCATCGTCAGCGCCGTTTCAATGCCCGGCACAACCGTTACGGTGATACCGGCGGTGGTCAGCGGCTGTCCGTTGATGCTGATCTTAGCACCCAGCGGATTCAGCTGGTCGGGGGCAAACACCTGCAGTACGGTCAGACCGTCGGTAGCCTCAGGCTTCTCGCTCTCGTTGCTCAGGAATATCATGAACTTGGCTGCATCGTTAACCGATACGCCGCTCACGCTCTGCTTGTCGAGGCGAATCTTCGGGTTCACAATCTTCAGTGTACGGGCATCCAGTACGGTACCTGGGTCGTAGACCTTGGTTACGCGCTGATCCTCCCATGGGTTCTGGGTAGAACCGCCACGGGTACGGAAGATGAATCCGCGCGGACCAAGAATGTCGGTACTCTTGACTGATTTCTGCACTTGACGTCTCACGTCGTCGTACATCTTGTTGAAGTTACCGTTTGTAAAGACGTTAGCGATACTCACGCTATCCTGCTTGGCAGTAGAATACGCGCCACGGTAAACATCCACGTTCAGATGGCTGTTCGGATCGGTAGCAATGGTGAAGCTCTCTGTGCGGTTGTACGACTTAGCCTCAGAATCGGTACCAATCGTAGTATATGAAACCACTGGGAAGAGCGACCATTGGAACACTTTACCAGCGAAGCGAACCTCCGACTTCATACCGTTTTCGGTATCCAGCAATGCCAACTTCGCATCAGGTACCGACCATGCCTTCATTTCGGCCATTGAGAGAGCAACCGAACCTACAATGGTAGTAGCCAGTGCGAGTGCCGACATACCATTGCTGAAGCCAGCACCCTTGTCGAAGTAGTCTACCTCGGTGGCTATTGGGAAGTGCTGTGTAAACGAGTTAGTGTAGCTGGCATCGAAGGTCTCGCTGTAGTTCACGCCTGCTGCACCGCCTACGTCGTAGTTGGCCAGCAGATCGCGCACCTGCAGTTTCTCACCCTCGTTCTGCGATATCATCTCCAGCCAGGCCTTAATTACCTGGTACTTCTCGGTCACCTCATCGGTGAAGTCGCTTCTCTTCTTGCCCTTTGGCAGTACTACCAGGTAGTTGATGCCATCCTGAGCCGTGTCGATACTGTCGTTGTATTCGCGATAGTAGAGCTTCTTGTTAACTACAGCAAAATTCTTATCGGTACGCTCGCGCAGCGACAGATAGACAGGCTTCTGCGTGTTGTTGGCTATCGTCTGGGCATCGTCCTTGGTACCTATGTACATCAGGTCGATAATCTCCTTGGCCTTGGCAGGGATAATCTGATTGATGAGTTGCTTCTGCGAGTAGATGAACTGCGAATTGAGCTTCGGTCCGTAACCCAGAGCCACATCGCGTATTAGGTGATACTTCACCGTCTTGCCATCCTTACCTATCACCTCACCATCGGCAATCTTCAATACCGTGCCGTACTGGATGTACTTGCCCATATCGGTGGCCACGCTATCGCTGCCCATGCGGGCCTTGATATCGTTAAACATGCTGTCGGTCACAGCGCGGATGGTAGACATTGGCGTTACCACCACGTTCTGCACCGAACCGATGTACAGGTCGGCATCGGCACCCACCATCGATGGGTCGCCGCTGGTGCTGATATTGTTACCTACTACCATGGTGTGAGAGAAGGCCTTGCTACCGTTGGCATTGTACATCAGCATGTCGATGTTGCCATCAATATTGTCTGACAAGCTGATAGGACCTACAGCCGTACCGAGACCCTGCGGGGCTGATACGGTGGCTGAAACAACCTGCAGTTTCTCACCATACTTATAATTGAAGAACAGACCAGCCGTGAGCTGCAGATTCATCATGTAAGTAAAGTTGAGCGTAGTACCCTTGGCCAGCGTATTCGTACTGTAGCCTCCTGGCGGGTCGCGCAGAATGTCGTACAGCACAGGCACGCCCTCGGCCATCACATCCTGACCAGTGCCAATGGGGAACATATTGAGCACGTAGCCATACAGCGGTGCCGACTCAAAGTAGTTGCCATCTTGTGCCACGCTGAACGAAATGGTCTTCAGGGCACTCAAGCCGCTCAGCAGTTGCGTGGTCTGGTCGGCCTGCACCGTGAAGATGGCCTGTCCGTTTGCATCGAGATGCAACGTATCGCTAGGTGCACCGTTCTTCAAGCCGTTATGGATGGTGGCTACACCGCCGCCAACCTTCACGTAGTCAACCTTTCCGCTCAACAAGTCGTTGTTGTACGGATAAGTCTCGGCCACCTGCACCCTGATGCGGTACTTGCGTTCCAGACTGAACACTGGGCAGGTAAAGGTATAGAGTGCCTGCGTGGTGTCGAGAGGATTCTTGTAGGCCAGCGGTATGGCGGTCTGCTTGCCGGTCAGTTCGCTGGCAATATACGTCTTATCGCCGAAGTAGTCGAAGTCGTCGTAGCCTATCTGCTTATAAGTAATCTCAATAGGATTGCGATAGATGCGGTTGTAGATGGCGTGGTAAGATAGTTTAGGATCGGTTACCGTGACGGTATCTACATCCTTATACTTACCCACGTAGGTGGTATCCTTGCTTACCAGACACTTGGTCAGGTCGATCACCTCGCTCACCTGCCCCTCCTGGAACAGTGTGGAGTATCCCTTACAGTACACCTGCTGTACCTTCCAACGTACTGGCGGCAGCTCAACTTCGTACTCGCCGGTCACTGGGTCGGGCAGCATCTCCATGCGCTTGCGCTCGGTGGTAACCTGAGTCTTATGACCGTTGCCACGCGGATGTACATAGGTGGTGTCGCGCTTGGTGAGGTTGGGGTTCAGATTGTCGTAAACCAGCCACGATGTGTTGTCGCCCTCCAGGGTGAGCACCATCGTCAGCGAGTCGCCCAGGTTGTTCTTCGACAGGTTGTTGCCCAGCGGCAGCAGGCCCTGGTCGTTACCACCAACCACGCGACCCGTCAGTTTCACCTTGGTGGCATCGTAGAAGTAGATGCCGGCCACATCATCCTTGAAGCTCTGCTTGTCGCTGTTCTTATACCAACCGTCGTTAGTGAACTTGTGATTTTCCATCACGGCCTGGATGCTGTTGTCGCCCTCCATCACGCGGAACGAGAAGCTACCGTCGTAGTCGGTCTCTACCAGGTCGCCCTTGGCATTGTGTATCTTCTTGCCGTTCACCATGAAGTTAACACCCTTAACTGGGATGCTGGTGCCGTCGAACATCACATAGCCCGAGAATCGCATACCGTTGGTAACGATAAACTCCTGCAGCGTCTCGTTGTTGCTGGTGGCATTGAAGGTTACATTGTAGTCTTCTACCTCCAGCTTGATAGATTTGCCCACAGGCGATATCTTATACGTAACGCTGGTTTCGCCCTGGTACGACAGCTCGTCGATCACAAAGTGACCGCTCTCGTCGGTATAGGCGTAAGTCACCGTGCTGTCGGCTATAATGGCGTCTACCTTCACCTCGGGCACGCCTGTACCGTCTTTGAATCGTACATAGCCTTCTACGCGACCTGTATGCTTGCTCTCACCCACCTTTACATCGGTTTCGGTCTCAGTGCGGCCCTCGCAGTCGTTCACGGCTATTACCTTATATTCGTAAACAGCCAGAGGCGATACGCTGGTATCCTCGTAGCTCATCTGGTCGATGTTGGTTGCTATCTCCTTCCAAGCGTCATCACCCTCACCCTTTACGCGGCGCTTCACGGTGAAGTAGTCTATTGGGTTGCCATCGGTGTTCCATGCCAGCAGCACGCTGCTCTGGCGTGTGGTAGTCACCAAAGTCTTATCAATCTTACCGTTGCTCACGTGGTAGAAGTTGGGCAATTCAGGCTTGTTATAGGTGGCGTAGTTGTAGTCGTAGGTTGTAGTTGGAGGCACTATGGTCTCGCCTACCACCGTCCAATCTTTGAAGATTTCTTTCAGTTTTTCGATTTCAGCAGGATCGACAGTCACTACAGACATCTCTGGCATCAGCTTGTCGTCCTCCAGTGTCCAACCGCTGGGGAAATTGCTCGCCAGACTGGTCTCAGTAATTTCTCCCGCTGTGGTCAACACTGGTACGGCCTTGCCACCGTCAAGCGTCCACGAATCAGCCTTCTCGCCGTTCATCAGGTTCACCACATCGGTCCCGTCGCTCTTGTTGTAGGCTGTCACACCCCAGTCGCCCCAAGTAGTTTTCGTAATGGTATTGCTACTCGTGCTATTGCTTCCCCATGCTTCGGCAGAGCCACTAGAAGAATCTACACAGAACCATATCCTCCATGCTGTGAAATCGCCATTCGCACTGGCATTATATACACGGTGGAACGTCCAGCCACCTTCGCCGCCCCATCCGATGAAGCTACCAGCATACGAGGTGTTAGTTGGACCATTGGTTGTAACCTTGCCATCGAAACGAACGTCAGTCATATTTACATTTGCTGCTCCTGCGTGTCCTATAACACCGGCGGCATGGGTGGACGACGAAGCGTCCACGTTTACAGATACCCACACACGGTCGATGGTGATAGTAGGCGAACCAACTCTGCAACCAATCAGACCTGCGGAATGTATGCCACCTTTGGCTGTACCTGTTACGTGCAGGTTTTTAATAGTGGCATCGCCTACATAAACGAAGGGAGCGGCTGCGCCATTATCGGTTCTAGTGATATTGACATCCAGCGTATGGCCGTTACCGTCGAATGTGCCGCGATAACAAGCAGCTTGACTTCCACCAGCATAACTGGTGACCGTAATATCATTCATGAGGCGGGCATCTACCCAATATTCGTTCTTGGCATCTTCCACCATCTTAACAAACGTGTTCCAGTCAGTTGCATCTTTGATGGGGAATACCCCATAATCGAGGGTAGAATGGCAGTTAGTTACCGTCACAGTACCGCGGGAATCCTGTCGTGCCCACGATTTACACTTGTCGTATAAGGTACTGATTTTGGTGGGCGCAAAGAGACAGTTCTCAATGGTTGCGCTACTCTTTTCGTCAACCCAACTGATGAAGCCTCCATTACCATAACAATTAGCGCCCTCAAAGCTACCGTCGAACTTACAGTCGTGTATTGTGACGTTGGAATTGCTGACGCGTCCTACGAAACCAGCAAGCGTGCCGTCGCCATTCATGCCACCTTTCAGAGTAACCGACGAGATACAGTTCTCAATGGTTACAGTGCCATCTTTGACTTGAGCCACGAGGCCGGCAGGATACATCCAGTTAGACTCGATGGTACCGGCCACATGCAGGTTCCTGATGGTAGCATTGCTTGCATGACGGAAGGGAGCAATAAACCTTTCTTCCGTTGCTGGTTTCCACTCCTTGTTGAAGGTCAGCGTATGGCCGTTACCGTCGAAGGTACCACGGAAGGTAGCTCCTTCGGTTACTCCCACGTGCTCACTGACCTCAATGTCGGCATCGAGAACTGCGTTCACGTCGTACTGGTTCACAGCATCATTTATCATCACAGCAAACTTGTGCCAATCGCCGGCATTACGGATGGTAATAAATGCCGAATACTCACTGACGGCATAACTGTTGCTAAGGGTCAGCGTTATATTTTTAGAGTTACGCGTCCACGTTTCACAGTTTGTAGTCTTGGTGCTGATAGTGGTGGGTACAAAGAGACAGTTGTCGATGATGACATGGCTACCGCCATCAGTCCAGCCCACAAAGCCGCCGTTGCTATGGCAATTGTCGCCCGTAAAGTTGCCATCGAACTCACTGGTGCGGATAATAACACGGCTACTTGGCCTTATGATACCTATGAAACCTCCGTTGGTGGCATCACCATTTACACCGCTGTTGATAGTCATCGACGAACGGCAATTCTCGATGGTAACAGTGCTTCCTTCAAGAACCTCGGCAATGAGACCGCCAACAAACTTATTACTGCTGCTGATGGTGCCTGCCGTATGCAGGCTACGGAAAGTGGCATTGCCCACATAACGGAATGGAGCCATATATTCCTCTGTCCAGTCAGACTTATTGAAGGTCACAGTATGGCCATTACCATCGAAGGTGCCACGATAATAAGCACCGGGATCTACTCCCACATGCTCACTGACCTCAATGTCGGCATAGAGGCGGGCGTTAATGTCCTCTGTATTCTTGGCATTATTAATCTTGACAGCGAAATCGTGCCAGTCTTGAGCCGTGCGAATGGGGAAGAAGTAGTCGGTCAACTGATTCAGGTCGTTGAGCGGCGACTCGTTCTTATCTACATACATCTCAATATCGTATGTAACGCAGGAACGGAATAAATTAACTATGGTATAGCGCTTAGCGCGATCGGTATTGTTCAGCTCTATCGTCTTATCTTCTACAACACCACCGTCGCGGTTCTTCGAGGTGATGTGCAGTATCATCTTGGCACGGTCGTCCCATACGCCGCCAATCTCGTTGGCATAGTCCCACGACACGCGGACAGTGTAGGCTTGCTCGTTTTCCCACTTGGCCGAGTAGTTAGCTATGCACAGCAGATGGAGCTTGTCGAGCACGCACGTAGCCGAGGTGGCGCAGTTGTTATCGGTGCCCCAGCCCCAATCTTTGGAGATGGTTCGGCGCACGCGGTAGGTAACATTATCGAGCGTGCCGCCATTCTTCAGCATGCTGGCCTCGATGGCCTCAATCAGGGTACTATCTATATAGGTATAGGTAGATTTCTTTTCGGTCTTGGCGTAGAACTGCTCGAATATGGTTTCGAAGTCCTCCTCCTTACCCGTCAGCGAGCGCTGAATCTCGAAGAAGTCGGTGGGCGTCAAGTCGGGAGCATCCAGATAGGGCACGTTCCACTTCACCTCTATCTTTCCCTTTTGGTCGTTCAGGGGCCGTACAGAGAGTCCTGCGGGCGCATGAATCATAGTGAGGTTCTGGGCGGTCGATGCTACGCCCTCAATATCGTACTCACCCTTATCGCCTTTCTCCTTGTAACTGCAAACAATGCGGAACTTACTGTGGGGCACAGTGGCATCGAGCATGATCGTGCCGCTGTTTACGTTTTCGATGTTCACCTTCTGGTACTTTCCATTGGCATCGTAGTACTCGTAGTAAGCTTTGGTAATATTATCTGAAGCCAGGAACCAAGGCAACTCAATCTTGCCCGGGTTGTTGGGGTTCAGCATGGGTGAAGAGACAGTAGGCGTCAACTTGGAAGCTGCTGCCGGCACCTTGATGGTTACCGTCTTGAGCCCCTTCACTTTCTCTTTTGAGCGACCGTTACCGTCGCGTTCAACATCCCAGAAGAACGTCAGCGTCTTACCCAGCAGATTGTAGGGCAACACCCACTCGGCAGCAAAGTCGAAGGTATTACCGTCGCTGTTGCGCGCTAAGGAGAGAGTTCTGTCATTGCTCTTGGTCATCCTCTCGGTGCTTCTCGAGTTTCCCAACGTGATGTCGAAGAAACCATTGGCGGTGGTGCTGAAGTCACAAGACAACGAGGTGGAACTGTTGTCGATGTCAGCTTTCGACTTCCAGGTGAAGATGGTGGATGTATTACTATCTACAGTAACCTTAAGATTACCATTGCTAATCCAGCAGTCGGCACCATCCATATCGTAGGCCGGAGCCATGAAATAGATGATGTTAGTACCACCTAGCGATACTGAGTAGTTCTCAGGTTTGTCTACATACGTTTGAGCCGCCGCCTTCTGAGGCAGCAGCCAGGCAAAGAGCACCGCCAATAGTAGCCACGGCCGCCCTTGCAAAGGGTTAATAGATTGTTTCATAAAGGTATTATTTTATAGATTAGATATTTCGTATTACACGCTCCCCTTCTCGGCCTCGGTTACGAAGCAGGCCACCAGTCCGTAGGTGATGGTGGGGCGAATCCATATCTCTACCAGCATATAGTCGGTGTATTCATCGACTGGCTCGAGATAGATGTCGAGGTTATAGAGTGCCGCAATGATCATATCGATGATGCAGATCATCCACAGGTTGCGCTTGGTGTAGCTCTTCCAGTTCTTACGCGCATAGAAATAGGTGAGCATGCAGAGCAGCAGCACCGACAGCGAAAGACACAGCAGATGGAGCGAACGATAGGCCAGCGGCGGCGCGAAGAGAATATCGCGCAGCAGCACCGTGATGCCCACCGAGATGGAACACCAGTAGTTGAAACTAAAGGAGTCGAGACGGTTGAAGAAATACATCCATATCATGACCAAGCTGGCAATGTAGAACATATTAAGCACCAGTTCGGGCCAGGTATTTCCCAATCCGAAATACAGAACGGCGTAAAGCATAACGCCAACCGAAAGTGTGCCGCCCACAGCGGTAATCACAATATCGAAGATCTTAGCATTTTTCTTGAATCTTGTTTGCATACCTTATTATATATATATTTATAGTTCGTTATCTAACTCCTGTAATGTCTCCACACGCCAGAGCAGGAAGGCAATGATGACGAGGGTGATGACCTGCGACAGATACTCGCGCACGAGTTCGCCGGCGTTCGAGGTATAGACCATATACACCGCCAGCAACACGATGATGAACACCATGCTCTGCCATACCTCCTTGTGCTCCAGGTCGGCATAGTTGTCGAGCAGCCAACGCTCGTACTGCCGCAGCGCAATGATGTAGTAGACCACAAAGACGGCGATGACGCCCAACTGCCAATAGTGTACCACCTTATAGCCCCAGAACTCGCTTCGACCGGCTATACCCAGCGCGGCAGCCAACACCTCGGGTGCCTGAGCCAGCAGCCAGGGCCAGAGCGGGCGGCGGCGATCCTGCAGCATGGCCAGCAGTACGGCCATGGTGAGCGGAACGAGTGTGACGTGGTCGAGCATGATGGTAGTGATGTTACGTACCAAACGGTCGTCGGTCAGAAAATAGGTGCCAAGTACATACCACCACACGTGGCTGGCCACAATGGCCGCCATGAATGCCGCCGTCCAGCGTCGCAGCACACAGCTCGACCTGACATCCTCGGCAAAGGCATTGCCACACCTCAGGAGCAGGTACACACATGCCAGCATGGCGAAGAAACCAGCCATGCCGTAAAGCATGATGAAGAATACGTCCTGCAGACCCTGATAATCGTACATAGGCTAGAATATCTTATAAGCTACACGTACCTGAATATTTGGCCAGGCCTTGAGCCACTTCAAGGCACCGGTGATGCCTGAGTTGCGGCCCGATGAATCGATTTCGGTACCATTGTTGAGCACGAACTTAGGTGTGCCCCAGAACAGCAGACCTGCATCGACAGCCAGGCTGACACGGTGTGTCTTAGCCAGATGCTGACCAAAGCCCACGCCGATATAAGGCTTCACGGCATTGGTCTTCATGCGTACATCGATATTACCATTCTCATCGGCGGTAAAAATGTAGTCGCCAAACTTCAGACCGATGGGCGGATAGTTGGTGCGATACAGGCGGTTGTAGTCTTCTACCTTCTGATTGGCATCGTAGAGGAAGCCTAAGGCACCCTCGTTGGTATTGCGGAAGTGCACAAAGTTCTGGCTACCTACAAACAGTCCGGCCGAGAAGTAGAAAGGCTGGTTTTTGAAAGGATGCACCTCGCCCAGCAGGTAGAAGTTCCAGAAGTTGGGGTTTGCGGCCAACTCTACCTTGTCTACCATCTGTGCACGCCTGATAGCATCCTCCTCTACCATCTGCATCGAGGTGATCTCGGAGGCGGTGTTGATGGCCTTGAATTTGATGTTGCCAATGTTCCAGCCAGAGATGCCGGCCCTAACTGTCACTATCTTATGAACAGGCATAGCCACATCGATACCAGCACCGGTAAGTCCAGTATTCAGACCTATCGAAAGGTGATTGAACAAACCATCTTTGGCATATATTTTATCGGCATTCTGAGCCTGGGTTCCTGCTGCCACAAACATCATCGCAATGAGAATGGTGAGATTGTGAATAATGTGTTTCATACCTATTTATATTTATTTAAAGTGTGACTTGTTAGACTTGATAAGCAGGTTGGTAAGCGACAGGCTCATGGGGTGGAAGCCGTACAGATAGTCGCTGGTATAAGGTGTGCCACCGTTGATGATACAGTGAACGTAGTCGTGGCAGGCCATGTCCATCGGAATGATGCCCACGGTTCCCTCGTACATCTGCAAATCATCGATGACCAACGGGTGCAGGTTTGAGGCATTGGTGATGTAGCCGCGTGGTGACACCTCGGTATAGGCCGAGCAGTGGTTTACAATCCAGATGTCCTCGTCGCCAACAGTAGCTTCGCGGGCAGTATGCATCATGTCAATCACTGTCTTTTGCTTGTTACGCATGCGTTTCTCGGTGGTGGTCTTGTAGTAGTCCTGCTTGTATAGTTTTGCTGTCAGTGTTGTGTCGGTCATGTTGTACATGCCGCAGTTGCGCTGAGCCTCGGGGTTGATGTCCTCTTCGATATCGGGATCTTCGTCGGGCCAGTCACAATACACGATTGGATAATGGAAGGCAGCATTGAACGGGCGCAGGTCGTAGCGACTCAGCCATAGTATCTTGCTGCGCATTTCGCCCACCGTAATGTCGGGGCGCCAGTTATCAACAAACAAGCCTTGATACTTCGACATGTGCAATACATTGCTGAGCAGAGTGTACAAGTCTTTCTGATCTTCAAAACCATTGTCGAACTGCAACTTGACAATGAAGAACTCGGTAGGATGGGCTTTCAGATAACTTTGCAGTTGGTCGATGGTCCATTCGAAAGTGATGTCTAGCTCACTGATGCCGTGAGTTAGACGTAAAATCTTCTTCTTGGCAATTGTGTCTGTGCTCACCACAGGGCGAATATCAAAGAAGCGCAGACCAGAGTTCATCTGCTCTTCGAGTGTTGACACCTGACTGATGGCGGTGGTGTTGAATATGTACTTGAGCACGGGCTGATAGAATCCCATACCGGTCATGGTGTCGTGAGTGCCGGGGATGGTGAGCTTACACACCTTGGTCTCATCGCGCACCATACTCAGCCAGTCGGTGGCTGGTGTTGGCAGGTCGTAAGCCACAAGGATGGAGTCCTGATAACCCTCTGAGAAAATGAATGGCGAGTCGAGCGAGGTTTTCTCATCGTAGACCTTCTCCAAGTCTTCCTCACTACAACTGTTAAAAACTGCCATGGGCGCCAAAGTCAACATGACATACAAAAGGTTTTTGTACACTTTAGAATGTTTCATACGTCAAAAGGTTTTAGTTATCTTTGGCGCAAATATAAGAAAGATTTTCGAATTATGCAATAGCTAAGACACCTGCAAAGTAAGATTTTGCAGATTTTGAAACAATTATTGCATATTTTGAAAGACGAGTGTAGGAATTACATATTATTCAATTATCGTGCATCCAGGTTGAAACAGTCTGTCCCATGCGCTGCTTGAAAGCGAGGCTGAAGGTGCTGTAACTGCGATAGCCACTCTCGCTGGCCAGCTGCTGAACTGTGAAGGCGCGTTGGGTCTTGACAACCTCCTGATAGCGGCTGATGAAGTAGTTGATGCGCAGATTATTAATATAGGTATTATAAGTAATGCTCTGACGTGAGAAATACTGGCTGAGGTAGAAACGGTTGATACCAATGGTCTGGGCCAGCTGCTGCAGCGTGAGGTCGTGCTGCAGATAAAGCTTGGTATCCACACAGTGCTCGGCCAGCAGCTGCTCGATCTGGGAAAGGTCGAGGGAACCCTTTTGAGAAGCTAGAGGTGAGGGGTGAGAAGCTAGAGGTGAGAGATTTGATGAATCCGCATCTGTAGCCAACTCTGGATCGGATGGCTCGGGCTCTGCGGGGGCTTCCTCGATGCTCTCGAGGCAGGACTCGCCACAATCATCATCGGTACTGGGCTCGGCCAGGAGTGGCAGGGTTTCTACGCGCCACAGCAGGAGGGCAAAGAGTATGATCTCGACCAGATGCAGCACGTAGAGCAGAATCATGTCGGTATCGACCAATGCATAGATGATGAGCAGGAACAGGCAGGCGAGCGATACCACCTGACTGAGCCACACCCTTTTATTCTCCAGATCGGCATAGTTGTCGTTCAGCCAGCGGCCGTAGCGCCTGACGGCAAACACCATATACACCGAGAACAGCACATAGATAGAAAGTATATATGCGATGGTAATCTGCATGAAGTACTGATTGGGGTAGAACAACTGTATGCCTCCAAACGCCAAAAGTGGAACCAAAGCAACAAGCGCTGGCCAGACAGGCCGACGGCGGTCTTGAAGCATGGCCAGCAAGGTGCCTGCCATCGTGATGAGCAATTCCACGCAGTCGAGTACGGCCACCAGCACATACGCCGCAGAATTAACGTCGCCTGAATAGAGGTAGAACAGATACCACCATACATGGCCCAGAGATGATACGACAAAGAACGATGCTGCCCAGCGGCGCAATCTTACCGGCGGCTCTACACCCGGCGCAAAGGCATTGCCCCGGCGCAGCAGCAGGTAGACAGCAGCGATAAGTGGTATCACTCCCGTAACACCATAGATGATAAAAAACAGTATCACCTCAGCCGATATGTGCTCAATAGACATCGTAATATTTTAGTTTTTGGGGACAAATATACGATTTTCCTCTAATCTACGCAAGAAAATCAACGTTTTTTATTAAAACTTGGAAGTTTCAATTCTAATTTGTATCATAACGACTACTTCAAGAAGATTTAGGCGCGTAGAGCCTGTTTATGCCAGGAAAAACAAGCTTACGCCCACTACTGATATAACAGCGCCGAGAACGGCACGCCAGGTAATCTTCTGCTTGAAGAGCCAGTATGACGGCAACAGAATAATAATAGGTGTCATCGCCATAAGTGTAGAGGCGATGCCGGCAGCCGTGTACTGTACAGCCATCAGCGAGAAACCTACACCAACAAAAGGACCGAAGATGGTGGTGGCCAGAGCAACCGAGAGTCCTTTCTTATCGTGCATAGCCTCGCGCAGTGGCTCAAGCCCCTTGCGGAAATAGAGTAGGGCTGTGAATCCTATGACACCTGCCACGCAGCGATAGAAGTTGGCGCTGAAGGGCACCAGCCTGGCGTGCTATCTGGCACACGGCATTGGTAAATCTTTCTAACTCTGAATTGTTTATCATGATTTCTTGTTAAGTTTGCTGTTAAGCAGGTTGCAGAGCTTCTGCTGGGGCATAGCAAGGTAGCCTACGTATATCTCGTAGGGATAGCCGGTGAGTTGCGACTTGCGGCGCTCTTTGCGGCCCTTGGCTATCTCGGCATCGGTGATGCCATCGGCAATATTATCCTTATAGCGGATGCCGATAATCTTGCGGCCTTTGTACTTGTCGGTATAGAATGAGTCGACACCCGACAGCTGCACAATCCATGATTCCTGACTGTTAACCGTCAGCGTATCGTCGGTGATGACGAGTCGGGTGTTCTGGACGAATCGTCGTGGGATGAGATTGAATGCTAACATTGCGGCAATCATCGTTACAGTAGAAATCCAGTGATTACTGGTGCCATTGAAATGATAGCTTACTCCCAAGAGAATAGCATAAAGTGCAACAAGCATCAGGATGCAATAAATCCAGACTTTAATGGATACCTTGATTTTAATTTCGTTCATTTCAGATACTTTATTGGTGGTTTAACATTTATTTTCCGGTGCGGACGAAGGTCATAAAACTGTCGATGAGTTTGATGCGCTCCTGGTTGGGTACGGGGATGAGCGTAGCGCCATTGTTAAACTGCATGACGGTTGGCTTGTCGGCCTCGAATAAGGGCCATTGTGGCAAGCCCGCTCCGTTTGGATTCATTGTCTTGGCAAAGTTTACCCAGTATTGCTGCATCAGCTCGCTCACCTTGTATTCCTGTGGGAACTTATCGGCCTTGCCATCGAAAGCGCCTTTAAGATACATCATGTCGTCGGCATGGGCTGCACCACGGCGATTGCCCTTGGCATAGACGGTAGTGTCCGACTTCTGAGCAAGATAAGCCATGAAGACAGGACTCTTACCCGTTTGTTTCTGTTTGGTTGCCCAGGCATAGGCTGGCCATCCGAAGCCAACATCGCGCGTAAAGTCACGCATGCTGAAGAGGCGTTCCTCGGCAGTAGTGCCAGGGTACAGAACCTTGGCGCTATCGGCCCATTTGCCTGGCAACTGACGGAAGTTCTGTTCGTATTGCTCTACGCTCACGCTGTCGAAGTCTACTGCGCCTTCATCGCTGTTATGCATAATAAGTACAGGAACATCGTTATAATTACCTTTCTCATAGAGGTTGTAGATGGACTCTGGAATCACGTAACCATCAACGATAGGTACGCACAACTGGAAGCTGTAGTCGCCTGTAAGCTCCTTGGCATCCATCTGGCGCATCTCGGCGATGGAGTTCTTCTTAAGTTGGGTCATAAACATGTGACCGTACATCTGGGCCACTTGCTGATTAATAGAGTTCATGGGGTTCATCATGGCTCCGCTCTGACTGATGCAGGCACGGAACAAACCTTTGGCCAGCGGTGAGGCACACAGTATATGGCAGCTCATGGCACCGGCCGACTCTCCGAAGATGGTAACCTTTGAAGGGTCGCCGCCAAAGTTCCTGATGTTGCGCTGCACCCACTGAAGGGCGAATATCTGGTCGAGAATGCCGTAGTTGCCCGAGTGCCCGTCGGCCTCCTTGGCCAGATCGGCATGCGCCATGAATCCAAGTGCTCCGGCACGATACTCGATGGATACAGCTACTACACCTCTGCGGGCCAGACTCTGCCACAAATCGCCACCATAATGCTCGGTGCGGAAAGCGCCGCCATGGATAAACACCATCACGGGGAGTGCCTCTTTCGCAGTTTTGGCCGGTGTGGCAACACTGAGATAAAGGCAGTCTTCGCTCATCATGTCGTACTTTACGTAGCTCTTTTCGGGTTGTGGAGGCCATTTGGCCACGTCTTCGGCTTTCAGCACTCCCTTCCAGGGCTTGGCTGGCTGTGGCGCCTTCCATCGCAGGTCGCCTACAGGGGCTGCTGCGTAGGGAATAGCCTTATATACTGCTACTGAGCCATCAAGATGGCCTTCTACATCGCCAGTCTCAATATGAGTTCTGAGCAATGGCTGTGCCTGCCCCGTCATAGCGATGACGGCAAACACGATGGTTGATAATAGTTTCTTCATAATGCTTAAAAATTTTATTATGTGAGGAAGAATAAGCTAACACCCACTACAGAAATAACGGCTCCGAGTACTGCCCGCCAGGTAATCTTCTGCTTAAACAGCCAGTAAGATGGCAGCAGAATGATGATGGGCGTCATGGCCATCAGGGTTGAGGCGATGCCGGCGGCTGTGTACTGGACTGCCATCAGCGAGAAACCTACACCCACAAAGGGGCCGAAAACAGTGGTGGCCAGGGCAACCGAGAGTCCTTTCTTATCGTGTATAGCCTCTTTCAGCGGTTCAAGCCCCTTACGGAAATAGAGTAGGGCAGTGAACCCGATGACGCCTGCCACGCAGCGATAGAAGTTGGCGCTGAAGGGCACCAGCCACTCCGGCATATCGGCAGTGGCTTGGTAGTGGTCCATACCTATCTTGCTGAGAACCAGACCGATACCTTGGCACATAGCGGCACCGATGGCAAACAGCACGCCGTTGAGCGGCAGCTTGAGCGACACCTTGTGATGCTCGCCTCGGCCAAGTACCGAGATGCCGATACCAAGCAGGGTGATGAACATGGCAAGCAGAGCCGAGCCTGACAGCTGCTGGCCGAGTGTTATCCATGCCATAAAGGCTGCTGACAACGGAGCAAGTGTCATGAACAGCTGTCCGTAGCGCGAACCTATAATAATATAACACTGAAACAAGCAGAAATCGCCAATAACATATCCTACCAGTCCTGAAAGCAGCATCCATCCCATGGCCTCGGGAGTGGCGCCGTCAGGGAACGGTGAGCCTGAAACAACCATAAACAGCACTAGCGAGAACACCAGTGCAAGGGCCATACGTAACACGTTCAGTGTAAGATTTCCTAATCGTTTGCTGCCAAATTCGCTAAGCAGCGCAGTAGCTGTCCAAGAGAAAGCCACACCTATTGAAATTAATTCTCCTATGTAAGTCATTGTTTAGTTATATAAAACACATTATTTTTTCCTTAATACTTTGTCTACACTTCCGGCTTCGAGGAGGCGACGGCGGGCTTCGTCGTACGATAGATTCATCGCGTCTTCAATCATACGTGTGCCGCGGTCGATAAGCTTCTCGTTAGTAAGCTGCATCTTAACCATGCGGTTGCCTTCTACTCGCCCCATCTTTATCATAAGCGATGTTGAAATCATATTCAAACTCGGGGCCTACAATCGTTTCTATCGGATATTCGGCTGCTGCGGCAAGTGGGGTGTTGGGGTTGCTGGTGATGCAACCCGTAAGGAGGCCCTGTTTTCGGGCCCCCTCAATAGCTCCGATAACGTAAGGAGTGGTGCCCGATGCTGCTATGCCTATCACGCTGTCATCGGCTGAAGGTTTGTAGGCCTCCAGATCCTGCCAACCACGTATGGCATCATCCTCGGCATTCTCTACTGCACGTCTCAACGCCTCATCGCCACCGGCTATTATGCCCACCACCCAGTCGGGTGAAACGCCGAATGTGGGTGGCAGCTCACTGGCATCCAGCACACCAAGGCGCCCGCTGGTTCCTGCCCCGACATAGAACAGTCGGCCTCCCCGCTTCATCCTTGGCTCTATGGCCTCCACCAGTGCCGTTATCTGTGGAATCACATGATGCACAGCTTCTGCTATCAACCTGTCTTCGCGGTTGATAGCCTCAAGAATCTCGCCTGCTTCCATCTTTTCAAGATGGTCGTAGTGCGAGGGCTGTTCTGTGATTTTATCCTCTATCCTCACTTCTGCAAATTTGACTGCAAAGGTAATACAAACGCAAGACGTAGCCTATCTTTTCGGGGTTAAATAATGCTAAATGGAATATATATCAGATAGTTTTTGTGAGTCGGCGAAGTACGATGTGTCGTGTTCGTCGAGTGGCACGGTGCGCTCTGGTAAGAAGGGCATGGTGGGCTCCACGGTTGGTGGTGTGGGCATCTGCCACTCCTTTGCCGACGATGGCCGTTGTATATCGCTGTTGAAGGTGATGCTGACCAACTACTGCATGTACGATTGCGCCTACTGCATCAACCGCCGCACTAACGATATTAAGCGTGCTACGCTCTCGGTGTCGGAACTCGAGGAAATCGTCATGGAGTTCTATCGCCGCAATTATATCGAGGGGTTGTTTCTGTCGAGTGGCGTGGTTCGCAATCCTGACTATACGATGGAGCGACTGACGGCCATTGTGCGCGACCTTCGCACCGTGCATCGCTTTAATGGCTATATTCATCTGAAGACCATTCCGGGTGCCTCGCAAGAACTGCTTCAGGAAGCAGGTCGTTATGCCGACCGAATGAGCATCAATATCGAGATTCCAAAAGAGGAGTCGCTCAAGGCTCTTGCACCCGAGAAGAATCATAAGAGCATCTTTCTGCCTATGTCGCAGATTCAGCAAGGCGTGCTTGAGAATAAGGAGGATCGCAAGAAGTACCGATATGCGCCAAGGTTTGTTCCTGCCGGACAATCTACACAGATGATTGTAGGGGCCACTAAGGAGACCGACCTCGATATCCTGAAAATGTCGAACGCTATGTATCAGCAGCCCACCATGCGACGAGTTTATTATTCCGGCTACGTGAGTGTGAATACCTACGATCCGCGACTGCCTGTACTCAAACAGCCGCCGTTGGTGCGAGAGAACCGCCTGTATCAGGCCGATTGGCTGATGCGATTCTACCATTTCAAGGTTGATGAGATAGTCGACGACAAGCATGCCCATCTCGACCTTGACGTAGACCCAAAGTTAGGTTGGGCTTTGCGGCATCCTGAGTTCTTTCCTGTTGATATCAACAGTGCTCCTTATGAGGAAATTCTTCGTGTACCAGGCATTGGCGTAAAGAGCGCTTTGCTCATAGTAAACAGCCGCCGGTTCAACCGTGTAACCAGCTATCATCTTAAAAAGATGGGTGTGGTGCTGAAGAAAGCCAAGTATTTCATAACCTGCGGCGAACTTACTTCAAGTTTCTCGCAGCCCATCATCGGCATTAACGAGATTCGCCCAGAGCGTCTGCGCCCCATGCTGCTCTCAAAAGCTCAGCAGAAACGGGCTGCTGCCGAACAACAGCTGATGCTGGATTTCAAGGATGACAACGAGGAAGGACAATGACGGTTTACGTTTTTGATAATACCCTTGATGGACTGTTGACGGCTGTGTTCGACAGTTTCTTTCTGAAACAACAGCCAGAATACCTGTTGGCAGAGGGCGACCAACTGCCCTTGTTTGCCGATGAGCCCCACCATGTGATAACAGATAGCGAGCATGCCGAACGCGTTTGGAAAGGACTGGAGAAATACCTTTCTAAAGATGGAATGCGCATGATTTCTGTTAGTTGGCAGTCGGAGGAGCGCACGCTCAATCAGCCGTTGTTCAACTTTATCTGCAAGGTGTTTCGCACGAAAGTTCGGGAGTTAGAGCGAAATGCCAGCGATCCTGATGTGCTTGAGGTGCGCAACAGTTGTAGGCGCGTGCTGCACGAGCAACTGCGCATGAAGCAGTTCATCCGATTTCAGAAGGCGAAGGACGGTACCTATCTGGCCGTGGTGTCGCCCGATCACAATGTGTTGCCGCTCATTATCGACCACTTTCAAGACCGCTTCAACGATCAGCCCTGGCTCATTTACGATGCCCATCGCCACTACGGATACTATTACGATGGTACGGCAGCCCCCATCCGTATCACCTTTGAGAATGAGGCTGCCGTACCATTCGACCTGAGTAACGGTAAACTCGATGCCGACGTGTTAAGCGATAACGATAAGATGTTTCAGGATCTTTGGCGTACCTACTTTAAGGCCATCTGCATTAAAGAGCGTATGAATCCCAAGAAACAACTCAACGATATGCCGCGCCGTTACTGGAAATACATGACGGAGAAGAATTAATACCGCTTCTCTATCACGTCCCAATCAACAATCTGCCACAAGGCAGCAAGGTGGTCGGGACGACGGTTCTGATAGTCCAGATAGTAGGCATGTTCCCAAACATCGAACGTGAGTAGCGGTTTCAATCCTTTCTGAATGGGGTTAGAGGCATTCGTTTCTTGGGTAATCACGAGTTTTCCATCTTTATCGGCCGAAAGCCAAACCCATCCGCTGCCAAAAAGAGTTGCACCAGATTTTTGGAAAGCCTCTTTGAAAGCATCGAACGATCCGAAGTCGCGTACTATAGCCTCAGCTAACGCTCCCGTTGGCTCTGTCTTATCAGGCTTGCCTGTAAACTGCTTAAAGTACAACTCGTGGTTCAGTATCTGTCCTGCATTGTTAAGTATTCCTCCCATAGCCCTGCATACTATCTCCTCAAGTGCAACGTCCTCAAACCCGCTTCCAGGCAGCAGACCATTCAGGTTGTTTACATAAGCAGCCAAGTGCTTACCATGATGAAACTCCAGTGTCTGTTTACTAATAACAGGTTCCAGCGCCTCCATCGCATACGGCAATGCCATCAATTCAAATTTTCCCATACCTTATTTGTTTTTAGTTAATCCGTTGCAAATATAATACAAACATAAGTTGAATACCTATTTTTCGTGGTTAAATAATCATAAATGCCTATATTTAGGGATTTGGGTGGAAAATGAGTGCAATTATGAAATGTGAGAAAAAGAGCGCTTCAGGATGGGCTTGAACCAACGACCCCCTGATTAACAGTCAGGTGCTCTAACCAACTGAGCTACTGAAGCAGTCATTGCTGTTAAGCGGGTGCAAAAGTACGACGTTTTTTCGAAACTACCAAACTTTTTTGGAAAAAAATCACTATAAACCTTAATTTTTTTCATTTTTCCTACAAAATTGCATGTTTTTTGGCAAGAATCATTTAATTTTGCACCCATAAAACAATAATTATTGATGATGATGAAGAAGCAGATAATCATAGCTCTATGTGCGATGGCAATGTCGGCCAGCACAACGATGGCTCAGAAACCTAACGACCACAATTTCGAGGTGGCCAAGCAGTTGGATATTCTGAACCACGTATATAAGAATCTGGATTTGCTGTATGTTGATACGCTGAACCCAAAGGAGACTGTGGGAACGGCCATCAATGCCATGCTGCGCAGTCTGGATCCCTATACCGAATATTATGCGCAGGAGGATACAAAGAATCTGCGCCAGATGCTTACTGGTAAGTATGCCGGTATAGGAGCCATAGTACGCAAGCACCAGAAACTGGATAGAGTGGTTATCGACGAGCCCTATGAGAACATGCCTGCCGCTGAGGCCGGGCTGAAGAAGGGCGATGTGATACTGAGTATCGACGACTCGATGATGACAAATAAAGAGGTAAACTATGTAAGCAGTCATCTGCGTGGCGAGCCAGGAACTACCTTCGTGCTGAAGGTGATGCGCCCCAGCACAGGAAAGATGATGAACTTTAAGATTACCCGCCGCAACATCAAATTGCCCGAGATGCCTTACTACGGAATAAAGGACGGAGTAGGCTACATCGTGCTGAACCAGTTTACCGAGGGATGCGCCAAGGAGGTGCGCCGTGCTTTTGTTGACCTGAAGAAGCAGGGAGCTACATCGCTGATATTCGATTTGCGTGGCAATGGCGGTGGATCGGAACAAGAGGCTGTCGATATTCTGAATATCTGGTTGCCCAAGGGATTGAAGGTGGTTGAGAACCGCGGAAAGATACGTCAGGCAAACAAGGAATACCAGACTCGCATTGAACCTGTAGACACACTGATGCCAATGGTTGTGCTTGTGAATGGCGAGACAGCATCGGCCAGCGAGATATCGAGTGGCGCACTGCAAGACCTTGATCGTGCCATTATATTAGGTACGCGTACGTACGGCAAGGGATTGGTTCAGATTCCTATCGACCTGCCATACAATACTAATATGAAGGTAACAACATCTAAATACTACATTCCAAGCGGTCGTTGCATTCAGGCTTACAACTACAAGCGCGGAGTAGGATATCAGGAGCATATACCCGACTCACTTACCAAGGTGTTCTATACCCGCAATGGTCGTGAGGTTCGTGATGGCGGCGGCATTATGCCTGATGTAGAGCTTAAGGGCGACACTATTCCAAACATAGCCTTCTATCTGAGCGCCAGCGGTCAGGACAGTACCGAGGTAATGTTCGACTATGTGGTTGAGTACATCGCCAAGCACCCCGCAATAGCAGCTGCTCCAGAGTTCCATATTAGCGATGCTGACTGGCAGGATTTCAAGAACCGCGTGATAAAGAGCGGCTTTACCTACGACCCAGTGAGCAAGAAGCAGTTGGTCGAACTGGTGAAGACAGCTAAGTTCGAGGGCTACTACGATGATGCCAAGAAGACATTCGACGAGTTGGAGAAGCAGCTTAACCACAACGTGGCTACCGATCTTGACAAGCATGAGCGTGTGCTGCGTCAGGTTCTGGAGAGTGAGATTATTGCTGCCTACTATTATCAGCGTGGCACCATAGAGGCTGGCTTGAATTACGACAAGCAAGTAAAAGAGGCCATACGCTTGCTGAAGAATCCTGATGAGTACAAGAAAGTGCTGCAGCCTAAGAAACAGAAGCAGACAGCCCAGCTGATACAGCTACAGAAGAAATCGCCCGTAAATATCACTAAAACTGCACCTAAACAGATGATTTTTAGCGATTTAGCATAAAAAAGTGGCGAAAAATTTGGCGGATTGCGGAAATATTCGTAATTTTGCACCCGTTCAGCGGAATGAGGGGCTCGCAAGAGTCTCTCATTCTTATATTTAATAACTGATAGATGATAAATAAAGAGATTATTCAGACATTAACGGAAGAGTGGTTGCAGGGCAACGAGTACTTCCTTGTAGACGTAAACTTTGCGGCTGATGACCGTATCGTAATCGAAATCGACCACGCAGACGGCGTATGGATCGAGGATTGTGCAGAACTGAGTCGTTTCCTCCAGGAGCGCCTGGGTGAGGAACTCGGAGAATTTGAACTGGAAGTTGGCAGTGCCGGACTGGGTCAGCCCTTCAAGGTAGCCCAGCAGTACATCAACCACATTGGCGACACTCTCGAGGTGCTGCAGGCCGATGGTAAGAAGGTGCAGGGTGTGCTTAAGGCTGTTGACGCTCCAAGCTTTACTATTACCGTACAGGAAAAGCAGAAGCAGGAAGGCAAGAAGCGCCCCGTGCTGGTAGATGTTGACAAGACATACCAGATGGACGAGGTGAAGTATGCTAAGTATCTATTGGCATTCAAATAATAATGAAATAGTAAAATAAAAAAATATATCAATGGCTATCAAGAAAGAAGAGAAGGGCCCCTCAATGATTGAGACCTTTCAGGAATTTAAGGAAACAAAAAACATCGATCGTACCACTTTGGTGAGCGTGCTGGAAGAAAGCTTCCGTAACGTTATCGCTAAGATCTTTGGTTCGGACGAGAATTTTGACGTGATCGTTAACCCCGACAAGGGCGACTTTGAGATTCACCGTAACCGTGTGGTAGTAGCCGATGGTGAGGTGGTAGATGAGAACAAGGAGATAGAGCTGAGTGAGGCTCAGAAGATTGAGCCCGACTACGAGGTTGGCGAGGAGGTATCTGAGGAGGTTAACTTCCAGAAGTTCGGTCGCCGTGCTATTCTGAACCTGCGTCAGACTCTGGCTTCGAAGATTCTTGAGCTAGAGCACGATTCACTCTACCAGAAGTATAAGGATAAGGTACACACTGTTGTAAGCGGTGAGGTTTACCAGATCTGGAAGCGTGAGGTGCTGCTGATTGACGACGAGGGTAATGAGCTGCACTTGCCAAAGCAGGAGCAGATTCCTTCAGACAACTATCACAAGGGTGAGACTGTACGTGCCATCGTTAAGGAGGTACAGAACGAGAACAACAACCCACGCATCATCCTGAGCCGTACAAGCCCAGAGTTCCTGGAGCGTCTGCTCGAGGCTGAGGTTCCTGAGATTCAGGACGGTCTGATCACTATCAAGCGCGTGGCTCGTATCCCTGGCGATCGTGCTAAGGTTGCCGTTGAGAGCTATGATGATCGTATCGATCCTGTAGGAGCCTGCGTAGGTGTTAAGGGTAGTCGTGTGCATGGTATCGTTCGCGAGCTGTGCAACGAGAATATCGATGTTATCAACTACTCAAGCAATACACAGCTGTTCATCCAGCGTGCTCTGAGTCCAGCTAAGATCTCAAGCATCAACATTGATGCCGAGAACCACAAGGCAGAGGTTTATCTGCAGCCTGAGGAGGTTTCACTGGCTATCGGTCGTGGCGGTATGAACATCAAGCTGGCTTCTATGCTTACTGAGTATACCATCGACGTATTCCGTGTATTGAACGAAGGTGAGGCCGATGAGGATATCTATCTGGATGAGTTCTCTGACGAGATCGACCAGTGGGTTATCGATGCCATCAAGGCTATCGGTCTGGATACAGCTAAGGCTGTGCTCAATGCTCCACGTGAGATGCTGATTGAAAAGGCCGACCTCGAGGAAGAGACCGTCGACCAACTGCTGGATGTACTCCGTGCGGAGTTTGAGTAATTGTCAAATTGTAAATTGTCAAATTGTAAATTAGATGGGTGTAAGATTAAATAAAGTATTAACAGAACTGAATATCGGACTTCAGACAGCAGTTGACTATCTGAAGAAGAAGAACTTGGGCGACATTACCGACGCCACCGTAAACACTAAAATCAGTGACGAGCAGTACAACGCGCTGGTTAAGGAGTTCAAGGGCGACAAGGATGTTAAGACCCAGGCCGGTATGATGTTCCCCAAAAAGGATAAGAAAGCAAAGCCAGAACACAAGTCGGAGCCAGCAGTGGCACAGACTAAGGAGGAGGCTAAGCAGACTTTCACTCCATTAGGAAAGATTGACCTGAGTTCTGTTGGCAAGCCAAACAAGACTCAGGAAGAAAAGCCCAAGGCACCTGCAGCTGTACAGCCAAAGCCCGAGCCAAAGCCTCAACCCAAACCAGAGGTTAAGCCTGAGCCAAAGCCACAGCCAGTTGCCCCAAAGCCCGAGCCAAAGCCAGAGGTTAAGCCCGAACCCAAGCCACAGCCAAAAGCTGAGGTAAAGCCCGAGCCAAAACCACAGCCTGTTGCTGAACAGCCTAAGGCTGAGCAGAAGCCCGCTGACGACTCATCGATCTTCACTCTGAAGAGCGAGAAGAAGATGGCTCCTAACTTCAACGTTGTTGGTAAGATCGACCTCGACTCACTGAACCAGAGCACTCGTCCTAAGAAGAAGTCAAAGGAGGAGCGTCGTAAGGAGCGTGAGGAGAAGCAGGCTCAGATGCACAACGGCGAGAAGAAGAAGCGCGAGCGCATTCATGGTGGTAAGGAGCGTGTTGACATCGAGGCTGCAGCCAATGAGAATAACAACAAGGGCGGCAACAATAATAATAAGAAGAATAAGGGTGGCAACCAGAACTTCCAGGATGGTGGCAACCAGGGCGGCGGTAAGAAGAACAAGAAGAACCGCTCGTTCCAGAAACCACTTGAGGTTGACGATGAGGCAGTAGCACGCCAGGTTAAGGAGACTCTGGCCCGCCTGACATCGAAGAACCAGAACAAGAAGGGTGCCAAGTATCGTCGTGAGAAGCGTGATGCTGTTGCAGAGCGTATGAACGAGGAGATGGCAGCTGAGGCAGCACAGAGCAAGGTACTTAAGCTTACCGAGTTCGTTACTGTTTCTGAGTTGGCTACCATGATGAACGTTGGTGTTAACCAGGTTATCGGTACATGTATGAGCATCGGTATCATGGTATCAATCAATCAGCGTCTGGATGCTGAGACCATCAACATCGTTGCTGAGGAGTTTGGATTCACAACAGAATATGTAAGTGCTGAGGTACAGAACGCTATTACCGAGGAGGATGATGATGAGAACGATCTGATCAGCCGCGCTCCTATCGTTACAGTGATGGGACATGTTGACCACGGTAAGACATCTCTGCTCGACCATATTCGCAACACTAACGTTATCGCTGGTGAGGCTGGTGGTATCACACAGCACATCGGTGCTTACAACGTGAAGCTGAAGGATGGCCGACAGATTACATTCCTTGATACCCCAGGTCACGAGGCATTTACCGCCATGCGTGCCCGTGGTGCTCAGGTAACCGATATCGCCATCATCATTGTTGCAGCTGATGACTCTGTGATGCCTACTACCAAAGAGGCCATCGCTCACGCACAGGCTGCAAACGTACCAATGGTATTCGCTATCAACAAGATAGATAAGCCAGGTGCTAACCCTGATAAGATTCGTGAGGACCTGGCAAACATGAACCTGCTTGTTGAGGAGTGGGGTGGTAAGTACCAGTGCCAGGAGATTAGTGCCAAGAAGGGTATCGGCGTTGACGAGCTGCTTGAGAAGGTGCTGCTCGAGGCCGAGATGCTCGACCTGAAGGCTAATCCTAACCGTAAGGCTACAGGTTCTATCATCGAGAGTTCGCTCGACAAGGGTCGTGGATATGTTTCTACCGTACTTGTATCAAATGGTACACTGAAGGTAGGCGACGTAGTTATCGCAGGTACAGCCTGGGGTAAGGTTAAGGCTATGTTCAATGAGCGTAACCAGCGCATTGATGAGGCAGGCCCAGCCGAGCCAGCAATCATCCTTGGTCTGAACGGTGCTCCAACAGCCGGTGACTCGTTCCATGTTATGGAGAGTGAGCAGGAGGCCCGCGAAATCGCTAACAAGCGTATCCAGCTTCAGCGTGAGCAGAGCCTGCGTACCACAACCAAGCTTGGTCTTGATGAGCTGTCACACCGTATTGCTCTGGGTGAGTTCCACGAGCTTAACATCATCGTTAAGGGTGATACCGACGGATCTATCGAGGCTCTGTCTGATTCGTTCATCAAGCTTTCTACCGAGAAGGTTCAGGTAAACGTTATCAACAAGGCTGTGGGTCAGATTTCAGAGAACGATGTTATGTTGGCATCAGCTTCTGAGGCTATCATCATCGGATTCCAGGTTCGACCTTCGGCCGATGCCCGTAAGGCTGCCGATCGTGAGGGCGTTGAAATCAACACATACTCTATCATCTACGATGCTATCGACGATGTGAAGCAGACCATGCAGGGTATGCTTGATAAGGTTAAGAAGGAGATTCTTGCTGGTGAAATCGAGGTTAAGCAGGTATTCAAGATATCGAAGGTTGGTACCGTTGCCGGTGGTCTGGTTACCAATGGTAAGGTTCACAACAAGGACAAGGCTCGCGTTATCCGCGATGGTATCGTGATCCACACTGCTCCTATCGATGCCCTGAAGCGCTACAAGGACGATGCCAAGGAAGTGGCAACCGGACTGGAGTGTGGTATCTCACTGGTTAACTTCAACGATATCCAGGTAGGTGATATCATCGAGACCTTCACAGAGATCGAGGTAGAACAGAAACTTTAATAATGTCAGAACAAAAGAATGAATTTGTACGCCAGGTGGCTGAACAGAAATACGAGTTTGGCTTTACCACGGATGTACATACTGAGATAATAGAGAAGGGGCTGAACGAGGATATCGTTCGGCTCATCTCTGCTAAGAAAGGGGAGCCCGAGTGGATGCTCGAGTTCCGCCTTAAAGCGTTCCGTTACTGGAAAGAGCAGACGGAGCCAAAATGGGGACATGTGCATGTGCCCGAGATTGATTATCAGGCTATTAGCTACTATGCAGACCCGCTGGCAAAGAAGCCGGAGGGCGATGGAAAGATTGACCCTGAGCTGGAGAAGACTTTCGACAAGCTGGGTATCCCCCTCGAGGAGAGACTGGCTCTTAGCGGCAATACTGCCGTTGATGCCATCATGGACTCGGTGAGCGTAAAGACCACCTTCAAGGAGAAACTGCGCGAGAAGGGAGTAATCTTCTGCTCTATCGGTGAGGCTATCAAGGAGCATGGCGACCTGGTGCGTCAGTATCTGGGAACCGTGGTGCCTTACAAGGATAACTTCTTTGCAGCACTCAACTCGGCAGTGTTCAGCGATGGTTCGTTTGTATATATCCCAAAGGGTGTTCGCTGTCCAATGGAGCTCAGCTCTTATTTCCGTATCAATGCAAGGAATACAGGTCAGTTTGAGCGTACATTGATTATTGCCGACGACGATGCATATGTATCGTATCTTGAGGGTTGTACAGCCCCGATGCGCGACGAGAACCAGTTGCATGCTGCTATCGTAGAGATTATCGTGATGAATCGTGCTGAGGTGAAGTACTCAACCGTTCAGAACTGGTATCCTGGCGATGAGAACGGAAAGGGTGGTGTGCTTAATCTGGTAACAAAGCGTGGCGATCTGCGTGGTGTTGACTCAAAGCTGTCGTGGACTCAGGTTGAGACAGGTTCGGCCATCACATGGAAGTATCCATCTTGTATCCTGCGTGGTGATAACAGCGTGGCTGAGTTCTACTCGGTTGCTGTTACCAACAACTATCAGGAGGCCGACACTGGTACCAAGATGATACATATTGGTAAGAACACCAAGTCGACAATCATCTCTAAGGGTATATCGGCTGGTCACTCACAGAACTCATACCGCGGACTGGTTCGTGCAGCATCAACTGCCGACAATGCACGTAACTACTCATCGTGCGACTCTCTGCTCTTGGGCTCTGATTGTGGCGCACACACATTCCCATATATGGATGTGCACAACGACACAGCCGTATTCGAGCACGAGGCTACCACCTCGAAGATCTCAGAGGATCAGCTGTTCTATTGCAATCAGCGAGGCATACCCACAGAGCAGGCTGTAGGACTTATCGTAAACGGCTACGCCAAGGAGGTACTGCAGAAGCTGCCAATGGAGTTTGCCGTTGAGGCTCAGAAATTACTTAGTGTATCATTAGAAGGAACTGTAGGATAAACAATAATAACTATGTTAGAGAAACTATTTGGATTTGATTCCTCAAAGATGACTTTGCGCAAGGAAGTTATTGGTGGTATCACCACTTTCTTGACGATGGCTTACATCTTAGCCGTTAACCCCAACATCCTTTCTGCTACAGGTATGGATGCTGGTGCAGTGTTCACAACCACATGTATTGCTGCAGTAGTAGGTACGCTGGTGATGGCTATCTATGCAAAGTTGCCATTTGCACTGGCTCCTGGTATGGGATTGAATGCATTCTTTGCATTTACCGTAGTGCTTACTATGGGTTATACATGGCAGTTTGCACTTACCGCTGTGTTGATAGAGGGACTGATATTTATCCTTCTCACCATTACAGGTCTGCGCAAGCATATTGTTAATGCCATACCTTTGGTTATGCGTCGAGCCATCAGCCCTGGCATCGGATTGTTTATCGCCTTTGTAGGACTGAAGGGTGCTGGTATCGTAACCTCATCGGAATCAACTTTTATCACATTAGGCGATTTGCATAACCCTGCTGTGCTGCTGAGTATTTTCGGCATCATTCTGACTGCAGCCCTGTTGGTAAGAAAGGTTACAGGCGCTTTGCTTATCGGTATCCTGGTGACTACCATCGTTGGTATACCTCTTGGTGTTACCAATTATACAGGTATCATGTCTACACCTCCATCAATAGCCCCTATCTTCTGGCAGTTTGAATGGCATAACATCTTATCGGTAGATATGGTTGTTGTGGTACTTACATTCTTGTTTATTGATATGTTTGACACCATCGGTACCCTTATCGGTGTATCAAACCGTGCTGGTATGGTTGACGACAATGGTAACGTGAAGAATCTGAATCAGGCCTTTATGGCTGATGCCATCGGTACAACCGTTGGAGCAATGCTTGGTACATCAACCGTAACAACTTACGTTGAGAGTGCATCGGGTGTGAATGTAGGTGGACGTTCGGGTGTGACCAGTTTCACTACAGCCATCTGCTTTCTCATAGCACTGCTCTTCGCACCGCTATTCCTTGCTATCCCTGCACAGGCCACAGCTGCTGCGCTGATTCTGGTGGGTGTTATGATGATGCACGACATCCGCAAGGTTGATTTCTCTAATTATGTAACAGCTATACCTTGTTTTGTATGTATAGTACTCATGCCACTTACCTACAGTATATCTGACGGTATTCTCATGGGTGTTATTTCTTATGTGCTGATACATCTGTTGTCAGGAACAATAAAAGATACAGACGAGCGTAACAATATGAACTGGGGTACCATTCTCTTGGCTGCTCTGTTTATTTGCCGTTACGCATTCCTGTAATTGTCAATTAGTAAATTGTCAAATAGTAAAATATATAAATGTTAGAAGTAAAGAACTTACACGCCAAGATTGGCGACAAAGAAATACTGAAAGGCATCGACCTCGTGATTAACGATGGCGAGACACATGCTATTATGGGACCCAATGGCTCTGGTAAGTCAACCTTGAGTGCCGTACTTGTTGGTAATCCGCTCTACGAGGTTACCGAGGGTGAGGCTTATTTCAATGGCAAGAACCTGCTGGAGATGAAGCCTGAGGATCGTGCCCACGAGGGACTGTTCCTCTCGTTCCAGTATCCCGTTGAGATTCCTGGTGTGTCGATGACCAACTTTATGAAGGCAGCCATCAACGAGAAGCGCAAGTATCAGGGCTTGGAGCCAATGAACGCTGCAGAGTTCCTGAAGCTTCAGCGTGAAAAAAGAAAAATTGTAGAGCTCGACTCAAAACTGGCTAACCGCTCTGTAAACGAGGGCTTTAGCGGTGGTGAGAAGAAGCGCAATGAGATATTCCAGATGGCTATGCTGGAGCCAAAACTGAGCATTCTTGACGAGACCGACTCTGGTCTTGACGTTGATGCTATGCGTATCGTGGCCGAGGGTGTAAACAAGTTGCAGACACCCGAGACTTCGTGCATCGTCATTACTCACTACGACCGTCTGCTCGAGATGATCAAGCCTCAGTTTGTACATGTGCTTTACAAGGGCAGAATCGTAAAGACTGGCGGTCCTGAGCTGGCTGTCCAGATTCAGGAGCACGGCTACGATTGGATTAAAGAAGAAATCGGAGAAGAGTAATGGGTAGCGAAAAACAATATATTGAACTCTACGAGCAGGCTCGGCAGATGATCTTTGATCATGCGCCAGAGTCTATGAACGTGGTGCGCGATACGGCTTTCGAGGACTTCCGCAAGCAAGGCTTCCCAACGAAAAAGGTTGAGCGATACAAGTACACCGATATTCAGAAGCTCTTTGAGCCCGATTATGGTGTAAACCTAAGTCGCCTGCAGATTCCTGTGGATCCCTATGAGGCTTTCCGTTGCGACGTGCCCAACCTCTCAACAAGCCTGTATTTCGTGGTTAACGATATGTTCTTCCACGATGACAAGCCAAAGGGACATCTGCCTGAGGGTGTGATTATCGGCTCTATGCGTGATTATCCTGAACTGGTGGCAAAATACTATACCAAGCTTGCTAAGACCAGTGAGGATGCAATTACTGCTCTTAACACCATGCTGGCACAGGATGGACTGCTGGTTTACGTGCCCAAAAATACAAAGGTGGATCGTGCTATCCAGGTAATAAACATACTGAAAGCTACTCCACAGAACGCTCAGCGTGTAGTGCCCGACCTGATGGTAAATCGTCGTGTGCTTATTGTGCTCGAAGAGAGTGCTGAGATAAAAATGCTGTTCTGCGACCATGCTGCCGACGATCGTAACTTCCTGGCTACACAGGTTATTGAGGCTTATGTCGGCGAGAATGCATCTCTTGACCTCTATTGCATGGAGGAGACACATAATAAGAACGTGCGTCTTAGCAATGTATACATCGTTCAGCAGGCAAACAGTCGTGTAAACCACAACGTCATTACTCTGCACAACGGTATTACCCGCAATAAACTCGACCTTACCTTCAGTGGTGAAGGTGCTGAGTGCCAGTGCTACGGCTGTGTGATTGCCGACAAGCAGCAGCATGTTGATAATAACACGCTCATTGTTCACAAGGTGCCACACTGCACCAGTCAGGAGTTATATAAGTATGTGCTCGACGATAAGGCTACAGGTGCTTTTGCTGGTCGTGTGCTGGTAGAGCATGGTGCTCAGAAGACCACATCGCAGATGACCAATCAGAATCTGACGGCCACCAAGGAGGCTCGTATGTACACTCAGCCTATGCTTGAGATATATGCTGACGACGTGAAGTGTGCTCATGGTTCAACCGTTGGTCAGCTTAATGATGCTGCCCTGTTCTACATGCGTCAGCGTGGAATCTCTCTGCAGGAGGCTAAGGTACTGCTGCAGAATGCGTTTATCAACGAGGTTATCGACCACATGCAGCTTGAACCACTCCGCGATCGCCTGCACTATCTGGTAGAAAAGCGATTCCGTGGCGAGCTTAACAAATGCTCAGGTTGCAAACTCTGCAAGTAATAATGTTTAATGTTTAACGTTTAATGTTTAATATAAACAAAATCAGGGAAGATTTTCCTATCCTGTCTCGTGAGGTTTACAAGAAGCCGCTGGTTTATCTTGACAACGCGGCTACCACACAGAAACCGCTTATGGTGCTTGATGCCATGAGGGACGAGTATCTTAACGTTAATGCCAACGTGCATCGTGGCGTTCACTACCTAAGTCAGCAAGCCACCGACCTGCATGAGGCTGCACGCGAGAAAGTTCGTGGATTTATCAACGCCAGCAAGATAGAGGAGATAATCTTTACCCGTGGAACCACCGAAGCTATCAACCTGGTAGCCAGCTCATTCTGCGAGAGTCAGATGCAGGAGGGCGACGAGGTGATAGTTACCGAGATGGAGCATCACTCAAACATTGTTTCATGGCAGTTACAAGCCATGAAGCGAGGCATTGTAGTGAAGCATATTCCCATCACTGATGATGGAATTCTCTGTCTCGACCAGTTGGAAACACTCATTACTCCTCGTACCAAGATTATCAGCGTGGCTCATGTGAGCAACGTGCTGGGTACGATTAATCCTGTTGAGGAAATCATCAAGATAGCTCATGCCCATGGTATTCCCGTGCTGGTTGATGGAGCCCAGAGTGCACCTCATTTCAAAGTGGACGTTCAGGCCATGGACTGCGACTTCTTCGCCTTCAGCGGTCATAAGATGTACGGTCCTACCGGCATTGGAGTGCTTTATGGCAAGGAAGAGTGGCTCGAGAAGTTGCCTCCTTATCAGGGTGGTGGTGAGATGATTGACAAGGTTACTTGGGAGAAGACCACTTTTGAGCGCCTGCCATTCAAGTTCGAGGCAGGTACCCCTGATTACGTAGCTACTCACGGACTGGCCAAGGCTATCGAATACATCGACGCTATTGGTTTTGATGCTATCCAGCAGCACGAGCAAGAGCTTACCCGATACTGCATGGAGCAGCTCCAAACCATAGATGGCATGAAAATCTACGGTCCGATGGATGCTGCGAAAAAGGACGCTGTGGTAAGCTTCAATGTTGGCAATATTCACCACTTGGATATGGGCACCCTGCTTGACCGACTCGGTATTGCTGTCCGTACTGGTCACCATTGTGCTCAGCCTTTGATGGATCGCCTTAGTATCAGCGGCACTGTTCGTGCATCGTTTGCACTTTATAACACCAAGGAAGAGATTGATGCACTTGTGGCAGGTATCCGCAGAGTATCGCAAATGTTTTAAGCTATGCTACTCAATAAATACTACGAAGGCAAGATAGAAGCAGGCTGCGACGAAGCTGGTCGTGGCTGCTTGGCAGGTAGCGTCTATGCTGCCGCTGTTATCCTGCCCGAAGGTTATCAGAACGAGTTGCTCAACGACTCAAAGCAGCTCTCAGAGAAGAAACGCTATCAGCTGCGTGAGATTATCGAGCGAGATGCTGTGGCATGGGCTGTAGGCATTGTTACACCTGAAGAAATTGACAAGATTAACATTCTGAACGCCTCGATATTAGCGATGCATCGCGCCCTTGACCAACTCAAGGTTCGTCCTGAGGCTATCATCGTTGATGGAAATCGTTTTAAGCCCTACAAGGATCCTTCTGATGGCAAAGCACTGCCTTCTACCACGATAGTTAAGGGTGATGGCAAATATCTGGCCATAGCTGCTGCCAGCATTCTTGCTAAGACCTATCGTGATGACTATATGAACGAGCTAGCCAAGGAATACTCCCAATACGACTGGCTCTCGAACAAGGGCTACCCCACGAAAAAGCATCGTGAGGCAATCAAACAATTTGGTATCACACCCTATCACAGAAAAAGTTATAATCTGCTGGGTGATGGACAATTAAGTATAGATTTTGGTGAATGATACAAAATATTTTTGTATCTTTGCAGCGCAAAATAAGAACGTACGTTTAAAATTAGTAATAAGATTATGGCAAAGAAAGCACTTTTGATGATTCTCGATGGATGGGGAATCGGTAAGCATGGTAAGGGTGATGTTATCTTCAATACTCCAACTCCTTACCTCGATCTGTTGACTGCAACTTCAGCTCATTCTCAGCTGATGGCATCTGGTGAAGATGTTGGTCTGCCCGACGGACAGATGGGTAACTCTGAGGTGGGTCACCTCAATATCGGTGCTGGTCGCATCGTTTATCAGGACCTTGTTAAGATTAACCGTGCCTGCAAGGATGGCTCTATCATGGAGAATCCTCAGGTAAAGGCTGCATACACATACGCTAAGGAGAACAATAAGAAGCTGCACCTCATGGGTCTGACTTCTGACGGTGGTGTACACTCTTCACTCGATCACCTCTTTAAGCTCATCGAGATTGGTAAGGCTTACGGTCTGAAGAATCAGGTGTTTGTTCATTGCTTTATGGACGGTCGTGATACCGACCCAAAGAGCGGTAAGGGCTTCATCGAGCAGGTTTCAAAGGTATGTGCCGACAATGAGGCTGCTATCGCAAGCATCGTAGGTCGTTTCTACGCTATGGACCGCGATAAGCGTTGGGAGCGCGTAAAAGAGGGTTACGACCTGATTGTAAACGGTACTGGTAAGCAGAGCACTGATATGGTTGCTGCTATGCAGGAGAGCTATGACGAGGGCGTTACCGATGAGTTCATCAAGCCAATCCACAATGCAGCAGTTAACGGTTGCGTAGAAGAGGGTGATGTTGTTATCTTCATCAACTTCCGTAACGACCGTGCTAAGGAGATGACCATCGCACTGACTCAGGAGGATATGCCAGAGCAGGGCATGAAGACTATCCCTGGCCTGCAGTACTACTGCATGACTCCATACGATGCAAACTTCAAGGGTGTAAACATCCTGTTCCCTAAGGAGAACGTTGAGAACACTCTGGGCGAGTATCTGAGCAAGCAGGGCAAGAAGCAGCTGCACACTGCTGAGACTGAGAAGTATGCTCACGTAACATTCTTCTTCAATGGTGGTCGTGAGGCTCCATACGAGGGTGAGGATCGTATCCTGGTTCCTTCGCCTAAGGTTGCTACCTACGACCTGAAGCCTGAGATGAGCGCTTTCGAGGTTAAGGATAAGCTGGTTGCTGCTATCAACGAGGCTAAGTACGACTTCATCGTAGTTAACTTTGCTAACGGTGATATGGTTGGTCACACTGGTATCTACAACGCTATTGCTAAGGCTGTATGGGCTGTTGACAACTGCGTGAAGGACGTAATCGAGGCTGCTAAGGCTAACGACTACGAGGCTATCATCATTGCCGACCACGGTAATGCTGACAACGCTATCAACCCTGATGGTACTCCTAACACAGCTCACTCACTGAACCCAGTTCCATTCATCTACGTAACCAATAACAATTCGGCTACAGTTAAGGATGGTCGTCTGGCTGACGTTGCTCCTTCAATTCTCCACATTATGGGTCTGGAGCAGCCTGCAGACATGACTGGTGAGAACCTTATTCAGGACTAAGATATAGATTATGACACAGCAGGACTATCAGAACTATCTGGAGAAATACTCGGATACTATCGAAGAGATAAGGGAGCATGCTCACATGCTTCATGATAGTGTAAACCAGCGTTACGACGAGAATCATCCATATAGTGTTCACCTCGACATGGTGGCAGACTTGGTGTTGAAATACGGACACCTGGTCTGCCAGCAGGAGGCTGATGTCCTGCCGTTGTTATTTGGCGCATTCTATCACGATAGTATCGAAGATGCGCGTATGACCTATAATGATGTTAAGAAAGGCGCAGCTCTCTTTATGAGCGACGAGCAGGCCTATCAGGCTGCCGAGATGGTTTATGCACTGACTAACGAGAAGGGTAGGACACGTGCTGAGAGAAGTAACGACCGCTATTATGCCGGCATTCGCGAAACACCATACGCTCCGTTCCTGAAACTGGCCGATCGTCTGGCTAACATCACTTATTCGTGTTCGATGTCGAACAGAATCAATAATCACATGAAGGAAGTGTATAAGAATGAACTTCCTCATTTCCTGGAGTCTATCAATCCTCATAGTGACGACCCGCGAAAGCTTCTTCCACAGGTAATGATTGACGAGATATATAAGCAGTTATGAATGTGCAGATAGAAGAATCGTGGAAGCAGTATTTGCAGAACGAGTTTGATAAACCTTACTTTGCGCAGCTCACAGCAGCTGTGCGACAGGAATATCAGACTGCTACCTGCTATCCTCCGGGTAAACTGATTTTCAATGCTTTTAACCTGTGTCCGTTTGACAAAGTAAAAGTGGTGATTATCGGACAAGACCCATATCATGAGCCAGGACAGGCTCACGGCCTGAGTTTCTCGGTACAGGACGGTATACAGTTCCCACCCTCGCTGCAGAATATCTTTAAAGAGATACAGGCTGATTTGGGCAAGGAGATACCAACATCGGGCAATCTTACCCGTTGGGCTGAGCAAGGTGTGCTGCTTCTCAATGCTTCGCTCACTGTTCGTGCCCATCAGGCAAACAGTCACTCGGCATTAGGTTGGCAGAAGTTTACCGATGCCGCTATCCAGGCCCTTGCTACCAATCGTGAACATCTGGTGTATATGCTTTGGGGAGGATATGCCCGCAGCAAGGCCTATATGATTGACAAGAATCGTAACCTGGTACTCGAGTCTGTTCACCCATCGCCCTTAAGCGCCAATCGTGGCGGCTGGTTCGGTCAGCATCAGTTCTCCCGCTGCAATGCCTATCTCGAACAAAATGGTATGACTCCCATTCAATGGTAAAATTAAAGGCACGAATTAACACGAAATAGTAAATTCGTGAGATTCGCGTAATTCGTGCCTAAATATATCAAACAGATGAATACTCTTCCTCCCATTATACAAGTAGGTGATGTGTTGCTCTCGTCGGAAATCCTGACGGAGAAGTTTTGTTGTGATCTTAGCGTTTGCAAAGGCGAATGCTGTGTTGAAGGCGATGCTGGAGCTCCTGTGACGATGGAGGAAATAGCTGAGATTGAAGAGTGTGTTGATACTGTGTGGGACGATCTCTCGGCTTCGGCTCAGGCTGTCATCGACAAACAAGGAGTAGCCTATACCGATAAGGAAGGTGATTTGGTTACAAGTATTGTTGGTGGAAAGGACTGCGTGTTTACCTATTATGGCGACATAGAGGACTGGAATACTCATCTGCCCATTAAGAACTGCTGTCTGTGTGCATTAGAAAAGGCTTACAGAGCAGGAAAATCCCATTTCTGCAAGCCTATTAGTTGTGCTTTATATCCTATTCGTGAAAAGAAACTTGGCGAGGGTCTGGTTGGACTTAACTACAACCGTTGGAGTGTATGCAAGATGGCCATCGCTAAAGGTATCCAGGAGAATCTCTTACTTTACCAGTTCCTCCGCGATCCGCTTATCCGTAGGTTTGGCGAAGCGTGGTATCAGGAATTGTTGGATATGGTAGACGAGCTGAAGAAGCAAGGCTACCTATGATTTCCTGTATTCTGAGGGTGTCATGCCCACATGTTCCTTAAAGTATTTACCTAAGAAACTCTGGTTGGGGAAGTTCATGTCCTCAGCAATCTCCTTAATCGACCTTGTTGAGTTCTTAAGTGCCACTCGTAACTCCATCGTGACGTAGTTCTCAATCCATTCAAGGGCCGTACGTCCGCTGATGCGCTTTACCACCAGCGACAGATACTTGGGCGAGATGCAAAGTTGCCGGGCATACCAACTAACGCGACGTTCGCGCTTGCAGTTTGTCTGTACCAATCGCAGGAATCGGGTAAACAGTTTTTCTGAAGGAACCTGAACCTCGCCAAAGTTCCTTACTCTATAGATGATGTTGCCAACATCGTAGAACATAGCCAACAGCAACGTGCGAATCAGGTCCTTTCTGAAGAAATTGTTCGTGTCGGTTATCTTTTTCTTGATGACATAGAAGAACTCTTTAAACGCATCACACTCTCTCTGCTCAAGTTTCAAAACAGGTTGGGTTCGGGCAAAGACAAAGAGCGAACTTACATCGTGAACAGACTTGATAATCTCGTGGAAGAAATTGACGCTCATCATGATACACAGTCCCTCCATCGTTGGCGATAGCTTGTAGCCGTCTATCACCTGATGCTCGCTGACTATCAGTATGTCACCTTCGTTTATCACCTGTTCTTTGCCGTCTATACGGTATCTCAGCTGACCCTTTGTGCAGAGACCTATCAGGATGAATGTCATCTTTCGTGGGTCTTTGGGCATGGGGGCCTTGTTGATACAGTCTGACAACATCAGATCGTTATCGAGCGATACCGAGCCTTCCCAAGCCTGTGCCTTGGAAAGGTCGGAATCGAGTATCAATGTCTTTTGTTTCTTTACCATGTTTTAATGTTCTGAGTTTGTCCTGCCTTGAACTTTACAGTCTTCTGCTGACCATTATATAATAGGGTGATGGTTCCTGCCTTCTTGGCTTTGATGGTACAATTGCGCACATAACCATCTTTCCATTCAAAGCTTACCTCGTATCCGCCACGAGCACAAAGTCCGCTCACGTGGCCCTCTTTCCACGCCTCAGGTACTGCTGGCATAAGCTCTATAACAGCCTGATTGTTCTTTAATGTCGACTGCATCAGCATCTCGCACACACCAGCTGTGCCACCAAAGTTTCCGTCGATCTGGAATGGCGGGTGAGCATCAAACAGGTTTGGATATGTGCCGCCTCCCTTGTGCCACTCCTTCCAGTTGTGTTTCTTTGAACCGCGAGGAGCGATAGGCGTGAGCAGTTTCTGGTAGATATGATAAGCCTGCTTGGGGTTATGCAGACGAGCCCAGAGGTTTATACGCCAACCTGTGCTCCAGCCTGTGGTCTTGTCGCCCTTTATCTCCAAAGAACGTTCTGCAGCCTTTTGCAAGGTGGCATCAGTAAGATGATTGCCAGGATAGAGCCCGATGAGGTGACTCTGGTGGCGATGCTGGAAATCCCAGTCGTCCCAGTCGTAGTACCACTCGTTCAGGTCGCCCATGTGTCCGATTGTATATGGATGTAGCTTAGCCAATGCCTGCTCCATCTCTTTATTCTTCTGTCCGAGAATCTTACCAGCAGCGATGGTGTTGATAAACAGTTCGCGGATGATAGCAAGGTCGGCAGTACCGCCATAGCACGTTGTGCCGTGATAGCCCTTGTCTGTCTTATACTCGTTCTCTGGCGATGTACTTGGGGCTGTAATCAACTCGCCAGGCTGTTTGGGGTTATCGATGAGCCAACGCAGACAGAACTGGGCTGCGCCCTTCATCAGTGGATAAGCAGTATTCTTAAGATACTCCTTGTCCTGAGTGAACTGATAGCGCTCCCAAAGTGTGTTTACAAGCCATGCTCCACCAAGGTTCCAGTTTGACCACTCTGGACTCTCGTTCTTCTCGCCCACAGGATTGGTCATTGCCCAGATGTCGCTGTTGTGGCTTGAGCACCATCCTTCGGTAATGTTATAATAGTTCTTTGCGGTGTACTTTCCATTGGCAGCAAGACCTGCAATGAATCCGTCGAGAGGCTCTGCCATCTCAGCCATATTAGCTACGAATGCAGGCCAGTAGTTCTCTTCAAGATTGATGTTTACAGTATAGTTTCCACGCCATGGCGACCAAAGCTGAGGCGCCCAAAGACCCTGCAGATTGGCTGGAACATTCTTGGTGCGTGATGATGATATGAGCAAGTAGCGTCCGAACTGGAAGTACAGCTCCTCAAGATATGGTGTCTGGTCGTTGCCGTTGGTATAGTCGAGCAGCAGCTGGTCGGTAAGTCTGCGTTCCTTGGCTCCTGGCAGGTCGTTAGGATTGCGGCCCTCCTTGTTCAGACAAATCTTTACACGATCGTAGATTGACTTGTAGTCAGCCAGATGGCGGGCATAGAACTCTTCGTACGTCATGTTCTGTGTGTGCCACATATCGTTGGTTACAGCTTCCAGATAGTTGGCGCCCTCGCGAACAGGATGCTTGTTGAAACCGTTAAAGCTGGTCTCGTTGACGATGTAGATAATAGCCTCTTTTGCCTTGCTGATGGTAAGCGAGGAGTCGCTGGCTGCCATTTCACCATCGGTCTTTACACTTATCATAGTACAGAAGTGAGTGCTCTCCTGTGGATTGCCTGTGGCATGTCCGGTCATGGTTAGCTGTCCCAGTGTGCTTTTAACCTGATGAGGCACCTGGGCTGTAAGAGCTATCTGACAGTTGATGTCGCCACGCAAACGGATGGCAATCAACTTGTCGGGGTTAGATGCGAAGTACTCTCTTGTTATCAGTTTGCCGTTTCGTTTATAGCTGTCACGTACTATAGCAGAGTCGATATCGAGTGTTCGCTGGTATTTGGTAATCTCACCAATTCCTAAGTCCTTGATATGTAGAGTGCCAAGTGGCTGATAGTACTGTGAGTTAGGCCCCTGAACGTGCAACTGAAGTGAGTCGGCCAACTTATAATCTTCGTTGAACAGTGCTTCGCGAATAGCAGGTATCCATTTGTGGGCATCGGCATCAAGATTGCGGTCGACAGGTTTTCCTGTCCACAGCGTGATGTCGTTAAGATAGATAATATTATCATCAGTTCCGCCATATACGAGCGCTCCCAGCTTACCGTTTCCGATAGGTAGCGATTCTTCGAAATAAGTGGCAGGCTTGTCATATTGTAGCACCATTGGCGCCTGTTCCTGTGCCATTGCCATCTGACATAGCAAAGCTGATAATAGTAGGTAATTCCTCATAATTTTTATCATTTTATCGGTTTCTGTTTGCAAAGATACGAAAAAGTTTGTATATTTGCGGCATAAAACAATAAAAAAATGAATGACCTATGCAATCAATTAGGAATCTGAATGATATGATTGTCTTCCTGCAACAGAGGGGAGACCGTAAGCGAGTAGCGGTGGTTTGCGCTAACGATGCTTCGACCAGATATGCTGTTGAAAAGGGTAAGGAGATGGGATTTATCGAGCCTGTATATGTTGATGGCGACGATAAGGAAGAGTGTGCCCGCCGTGCTGTTGCATTATGTAAGAATGGTGAGGCCGACATCCTGATGAAGGGGCTTATCAATACCGATGTGTTGCTACGCGCTATATTAGATAAGGAAAATGGAATTATGCGTCCAGGCCATGTACTCACCCACGTGGCAATGGCCGAGATACCCAAGTACGAGAAGCTGCTATTCTTCACTGATGCAGCTGTTATACCTGTACCTACCGAGGCTCAGCGTCGCCAGCAGATTCATTATGTAAACTATATCTGCCATGCTCTTGGCATTGATGAACCACGCATTTCGTTGATTCATTGTGCTGAGAAGGTTAGTGCCAAGACGTTCCCTTATACCGTGGATTATCTTGAAATTATTGCTGAGGCACAGACAGGCAAGTTCGGTCGCTGTATTATCGATGGTCCGCTTGACCTCAAGACCTCGCTCGATAGTGTCAGCCTTCGTGAAAAGGGTATCCACAGCGTTATCGACGGACAAGCCGATGCACTTATCTTCCCAGACATAGTGGCAGGTAACGTGTTCTATAAAACCCTGACATTATTTGGCTATGCCAAGACTGCAGGTGTGCTTCAGGGCACCCAGTGCTGTTGTGTGCTGCCTTCGCGTGCCGACAGTCCTGACTCTAAGTATTACTCTCTGGCTCTGGCTGCTATATGAAGATACTTGTTATCAACCCAGGCTCTACTTCTACTAAAATGGCCGTGTTCGATGACGAAACATCCGTTCTCGTCCGTAATATCGTACACTCGCCCGATGACCTTGCTGGCTTCGATGATGTTATCGAACAGCAGGATTATCGTCGCCAGTTAGTGCTCGATGAGTTGCAGAAGGCTGATATACCTGTGGATTTCGATGCCGTGATAGGTCGAGGCGGACTGGTAAAGCCTCTTGAGGGTGGTGTGTATGAGATTAACGACCTGATGATTCGTGATACCCACAGCGGTATCGCTTTGCATAACCATGCCTGTAATCTGGGGTGCCTGATAGCCCATGAGATAGCCGCCACCATTCCTGGATGCCGTTCATTTATAGCCGACCCAGGTGTTGTTGACGAGCTTAATGACTATGCCCGCATATCAGGTTCGCCACTGATGAACCGTATCTGTATCTGGCATGCCTTGAACCAGCGAGCCATAGCCCGCCGTTATGCAGCTGAGATAGGTAAAGAGTACGAGGATCTGAATCTTATTATCTGCCATATGGGTGGAGGTATTTCAGTTGCTGCACACGAAAAGGGACGTGCTGTTGATGCAAACAACGCTCTTGACGGTGAGGGGCCTTTCTCGCCGGAACGTGCAGGCTCATTACCTGCAGCCGACTTGATTCGTCTCTGTTTCAGTGGAAAGTATAACGAGAAGCAGTTGCTTAAGCGCATTGCCGGTAAGGCAGGACTTAATGCTCATCTTGGTACTAATGATGTGAAGGAGATTATCCGTCGCATAGAGGATTATGGCGATGAGCATGCCCGATTGATTCTCGATGCTATGATATACCATGTGGCAAAGACCATCGCATCGGAGTCGGCCGTGCTCTGCGGACAGATTGATGCCATACTGCTTACAGGTGGTTTGGCACGTAGCGAATATGTGGTAAGCCGCATCCGTAAGAGGGTGGGGTTCCTTGCTCCTATTCGCTGTTTCCCAGGTGAGGATGAGATGGAGGCTCTGGCACTTAATGCTCTTGCTGTTTTGCGTGGCAAGCGTAAGGCCAAAGAATATAAATAATAATATGATATTGGTATGAATATTGGAGACAAGGCGCCTGAGATTCTGGGCAAGGACGAGCAGGGACGTGATATACGTCTGAGTGATTTTAAGGGACGTAAGCTGGTGTTGTATTTTTATCCAAAGGACAATACCAGTGGCTGTACTGCCGAGGCTTGCAGTCTGCGTGACCGTTACAACGAATTGCAGGGAGCTGGCTATGAGGTGGTAGGTGTTAGTAAGGATTCTGCCGCATCACACGTGAAGTTCAAGGAAAAACACGAGCTGCCTTTCCCTCTGATTGCCGATGTAGACCATACTTTGCTAGAGGCTATGGGTGCATGGGGTGAGAAGTCGATGTACGGCAAGAAAACTATGGGCACTATCCGCACAACCTTCGTCATAAACGAAGATGGCATCATTGAAAAGATCTTCGTAGGCAAGCAGGTTAAAACCAAAGAACACGCCGATCAGATACTTACACTTTAGTTAGGTAAGTCTCTAATCTTTCTACTGCCTGTGTGATATCGTCACCAAACCGTTTGTGGTCTCTAAGAAAGTCAGCTCTGCCGTCGGATATGGATTCGTATAGCTCTTTACTCATATCGTCCACATAGCAGCTGATGGCATACTCTATATCGTCCTTCTGCCAATCGAGAGAAGAATGGATATATACGTTCCGCTTCTGATGCAGAAAACTATATGCAGTCTCTATACTATGCTTCGTAATCATTGGTCGTAGCCGATGGGACGGAATTGTTTCTGTTGTTCACTCCATACAAATCCTCTTTTATAGAGGTAGTCTTTTATATCTTTTGGCTCCTTATTGAAAGCATAGCAAAGTGCTTCCAACGTATCAAATTCCTCGTCTCTTAGTAGCATGTTTACGCTCGAAACCAGAATCGCCGGGTCTTTGGGTAAATATTCCATATTGCAAATTTATTTGCAAAAGTACTCATTATTTCTTTTTTTTTTGTATATTTGCAATCAAATTTATATTTGTTTATGAGTAAAAAGGATTATTTACAAGCTAACAAGGATTGGCTCGAGGCCAAGTCGAAAGAGGAAGGGGTAAAGGCTCTTCCAAAGGGTATTTATTATAAGGTACTGGCAGAAGGTAATGCTACGAGTGCCCATCCTACAGTAAGGAATATCATTACTGCCCATTATACTGGCAAGACCATCGACGGGAAACAGTTTGATAGTAGTCGTGGGGGAGTGCCTCTGGCCTGCAGACTGTGCGATCTTATTGAGGGATGGATAATTGCCATGCAGCAGATGCATGTTGGAGACAAGTGGGAAGTCTATATCCCAGCCGAAATGGGGTACGGCAAATTCTCGCAACCAGGAATCCCCGGCGGTTCAACTCTTATCTTTGAGATTGAGTTGTTAGGGGTGTCATAGTAAGAAAAATACAAACGGAAAATAAATGGAACGATGAATAGTATAATAGAGAGTTTTTATAATAATTTGATAGCCGAGGATCGATATAGAATGATTCTCGACGGTCTGCAGGTGACGCTTATTATCACAATCTGCGCAGCATTATTAGGCACAATGCTGGGTGGACTGGTGTGCTGGATGCGTATGAACCACCGAGCATGGTTACGACAAATTGCCAAGGTGTATATCGACCTTATGCGTGGCACACCAGTGCTGGTGTTGCTTATGATTATGTATTATGTGGTGATGGCGCCGGTAGATGCTACGGGTATAGTGGTGGCCATTGTTACTTTTGCCATGAACACTGCTGCCTACATCAGTGAGATGCTTCGAACTGCTATTCAGGGAATAGACCGAGGCCAGACCGAGGCAGGACTGGCATTAGGTTTTACGCAGAGGCAGACATTCTTTAGGATTGTTATGCCTCAGGTAATAAAGTCGGTGTTGCCTGTATATCAGGGTGAGGTGATAAGTCTGCTTAAAGGCACGAGTATAGTTGGTTATATAGCTGTGGCCGACATGACGCGAGCTTCCGACCTGATACGCTCTCGAACATTCGATGCCTTCTTCCCACTCATTGTTACGGCCATAATATATTTCCTAATGGCGTGGCTCATCGGAATGTTGCTTCAGAGTCTTGTTTATCGAAAGCGAATGAAGACCATCGCTGCTGCTGTGGCATTGGCGTTGCTTGGAGTTGCAGGATTGCTGTCGACCAACGAAACGGACGCTACTAATGCTACCGCTCAATCAACCGTTCCACCTGTATTCAAGGCACTTAAAGGGAAAAACGTAGCTGTAATTATCGGCAGCATACAAGATATTGCTGTAACCAATATGGCTCCCGATGCCAACATATTGCGCATGGCTACCCTTACCGATATGTTGGCAGCTTTAGAGAATGGCAAAGTTGATGTGGTAGGCGATGAAAGTCTTACATTGATATTTAGTAAAGATCTGATGTCAAAGGTTGATTCTGTTAATTCAGAGCTCGCTCCGATTCCGATAGGAGCCTGTTTCAAACTGGGCAATGCTGAGTTGCAACAGGACTTTAATAGCTTTTTGGCTGACATACGTCGTGATGGAACCTATCAGAAGATATACGATCGTTGGCAGAAGTCTGAAGACCCAACGGCTATGACACTCCCTCAACAGCAAGGTACGGGGCGCACTCTGCGAGTTGCTACCAACCCGGTAATGCCACCGTTAAACTTCATCTGTTCAGGTAAACCTTCGGGTATGGAACCGGAATTATTGACAGAGTGGGCCAACCGGCGTAATTGGCAACTGGAGTTTCTTGTTATGGATTTTGCCGCGCAGATACCTGCTGTACAGACTGGTAAGGCCGACATGGCTATGGGCTCAATCAGCTGTACTGAGGAGCGACAGAAACAGGTACTGTTTTCCGATGGATATATTGATTCACACATCGTGATGGTTACACGAAAAGGCGAGGCAGATATCTTAACCAATCCTTTACAGCCATCATCTACTGCTGATGAAGAGATCCAATGGGCATGGATTGTGGCTATACTTATTGTTATAGGTGGATGTGTATGGCTGTTCATTCGCCGCAAACAATCTCACACTTTAGTTTCCTCTGCTTCTCATACTATCACATCCTCTGATTCCGACTCTCCTATCATACGTATCTCTGGCATGAAGAAGAGTTATGGTTCGTTTGATGTGCTGCGCGATATTAACCTTGATGTGCATAAGGGCGAGGTAATATCCATTATCGGTCCGTCGGGTACGGGAAAGAGTACGTTCCTGCGATGCCTGAATCTGCTTGAGCAGCCCACCAGTGGCAGCATTCTTATTAACGGGCAAGATATATTGTCGCCCGATGCCGATGTGCCTCTGCTTCGTCGCCGTATGGGCATGGTGTTCCAGTCGTTCAACCTGTTCAACGGCATGACGGTGCTTGATAATTTATGTCTGGCACCCATGCAGCTACTTGGTAAGAGCCGTGAGGATGCAGAAAAGCGAGCCTTGGAATTGCTGCAGATGGTTGGAATGGCCGAACGCGCAGAAGCCTTGCCAGATCAACTGTCTGGTGGACAGAAACAGCGTATAGCCATTGCCCGTGCGTTGGCCATGGATCCAGAGATACTGCTCTTTGATGAACCCACTTCGGCCCTTGATCCTACTATGGTGAACGAGGTTCTTGGCGTTATGACACGTTTGGCACGTCAAGGCATGACGATGCTTGTGGTAACCCATGAGATGCGTTTTGCCCGACAGGTTAGTAGCCGAGTACTCTTCTTCGCTGATGGTGTGGTATACGAGGACGGTACACCTGACCAACTCTTCGATAACCCGCAGCGTGAACGCACCAAGCAATTCATCCAGCAGATACATGAGACGACATTCATCATTGAGAGTGAGTACTTCGACTGGTTTGCCATGATGTCGCAGATGGAACAGTTCTGTCATCAATACAACCTGTCGCACCAGAGGACTACCAATGTGCTTCATGTGATAGACGAATCACTTGCAATCCTGGGTTCTGGCGGAAGGGTCATCAGCCCTAATACGGTTCTCACACTGGCGTATACAGAACGTGACGACTCTTTGCAATTGAGCATAAAGAGTCAGCAGGCCATCGGCAGCGATGCCTTCGATGCTGAACGTGATGATCTGGCCGTGACTATTCTGCGCAACTTCTGTCGAGATATAAATGTAGACGGCAATAATCTCCGCATTGACATAAAGTAAAAGTCGCTACAAATGAGAGAAAAATTCGTGGATTTTCTTGGAATCATCCCGAAACGAGCAATCATGGACCAGTCCCCTTGATCGCTTTATTTGGTGAACTGACCTCTTGCATGGGTATTGAACAAGAGGATGTGTCAAAATAGGCACATCCTCTTTTTTACACCATTTCTGGATATCGGGCAGAACAAGTTGGGATGCTGGTTGTTTAGGCGCAGCCAGCGGTTCCAGCCCACGACTTTGTCGAAAGCCAATTGCTCGTAGGTGTCGGTCAGCGTGGAACCCCCTATGATATGATCCCCATCGGCAAGAAACTCCCTTTATGGTTAGTGGGGTTTCTATATTAAATGAAAAGCCTAAAAAATATTGTTTTTTCTTTACGATTTCCAATTATTTTTGTATCTTTGCCCCAGAAATCAAAACTAGAACGGTAATTATGGATACGACAGTTATCATTTCAATCATCATCTCGACTATTGTGGCGCTGGCCATAGTGGCATTGGTCGTTGTGCTCTTCTACTACCACTGGCGCAATCAGGAGTTGCTGGTCAACTTCTCTGCTTTCATCCGTGAGAACCTGAAACTGAAAGACGAAATCGAGCAGCTTCAGGACGAGAACAACGTACTCAATGAAGAGTTGGAGGTGGTGACGGGCGGCCAGCGCGAGCGGCGCTCTCACCAGCGCAAGGTACAGGATCCTACAATCAAATAATGTAATAAGGTATAACCCATTAAATATTTAGTAATATGGCAACAATGACAGCAGAACAGATTGAGCAGAAGAAGCAGCAGTTGAAGCAGCTCTCTGAGGAGAAGAATGCAATCATCAAGGAATTGCAGGAGGCCGGCGCATGGCCACTCGACGAAGCCGACCTCGACCAGGCGGCAGGAGGAATACCTCTATTTGATTTAATCAAGAGAGCCGGAGAATAAATGGTTTCTCTGGTAGATTCAACAAGTGAATGCAACAAATTCTGAAACAAACATTTAATAATTATTATTATGGCAACATTAACAGCAGAACAGATTGAGCAGAAGAAGCAACAGTTGAAGCAACTGGCTGAGGAAGTGAAGGCGCTGAAGGACGAACTCGTGGAGGCCGGCGCATGGCCACTCGACGATGACGACCTCGACAATGCCGCAGGAGGCGTTCCTAATATAAGTCACTTAAATCCTCTAAATAGAACTCCTATAACCGAATCCAATCCTGTTGAAGACCTATACCATAGCGATCCTATAATGTGATGAGGCCCATTATCTACCTCTGCTATTCCATCTCCGTGATCACTGGGGTCAGCCCCCGTGATCACGGCGCCTCGCCAGAGGGCATGCAGAAAGAAGTGAGCCGTTTCTATGCAGAACTGGCTGCGTATTAACGAGCAAAGGAGTGAAAAAACACACGATTTTCTTTTTTATTTCCAATTATTTTTGTATTTTTGCCACCGAAATTAAGACTATACCATTATTGTCACTTTCAAATTTAAGATTATGGCAGAGATATTCAATAAGGAGGCACTGGAGGCACTCGACGACCATAGCGAAGCCAAGGAGATGGCGCGAGTGGCATCTCCGAGGATTCGGATTGTGATTGCCGCCATGGTGGCGATGATGGTGGTGGTCATCTATTGGTGCATCTTCGGAACCATCAATTACAAGGTTACAGCGCAGGGCGTGGTATTTCCTTTTGGAGAGGCCACGCCTATTAGTTTGCCCTATGATGGAGCCGTTAGCCGTTTGTTGGTGAGTCACGGTGCCACCGTTGCCAATGGTGTGGCAGTGATGGAGATTCGCAATGCCCTTTCGACGACAGCTGTCAGGGTGCCGCGCGACGGCGTGTTGATACAGACGCTGCCCCTTGGCGCACAGTTCAAGGCAGGCGAACCCGTGGCGTGGCTGCTACCGCAGACGCAGCAGATGGCAGGCCGCGAGATGCTCTGCTATGTGACCTACAACGATCTGCGCAAACTGAAGATCGGTCAGCAGGTGCAGGCCACGCCTGCCAATTTGGAGCGCGAGAACTGGGGATATGCCTACGGACAGGTGGTTGGCATCGAACAGTATCCGACCACGCGACAGGAGATTGTGAGCCGTGTGAAACTCGACCCGCTGGCGGCATTCATCAAGGACGGACAGGCGGCGTACGAGGTGCGCGTAACGTTTGACGAACAGAACGGTAATCTGGTATGGAGTCGTGAGAAGAGCCGCCATGTGAAGGTGGGCAACGGTGCCTTATGCAACATCCAGATTATCACACGGAAGAAGCCCGTCTGGCGAGTCCTTGTCGGCACACTGGACAATTCCATCCAAACGATAGCAGGCAATTAATATGGGCAAGAGTAAATTGGCTAAGGTGCCGCAGGTGATGCAGATGGAGGTCGTGGAGTGCGGTGCTGCATCGTTGACGATGATCTTAGCGCATTACGGCAAGTGGTTGCCACTGGAAGAGGTACGTGCAGCCTGTGGTGTGTCGCGCGACGGCTCATCGGCGAAGATGATTCTGCAGGCTGCCCGTAACTACGGTCTTGATGCCAAGGGCTTCCGTATGTCGCCCGAGGCGCTGGAAGGCAAGCAGCCTGCCATCATCCACTGGAATTTCGAGCACTTCGTCGTGTTCCGGGGCTTCGACCGTAAGGGGCGCGCCTGCATCAACGATCCTGGCATAGGACCCGTGAAATGGCCGATGGAGGAGTTCCGCAAGCACTACACGGGCGTGTGCCTGACCTTTGAGCCGACGGAGAAGTTTGAGAAGGGCGGACAGCAGACCAGCATCCTTTCTTATATGAAGAAGAATCTCAACGGTGTGAGCGAGGCTTTCTGGCTCACCTTCTCCTTTGCGCTGATGGGTGCATTCGTGGCACTACTGTCGCCGCTGTTCACCCGCATCTTCCTCGACGAGATTCTGTCGGGCAAGAATGCCGATTGGGTTAAGTGGTTCTTCATAGGCATGGGCGCACTGGCCGTTTTCCAGTTCTTCGTGGTACTGCTGCAAAGCCGCTATACCAAGCGTGTGGCAGGTGCGCTGGCATTAAAAAGCAACAAGGACTATCTGCGCCACTTGCTGCGCCTGCCCATGTCGTATTTCGCCATGCGCCATGTGGGCGATTTGCAGCAGCGTATGCATCTGAACCAGGAGATTACCAACTCCTTCTACCTGTTTCTGATGTTCTCGTATTCCTTCTGGCTGACAATCATAGGATTCGTGGCTGCGGGTGTCAACCTGGCTATCGTTCATTATTTCGCCAATTTTCGCATTAACCTCATCCGTTCGATGGAACAAAGTGAGGGTCAGTACTTCTCTGCCACTGTCTCATGTATCGACAACATGGAGAGCATCAAGGCGGCAGGTGCTGAGACAGGCTTCTTCAAGTATTGGAGTGGTCTGTGGGCGCATAAGTTCAACGTGAACGCCAACGCCGACAAGCAACAAGCGCAGATGGCTCTGTTGCCTGTGCTGGCCAACGCGCTTTGCTCTGTGGCCGTACTCGTGCTTGGTGCCTACCTCATTCTTCAGGGCGATCTGACTGTGGGTATGCTCATGGCCTTCCAGGGTTTCATGGGGTCGTTTCTGGCACCAGTGAACGAGCTGGTGAACGGCTCTCAGAAAATTGTGGAGATGCGAAGCCAGATGGAGCGTGTGGAGGACGTGATGAAATATCCCGAAGACCATCGGGACTCGAAACAGGAGATACAGCAAGGGAAACTTGGCGGTCTTTTGGAAATGAAGCATGTCACCTTCGGTTACTCACCTTTGCAGCCTCCGCTCATTGAGGACTTCAACCTCAGGGTGGAGCCTGGTCATTCTGTGGCTCTGGTAGGCCCCAGCGGCTGTGGTAAATCGACACTGGCAAAACTGATCAGCGGTCTCTATAAACCGTGGAGTGGGGAAATCCTTTTTGACGGCAGACCCATCGAGAGCATCCCCGATGAAGAGCTGACGAACTCTGTGGCGGTGATTGACCAGAACGTGGTGCTCTTTGATGACACCATCGCACAGAATATCCGCATGTGGGACCCCAGCATCGAGGATTTCACGCTGATGATGGCCTGCAACGATGCAGAGATACGTGCTGACATCGTGAGTCGTCCAGAAGGCTTTGATACGAAGATTGTCAAGGGTGGACAGAATTTCAGCGGCGGTCAGCGACAGCGCTTTGAAATAGCTACTGCACTGGCCAGAGAGCCGATCGTGCTCATCATGGATGAGGCTACGAGTGCCTTAGACCCGAAGACCGAGGATGAGGTCATGAAGCGCATCCGGAGCATGGGACCGGCGCAGATTATCGTGGCACACCGACTGAGTACCATCCGTGACTGCGACGAGATTATCGTCATGGACCAGGGTAAGATCCTACAACGCGGACGACATGAGGAACTCATTGCGCAGGAAGGATTCTATCAGAAACTGATGAAGAGCGAATAACCATGGAAATCTATATTAATCAGATTAATAAGCGCAGGGCAGCTGAGCAAGCAGCAATGGCCGAGGTGAACGAGAAAACCCATCAGCGCCTGGGACTTCAGGGAGGCAGGCGCGTGGTGCCTCAGAACGACCAAAGTGCGTTGCGACAGGTGCTTGAGGCACTCGGCATCACAGACTACCAGCTGGATTATGATGATGTGTTATCGGTTGAGGAACAACTGACAGGCATCCTTCGTCCGCGTGGTATCATGATGCGCGATATTCATCTGACTGGAGAATGGTGGCGTGAGTGTGTCGGGCCACTGTTGGGCTATACCAAGGACGGAAGACTGGTGGCGCTGACCCCGACGAAGACCGGGCTGGGCTACCAATACCGCAAAGAGGACGGTATAGTCAGGCAGGTGGGTAAACGCGAGATGACTGAAGAGCTGGAACCGACGGCCATCACTTTCACCAAAGCCTTGCCGCTAAGAGCGCTGAAGATTAAGGACCTTGTCAGGTTCACGTGGCGTGTGGTGTCAGGGCCTAATGCCGTGCTGCTTACGGTGTGTGCCCTTGTAGTGGTGCTGCTTGGCATGTTTACCCCGATGGCCAACAAACTGATCTTCGACACGGTTATCCCTACCGGCGACTCCTCCGATCTGTTGCCTATTACCGGGCTTCTTATCGGTATTACCATAGGCTCTCTATTGCTTACGCTGACAAGAAATCTCTATATCATCCGTTTGCAGCACATCATAGAGCTGCACGTGCAGAATGCCGTTGTGGCCCGCACGTTCCTCTTGAGCCCCACTTTCTTCAGCCATCATTCCAGTGGTGAACTGACGGCAAAGATACAGAATATAACGACAGTGGCCTCGCTCTGCAATGAGAGCATCGTCGGCGCGTTGCTCTCAGCCGTGCTCAGTATCATCTATCTGGTGCAGGTCTATATTTATGGTGGTGCATTGCTCTGGCCTGCGCTCGGTATCATTGCCCTGCAGGTGCTCGTCATCTTTTTGTACTATCTTCGCATTGTCGGGGTTCAGAAGAAATATACTGAGGAAATGGCGAAGCTGAGCGGTCTGGAATACAATCTCTTTGCGGGTATCCACAAACTGAAACTTACTGGTAGTGAGAACCGTGCATTTATCCGTTGGCTCGACAACTATAGCAAAGCTACCTATCTGGTCTATAATCCAGATTTCGCCCGTCTGCTTTGTCCTGCACTCACTGCCTTACTGGGGTTTGGCGGCACGATGCTCCTCTTCTGGAGCACATTGTCGAACGGGGTTTCCTCTTCCGACTATATTGCCTTCAGTTCTGCTTTTGGCATGATAACCGCCTCGATAACCCAGCTGAACACTGTGGTACCGAGTCTGGCACAGATTAAACCGCTGTTGGAGAGCGTAAGGCCTATCTTGGAAGCCGTACCTGAAATGGAAGAGAAAGCACCGCAGGTTAATGCACTCCTTGGAAGTATCGAACTGAGTGGTGTGTCGTTCCGCTATCAGGAAGACGGGCCAATGGTTATCGACGACCTGTCGCTGAAGATTAAGCCGGGCGAATATGTGGGCATTGTGGGTAAGTCGGGCTGCGGCAAATCAACGTTGATGCGCCTGATGCTTGGATTCGAACAACCGCTGACTGGTGGTATCTCCTACGACAACTATGACTTGGCGAAGGTGGATAAGGCTTCGCTGCGCAGGAAGATCGGCTGTTGTCTGCAGAGCGGCAGCTTGTTTACGGGCGACCTGTTCCACAACATCACCATCACCGCTCCGTGGGCCACCCATGACGATGCGTGGGAGGCCCTGCGCATGGCTTGTCTTGAAGAAGATGTCAGAAAGATGCCGATGGGGCTTCACACCATCGTCACAGAAGGTGGCAGTGGCTTTAGTGGAGGACAGAAGCAGCGCATCCTCATCGCCCGTGCCCTCATCTCGAAGCCTAACATCATCTTCTTCGATGAGGCGACATCGGCACTCGACAATATCTCGCAGAAGGCCGTCAGCGACAACCTCGACAAACTGAAGTGTACCCGCGTGGTAATAGCCCACCGGCTATCGACCATTCGTCACTGCGACCGGATCATCGTGCTCGACAAAGGCAAGATTGTAGAGCAGGGCACCTTCGACGAACTGATGGAGCGCAAGGGCTTCTTCTATGAAATGAGTTTACGACAACTTTAATTACGCGATATGAGAAAGACAATCATCATAACAGCAGCGTTAGTCTTGACTGCCTGTTGTGGACAAACAGGGCAGAGTTCGCCTGCCAATGACTCGATCCAGACGGTGATGGACTCGGTCACTACGAGTGCGCCCACACCTATAACCTCTCTCGACAGCCTTGCCCCAGCGGGATTTATCAAGACTATGGGCAAGGTGGTGACCGCCCGCTTCGCCGATCTCTCCTTTGAGACGGCATTGCCCATAGAAAGGGTGTTGGTCAGGAATGGTCAGAGGGTACGTCGTGGTCAGGTACTGGCACAGCTCGACCTGTTCAAGTTGCGTAACGCCATCGAAAAGCAGCAGCGAGCTGTCGAACAGGCACAACTACAGATTGAACAGGCTTACTTGCAGATGCAGGATGTGATTATCTCGCAGGGCTATGACCCCGACAAGGCTTCTGCCATACCTGCCGACGTCAAGCATAACGCTGACGTGAAGTCGGGCTACGCTTTGTCCAAGAGTCAGCTTGCCACGGCTCGCACTGCGCTAGCAGTTGCCCAGCATGAGTTAAGGAGCGGTGTGCTCACAGCGCCCTTCGACGGTGTGGCGGCAAACCTCAAGATACAGGCCCATCAGTTGGCACAGCCAGGACAGACAGTATGCCGGGTGATTGCCACTGGCGACATGGAAGTGGAGTTCCGCGTGATGGAGGCTGACCTCTGCAGATATAAGATAGGTATGGGTGTCAACGTCATTCCCGTGGCCGACAAGGGTAAACAATACACTGCCGTCGTCAATGTCATCAACCCGGTCGTTGATGAACAGGGAGCTGTCACCCTCCGCGCCAGACTCTCAGACGCGCAGGGGCTCTTTGACGGGATGAACGTGGAAGTAATACTGAAGTAGCCCATGAGACGAATTGTTTATCTCGCTCTATTGGTGATATTCTCTGCTTCGGCTCAGCAGAAGGTGACGCTCGACCTTGACCGCACGGTCAGGCTGGCTACAGACAGTACTTTGGCAGCACAGAAATACCAGAGTACCTATAATGCCTCTCGCTATCAGTACCTATCGTGGCAGGCTACCAGAAAGCCCCAGTTCTCGCTCAATTCAACGCCCGTCATGTATGAACGCTATATGACTCAGCGCTATCTCTCGATGGAAGACATTGACGTGTATCGTCAGCAACGTATGCTCTATTCGCAGGCTGGTATCTCAGCCACCCAGACGATGGAACGCTGGGGCGGACAATTCTACGGTTCCACGCAGTTGGGCTACCTGAGAACCTTCGGTGACCAAAACCAGACACAGTTTATGTCTGTCCCCATTGCCGTCGGTTACAAACAGGAACTGATGTTCTATAATCCCTTGAAATGGGCGAAGCAGATAGAACCGCTGAAGTTGACGCTGGCCGAGAAAAATCTCACTTATGGCATTGAGACCATTAGCGAGAAGGCTGTTTCCAAGTTCTTTACGCTGGCTCTGGCTCAGGACCAGTTGCGCATGGCTGAGGAGTATCTGGCCTCGTGCGATACCATCTATGCCATTGCCCAACGGAGGTTTAAGATTGCCAGCATCTCCAAGGCCGAGTTGAGTATCTTGGAACTCGAGAAAACCAATGCCCGTACTACACTGGCCAATGCTCGCATCTCACGACAAAGAGCAGCACAAGAATTGGCTATCTATCTCGGCATGGAACGCACAACCGACATAGAATTGGTCATCCCCACCGTCATGCAGAGTCTACACATCGATGCAGCAGAGGCTATCCAGTATGCCAGAGAGAACAACCCGCAATACCTCTCTTCACGAAAGGCCGTTACCGAAGCCCGGCGTGATGCCGAGCGTGCCCGAGTGGAGAAGAATCTGAGTGTTAGCCTCGATGCCTCTGTGGGTTTGAACCAAGTGGCAGACGAGTTTGTAGATGCCTATCGCCATCTGCTTTCACAGGACAAAGCTACCATCACACTCTCCATACCCCTGAAAGACTGGGGAAAACGTAAGAATGCCTGGCTCGCTGCCCGCAGCACAGTGGAGACTGCTGAGCGTGCCGAACAAGAAATAGCCCGAGATACCGAACTCGATGTAGCCCTGACCGTTGCTGAATTCAACGAGCGTCAGACCATCGTAGAGACTGCCCGCGAAGCCCTGACCATCGCCGAGGATGCCTATGCCCAGACTCTCCAACGCTTCATCAAGGCCCAAGCCGATGCCTACAGCCTCTCCATAGCCCAGAGCCATTGGCAGACTGCCCGCCAAAATCAGATTTCATCGCTCCAGAACTACTGGCTCGCTTACTATCACCTCCGCCGCTTAACTCTTTACGATTATCAGCGTCGCCAAACTATATCCCATAATAAGCGATAATTTATTTTCTTTCTCTAAAATAGAAAATAGCATCAGTTCTTGCTCGATTGGGAGCGGAACCAAACGAAACATTCCTTATAGCATCTTTTCAAGTGTTTCTACAGCTATGGTGATGCCGACGGACATGCTATGTTAGGTTGCTAAAAGTTGAGCTTGATCCAACGGCTCCAACCAACAAGGCGGTCGAACTCCAACTGCCCGTATGTGTCATCGAAGGTTGATTTCCAAGGGGCAAGTGAACCCTCAACGCCAAGCAGCACACTATAGTCAACTATATAATTGTGGTTGATTAGATAGCTGCTGAAGTTCTGGGCAAGAATACAACTATTGATAGTATCGGCCATTTTCTGGACAAAATCATCGTCGTAAACCTCAGGCAGTGCGTTCATGATGCTTGCCATATATTTGGTTGCATCGTAGGAAGGCTGTGTGGCGTCTATCTTTACGGCTTGCTTTGTGCAGTTGTCGATAAGCTGTTTCTGCTGTTCTGTCCCGTTGGTGTAGGTGTCGCAAAGGCGATCGGTAAACTCTCGCATCATCTCGCCCAGTTTGTCAAGATTGGCCGTACGGGTTACTGTGAGGTCGGTATAAATAGGTGTTTCTGGATCAAAACCGTATTCACTAGTCTCCACATTGATACTACAATATGTCGACAACCCCGCTTCTATATCGTTGTAAAACGCATTAAGTATTTCGACCATCAGACCAAGTGTGCCAACGTCGTCTGGCATCACGTATGTTGAGGCCATCATATAGTCGCATAGGTCTTTCAGCTCAAACTGATACTCCAGATTATTCATCAGGCTTGACTGCATATAGATGGTCTGTAAGCGCACGTTAGCGTTAGCAATGGCGCGTTTCAAACTTTTGGCTGTAAAGTGTCCGGCTAGCTCGTCGTCAGGCGTATAGCCGTTACTATGATCGTTAAGAATCAACATGTAGTTCTTAGCAGGATAGTTCTTGGCAGCCCAGTTGATAAAGTTGGTGAGCGAGTCAGGGCAGGTACAGTCGGCATTGTCGGTACCATAGATATTTTCCTGGTCTCCCATTTGTGATGACAGATTCTTTTGAGGATCTATAGCCCAGCGAACCGTCTTGCTGCCCCATTCATCGCAGAACTCGTCCTGGAATAAGCTCTGTTTTTTCATATTCTCTGCAGAAGAGTACTGATATTGTACCACCACATTCACCCACTCATATGCTTCAGCGCTGGCACCGTAGAAGTCGCCTATCATCGGCATTTGATACTCATCAGCATTTCCGCCACCATTGGCATAATAAATAATGGTATAATCGGCCAACTGTTCTGTATCATCATTGTTTACAGGAATGTCATCGTTAGTATTACACGATGATAGAATGAATGTGGCTACGCAGCAAAGGACGGTTGCGAACGTCATCATCATCTTTTTCATATTTAATCTGTAATAGTTAGTTCTACGTTGATTTGGAAGTTAACCATCAGGCCATCGCCTTCGGGTACAACCATATTTGGAATGCCAACAAGTCTGCGTGAGAAGTTGTATACCGCTGTACCTGGCTCGCCCTCATCGCTTGGAGCACCATCGGTGGTAATGTATAAGTTTCCGTCTTCTTTGATTTTTGCACTCCAGATGCCGTTTTTGCAATCAGTCTGTACAGTGTCGTTGTAACGCTCGAGTGGCCACTTCCCAAAGTCGAAATAGCTAGGCAATTCTGCACTAAGATCAATCATATAGCAATTCTTATTGTCGAGGTCGGCCAGCTTGATGGTCTTTTTGATATCCAATTTGGTAGGATACACATAGGTGGTCATGAATGGATACTCTACCGTCTCACCTTTCTTGTTGGTAAGTGCCAGTGTAAGGCCTATTCCTCCATACATCTCTGTTACAGCCAAGTCCTCTAAAAAGAACTGAATCTCCTGGTTATTAAGATTAGGTGTGAGTTTGATGTAGCCATAGTCTACCAAAGTCGAAGCATCGATAACAAACATTTCCTTGTTATAATATTTACCGATCTGCACATCCGTGATTGTTGACAGGTCGTAGTGTTTCGTTTTGCCATTCTCTTCGTAAGAGTTGTCAACCATCACGTAGATGGGCAGAATGTTGTTAGTGTTGTACTCGTAGAGCGACTGTGGCACCATATATAGCTTAACAGCATCGGCCATATTAACAGTAGCCTCTGGCTCTTGCGGTTGTGTCTCTACAGGGTTATCACTGTTTGTACACGATGAAAGACTCATTATCATGCAGCATAAGGCTGCTGCAGCCATCATAATATTCTTCATTGTCGGTGTTTGGTTTAGTATTGATACTCCTTAATTACTTTTTCGTCATTGTCATCGCCCTGCTTATAACGGTTAATCACAACTTTTCCTGAAACGGTTGTGCCATACTCTGCCTTATGCTTGGCATATACAGCATCGCAAGCCTGAATAACCTTCTGGTCTTGCTGATTGGTAAACCCTGTACCTACTGCCGATTCAATCGCCGTGGTATAGTCGGTGATAACGAATAGCCCTCCGAAACCGCCAGTTCCAGTAATGCTGCCGTTGGCACGATAATAATAGAGGTTATTACTGTCAGCATCGTCTTTACTGCAAGAGGTGAACACTGTAGAAATCATTGCGCAGCAAAGGACGGCTGCGAACGTCATCATCATCTTTTTCATTTCAATTTAGTTTTGTAAGATTTTGGGAGCAAAAGTACATATTGCCTGCGAAACAGATGTATCACAGGCGGAAAAGTATGTATCAAATCAGGAAAAACACTAGTATTTTGGGGTTGTACTTCGATATTCGCTAGGTGTCATACCATAGGCAATGCGGAAAAGTCGCCCCAAGGTAGCGCGGCTTGGGATGCCTGAGATTTCGCCGATGACGGCTATTGGATGATTGGTGTTTTTAAGCAGTCGGGCTACATGTTCCAGACGATAGCGGTTGATATAGTCGCTTACAGTCTCACCCTTAGAACATTGGCGTATGGCTTGCTCCACATATTTGGCATTAGTGCCCAGCATCTGTGCCAGCGCATCGCGATTCAGCGTTACATCAGTATAAGGCTTTTGTTCGTCCATCAGCGTGCATATTCGGCGATATAGCTGTTGTTCGGTGCTAAGTTCCTCTAGTGGTGCAGCTTGTAGCTGAGCTATCTCTTGCTGCTGCTCGTGGCGATTCAACTCTATCTCGGCAAATAGTTTGCGGTTTTTCGAGGCTAGAATCCTGTTATACCTATGGGAGCGCCATAACAGATAGCCTATAAGCATGCAGATCAGGGTTATTCCTATGAGTAATAGTCGGTGGATGCGTGTCTCGGCTTTCGACTCCTCTAGTGCCATTTCCTTTTCGTGGGTCTGGTATATCACAGCCAGCTCGGCAGCTTCATCTTTTCTTTGCCATACTACTGCCGAGTCGATAGCCTCGCATATTTCTGAACCTATCTTCAGGGCATCGTCTATACGTCCAGCCTTCAGATTGGCCATATAGCGTGGAGTGAGACGATAGCAGATGTTGTCGAAATTCATTTTCGCCCCATCATTAGAATAATAGGTGCTGTCCAACAGGTCGTACAGCTCGGCAATTTCGGCGTTACGCCCAGCATCATGCAGGTATGTTATAGCCGAACTAACGACGAATTGGTTTACAAAACAACTATGGGGAATAGCGTTATATACACTGGCAGCCTCATGCTGGCGACCAGTATTCTGCAGGAGTATAGCACGCCAGATGGCTAAATGACCCTTGTACTCATTAATGAGTGACGAGTCGCCATACTGCTCGTATATTTTCAGTGCTGATTCGGTTCTGGCTATCCAGTCGGTCATCTTGTCATATTGGCCCATCTGATAATACAAATCGATGACGTTGGCACCATGAATGATGAAATCCAATCCGTTATTCTCGGGGCCGCCATATAGCGACTTCAGTATATCATAGCACTTCAGGTACGTACGTTCGGCCTCTGCATTCTGATTCAATTCTGACTGGTTGGCAGCAATAAGTGACAGGATTGTTTCGCGCTGTGCAGGTTTAAAGCTGTCATTTGCTTCCATCGTTTTGTACATCTCCAGGGCGATGACCATCGAGCCTTCAAAGTCCATACGCATGCTTTTGAGTGCTGCCAGGCTGTAACCTGCTCTTGTATAGAGCTCTCTGTTCATATCAGGGTCGTCTTTCAGTGCGTCGTACACCTTTTTATAATATACCTCAGCCAGTTTCTTTTGCTGGGTTTTAAAGTCGTAGTCATAGGCTTTCCTATAGTTGAATATGATCGTAGAGTCGATTTTTGCTGGGTTTTTAGAAGTATTACCACCACTGCATGCTGCAAAGACGAGCAATGTAGCTGAAACAATAACAATAGTGGCTGGTTTTATATATTCCATGAGCCTAGTTTGTTAAAACAATATTTGTTTTTTTAAATTGCTATACTCTCCTTTTTATAAGGTATAGTGTGCCGTTGTTGGTGTGGCGCGATTGGAACTTGTACTCAGGACGGCGAAGATAGCTGCCTATTTTCTGGAATGCTGTGGTGTCTTCCTTGTAACCCTTGAAGTGCTTCTTCAATAGGGCTGACAGGTCCTTCAGACTGAGCCATTCGCTGTCTTCGTTGCTGCGAGGCTTGGCGATGAGGCTCATCAGCATCTCGCCCAGTCCGTTCAGTCGCTGGTAGGCCAGATTGTGCTCCATCAGCGCACGCTCCTCGTCCTTCGACAACCAGTAGCGCTCGCCGTGTTGTATCTCGTACATCAGCTGGGCATAGAGTTGCTGGTGGTCAACGGGCGTCTCGAAGTCGATGTCGCCATCGATGCTCACGCAGAGGAATCGTCGCGAACCTGATGGGTCGGTGAGTGGCGTCTGCTCGTTGGTAGTGCCGATAAACGAGGCGTAGCGACGGTTGGAGGTATAGGCCTTGCCGTAGGGCGGACGATACTTCAGGTCGGCTGTCGATACGAGATACTTCAGCACAATCTGCTGGCGCTGGGTAATCTTATCGAACTCATCGAGGTTGATGAGTCCGAACGAGCTCAGTCCCAGGTTCAGGTCTTGTTCGTTCTTGAAGTTGATGCGGTCGTTGTAGTAATCCTGTAGTTCGCGAGGCAGGAGGATACGGCAGAAGCTCGACTTGCCGCAACCCTGGCGACCTATCAGTAGTGGCACCAGCGCATTACCCGTCAGCTGTCCCTTGCCCAGCCACATGGCCACCATCGATCGCATCCATATATTAAATAGGTGTGGAAACGCCTGCCACTGGGTTGGTATGCGATGGGCTAGGGGAGTGATGCGATCGCGACCGTCCCACTGGGGCAGATGCTCCAGAAAGTCGTTCATAGGGTCGTAGCGCTCGATGTCGTCGCTGTTCACGTAGCGGCGGATGTCCTTATCCCAGCACTTGATGCCCTGCTCCATGGCTCGCATCGTGATAGAGTTGCGGGCCTCCTCGGTGAGGTCCTGGAACGAGAATCCCACACCCGTTCTCATACGATACTCGGCCACCCCTCGCATCACGTTCTTTCGCAGTTCGTAGTTCGAGTTCAGAAACAGGTTGATTTTCATTGTGAGCAACGTTTCCTGTGGGATGTTCTTAGTTCGCTGAATGCCCTTTCGCTGCATGTATTTCTCTACCAGTTCCTCGCGATAGGCATTCTCGAACACCTTCTTTACCAGTTCTTTTTCCTCCCAGAATGGTGTCTTCATCATCGCTTGGCGCATGGCCGGCCCCATCGATAGTCCTGTTTCCATGCAGTATTGTGCCAGTCGTGAGAGTGTGGCGTGGCGGCGCTCGTCTTTATCGGCTATGCCCACCGTGTCATCGTATGCCTTCGAGAGGTTGAACTCGAACACGGTGTGCATCTGCTGATAGCGTTCGATGCCATATTGCCCCTCAGTCTGCTCCAGTTGAGAGGTTGTGTGGGCGATGGCTTCGGTGGGTTTCTCGGCTTTGGCGTAGATGGGTGTAGCCATCGGATTGTACGCCAGTTCAGGGTCGTAGCTCATGTAGCAGATACGCTGGGTGAGTGGTTCCAGCTTCTCGATGGTCACGCCCAACTGTCCGTTGTAGATGAGACGGGCACGCTCGTAGAGGTTTTCGTGAAAGAGTGTGATTTCTGCTTGATTTTCAGGAAGACAGCCTGAAAACAGTTCGCCGCGACATATAATCTTCACCGATCCGCCATCGGCACCCACAAACGCCATCAGCGTCTGTGGCATCTCGCTGGCGCCATGACGTACTGCTGCAGCCTCGTCGTGCCCAGTCAGGTTGTTCACCTCGAGTAGAACCAGTCCGTTGTATTGCTTGGTGATACGTTCGTGGTTGCGATGCTCCTGTTCGAGTGCGAAACAGATGCGCGGTAGGTTCTTGGTCCACTCGGGTAGTGAGTCGAGTGTGCCATCAGCATGGCGACTCTTGAAGTCGGCCAATGGATACACATGCCGAAACTCGCTGACCTGTTCCTGATACTCGCCGCTTCGCATCATACTGGCCAACTCTTGTAACTCGCTGGTTCTCAGCGTTTCCTTGTTTCTATAGTTCTTGATGATAGTAACTTTAGGTGTCATAAATTTAGTTGTTTAAGAATTCTGTGCAAAGATACGAAAATCCCATGAAATGTGCAAGCGATTTTTTTTGGAATTTTTTTCTTCAATAGTGGCTTTAGCCGTCACTTTCTTAGTTAACCTATTAATAATGAGGTAGTTAACCGGTGACGACTTCCCTTTTTAGCCGTCACCTTGCCGTCACTTTTTGGGGCTTTTTATCAGAATGTCCGTATATTTCAAAATTATTCAGATAGTAGTTTCAACACGTTTAACATGGTGGAACTATCAGTTCCATTGGAGGGAACTGATAGTTCCGCCTGAAGGAACTGACAGTTCCACTTCGCGTTACTATTCACGAACTTATTGATAATCAGCGTGATAGCACAAGTTAGGTACTCATTATGGCGTGAATTTCGGAGATAATGACGGTAAAGTGACGACAAGGTGACGGCTAAAAAGGCAAGCTGTCACTATCTAACATTCTGAAAACCAATAATATATATACCAAAGTGACGGCTTTAGATACTTTTTATAAAATTTCTTTTTGCAAAATTTGCTTATATCACATTTTTTACATAACTTTGTCCCCATGAAACAAGAAAAGAATATGAAGACCCAGGAAGATGTGTTCCGCGAAAAGGTAGATCACTACGAAGTATGCTTTATCGACCATTGCCCCCTTCGCGAGCAGTGTCTCCGTTGGCTTGTAGGCCAGTATGCCGACACCACTCGCGTGATGTTTACCACCATCAACCAGCGCAATCCCATGTATGGCAATGAGCATTGCGAGATGTTCCGCCCCAACAAGCGTGCGATGATGAAGCGTGGTTTCAAGAATATGTATCACGATATGCCCGGCTATATGGAGCGTCGAATCCGCTGGCAGCTTATTGCCAGTTTTGGGCGCCGTATATATTTCGAAATGCGAAAAGGCGATCGTTTGATCACCCCTGCGCAGCAGCAAACCATCCTTAATGTCTGTCGTGCCAACGGTTGGCAAGGCCCCATCAACTACGATGGCGAACAGGAAGACTGGTTGTGGTAAGAGAGGATCATGGGGTCGGTTCTTTGCTAAACAAAGAACCTAACCTTTGAATCTGTAACACAATTTCGGGCGGAACCTGCCTTGGTGAAAAGGGGAGGGTTCCGCCCGAATATAGAGGGGATTGTGATAGTTTACGCGTCGATGTTGGCGTAGGTGGCGTTCTTCTCGATGAACTCGCGGCGTGGTTCTACGTCGTCGCCCATCAGCATTGAGAATATCTCGTCGGCCTCGGCGGCATTCTCGATGGTTACCTGCTTGAGCAAGCGGTTCTCGGGATTCATAGTGGTCTCCCAAAGCTGCTCTGGGTTCATCTCACCAAGACCTTTGTAACGCTGGGTGTGCAGAGCCTTGTCGTCGCCGTTACCAGCCACGTACTTATCGATGAATGCCTGGCGCTGCTGCTCGGTGTAGCAGTACTCTGAGGTCTTCTTGTAAGTACACTTGTAGAGTGGTGGGGTGGCGATGTAGAGATGACCGCCCTGAATAACCTGAGGCATGAAACGATAGAAGAGTGTCATGATCAGTGTGTCGATGTGAGAACCATCGACGTCGGCGTCGGTCATGATGATAATCTTATCGTAACGCAGCTTATCGATATTGGCATCCTTTGAGTCCTCGCCGTCAACGCCGAAGCGAACGCCGATACTCTGGATGATGTTCATCACCGACTCGGCCTCGAACACACGGTGCCACTGTACCTTCTCTACGTTAAGAATCTTACCACGCAGAGGCAGGATGGCCTGGAAGTGACGGTCGCGACCCTGCTTGGCTGAACCACCGGCCGAGTCTCCCTCGACGAGGAAAATCTCGCACTCCTTTGGATCCTTATTAGAGCAGTCGGCCAGCTTACCAGGCAGACCACCACCAGTCATGGGATTCTTACGCTGTACACTCTCACGGGCCTTGCGGGCTGCAATACGTGCTGTAGCGGCCAGAATAACCTTCTCACAGATGGTGTGAGCCTCTTTTGGGTGTTCCTCCAGGTAGTTGGTCATAGCCTCGCCTACGGCCTTCTGTACGGCACCGTTCACCTCGCTGTTACCAAGCTTGGTTTTTGTCTGGCCTTCGAACTGAGGCTCGGCTACCTTTACAGAGATGATAGCTGTGAGACCCTCGCGGAAGTCGTCCTGTGCTACCTCAATCTTGGCCTTCTCAATCTGCTTGCGCAGCTGATCATCATCATCGGCATACTTCTTAAGAGCACGAGCCAGAGCGATGCGGAAACCTGTGAGGTGGGTACCACCCTCGATAGTGTTGATATTATTAACGTAAGAGTGAATGTTCTCTGAATAATCGCTGTTGTAGAGCAGAGCTACCTCGATGGGCACACCGTCCTTTTCTGTCTTCAAGCAGATAGGATCACCAATGATTGAGGTGCGATGACGATCGACGTAGCGAACGAACTCCTTTAGTCCCTCCTTGGCGTGGAATACCTCGGGCTGGCGGAGATTACCCTCCTCATCGGGACGCAGGTCGGTAAGAGTGATGGTGATACCGGCATTAAGATATGCCAGCTCGCGCATACGCTTAGCGATGATGTCGTACTTATACTCGGTAGTAGTAAAGATGCTGCCGTCGGGCCAGAACTGCTGGCGGGTACCTGTCTTGTCGGTATCGCCTACAATCTTAACGTCGTAGAGGGGCTTTCCCTTCTCATATTCCTGCTGGTAGATGTGACCATTGCGGAATACCTGCGACATCATGTGGGTAGAGAGAGCGTTAACACAGCTTACACCTACACCGTGCAGACCTCCAGATACCTTGTAGGAACCCTTGTCGAATTTACCACCTGCGTGGAGCACTGTCATTACAACCTCGAGTGCACTCTTGTGCATTTTCTCGTGCTCATCTACAGGGATACCACGACCATTGTCCTGTACGGTGATAGAGTTATCTTCGTTGATAGTTACCTCAATGTGAGTACAATAGCCAGCCATCGCCTCGTCGATAGAGTTGTCGACGGTTTCGTTTACCAGATGGTGGAGACCTTTCTCGCTGATGTCGCCAATGTACATAGCAGGACGCTTACGTACGGCTTCCAGACCCTCGAGTACCTGAATGTTACTCGCGGAGTAATTCTGTTCTTGGTTCAGTTGTTCTTCTGTCATTTTGTTCTTAATTGCACTAATTGGTTGCAAAGATACAAAAAAAACTTCAGATAAACGTAGTTTATCTGCTAAAAAACCCAAAAAATAAAGCCGCAACCCTTATCGGGCTACGGCTTGAGTTTATCATTGGGTAGAAATATTATCCCAGCTGATTAACGTGCAGTGCAAGGCTAGACTTCAGGTTAGCTGCCTTGTTCTTGTGGATGATGTTGGTCTTAGCCAGCTTATCCAGCATCTTCTGTACTTTTGGATACAGAGCTACAGCCTCTTCCTTGTTTGTTGTAGCACGAAGCTTGCGAACTGCGTTACGCATTGTCTTTGCGTAGTAGTGGTTGTGAAGTGCTCTTTTCTTCTCCTGACGGATTCTCTTCACTGATGACTTGTGATTTGCCATGTTTTTTAAAATTTTAAATTGTTAATTATAAAGCTTATGGGTCTTACGTCGTAATGGCTGCCCTGGGCGGGCTTCTTTTCAGGAGCCCTCTACCACCTTATCCCACTCCTTCAGGCTTGGTAGCACATGGCTGTGCAGATGGAAGATTTAAATTTGTAGTCCCTAGGAGAGTCGAACTCCTCTTTAGAGAATGAAAATCTCTCGTCCTAACCGATAGACGAAGGGACCGCTCACGAAATGCGGGTGCAAAAGTACTACTATTTTTCCATTCTACCAAATTTTTTTAGTAAAAAATAACATATTATGAATAAAATGTGTATCTTTGCACCGTTATGTTGACGAAAACTCAGGCAATTGTGCTGCATTCGCTGAAGTATGGCGAGTCGAGGCTTATTGTAGATATGTTTACCAGAACGTTTGGTAGACAATCGTTTATCGTCAGCATACCAAAAACATCAAAAGGTAAGATAAAAAAGCAGTTCTTCCAGCCTCTAACATTGTTGGAGATAGAAACAGACATCCGCCCCAAGTTGCAGTTGCAAAAGCTTAACGATGTAAGACTGCTTACTCCTTTTGCATCAATCCCTTTTGAGCCTGATAAGTTGGCTATTTCGCTTTTTGTTGCAGAGTTTTTGTATTACGCTTTGAGATCAGAACAGCGAAATGAGTTGCTTTATGATTATCTGGAGTATAGTATAATGTGGCTCGACGGTCAGCAAGCCAACTTCGCTAATTTCCATATTGTTTTCTTGTTGAGGCTTACGCGCTTTCTGGGTTTCTATCCTAACTTAGATGACTATGAGGATGGTGATTACTTTGATTTACGTGAAAGCGAGTTTATGAGGAATCCGCCTGTGCATCGTGATTTTCTGCATCCAGAAGAGGCACAGAAAGTACAGCTTATGATGCGAATGGATTTCCCCACTATGCATTTGTTCCGTATGTCACATAACGACAGGAACCGACTGCTTGAAATATCAATAAAATATTATCGACTCCATCTGCCGGATTTCCCAGAGATGAAGTCGATAGAGGTATTGCAAGCCTTATATCAATAAGGCGGCAGGTTTACATAAACTTTATGGTCCCCTGTATTGGCTCCTGTGGATCCTGTGCGGGTTCGTCAATTACTACCACCTCGTTGCTTGCCTGCGAGTTAATGCTGTCTAAGATCTCGCGGGTACGCTTGTAAGTAGGTGTCTGCTCTACAGCAGAGATAACATCATCGTTATCAAGGTCTTCAGGGCGGAATAAGTAGATATTTGGACGACGCTTGTAACGTTTAGTTGCCCCTTCGCCGCCATAGTAGCGGTTACGACGATCCTGGCGCTCGGCAGCTTTCTCCTGTTCGGCTGCTATGCGGTTGATGTCTTCCTGACTATGCTTCTTGAGGTGGCCGTTCATTCCGTCAACATTCTCAATGCCGAAGCCGGTGGCCAGAATGGTTACCTTTACTTTCTTACCGAGTTCGAGATCGGTGGCAAGACCCCACTTGATTTCAAAATCATTGCCGAACTTAGCCATGAAGTCGTTTATATCATTCATCTCTTCCATCATCAGCGATGCCTGACCGTCCTTAGAACCTGCAAACGAGATAGAAAGCAGAATCTTCTTAGAGTTAAAGATGTCGTTGTCGTTAAGCAGAGGTGAGTTAAGTGCATCCTCGATAGCCTTCTTAACACGGCCTTCGCCTTCACCATAACCTGTTGACATTATTGCTACTCCACCATCCTTGAGCACGGTCTTAACATCGTTGAAGTCGAGGTTGATAAGACCGTGTACTGTGATAATCTCGGCAATAGACTTTGCAGCAATGCTAAGTGTGTCGTCAGCTTTTCCGAAAGCATCAAGAACAGAGAGCTCAGGATATATCTCACGAAGGCGCTCGTTGTTGATAACAAGCAGAGCATCAACGTGTTTAGACATTTCTTCAACACCGTCCAGTGCTTGGTCAATCTTGCGATCGCCTTCGAAACGGAACGGGATGGTAACGATACCTACGGTAAGGATTCCTAACTCTTTAGAGACACGAGCGATGACTGGTGCAGCACCTGTTCCTGTTCCACCACCCATTCCGGCAGTGATGAATGCCATACGGGTTCCGTCGCTAAGCATTGTGCGAATGTCCTCTATGCTTTCTTCGGCAGCCTGGCGTGCTTTTTCTGGCTTATTACCAGCACCAAGTCCTTCCTTACCCAACTGGAGATGTACGGGCACGGGTGAATCGTTAAGGGCCTGGTTGTCAGTGTTACATAGCACGAATGTTACATCGTGAATGCCCTCGCGGTACATGTGGTTTACTGCATTACCGCCGCCACCGCCAACACCGATAACTTTGATGATGCTGTGCTCCTTCTCCGGTGCTCCGAAGTCAAGGATATCCATATTCATATTGTTCTCCATAATCTTCTACTTTTTTAATCTTCTTCTTCGACAATCGACTTACCAAACTTAAGGATTCCCTTCTTCAGTTTGTTCCAAGTGCTATTCTCCTTGCGGATACGTGCTTCTTCCTCTTTCTTTATGCGCTCTTCTTCCTGACGAGCACGCTCTTCTTCCTCCTGCTGACGACGTTTTTCCTCTTCGGCTTTCTGTTTTTCAGCTTCGGTTCGGATTACACCGGCGGGAAGATCAGTGGTCTGACGTGCTGGGCGCTGGTCGTTAGTGGGGTGAATTGTCTGTGGCTTGAGACTTGCAAACAGGTCACCATTTGGATCGAATGCATCGCCTGCGCAGTTGATATCGCCTTTGGCCAACAGACCTAACAACGTATTCAGCATACCATTATGTGCTTTGATTTCTTCGTTGTTAGAGATGATGGTTTGTGATACGAACTTGGCGATGCGAATTTTGTCTACGTGAGTGTGATTGATAAATGCCTTCTCGATATTCTTCATATTTGAGCCGCCACCGGTAAGAATGATACCGCCTAGCAACTTGTCATAGTATTCAGATGGAATCTGATACCAAACATTCTCAATAATCTCCTCGAGGCGACCCTCGACAATCTCAATGAACTTGCGGCTCTCTACCTGACGCTCTGGGTCGATAGAGTATTTTAGTTCGTTGTCAATCTCGTTGTTTTCTGTATAGGCCGAACCGTATTTCAGCTTCATGCGTTCTGCATCACTCTCTTCCATCTGGAGCGATGCAATGTCCTTGGTGATATTGTTACTGCCAAGGGGAATGACTGCAAGATGGCGGAGGATATTCTTAGAATAAACAGATACAGTTGTGGTGTCGTAACCCATATCAACAAGTGCACATCCCGAACGCTTCTCAACCTCAGTAAGAACACTATCGGCAAGTGCAAGTGGAGCCAGATACATCTCAGCAACATTTATACCTGCTGTTTCGAAGCATTTGTTAAGGTTACGATAGAAGGCCTTACGCTCTAGAATATTCAGGAAGTGACCCTCAAGGTGTGTGGCCTGAATGCCAACAGGATCAAGTTGGAACTGGGTTCCTACCTTGTATTCCTGTACGGCAGCATCTAGGATTTCCTGATCTTGATAGGTCATGTTGCGGTTAGCATCCATCAGTTCTATCACCATATCCTGAGTGATGATGGTTTCGCCGGGAAGGTCTTTAGTCACAACATTCTTTACGCTGCGGATAGACTGTCCACCTACACCAACGTAAACCTGTGTGATCTGTGTCTTGAGCTGATTCTCCAGTTTTTTTATTATACTGGTAAGGCATTGTGCGGTTTTGTCGATATTGTAAACCACACCCTTGCGGATGAACGAAGAAGACTCTTCCTTGACCATAGCAAGCACGTTGATGCTACCGTCGAGATTCTTCTGTCCCGCGATTCCGGTTACTTTGGATGAACCGAGTTCAATTGCTACAATAAAATCCTTTGCTGCCATCTTTTATTATAATATTATCATTTGTTTCTTTTACATATAATCTGGTTGTTGAACTCAACATTAATATAATTATATTTGTTCCAACCAGCCTTGTTCAGTCCGTAAATGTAGAACTTGCGAAGGCGTTCGAGTTTGTTTTCGATATTGTTAGGACTGCCAAGAAAAACTATGTGGTCGCCAACACGTGGTACCATCTCGAGAGTCTGATTGGGTAGGACATTAAGTTGTACAGTCTGGTTACGCCAGAAACTGTTGCTTACAATTTTGTTTGCTACCTTTGACAAAACGTTCTGAGCATATCTCTTGCTGATGTTGCCAGTAGCTACCAGTATATCAGTGGCATATCCTGACTCAGGCATTATATTGCCGTGATGGTCGAGATAGTAGTTGTCGCCATTAACAGCCATGATTCTGATTACAGGTATGCGCTGCTTGATATTTATGCATACGTGTCCGCTCAGTGTCTTGTAACATTCTGCCTTCTCTACAAACGGACTTTTTATCAGAGTCTCTTCAATCTTTCGTGGAGATATAGAACTCATAGTCTGTGAGAGAGGGTATAGTTTATATTGTGAGAGTAGCTTCTTTACTTCACCAGGATTCAGGAAACCCTCCATTGACTCCTTCTCGATGTCAATCTTTACCTCGGTGCATTCCTTGGCCATAGCCTCGTCAGGATTGTTGAAAGCTGTGACGGCTAGTACCAAGTAGATGCCAACGATAACGTTGCAGGCTACGATGAGGATCTGTTTCCAGTTGAAGTTAAAGGTCATCTGTTATTATTTGCTGTTTAATATCTTTGTTATTTGAGGAACCTGATTGTCCAAGTCACCGGCACCAAGTACTATAAGCACTTCGAAGTCGTGATTCTTGACGTAGTCGAGTACCTCAGCTTTCTGTATCATCTCCTTTTTGACACCTGGCTTCAGGTTATCGTAGATGAGTTTAGATGTAACTCCTTCGATAGGTAACTCACGGGCAGGGTAAATCTCGGTAAGTATTACCTCGTCAAGCTGACTCAGAGCATCGGCGAAATCCTTGTAGAAATCGCGAGTTCGGGTGTAGAGGTGAGGCTGGAAGATAGCTGTTATATGCTTGTTCTTATAAAGCTCACGAATGCTCTTGGCGCTCTGATAAATCTCCTTGGGATGATGGGCATAGTCGCTAAGGAACACCACCTTGTCGTTTTTGATTTTGAAATCAAAGCGACGGTCAACACCTCCGTATGTCTGCATGCCATACTTCAGCTCTTCGGCAGTACAACCGTTAAGCTGAGCCATTGCCATTGCAGCAATACCATTTTCTATGTTGATGGGAACAGGCTGACCAAGCTGTACGCCTTTTACACTCTCGATGGGAGAGATGAAGTCAAATGTGATCTCGCCATTCTCTATTACGATATTCTCTGCATGGAAATCGCCTTCGTTCAGGCTATAGTCATAACGGCGTACACCTGGCAGTATATTCTCTTTCATCTCAAGGCCGCGATGGATGATAAGGGCACCACCTGGCTGGATGAGTTCGGTGTAATGACGGAAGCTCTCAAGATAAGCCTCTTTTGTTCCGTAGATATCCAGATGATCGGGGTCGCTGGATGTTATGACGCTCATCCAAGGACGGAGCCAGTGGAATGAACGGTCGAATTCGTCGGCCTCGATTACTACGTAGTCTGAATCTGACAGGATATAGTTGGTGCCGTAGTTCTTAGAGATTCCTCCAAGGAAAGCATTACAGTCGAGATGACTCTGATGCATGATGTGGGCACACATGGTTGAAGTAGTGGTTTTTCCATGTGTTCCAGCTACACAGAGGCCTTTGTGGCTCTGAGTCAGTGTGCCAAGAACCTGGGCACGCTTCTGAATCTCGAAACCGTTCTCACGGAAGAACTTAAGTTCCTTATGCTCTGCGGGTATGGCTGGTGTGTAGATTACCAGGCATGACTCTTTCTTCTTGCACTCGTGTGGAATCTCATCAACATTCTCTTCGTAATGAATGAGCATTCCCTCGGTTTCGAGTCTCTTTGTAAGGTCAGATGGTGTCTTGTCATAACCAGCTACAACAAGTCCCTTCTTAATAAAATAGCGAGCGATGGCACTCATACCAATACCACCTGCTCCTACGAAATATACTGCTTTGATATCTTTTAATTCCATAATCGTTATTTCTTTTCTGCCAATTTGATGACTTCTTTTGCAATAATGTCGGCTGAATCGGGCAGGGCGAGTTTCAAAACATTCTCGCTAAGCGACTTAAGCTTCTGTTCGTCGGCAACGGTCTTGATAGCAAGCTCAAGAAGGGTTGCTGGAGCATCGGCATCTTTTACGTAAATAGCTGCATCGCGATTGGCAAGAGCCAATGCATTCTTTGTCTGATGATCCTCAGCCACATTTGGACTTGGTACAAGTATAACAGGTTTGCCAATAAGACAGAACTCAGATATACTGCTAGCACCTGCACGGCTGATAACCAGGTCGGCAGCCTTGTAGGCAGCTCCCATATCGGTGATGAAATCAGTAACCTTGAGGTTAGGGATGTCTTCGCCTTTCAGTCTTTCAGCAATTTCTGTGCTATAGTATTTGCCTGTCTGCCAGATGAACTGAGCATCAGCAGCCTTGATAAGATTGAGGTGCTGTAGCACACTCTCATTGATAGTTCTTGCGCCAAGGCTACCTCCTACCAACAGAATGGTCTTCTTCGATGTATCGAGGCCGAAAGTCTTAATAGCCTCTTCTTGCGATATCTTGGTATCGAGCAAAGCCTGACGTACGGGATTACCTGTAAGAATAATCTTTTCGGCAGGGAAGAAACGCTCCATTCCATCGTATGCTACACAGATTTTCTCTGCTTTTTTAGCAAGAAGCTTGTTGGTAACTCCTGCGTATGAGTTCTGCTCCTGGATGAGGCAGGGAATACCCATAGCTGCGGCCTTGTTTAGTGTTGGACCGCTGGCATATCCGCCAACTCCCACAGCTACTTGTGGCTTAAAGTCCTTGATGATTGACTTTGCCATGCGCTGACTCTTCCATATCTTATACAGAACCTTGAAGTTCTTAAGCAAGTTTTTACGATCGAAACCGCAGATAGGTAAACCTTTTATCTCATAACCTGCTGCAGGAACACGCTGCATTTCCATACGTCCGAGTGCTCCAACAAACAGAATCTTTGCATCGGGACGTAGTGCTTTCACGGCATTCGCTATAGAGATGGCTGGGAAAATATGTCCCCCAGTACCTCCTCCGCTAATGATTACTCTAAGTTCTTCCATATCTTTTTTTAATTGTTGCGTGCAAAATTACAAATTTAATTTCTTATTCTGCTATTTTTGGCTGCCTTTTTTTTGCAGAGCGGCTAACACTTAATATAACACCAATGTAGGCGCAGTTGATGATGGTTGATGTACCACCTTTACTGATGAGTGGTAGTGGTTGTCCTGTTACTGGTGCAATGCCTACTGCTACTAGCATATTGAAGGCTGCCTGGATGACTAGCAACAATGCCAATCCCATTGCAAGGAATGCTGGGAAGTTGTTCTCACACCTGCTTGCAATGCGTGCTGTTCGATAGAGTAACACGATATACAGCAGAACAACAAATGATGCTCCAATAATACCTAACTCCTCAATGACAATTGCAAAGATGAAGTCGGAGAATGCTTGCGATAGGAAATCACGTTCTACTGATTGGCCAGGACCTTTACCGATGATGTTACTTGATACGATGGCGATGTTGGCATGAGCCACCTGTGCATCTTTGTCAAGGTCGTACTGATCGGGGGTAATAACCTCTTTATTTGAGAATTTCTTTATGCGTGACTTCCATGTGTCGGCACGGTGGAGAATCTTCTCAAGTTTACTTTTTTCCTTCGGAGCTGATACTTGTTCTGTTTTGGCTTTGTCTACGGCAACATTATTATCGTTTCCTACGGCCATAATGAGCAGCAGTCCAACTAATGCAAGACCTACAACGACTCCTGCTAATTTCCCTAACTGAATAAGTGGTACACGCCCTATAAACATCATAAGGAATACCACAGAACATAGCAATGCTGCGGTAGATAGATTCTCAACCATAATCAGCATGGCTATAGGTGCAACAATGCAGAGAATGTATTTGAACGCCTTCTTGTCAGCTCCATTCTCTCTTTGCATTGCACTTAGTATCTGTGCTGTTGCCAATACAACGGTTCCTTTGGCAATCTCAGAGGGTTGGAAGGTTAGTCCGAAGATATTTATCCATCGGCTTGCATCGCCAGTCTTCTCGCCTGTGGCCAATACCCATAGCAATAGTATCACTGTTATAATGAGCAAGAAAGGCGTCATCAGTTTGAAGTATCGGCATGGGATGTTGAGTGTTACTACCGCAACCACAGCACCAAGAATAATGGTTACTGTATGGAAAACGATAGGACCCATATAATTCTGACTCTTGTATGTCAGGTTACTCGAAGCAGAAAATACTTCGACGATACTGATCATACAGAGGAAGAAAAATACCATCCAGATGACCTTGTCTCCTTTAAAGATGTTTCCTATTTTCTTGTTCATATATTATCTTTTCTAACAAAACCAGTTGTCTCTAGAGACTTCTGGCTAGGGTTTTAAACTGCTCGCCACGATCTTCCATGTTCTTAAAGAGATCGAACGAAGCGCAGCAAGGGCTCAACAAAACAGTCTCACCAGGCTGTGCCATCTCGTAGCAAGCCTCCATACACTCTTTCATAGAGTGTGTATCGCGAACTGGGATTCCCAAACTATCAAAGTTGTCGTGCAGTTTCTGGTTATCTGCACCAAGATATACAATGCCTGAGCACTTCTCTTTTACCAGAGGCTTGATAGGGTCGTAGTCGTTACCCTTGTCTTTACCACCAATAATCAGGATTACCTTGGTTTTCATTGCTTCAAGGGCATACCAGCATGCGTCTACGTTTGTGGCCTTAGAATCGTTGATATACTGTACGCCGCGTACGGTACATACTTTTTCCAGGCGGTGCTCAACTCCTGGGAAATCGCCAAGACTCTTGCGAATCTCCTCTTTCTTGATACCTGCAATATCAGCAGCGATACCTGCAGCCAGAGAATTGTAGATATTGTGCTTGCCTGTAAGACTAAGACTTTCCTGCTCCATATTGAATGGTTCTGGCTTCTCAATTTTATACTGACCTTCCTCGATATAACCGATTACACCTTTTTCTTTAAGTTCAGAGAAAGGATATTGGATTGACTTGATGTCGTATCTTTCTAATTCACGCTTGATGATTGGATCGTCAGCCCAGTAGATGAAAGCGTCTTTGGGGGTCTGATTCTGGATAATGCGCATCTTTGCATCTACGTAGTTCTGCATCTCGAAATTGTAGCGGTCAAGATGATCGGGGGTGATGTTGAGCAAAATGGCAATATCAGCACGGAAATCGTACATATTGTCGAGCTGGAACGAACTCAACTCGATGATATAGTATTCGTGCGGATCCTCTGCCACCTGTAGAGCCAGTGAGTTTCCGATATTGCCAGCCAAACCTGCATCGTATCCTGCCTCCTTAAATATGTGATAGATAAGAGAGGTTGTAGTGGTTTTGCCATTAGAACCTGTGATGCAAATCATCTTAGAGTTTGTATAGCGACCAGCAAACTCAATCTCGCTGATGATATGGATGCCTTTTGCTATGATTTTCTGTATCATAGGAGCTGTATCAGGAATACCAGGACTCTTGATAATCTCATCTGCATTCAGAATCTTCTCTTCTGTGTGCTGACCTTCTTCCCACTCAATATGATGGTTGTCCAGCTGCTTTTTATACTTGTCGGCAATCTTCGACATGTCTGAAACAAACACATCAAAACCTTCTTTTTTTGCGAGGACAGCAGCTCCTGCGCCACTTTCTCCTGCTCCTAAAATTACAATTCTTTTCATATTGTTTTATCGCATCTTTAATGTTATGAGTGTGAGAGCCGCCAGAATAATCGAGGTAATCCAGAATCGGATTGTAATCTTTGACTCGTGGAAAGGACGATGAGGCCAGCTTTTCAGAATATAATGACTTGTAGCATCGAGTTGTGAATCAAGCTTGCGGAAGGTGTCGTGAATAGGGGTAGCACGGAACACGCGAACTCTCTTACCCCTACGCTTCTGTATTTTGAACCATTGTGTTTGTATGACAACGCTAAGGTTTTCAACAAAGAATATTCCACAAAGTATTGGCAAAAGCAGCTCTTTATGTATAATAACAGCTGCAACACCAATGATTCCGCCAATTGTTAGTGAGCCTGTATCGCCCATGAATACCTGTGCAGGATAAGCATTGTACCAAAGGAATCCGATCATAGCTCCTATAAATGCACATAGGAATACTACCAGTTCCTCTGAGTGGGGTATATACATGATGTCGAAATAGGAAGCATATCCTATATGCGATGATACGTAGGCTAATATACCCAACGCAACTCCGATAATAGCAGAGTTTCCAGCACACATTCCGTCCATTCCATCATTAAGATTGGCTCCGTTTGATATAGCTGTTACAGCAAATATGGTAATGAATACGAACAATATCCAACCTGCTGCTACTTTATGCTTTCCTAAGAACGACATTACATTAGAGTAATTGAGGTTGTGGTTCTTTATGAATGGAATGGTTGTCTGCAATGACTTTACAGCTTCCTTTTTGTGTTTTACAACAACTTCCTGATTCTGCTGTGCTACGTTGATATTCTCTCTTACAACTACATCTGGACTTAACCATAGTGTTAGTCCAACGATGAAGCCTATGCTTACCTGACCTACGATTTTGTATTTACCTTTCAGTCCATCCTTATTGCGCTTGAAGATTTTGATGTAGTCATCAAGGAATCCAAGGAATCCAAGCCAAATGGTTGTGATTACCATCAGGATAAGATAGGTGTTACGGATACGGCCGAAAAGTAATACAGGGACAAGTATGCTTACAATGATGATGATACCACCCATGGTTGGTACACCTTTCTTCTCGACTCCGAATGGATCGATGCTTGGGTCGCGTTCTGTCTCGAAGATGCTTCTGCGTTTCATCCACTTGATAAACCTCTCACCAAACCATGCTGAGATGAGTAATGAAAGGATAAGTGTGAGCAGAGAACGGAACGAGATGTAAGACCACATGTGTGATCCTGGTATATTGTACTGATCGAGGAATCTGAACAGATAGTATAACATAAGCTATAGTATTATGAATTAAAAATATCCTTTACAACTTCTTTATCGTCGAAGTGATGCTTCACCCCCTTTATCTCCTGATAGTCCTCATGACCCTTACCTGCGATAAGAATCACATCACCCTTCTCGGCCAGCATGCATGCTGTACGTATAGCTTCACGACGGTCTACGATGCTAACTACCTTCTTCATCTGTTTTTGATCGAGACCTGCCAACATGTCGTTGATGATGTCCTGAGGCTCTTCGAATCGTGGGTTGTCGGATGTGATGATTACCTTATCGCTCTGCTTAACAGCTTCTTGAGCCATAAGTGGACGTTTACCTTTATCGCGGTTACCACCAGCACCGCAAACAGTGATGACTTTTCCCTTGCCGTTAAGAACCTCGTGGATGGCATTAAGCACATTTTCAAGCGCATCGGGGGTGTGTGCATAGTCAACAATTGCTGTATATCCTTCTGGTGAGTGGATGGGCTCCAGACGTCCGTTAACACTCTTAAGTGTGCTGAGTATCAACAGAATATCCTCAGGTTTCTTGCCCAACATTACTGCTGCACCGTAAACAGCCAATAGGTTGCTGACATTGAATTTTCCAATGAACTGTACGCCAACCTCCTTGCCATTGATGTCGAGATACATTCCCTCAAAGTGACACTCGATAATCTTTGCCTTGAAATCTGCCATTGTGCGGGTAGAGTAGGTCTTAACCTGTGCTTTACAGTTCTGTACCATAATCTGTCCGTTCTTGTCATCAGCATTGGTAATAGCAAAAGCGTCTTTGTCGAGACCATCGAAGAATGCCTTCTTTGCATCGCGGTAGTTCTCGAATGTCTTATGGTAGTCAAGATGGTCGCGAGTAAGGTTTGTGAACAATCCACCAGCAAACTTCAGACCTCCGATACGCTTCTGTGCTATGGCGTGACTTGAGCACTCCATAAAAGCATACTCACAACCGGCATCAACCATCTGAGCCAGCAGACGGTTCAGCTCAATTGGGTCAGGGGTGGTATGATCAGCGGGAATGGCCTCGTCTTCGATATAGTTACATACGGTTGACAGCAGACCACACTTATGTCCGAACTTGCGGAACATATTATATAATAAGGTGGCGATAGTGGTCTTGCCGTTTGTTCCTGTTACACCTACAAGCTTAAGTTTTCTCGAAGGGTCGCCATAGAATAGGGTGGCAACCTTACCAACAGCATCTTCGGTTGATGCGACCTGAACGTATGTAACTTCAGGAATCTGTTCTTCTGGCATTTTCTCGCACAGTACAGCTGTTGCTCCTAGCTCAATGGCTTTTGGAATGAACTTGTGTCCATCCGTAACGGTGCCAGGAATGGCAACGAATAGGTGTCCCTTCTCAATTCGACGAGAGTCGATATTGACACCTGTAATCTCCACTTCTACATCACCAGTGATGCTAAGTGTATCAACATTCTTGAGCAATTCGTTTAATCTCATATCTCTATACCTTATTATATATATTAATCTAATATTAGTTCGCACACCATGCCCTGTTTAATTGCAGTTCCGGCGTGGATACTTTGTGACTTTACTTTTCCTCTACCTTTTACTCGCGCCTTTATATGCCGACTTTCTAACAGATATACGGCATCTTTCGCACCCATTCCCGTAACATCAGGTACGATGTGTTTACTGCTCTCGCGATAGTTGGTGCTGCTATTTGACGAAGCCTTGGTCTTAAGGCTTGCAAGAACATAGTTGGCAGCAGAATTATCACCCCTCTTTACGTCAGGAGTCATTATCGATGATGCATCGCGTGCAGCATCTACACTACGTTTCAGGTTCTGAGCCATCACACCTTCTGCTATATGGTGGAATACTACACCGCTCATGCCACCGCCAGAAGCGGGCAGGCCTGACTTTTTAAGACAAACGATACATGTGTATCGAGGATTGTCAGCAGGGAAGAAACCTGCAAAGCTGAGCCAATAACGTGTAACACCAGAGTGATAGCTTCCGTATTGGTCAGCAACCTGAGCTGTTCCCGTCTTACCAGCAACCTTGAATGATTTTGAGCCAGCCTTCTTACCCAATCCCTGACTTACCACGTGTTCCAGAATGGTTTGCATGGTCTTAATGGTCTGTGGCTTGGCAATACGTTCCTTCAGAACTACAGGTTCGAACTCCCTGATAACCTCACCATTCTTAACCAGCTTTTTTATGAAGCGTGGCTGCATCATCTTACCATCGTTGGCAATCGCATTATAGAATGCTACGGTATTGATAGGTGCAATCTGGGTCTCGTAACCAATACTCATCCATGGTAGGGTTGTCTTACTCCAATATTTTGCTCTATCGGTAGTCTTGGTGTCAGGCATACGGATCATTGGTGTGTGATAACCCACCAATGGGAGCTTTAGGTCTTCGTGAATACCTATACGGTATAGTCCCTCTACATATTTCTTGGGGTTGTGACCATAATACTTATCTATAAGGTAGCTCACTCCGATATTTGAACTTACCTCGAGTGCTCGAGCCACGTTGATGGTTCCATATCCTCCACGACGCCAGTTGTGATCCTTCATTGGACGACCATGCATCTCCATAACTCCACATCCTGTTGGGATTGTCATGGTGGTATCGATAACTCCATCGTCAAGAGCAACAAGGAACGAAGCGACCTTGAATACTGATCCTGGCTCGCAACGATAGCTTATGGCGTTGTTTACCATCTCGTAGTAGTTGCCGTCTTGGCCTCTTGACATGTTTACTATGGCCTTAACGTCGCCTGTCTTTACTTCCATCAGAATGGCAACACCCATTTCACCGTTGATTTCCTTAAGCTCATCAACAAGTGCACGTTCAGCCAAATCCTGCATGCCAACATCGATGGTTGTTACTACATCAACACCGTCTTCAGGCGATAGAACAGGAATGTCAAGGTACTTGCTAAGAATCTTACGGCGATGCATCAAGCCGTTCTTGCCTCGTAGCAGGGTGTCAAGCGATAACTCCAGACCGTTCTTTGCACTGTCTTTGGCTCCAAACATCTCTCCGATGGTGCGTCGTGCCAATGTTCCGAAAGGTCTGCGACGAGAGTTGTATGTTTCCCAATGGAATCCTCCTTTGTAGGTGCGCTCTTTGAAGATTGGCAGATTGTGAACTTCGCAGAATGTATTGTAGTCTACGCGTCTTGGCCATATATCCCAGTGGCGTGCACCAACGGTTCCGTTCTTTTGTACCTTATGTTTTCCTTCCAACAGGTTTGCTTTAAACTCCGCTGCTGTTCTTTGTGGAAATATTTGGCTCAGTTCGTAGCAGATAGTGTCGATATTTGCAGCCCAGATAGAGTCGCGTTTATGCATTCCAACAGAGTCTTCTGCTCCTGCCTGGAAGTCCATATAGAGCTTGTATTCAGGAATACTACTTGCCATAAGCTGGCCGTCGCAACTCAGAATGTTTCCGCGATTAGGCTTCACAACAACGCTGTCGCGCTTCAGGCGAGAGGCTACTTGAGTCCAATAATCCTTCTTGGCAGTCATGATATACATGGCTTTGCCTACAACGGCAAAACCAATAAGAGTTAGAACTACTGCGATGGCGAAGTAGCGTGGCATGACCTTATCGTTATTGAACTTACTCATCTCTTTTTCTTATTCTGGTATATTAATTATATATGGTGGCTGGTCTGAAATATGGAGTAGACTGTCGTTGTTCTGCTTCAATGCATCCAGCACATGACTCTCGCGGCACATTTCTGTAAGAGTGCTTGAACTTGAAAGTGCCTTGTATTTCGCATCAAGCAATTCCTTTTCCAGCTTGTCGATAGCTATGAGATCTTGCTGACACTGATATCTTGAGGCTACATATAAGATTGTAAAGAACACCATGAGCACAACCAACCAAATCTGCTTGCGCACCATCTCTGCAGTAAGGAAATCGCCACCAAGAATGGTTCTGAGATTCAAAGATGATGTTGGACGAGTATCCTCCTCCTTAACCTTCTCTTTAATCTTCTGGATAGTCTTCTTGGCATGCTCTTTCATCTCAGAGGCTTCTTCCTTTAGGCTCACTTTCTCCAGAGTAGCGGGTGCTTCCTCTATGATTTCCTGCATCTCCAGCTCTATGTCGTCTTTATTCTCCATCTGTTCTCTCTTCTTAAATTTTCTCAGCAACTCTCAACTTTGCACTTCTGCTTCGTGGGTTCTGTTGTTGCTCCTCGTCGCTTGGCACTATTACCTTATTATTTACTAAGCGGAATGGTGCCTCGATTCGTCCAAAGAAGTCCTGCTTTACCTTACCTTCCACATTACCTGCCTTCATCATGTTCTTTACGATGCGGTCTTCAAGTGAGTGATAGGTTATTACAGAGAGTCGTCCGCCTTCACAGAGAGACTCCATAGCTCCGTTCAGCATCTCTTTTAGGGCGTCCATCTCGTGGTTCACCTCTATACGGAGTGCTTGGAACATTTTTGCCATCTCTTTTTTTTCTCTCTCACGTTGGAAAAGTTTTTCTGTCACGTGTAGGAAATCATCTGTGGTCTCTATTCTCTTCTCGTTGCGGGCCTTAGTAATAGTTGCTGCTATCTTTCTGGCATTTTTCAGTTCTCCATATATATAGAATATGTCTGCCAGTTGTTCTTCGTCGTAGTTGTTAAGAATCTCAGCAGCAGTAGTTCCAGCGCGTTTGTTCATTCGCATGTCTAACGGAGCGTCGAAACGGAATGAGAATCCGCGTGTTTCGTCATCAAAGTGATGGCTCGACACGCCAAGGTCGGCAAGTAACCCGTCGATATGATCCACACCATAATAACGCATCCAGTTCTTCAGATATCTGAAGTTGCTTCTTACAAAGGTGAAGCGATCGTCGTTTACAATGTTCTTTTCTGCGTCAGGGTCTTGGTCGAAACTATATAAATGGCCCTTTTTACCGAGTCTGCGCAGAATCTCTTTGCTATGTCCGCCACCTCCGAATGTGACGTCAACATAGACACCATCGGGCTTGATGGCAAGTCCGTCTATGCTCTCGTTGAGTAGCACTGGAACGTGATATGTTTCGGCAGTAATAATCATAGATTGTCGCTGACGTTCATGATGTTCTCAAATTCGATTCCGAATTCCTCTTCGCTCTTCAATGTTTCTTTAAGTTTCTCTGGTGCCCAAATCTCGATGGTATTGTCCATTCCGATAAACTGGAGATCCTGTTCTATCTCTGCCACTTTCATCAGTCGCTTTGATATTAAGAATCGTCCGTTGCCATCAAGAGACACTACTTCCGCCTCGGATACAAACTGGCGGAAAATCTGCTGGTGCGTCTGCTTCCATGGGCGGAGCTGTGATTTCAAAAGGTCGAGTCGCTCGTTCCATACGCTTTCAGGATATAGAACCAGACAGTTCTGGAAGACGTCCTTTCTCAGTACCAGTCCTTCCTCGCCAGATGCCTGTAGCACCTTACGGAAAACGGCTGGCAGGAAGGCTCTTCCCTTAGCGTCCATCTTGGCTTCTATATTACCTATAAATCGCATACGTACCTATTTAATAATAAATTTGGCGCAAAGATACTCATTTTTCCCCACTTTACACCACAATTCCCCACTTTTTTTTGAATTTAACCTTTTTTTGTTGATTAAAACCCTCATTCTGTCCTAAATACATTTAAAAACAAAGTTTTTTCTTCAATTTTTGCTCATTATTCAAAGAAATGTGCTATTTTTGCATCGCGTTAGTGCAAGAGAGAAATGACAACAGTAACAGAGCAAACGATC
>CADCEF010000021.1 GCA_902800365.1 uncultured Prevotella sp. | reverse complement strand
GATTAAGGAGGCTGCTCTGCGCAGCGGAGTTAGTAAGGGAATCATGCAGGCATGCTGGGATGCAGCCGGCGAGGTTATCAAGGCGTGGGCCACCGAAGGCCACTCGGTAGCGCTGCCAGGTCTGGGCACCATGCGATTCGGACTGCGCGCCAAGAGCGTCGAGAAGGTTGACGAGGTTAAGGCAGGCCTCATTACCAGTCGCCGAATAATCTTCACTCCAGCTGTAGAGCTGAAGGACGAGTTGGCCGGAACTGCCATCCAGATTACCTGCTACGACCGCGATGGCAAGGAGGTGAAGCGTGTTACCAGCACCGACAGCGGCGACATCGAGGATCCAGAGAATACCCAGTCAAGCAATGGCGGCGGTGGTCAGCCAAGTAGCGACGATCCAGGCGAGGGCGATTAAGCGATTGGGGCATTAGCCCCAACGCTTTCCTTTCCCCCTGCCCACCCTTGTCATTCCGAGCGTAGTCGAGTACTCGGCTCTGCCGCTTCGCTTGCGAAGAATCTTTGCGGCTTTGGGCGCATTCATGAGATGTCTCCACGCGCTTCGCTTGGTCGACATGACAAAGGGAGTATTAACCCCTAAAAACTAACCACTAAAAATTAACTTACTATGACAAAGAGAGAAACCATTAAGTTCATCGTGCAGATGATTGCATCAATCGCAACAGCGATTGTAACGGCACTAGGCGCCACATCATGCATGGGCATGTAACGAACGAATAAGGAGAAGCAATGTGCTTCTCCTTATTTTTGTATAGCGGTCACGATGGTCATGGTCATTTTGGTCAAAATGACTTTTTATTTCGCGGCGTCGCGGGTGACGCTGGTGGCTGCTATGCGGCCAGAGACGAGAATCTCGGTGAGGGCATTGCCGCCCAAACGGTTACCACCATGTATGCCTCCTGTAACCTCGCCCGCGGCATACAGACCAGGGATGGGTTTGCCGCTGGCATTAAGCACATGGCGCTGCTCGTCGACTACAAGTCCGCCCATGGTGTGGTGGGTGGCGGGTGCCAACGGACGTATGGTGAGCAGGGCATCGTCGAGCGAATAGGTTGCCTTGTCGTAGGTGCCATCCTTAAGGCGCTTAACGTTGCCAATGGTATTTGTGGCGTATCGTTTGCTTACATCGGCTGGCTGCGTGCCGTCCATCACTGCCATATCGTAGTCGCGTATAGCCTTGAGTATGGTGTCGGCACTAACGTTGATGTTGAGCTGCTTAAGAAGCTGGGCCAGCTGAGCAGGCTTGCGGGCATACTGCTTGCCTGGCACGTCGACACCGCGCTTCTCGTTAGGCTCGGTGGTCTCCTGGCCGCCAATATAAAGGTAGGCGCCTTGCTTACCGTAGAGGGTTATGCCGTTATCGAAGGCTGCTGCCGACAGAACATCGCGCTCAAGCGACTCGTCGACAAAACGACGGCCGTTACGGGGGCTGATGAACACTGCATCGGACACGCTGCCGAAAGCCAGACTGCCATAGTCGGTATACGACAGCGGCATGAGCTGCGTCCACCCCATACCCGTGAGTGCCGCACCTGCCTTCTTGGCCATATCGATACCATCTCCACGGAGAGAACTGCGGTTGGTGGTGGCCATGCGGCTGGTAAGGTATTGTGAGTTCCAGTAGTTGTTGGATGCAATAACGCGACGTATATTGGCAGCATAGCCGCCAGTGGTTATGATAACGCCTTTGCGGGCATAAGCCGTAACGGGTGTGCCATCGGCCATCACTGCCTTAACGCCTTTTACGCGTTTGCCATCTTCTATCAGCTTAGTTGCAGAGGTTGACTTGAGCAGGCAGTTCTGCTTGTTGGCCTTGGCAAATGCGGTGTAAGGCGCCATGACGTAAGCGCCCCAGTTGCCATCGTAGTGCTCGGGGGTGCCGTCGCCATTGGTATCGACGTCGGCTCCAAGCATCTTGTTGCCTCTGAACCACAGTGCGCCCACAATAATAATCTGGCGCTCAAGGAAGGTGACACCCATCTTGGCCAGCCAGGGCTTAAGCTCCTGTCCCTGCTCAACCATCTGCCTAACCATGTTTACGTTGCTGTAAACCCACTCACGCTTGTTCTCGCTTTGGCGCAAGCCGCCGTAGTAGGTCTGGAACACGTGCAGGTTCTTGGTAGAAAACAGCGTGAGGTCAGTCTCGGGCACACCGCTTGCAAGTTTGGGGTTAGCCCAGGCCAGATAGGCAGTAATCTCTTTTTTAAGCTCTTGCAGCACGGGCAGATACTCGACATGTATGCCGTGGGGCGCCATCAGTGCTATGTTGCCTGGCTCGTAGGTGTGCTTGGTGTAATATGCTGCATCGAAGGGTTTCTCGCTCCACTGCAGTATGGTTTCAAGGTCTTTTATACAGCCAGGGCCCGACTTTACCTTATCGTAGGTCTTGCCATCGTAGCCCACGCCAGTAGTGGCATCGGGATGTTCGGGGTCCCACACCAGATATGGCATAACGCTCTGGAAGATGCCACCCGACACAAGAGTGTTGCCGCCAACCTCGGCGTTCTTCTCGATGATAAGCACGGTGTTGCCCTGCTGTGCTGCCTCGGCAGCTGCTGCCATGCCGGCACCGCCACCGCCGATAATAACAACATCCCACGTGCCCTTGACAGGCTTCTGCTGCTGTATGGGCAGGCCGGCACTCTTGAACTTAGCCGTATCTGACACCTGAGCCATCTTGGCTGCCTGCATCACAGCGGCCATAAGTGCATTGCTTGAAACGGTGGCACCTGTCATAGCATCGATGCCGGTTCCGTTGGCCCTGATAATCTTAGGAATAAGCTGGTCGAACACAAAGTCGCCCACATGTGGCGTCTCGTGCTGCTCGAGCACCAGTATGTCGGTGATGCACGAATCACTGAATGTAACACTTAGGCGTATGTCGCCATTATGTCCCTGGGTAGTAACCTCGTAGGTTCCTGCCTTAAACGTTAGCGGGGCGTCGCGTTTACATGCGCAAACAAGGATGACGGCCAGCAGCAGATAAAGAATATTCTTCACAACTGAGCTTGTTAATAGATGGATAGTTATTGGAATAAAAAAGCCGTGTAATCTTTCGATACACGGCGCAAATATACGTTATTTTTCTGAAACTATGTGCAAGAATCCAAAATTTTTACGTTTTTGATTAGCAATTTTGTTACTTTGCCTTCTTCTTTACCACGCGACGTACGGTCTTAACAACCTTCTTGGCGGGTGCTGGTTTGGGGGCGTAGGGGTCGCTGATGATTCTTAATTTCAGTATGCGAACATCGTTTAAAGGGCGATCGTTTTTGTCGGTCTCAACCTTCATGATGCGCTCTACAACGTCGAGGCCTTGGGTAACCTCGCCAAACACGGTGTACTGGCCGTCGAGATGGGGTGTGCCGCCAACGGTCTTGTAGGTCTCAATCATCTCGGGGGTAAGCTTTATCTGGCCATCGGATAAAGAATCTAGTTTCTCCTGAACCTTTGCCAATCGGCGGTCATCGTAGACCTTACCCCACACGATGTAGAACTGGGCTGCACCAGAGCGACGCTCGGGGTTTACCTTATCTGACTCGCGTGCAGAGGCTATCACACCACGGCGGTGATATATCTGAGGCAGGCGGAACTCGGGTTCGATGGTGTAGTCAAGCTCGCCCTCGCCAAGCAACTTGCCAGGCTCGGCGTGCTTGCTGTGCAAGTCGCCACCCTGAATCATAAAGTCCTTAATTACACGGTGGAACAGCAGCGAGTCGTAGAACTCCATTCGGGCCAGCTTCATGAAGTTATCGCGATGCTGCGGAGTCTCGTTGAACAGGGCTATACGTATGTTGCCCTCGGTGGTCTGGAACTCCACCTCTGCCCTATCCTGCGCCACTGCACTGCCGCAAACCAGCAGCATAAGGCCGATGAAAGCGTTCTTGATGTTCATAGCTTTGAAACAGGATTAGTTACTTTACACGCCAAACGTTGAGCACAATGCCCTTGAAGTCGGACGAGAATGTTGGTGCACAAAGGAACAGTGAGTTGTTTAGCCAGCCGTACTTGCTATCGGCAGGTGCCTCGAACTGTGGCGCAGCGCGGAAATAGAAGCTGGGCTTTCCATCGGCATCCTTTCCGTTAGCAATGATGCCACGGTTGCGTACGTGGATGTAGATTCCATCGTCGGTCTTGATGCAGTAGATGGCCTCGAGCTCTGTGCGACCTTCGGCGTTAAGCTGATAGTCGGCACCGCCATTAACGATGGTACCCTTGATGCCAGGGCCCTCGAAGGTTCCGCCAGTGATGGGGATTACGGTGCGGCGACCGTGCTGGGTGTTGTCGATACCGAATGCCTCGCCAAGGGTAACCTTAAGCTGCAGGGCAAACTCCAACTGTGGAGCCTCGGGCTCCTTAACCTGTGCGCTGATGTTGAGTGATGCGGCCATCAGCAGAGCCACGAACAACAGTTTCTTCATATATAGCGGATAGTTAGGTTTTTATATGCTTAAATAAAGTCCTTGAAAGCCTCATCGTATTCTGGGCTTGGAGCCAGACGGCCGTTGACGATGCACACCAGCTCGAAATCGCCACGGAAGCACATCTTCTCATCGCTGGCGCGGAAGATGGCCTGATGGAACACGTACTTTATGCCCTCTTTGGTGAGTGCAAGGCGCGAGATGAACTCATCGTCGCAACGCAATGGGGTTTTAAACTGCAGGTTCATACGGGCCACAACGGCATCGATGCCCTGCTCGTGCAGCTTAGCGAAACTTGCACCAAGGCTGCGCAGGAACAAGTGACGGGTGTGCTCGGCATAGTGCAGATAGTTGGCATTGTTTACGATGCCTTCGATGTCGCACTCGTAGTCGCGCACCTCCATTCGGGTTTCAAAAATATAGTTCATAAGTGCTTAAGAATTTCGTTGAAATGGGTAATTTTTATCAGTCGCTCGTGTTCGATATCCTCAGAATGCTCCAACTGCCATGTAACGTGGAATGGGATGTGGATGGCCCAAGCACCGATGTTGAGCGCAGGGGCGATATCGCTCTTAAGAGAGTTGCCCACCATAAGAAGCTGGTGGGGCAGGATGTCGAGATGCTCGCAGAGGTTCTGGAACTCAGTCTCGGTTTTATCCGAGGTAATCTCTACATGTGAGAAATACTTGCCAAGGCGACTGCGATGGAGCTTATTCTCCTGGTCCTGAAGCTCGCCCTTTGTGAACACCACCAGGCGGTAGGGATAGGCCTGAAGGCGCTGCAGGGTAGACTCAACCTCGGGCAGAGGTGTGGCAGGCAAATGCAGCAGCGACTTGCTGTGGGCCAACAACTCTGAGAGTTCTACATGGCTAAGATGACTGCCACCAACACGCAGGGCCGTCTCTATAATAGATATGGTGAAGGCTTTGCAGCCATAACCCAAGTCGGCCATATTACCCGATTCGGTGATGAACAACTCGCGTGCAGGATCGTCGCAATAGGGCTTGATGAGCTGGTAGAGATGATTCTCTACGGCTTCGAAATGCGACTGACAATCCCAAAGCGTGTCGTCGGCATCGAAGGCTATCACTCGAAGATTCTGTAGGTCTATCATTTTTTGCAGTGTGGACAAGTTCCTTTAATCATGAAATTAGACGAATGCTGCTTGAATCCAGCAGGCAGCTGCACCTGGGGCATCTCGACGCCATCCAGACAGTACGTCTGCTGGCACTCTTCGCAATAGAAGTGGGGATGGAGGTCGTCGTCGTGGTCATCGTGATGGCTATGGCACAGCTCGTAGCGGGTGCCGTCACCAGTTCCCTCGATGGCATGCACCAAGTGATGCTCGCGGAAGAGCGTAAGAGCGCGGAACACGTTAGACTTGTCTATAGTCTGGATGCGGCTCTCCAACTCGGCCAGCGACAATGGCTGGATAGAAGAGGCCAAAGCCTTAACCACAACAATACGATTGCTGGTGGGCTTTACGCCGTGCTCTTCGAGCAAGTTTATGAATCTGGCTTCGTCCATAATATAACGATATTAAGTGAAAATTATCTGTCGGCCCAGTCGCCTCGGTCCAGATTACGATAACCGATGGCTTCGGCTATGTGGTGCGAAAGCACGCACTCTGTACCTTCCAAATCAGCAATCGTACGAGCCACCTTGAGTATTCGGTTGTATGCTCGGGCACTGAGATGCAGTCGTTCCATCGCAGTACGGAGCATATCCAGACTCTGTTCGTCGGGCTCGGCAAACTGGTGAATCATACGTTCGGTCATCTGGGCATTGCTATAAACGCCCTTGAAGTTCTTATATCGCTCTTCCTGACGCTTGCGGGCTGCAATAACACGCTTGCGGATAGCGGCACTCGACTCGCCCGGCTGCATCTGCGACAGCTGGTTGAACGGCACCACAGGCACCTCGATATGAAGGTCCATGCGATCGAGCAGCGGACCTGAAATGCGGTTCATATACTTCTGAATCTGACCGGGTGTGCACACGCAGTGGTGGGTAGGGTCGCCAAAATAGCCGCAAGGGCAAGGATTCATCGAAGCAACAAACATGAACGAACAAGGATACTCGATAGTGTATTTGGCTCGGCTGATGGTTATCTTGCGGTCTTCGAGCGGCTGGCGCAGTACCTCGAGAGTGGCGCGGCTGAACTCAGGCAGCTCATCGCAGAAAAGCACTCCATTATGCGCCAATGATACCTCACCAGGCTGAGCCTTCTGGGTTCCACCAGTCATTGCCACTTGCGATATTGTGTGGTGGGGACTGCGGAAAGGGCGCTGCGAGATAAGCGATGTACCACTCGGCAAGATTCCTGCAACAGAATGTATCTGGGTTGTCTCAAGACTCTCGGCAAGCGAAAGCGGCGGCAAGATGCTTGGTAATCGCTTGGCCATCATTGACTTACCACTGCCCGGAGGGCCGATAAGAATTACATTGTGCGAACCTGCTGCTGCAACCTCAAGAGCACGTTTCACGCTCTCCTGCCCTCTTACGTCGGCAAAGTCAAGATCATAGGCATATTGCTGCTCATAGAACTCTTTCCTTGTATCTACGAAGGTGGGCTCGAATTCGGTAGAACCGTTAAGGAACCCGATTACATCGGCCAGATTGTCCATTCCCAGCACATCAAGCTGATTAACAACGGCTGCCTCGCGCACATTCTCCTTCGGAACTATCAGCCCCTTGAACTTCTCCTTACGGGCACGGATGGCCACCGACAGGGCTCCACTAACAGGTTTCAGCTTTCCGTCGAGACCAAGTTCGCCTATCATCATATACTCTGAAAGTATGTCTTCGCTCACTTTCCCGTAAGCAGCAAGAATGCCTATTGCCAACGGGAGGTCGTAGCCGCAACCCTCCTTACGGATGTCGGCCGGACTGAGATTTATAGTAAGATCGGCGGTAGGTGACTTGAAACCAATATTCTCGATTGCAGCTCTTATGCGATCGTAGCTCTCTTTTACTGCGGTATCGGCAAGTCCGGATAAGTGGAACATAGTGCCTCTGGCCAGATTCACTTCAATGGTTATGGTCGTTGCCTCGAGTGCTGTTACTGCTGCACAATAGGTCTTTACAAGCATCGCTTATTCGATTAATTCTTCTATTTTCTTATTCAGCTCCTGGTAGTTCAATGATCGGGCTATAATCTTTCCCTGACCATCGATAACAACATTATCAGGCAGATAGGTCAACCCTATCTTCTGCAGCACAGGCGTATCCCACATCTTGCCATCGCAGACAGTGCTCCATTTAACTGAGTCTCTTTCTACTATCTTACGACAGTCAGAAACGCTACCGTCTATGCTGACGCCAAGCACCTTGATGCTACCCTCGTGCTCTCTTTTAAGTCGGGCAAGAAGATTCTGGATGTTAATACTCTCATAGTTCCACGAAGCCCAGAGGGTAATAACATTTACCTTTGCATTAAGATCGGAAGATGAAACACTCTCGCCATTCAAACCTTTTGCACTAAACGAAGGCAGGCGGTTGCCAATCATCAGAGCCTTAAAGGGTTCCAACTGCTTACTTATCTTTGCAATCTTCTGGTTATCGGGCTGAGCCTTGATAATAGTCTTTAATAAATCCTGAATCTTATTATAATCAGGATCAGGAGTCTGAATAAAATACTTGTTGAGCAGATAGATACTTACTGGCGATGCCGCATGCTCGTTGATGAATTTGGTAGCCTCTTTAATAACATCGGGAGGCACCATGTTACTTGTTCTCAAGCGAAAATCGGTCATTGCCTCGTTAGTATCTGAACCCTTAACTGCGGTCTCCTTAAGATGCGACGCATCTCCCTTTACCTTAATGGTTACACCGGGCTCGGCAAAAACAGGCAACTCAGAGTAGTTAGGGAACACTACAACAAGTGTGGTAGGCTCGGTAATCGAGGCCTGATAAACGAACTCCCCTCGGCTGACACCGATAGTGTCGAGCCTACGGGAGCCATCCATCTCGTAGACGTAAAGTTCTCCTTGCTTAAAGCCCTTGAAACTGCCTTCAATCTTGAAGTTCTTCTGACTATCGCCACAAGAAAACAGCACGAGCGAAACTAAACATGCAAAGAGACACGCCTTTTTCATATTACTTTTGTATCTTCTGTAATTCGATATCGTTAGCTGCGTACTTAGCAAACGAAGCATCCTTCTTGATAGCCTCGCGCAGAGCCTCAGCAGCATCGTCGTTGTTACCCATACGGGCACTCATCAGAGCACGCAGATACTCAGAAGTAGCATCTGGATTCTGGATGTACTTAAGTGTAACAGCAGCTGACACGTAATCGTTATTCAGGATCTGAGCCAGAACAGCGCTGTTAGAATAAACCTCAGCAAAATCCTCCTCGGCCTGAGCATAGTTACCTTTTGCAAGGTTCAGGTTACCCATAACCTCAGCAAGTCCGTTGGCACCTGTAGCGCTGGCAATGAAACGCTCAGCAGTTGCTACATCGCCATCCTTAAGTGCCAGCAAACCTAGGTTTGCATTTGCCTCAGGCAGACTATTAATCTTCTGCAGATATTCCTTAGCTGCGGCATAGTTACCACGCTCGAACTCGAGTGCTGCGATATTGTTGTATGCACGATAGTCGTTAGGATAAATCTTGGCGGCTGTGAGATAAACTTCCTTCTTCTCGTCGAGAGATGACTTAAGAGTAGCACCATACAGAATCTCCTCTATGCTCAGCTTAGCAGGATCGGCATTAAGCTGCTCGAGAATCTGATCGTCGCTGCGGCCAATAGTCTCGTAGTTGATAGTAAGACGGGCACGGCGCAACTCAGGAAGAATACCATCGGCCAACTCACGGAAGGCTGTAGAGATATTCTTAATCTGCTGCTCGCGCTCCTGTGGATCCTTATACATAGAAAGAACTCGAAGGATAACCTCCTTGTCCTGAATGTTGCTTGCCTTTACCAACTGCTGGAATCCCTCCCAGTCCTGTGCGGTGTACTTAGCATCAACAGGAGCATCGAACTTAATCTTCTTGAGTTCCTGATTTACATACTTCTCAGATACCTTCTGGCGCTCACCTGCCAACTTATCGTTGATAGCGAAACCACCATCGGGCGAAGCGTATGCAGAAACCTCGATATTCTCAAGGTTGAGTTTCTCGCGATCGTTGTTAATCTGTTTAAGCATCTTCACGAACTCCTGAACAGAATTGTTCTTAAGCTCGCTCTTACGCAATGTAGCCTGCTGGATAAGGAACTTGATGTTAGCATCAAGCTTCTTCTTTGTAATGCGCTGATATGCATCGGGAGCAACAGCTGCCTGTGTAGAAAGAATTGTGCGCTTATAAAGCTCAGATGTTGCGATGATTCCATCAGCCACCTTAACGGCTGGAACCTCCATCTTCTTGTTGCCGATGCGGGCATCGAAAGTAAGGTACATCTCAGCTTTGTTATCGCCTACATAGGCAAAGCTTGTCTTCATTGTATAGTTACCACCCATGCGGTAGTTGATGGTCTGGTCGTTACCGCGAACACTCTCGCCCTGGAAAGTGGCAGTAGTACCCTTCTCAACCTGTCCGTTAGAATAGCGGAGTTCGGGCACAACGGTTACAACGGCCTTCTTCTTCATATACTTCTCAGGGAAGTGACCATTGATAGTTGCAGGAACAACGCCTTGCTGAGTTTCGAGTGGATTTGGGGTTACAGTGAAATTATCGGCTGACAATTCTCCTAGTTTAGAACACGATGTAAAAGTCATCAGCGCAGCTGCTGACATGAGTAAAATAGTTTCCTTTTTCATAAAAATACCTTTGATTAGTGCCGCGAGCGGGACTCGAACCCGCACGACCGTTTAAATGGTCAAGGGATTTTAAGTCCCTCGTGTCTACCATTTCACCATCGCGGCTCCATTTTGCGGTGCAAAGGTACTTTTATTTATTGGAATAGCCAAACTTTTTATCTTTTTTTAATTCCAAACCCTCAGAATACCGCCATCAAAGGCTGCTTTATACCTGTACAGGCCTATTCCGGGAGTTCCGTTTGCCACTACTCCATTGTTTACGTCGTATGTACGCTTACATTTGTTGCAATGCAGCTGGGTGCCGTTATTCTGCCAAGTCATGGGGTATCGGCGGCCACCCAGTTCCTTCAAGCAGTTAGAGCACTGGCCCTCATAGGCCACCAGCACATTATCATAACTGCTTACGCCAACTATTATGCAATTATTGGCTCCAAGCGCATAGTTCAATCTTGTCTCACGATCGGTTGTGAGTCGTATGTCTTCGGTAGCATTATCGTAGTTGCGGATTGTCTTCAGATGTCGCACGCCCTGCTCCACCCTTGTTTCTACCTTCATAAACGCACCGTTTGAACTTATCGCAGCTGTAAGCTGGCAAGGCACGGGATGCAGAAAGGTGTCGAAAAGAAAGTAGCACTCGTATTCGTGATAGATATTCTCCTCGCCAACACAAGCCATGAGCAGAGTGCAGAGTGAAAGAATCAGCAAACGTTTCATGCCAGCAGTTTCTTTTCAGCCTCAGTCATTCGCTCAAAGTGAAAACCATCAAGCGTCTGCTGCATCAGGGCCTCAATCTTGTCGTTGCACAGATTGCCTATGCTACCCTCGTGAGTGTGATGGATATCGTGACTGGCCTTGAAGGTTCCGGCTTCGATGTCGAGACCAACCTTCTTGTATGCATCGCGGAACGGCATACCATTAGCAGCCAGGCGATTAACCTCCTCGACCGAGAACATCGGATCGTACATAGGATTATCGAGGATATGCTCGTTAACCTCTATCTTATTAATAATGTAGGCAGCCATCTGCAAGCAGTCCTTCAGTTCGTTGAATGCAGGCAGGAACACTTCCTTGATAATCTGCAAATCGCGGAAATAACCAACGGGCAGATTGTTCATCATTAGCATAATCTGCTGAGGCAGCGACTGTAGCTTGTTTGACTTAGCACGGATAAGCTCGAATACATCGGGATTCTTCTTGTGAGGCATGATGCTCGAACCTGTTGTACACTCCTTGGGGAGTTTTACAAACGAGAAGTTCTGAGAATTGAACATACATGCATCGAAAGCCATCTTGGCTATTGTTCCGGCGATAGTTGCAATGGCAAAGCCAACATTGCGCTCCATCTTGCCGCGACCCATCTGGGCATACACTACATTATAATCCATAGAGTCGAAACCAAGCAACTCGGTGGTCATTGTGCGGTTCAAGGGGAACGAGCTACCGTAACCTGCAGCGCTTCCCAATGGGTTGCGGTTGGTCATCTTGTAGGCAGCCTGCAGGAACAGCATATCATCAGCCAGACTTTCGGCGTATGCACCAAACCACAAGCCGAAGCTTGATGGCATAGCTATCTGCAGATGGGTGTATCCGGGCATCAGCACATCCTTGTACTGATTACTCTTCTGAATCAACTCATCGAAAAGGATCTTAACTTCATTGGCTATCTCCATCAGTTCGTGACGGGTAAAGAGCTTAAGGTCTACCAAAACCTGATCATTGCGCGAACGACCAGAGTGGATCTTCTTACCCATATCGCCCAACTTACGTGTAAGCAGCATCTCTACCTGTGAGTGTACGTCCTCAACATCGTCTTCGATTACAAACTCACCACGCTCGGCCAGATGATAGATATTCTTCAGCTCAGCCAGAAGCTGGGCAAGCTCGTCCTTCTCCAGAAGACCAATGCTTTCCAACATTGTGATGTGGGCCATTGAACCCAGCACATCATACTTTGCCAGATAGAGATCCATCTCGCGGTCACGACCTACGGTGAAACGCTCAATCTCCTTGTTGATTTCAAAATTCTTTTCCCAGAGTTTCATCTCCTGTCTCTATAATCTTATTCTAATTATTCGTAGTGCACCATTGCAAGGGCATCGGCGATTTTCTCAACACCCTCCTGCAAGGGCTTTTCTACCATACTCTTAATAAACGGATTCAGTTCTGCTTTCACCGTTACCTTCATCTTAGAAGAATTCTCATCTACAGGCAGTACCTGAACCCACACATTGAATGGCACAGGGCTTTGAACTGTCTCGAACTTGATGCACTTAGGCTCTTCGCGATCACAGATGCGAAGCTTAAGTTCACCTACTGGAGCTACATTAAGACTTACTGTGTCCTGATCGAAGCTAAAGTCCTGAACCTTATCCTCAGGCACACGATCTCGCACCTTCTCAAGGTTTCTCAGGTCGCTGATGTTATTGTAAACAGCCAGCTGAGAATATGGAATCAGCTTTACGCTGCTCTCAAACTTACTTTCTCCTCCGAATAATCCCATGGCTATATAGATTAAACATTAAATATTAAAGGTCCTGTTTCCAAGTTGATGGACTCTTGCGCCACTCTGCGAGCACGGCCTTATCTTCTTCCTTAATATAGCCGGTCTTGGCTGCTTCTTCGATAACTGCCTCGTAGTTGCTGAGGGTAATCAGTTTTACACCAGCCTCACGGAAAGCCTCTTCGGCGACAGGGAAGCCATATGTAAACGAAGCCACCATACCAATAACCTCTACGCCATAGTCACGAAGTGCCTGAACAGCCTTAAGGCTGCTACCGCCAGTAGATATAAGGTCTTCCACCACGATCACCTTAGCACCCTTCTTAATCTCGCCTTCTACCTGGTTACCCATTCCATGATCTTTTGGCTTTGGACGAACATAGCTGTAAGGCAAACCAAGCTCCTCGGCTACGAGTGCACCCTGTGCAATAGCACCAGTAGCAACACCTGCCACAGCCTCTGCCTCAGGGAAGTTCTCCTGAATTGCATGACAGAGCTCCAACTTTACGAAAGAGCGCAGACGTGGAAACGATAGAGTCTTTCGGTTGTCGGTATAAATAGGTGATTTCCAACCAGAAGCCCATGTAAATGGGGCGTTTGGCTGCAACTTGATGGCCTCAATCTCCATCAGTTTCTTGGCAAATTGATTCTTTATATCCATAACGTTATAATATTTTTGGGTGCAAAGATACGAATAAGTGAGTGAAAAAACAAATAATTACCTATCTTTTTGTCAAGCCAAGTGACAGAACACTTATCCTTATGCCATCAATCTTGGCCAATTGGTGTGCACAGGCAATTACCGTAGAACCTGTTGTAACAACATCGTCAACAACAAGAAGATGCTTGACATTGTCGGGCAACTCACCATTCAGTTCAAACACATGCTCTACATTCTCTCTGCGCCCCAGTCTGCTCTTGTTCGTCTGACTACTCTTGAATACCATTCGCTTAACGATATTACTAAATATTGGCAGACCTGTTATCTCGCTAACACCTTTTGCAATCTCTTCACTCTGGTTATAACCACGTCGGCGTAATCGCTTCTTCGTCAACGGAACAGGTACTATTCCATCGATTCCATCGAAGAAATTATCTCTTTGAAACTCTACCGACACCTTACGCCCCATAACAGGACCTATTTCCGGATGGTTCTTGTATTTCAGCTTATAGATGATGTTGGCTGTATTTGAGTGACTTTCATAATAAAAGAATGCAGCTGCACGCTCTATAGGTATCTGCCCCCAGAACAGTTTGGCCATTTCGTTTTCATAAGGATTTTTGGAATAATCTGTTCTTGGAAGTTTTAAGTTACACGAAAGACATATAACATCCTCTATGGCCGACAGTCTTTTTCCACACACAACACAGAGTCGGGGTGAAATCAAATCGAGGAGCCTATGCCAGAAACTAATCGGTTTCTTCGCCATAATCAACATCTTCATCAACCTCCAGACAATGACGAATGATACTAAAGTCAAAGCCTCGGCTAAGTGCAAAGCGCACTAATTTCTGATTCAACTCGTAGTCACTGTTGGCTTTCGTTGTTTTACGTTTTTGTTTAAGCAATGGAATAAGGACATCAAGATACTCTTTCTCATCGATTTCATCGAGTACTTTCTTTTGGATATCCTCGTCAATGCGCTTTAACCAAAGAGCTTGTCTAACCTTTCGCTGGCCCCATTTGTTATAGCGGATCTTGTCCTTAACAAATGCACGGGCGTAACGCTCATTATCTATATAGCGCTCTTTAACAAGTCGGGCCACCACACGCTCTTGAACATCTTTGTCCATTCCCCAACGCTTCATCTTGTCACGCATCTCTTGTTCGCAATGCTCTGCATGAGCACAGACAGCGGCCAATTGCAAGTATGCTTCCTGCTCTGTCTTCTCTTTCATCTTTTAAAGGCTTTAATGAATCTGGTTTTGCCGAACTGGTCGTCAATCTTCAGGATATCAACAAATCCTAATTGTTGCAATTGTTCTACGATGGAATCGGCATAAACAGGATTAATCTCGAAATAGAGCCTACCATCTTGTCTTAACGCAGATATAGCGTAGTTCATGATGTGGCGATAGAAGAGCAATGGATCATCATCGGGTACGAACAGGGCGGTGTAGGGTTCGTATCTCAATACGTTTTCCTCCATTTCATCGGCTTCCTTGCGACAGATATATGGTGGGTTACTAACTATAACATCCCATATATTAGAGGTTTGAGATATGTTTAAGGCATCCTTTTTTTCAAAAGAAACATCAGCACCAAGCGTCTTAGCATTTTGCTGAGCTATAGCCAATGCATCGTCAGATATATCCCAGGCAGTAACCTTTGAATCTGCAATATCAAGTGCCAGCGTGATGGCGATACATCCGCTGCCAGTACCAATATCCAGGATATTCGCGCCTCCATCATTTGCGATTAAATGGCACAATTCTGCTGTTTCGGGCCTTGGAATAAGTACTCCAAGAGCAACATGGAACTGGCGCCCGCAGAAATCAGCAACGCCCAACACATACTGCACAGGCTCGGCTTTTTCGAGTCTTTGCATGATTTTTTCGAGTTCTGCTTGGTCGTTTGGGGATAATTGTGTAACTTTGCCACAATAAATATCGGCAGTTGAAAGTCCGAAACGTACATCAAGCACCCAACGGACGATGGCCTTGGCCTCGCCAGTATCGTAAACGTTGCTGAGTCGTTGGCAGAGTTGTTCGTAATTCATACTGCAAAGGTAAGTAAAATAATTGATAATTGATAATTGATAATTGAAATTATATGAGTATCGACGAAAAATTCATGCAACGCTGTATTCAGCTGGCAAAAAACGGTCAGCAGAACGCAAAACCTAACCCTATGGTAGGAGCAGTGATAGTACATAACGGCCGTATTATTGGAGAGGGGTATCACGAGCGTTGCGGAAGGGCACATGCAGAAGTAAACGCCTTCGCTTCAGTCAAGATAGAAGATGAATCATTAATGCCGGAATCTACCATATATGTATCGCTCGAGCCTTGCTCACATTACGGCAAGACGCCTCCCTGTGCCGATCTTATCATTAAGAAAGGTGTGCGCAGAGTGGTAATAGGATGTATCGATGAATTTGCCGAAGTTCAAGGTCGCGGAATAAAGAAACTACGCGAGGCAGGTATCGAGGTAGAAGTTGGCGTTCTTGAGGAAGAATGCAAGTCACTGAATCGTCGATTCTTCACATTCCATCGGGAGCAGCGCCCTTATCTCATACTGAAATGGGCTCAGACTGCCAATGGTTTTATTGATGATAATCATAAGCCGGTTCAGATATCAAGCGATTTCACCAAGATGCTGTCACACAAGCTGCGTGCCGAGGAGGACGCGATACTTGTAGGAAGAATTACCGACGAGCGCGATCATCCAAAGCTGAATGTGAGAGAGTGGTATGGGCCAGATCCTAAACGTATGGTTATAGACCATGCGCACCCACTTAATCTGGAAAGTCTGCATGAGCAGAACGTACAATCGCTGATAATAGAAGGCGGAGCAGAGACTTTGCGTTCATTCCTTGTCCAGGGATTGTGGGACGAGATACGTGTGGAGACAAACATTACGATGACTGTTAGCGATGGAACCCGTGCACCACATATTCCTGCTAATGCCAAAGTGGTTAGCAGCGAAGTATATAATAATAATGTGATTGTGGTTTATCGCAGGAAATAATTATTTTCTACCGAAATCAGCAGGTACCTCACCCCATTTACTTGTCTCCCATTTAATGATAGGATTACGGTATTGATGGGTTCTGAGCCAATTCTCAGCTCTTGCGATAATCTGGAAGAGCTGTTCGGTTTCTGCTGTGCGTTCAAGTGTGGTTTTACATTTTCCTTTTGAAACCCACAGAATAGCATTATAGCTATCAGAATAGATGGTTTTGTTGTGCCATCCCTTTTGCCAGCAAAGTGCCAGAGCATGCACGATAGCTAAGAATTCACCGATATTATTGGTTCCCTTTACTGGTCCGAAATGGAACACACGAGCACCTGTAGCTAGGTCAATACCCTGATACTCCATAGGTCCAGGGTTTCCGCTACAAGCAGCATCCACGGCAAAAGCGTCTGCCCTTACCTCCATTGGCAAGGGCAGCACTGTATCATGTCTATAGTCTGGGGGATTCTGCATATTACATACGCTCGGGTACTTCGATACCCAGCAGACTCATACCATTCTTAATAATCTTGGCAACATTCTTAGCCAGCATCAGGCGTACAGCCTTCTTCTGCTCGTCGGCCTCGTTAAGGATACTATAGTCGTGATAGAATTGATTGAACACCTTAGTAAGCTCATAGCAGTAGTTAGCAATTCCGCTTGGTGAGTAATCCTTACCAGCCTGCTCAACAGCTGCACCAAACTCATTCATTTTCTGAACAAGCTCTACCTCTTTCTCTGCGAGTGCAACATGAGCTGCAACAGGCTTCAAGCCCTCGGCCTCAGCCTTGCGGAGAATTGAACGGATACGAGCATAGGTATACTGGATGAAAGGACCTGTGTTTCCGTTGAAATCGATACTTTCCTCTGGATTGAACAGCATGTTCTTACGAGCATCAACCTTAAGGATAAAGTACTTAAGAGCACCCATACCAACCACGCGTGCAATCTCGCGGCGCTCTTCCTCGGTCATATCATCGAATTTGCCAAGTTCCATTGATGTTTTGTAGGCATCCTCTACCATCAGAGCCATCAGATCGTCGGCATCAACTACTGTTCCCTCGCGGCTCTTCATCTTACCGTTTGGCAGCTCTACCATACCGTAAGAGAAGTGAGTGAGTTCCTTACCCCACTTGAATCCAAGACGATCGAGCAAGATAGAGAGAACCTGGAAGTGATAGTTCTGCTCGTTACCTACTACGTAGATCATCTTATCAATGGGGAAATCCTGGAAACGCATCTCGGCAGTACCGATGTCCTGAGTCATATAAACACTGGTTCCATCGCTACGAAGCAGGAGCTTCTGGTCGAGCCCCTCGTTTGTAAGGTCGGCCCAAACCGAATTATCCTCATGGCGCTCGAAGAGTCCTTTAGCAAGACCCTCCTCTACCTTAGCCTTACCCTTAAGGTATGTCTGGCTCTCATAGTAGATCTTATCAAACGATACGCCCATCTTCTTGTAGGTCTCATCGAAACCGGCGTATACCCAGTTGTTCATCTTCTCCCAGAGAGCACGAACCTCAGGATCGTTGTTCTCCCATTTTACCAGCATGTCGTGAGCCTCCTTAATCAGTGGAGCCTCCTGCTTGGCCTTCTCTTCGTCCATACCCTGAGCAACCAACTCCTTAACCTCCTCGCGATAGTGCTTATCGAAGGCTACATAGTAATCGCCAATCAGGTGGTCGCCCTTCTTACCACTGGTCTCAGGTGTCTCACCATTACCATACTTCAGCCAAGCAAGCATTGACTTACAGATGTGGATACCACGGTCGTTTACGATATTGGTCTTTACCACCTTGTTGCCATTGGCCTCCATAATCTTTGCCAAGCTCCAACCCAGCAGGTTGTTGCGAACATGACCAAGATGAAGGGGCTTGTTGGTGTTAGGTGAAGAGTATTCTATCATTACAAGTGGCGAATTCTCATTGGCCTGCTTCATACCAAACTGCTCGTCCTTATCAATGGTTTCGAGCAATTGGAGCCAAGCGCCATCGCCTACACTAAGATTCAAAAATCCTTTTACTACATTAAATTTCTCAACAGCAGCGCAGTTGGCCTGTAAGTATTCGCCAATCTCCTGTGCTGTCTGTTCTGGACTCTTTTTTGCGGCCTTTACAAATGGAAAAACCACCAGAGTCAAGTTACCCTCAAACTCACTTCTTGTCTTCTGCAACTGCAGCATTTTCTCTGTGGCATCCATACCATAGAGAGCCTTTACTGCCTCGCCTGCAGCCTTGCTGATTAATGCTTCAATATTCATACCTTTCGAATTTTGGGTGCAAAGGTACGAAAAATATGTGTAATCTGCGTCATCATTTTAAAAAATTTTACCTTTGCCTCATAAATAACAAAGAAAAGCACTGGTCGTCATCACGACGGCCAGTGCATAGTAAAGAGATTCGTTTTGTCTAGAAAATCTAACTAACTATTATCATCAATTTCTATATGCTGGATTCTGATATGCCTCCTTCTCAGCTGGCTCCATCTCCATACCGTCAAGCTGTCCCTGTGGGATTGGACGGATGTAGTAACCAGCAGGAATGTTACGAGTAACAGTCTGCAGATCCTTGTCGGTATAACCTGCACCGGCAATACGATAGGTGCCTGCGCGCTCACCCCACTTCTGAGTACGAACGAGGTCGAACCAACGATATCCCTCACCCCAGAACTCACGGCTACGCTCATCAAGGATAAAGTCGATATCAATAACATCAGGTGTAGCAGCAACCATCTCTGCGCTCTTGTCAACAGATACAGCTACGTTGTCGTTCTGACTGAATGTCTGCTTACCAGCACGAGCACGGAGAACGTTTACAAGCTCCTTAGCATCGCTGTTCTTACCGAGTTTAACTGCAGCCTCAGCAGCAATGAGATACAACTCAGAGAACTTAGCAATGTTCCAAGGACGTGGGCTACCACCGTTAACCTTTGAACCAAGACCACCCTCGTTATCTGTACGATAGATACCAAGCTTCCAGTTGATTGGGTACTTCTTACGGCTGATGTGGTTAACAGCTACTACGAAGTCTGGACGACCAGCCATCTCACCAAAGCCGAGCTTACCATCGGCACCAGTGTAGTTGATGTTAGCATCCTCGCTCTCAGGAACCCAGCTGAAGTAAACCTCGTTAGGATAAACCTTCTCGCCATTTGCACCAAATACGTAAGGCTCAGTGTTGCCACTCTTCTGCCAGTTGGTGTGATAACGCAGGGTGAAGGTTGCATCGTAACGAGAGTCGATAGCCTTAACAGCATCTTCCCATACACCACCTTCCATGAAGTTGTCGGCAATAGGAGCCATACGAGTCCAAGGACGACCAAGAGCCTGAACAGCCTCACGCTGAATAGGGTTGATAACAGCACCCGAAGCAGCCTTAGCAGTCATCTCTGTGTAGTTCCAGGTCTCCATCCAGTAAGCGAAGTTCTCAGGAGAGCCACCGCTACCCCAACCGTAACCAGCACCGCCGTTACCATACTTCTCGTCCTCATCGTGATCAGCATAGAGCATGATCTCAGAGTTACGGTCGTTGGTAGCTACGTTAACATCGTAGAATGTTGGCTGCAGAGCGTATGGACCAGGATTGCTGATAGCCTGCTTTGCAGTGTCGAAAGCTTTCTGGAAATAGCTCTGAGCCTCGCCGCTGTTACGTGTGCACTCAGGATAAGTTGGGATATTGTTTGGATTCTCCAACCACCAAGCATAGGTCAGATATGCTTTAGAGAGGTACAGACGAGCCAGGTTCTTGGTTGCAGTACCTGTGAGACGCGGGTTCTCAGGAAGGTCGTTTACGGCTTTCTCCAGATCTTTGAAAATTGCTGCATAGACCTCAGGAACGGTATTACGTACAGAAGTACGAACAGTAGATGTGTTGAACTTCAGTTCGCCAGCACCCAGGTCGAGGGGCACACCACCGTAGGTCTGCACCAGGATAAAGTAGTCGAAAGCGCGGAAGAAGTTTGCCTCAGCGAGCAGAGCAGGATCGATACCAGCAGCCTCACCATTCTCAATAATACCACTGGCAGTATTGATATTGGCAAACAATGTACCCCATGCACCACCAGCAACAGTGCTGGTAGGAGTAACAGAACCAACACCAGAGAGGTCGGCATCCTTAAAGTTACCATCGGCACTCTGAGCATATGTGTACTCATCGGTACCAGTCTCCAATGTGTTCAGATAATAACCATTGCCATAGAAATAGCGCAGGTGAGCGTAGAGCGATGTCAGACCGCCCTCAATACCCGCCTTCGTGTTGAAGAATGTCGGGTCGAACTGGCTGCGTGGCTGCTCATCGAGCACGCTATTGCAGGATGTCATGGTAGAAGAAAGACCACAGCATACGAGACCCGCAGCAAGAATATATTTGATACTTTTAGTTTTCATAACTCTTAATTCTTTAATGATTCATTAGAATGTTACGTTAACACCGAAGATGAAGTTGCGGGTTGCAGGTGTGTTATAACCTACGATAGGCATTCTGTGACTACCGAATGAGTAACCTACAGCAGTATTCTCATTTGACCAAGAGTTTGTCTCTGGATCAAGTCCGCTCTCGTTGTTGAATGGAGAGAAGAGAACGAATGGGTTCTGAACAGTAGCATAGAGGCGCAGACGGCTGATGCCGAGGTCCTTAACAGCCTTGATGTTCTGGAAGTTGTAACCCAGTGTGATAGCGCGGAACTTCAGGTAACCAGCGTTGAAGTAACCGAGTGTTGAACCGTACTTGGGGTTATCACCGCTCTGGATACCGCCTGGTTTTGGATACTTAGCACCTGTGTTCTCTGGTGTCCAGTAATCAACGTCGAGGTTGTTACGACGACCAGTAAGCATATTCAGATAACCATTAGAAGAGTGGATGGCAGAAATCAGCTTACCACCAATCTGGAATGAACCGATTACTGTAAGGTCGAAGCCCTTATAACCAACAGTTGTATTGAAACCTCCAACAAGGTCTGGCTCCATGCTCATGATCTGACGATCGCTAGCGTCAATCTGACGGGTAGGCAGACCATTGGCATCATAATCACCAGTATACTTAACCTTAATCATACCTACATTTCCACCTGGCTCCAGAATGTTCATAGCAGCCTCTTCGCCAGCCTGCCACAGACCCTGGTACTCATAGTCGTAGATTACATCGATAGGATGACCAACGAACCAGAGGTTACCCTCATCGCGATCAGCACCTGATGCCAGCTCTACCAACTCGTTGCGGTTCTGATAGAAGTTGATACCAGCCTCCCAGTTCCAACCATTCTTATTATCAATGATGATACCATTCAGAGAGAACTCCCATCCCTTGTTCTGAGTCTTACCGATGTTACCGGTATAGCTGCTTACACCTGATGTATCAGGCAGCTTAACGCTGAGCAGGATGTCGTTGGTCTTCTGAGTATAGTACTCGAACGATCCAGACAGACGACCATTGAAGAATGAGAAGTCGAGACCGAAGTTCCATGTCTTAGAGTACTCCCAACCAAGCTCTGGGTTAGGCAGTGAGTTTACATAGTAACCAGCCTTGTAGTTTGTACCATTACCGAAGTTGTAGTTACGGATAGCCAGACCACCAAGAGTAGAATATGGGTTGATAGACTGGTTAGAAGTCTCACCATAACCAACGCGGAACTTCAGGTTGTCGATCCAAGTAAGGTTCTCCATGAAGCTTTCGCGAGCAATGTTCCAACCGGCACTTACTGCAGGATATGTGTGCCACTGATGACCCTTAGCCAGACGTGAAGAAGCATCTGAACGGAGAGCAGCTGAAATCATATACTTATTATCATATGAGTACATTACACGACCCATCCAAGAGATAAGACCACTCTGCCAGTAGTTATAACCAGTGAGGTTAGCCTGACCTGTAGCCTTGTCGAGTGCATAGTACTGGAAGTAGTCTGCAGGAATCTCCTGTGCCGAACCACCACTCTGCTCATAAGTGGTCTGCTCTGCAGAATACATAGCAACAGCGTTGATATTGTGTTTGCCGAAAGTGCGATCGTAGGTCAGCATATTCTCAACAGCCCAGTTGCGTGTCTGGTTCTCATATACAGAACCACCGTTAACGGCGTTAGCATCCTTATTATTAACACCTGTTCCTGTGAAAGAACCGCTCTTAGAGCTACGGAAGTTCAGACCTACGTTGATACGATAGCTCAGACCCTCAATCCATGGGCACTTAACCTCAGCGAACAGAGTATTGTAAGAACCGATACCCTTATTCTCGCTCAGCCATACATCCTTGTCGCGCTCTACAGTCTCCTTGGTTACAACAACCTGATCATCAGCAGGCAGAGAGTTGTAACGCTTCAGGTTACCGTTCTCATCGTATGGGCTAGACAGAGGAGATGAGCAGAGAACTGCATACATATTGTTTACACCCTGAGTCTTGCGATAGCTGTTGTTGGTGCTCAAACCGAAACGGAAGTACTTACCAACAGTCTGATCGAAGTTACCACGAATAGAAACACGGTCGTAACCCTCAGTAGGTACAACTGATTCATCCTTATAGTAACCAGCGCCGAAGCTGTAGCTACCACCATTAGTACCACCAGCAACGCTCAGGTCGTGGTTGTAGCTAACACCTGTCTGATAGTACAGATCCTGCCAATCAGTATTTGTGCTCTCGCTCTCATCAAGTGAATTCTGGTACAGACCAGCAAGCTGACGCATCTTTGAGAACTTAGGACCATCCATCATTGGATACTTGTGGAAGACCTTCTTAAAGCTTACATAACCATTATATGTAACCTTGGCAGGTGTGCCCTGAGCTCCCTTAACGGTTGTGATGATGATAACACCGTTAGCACCACGAGAACCGTAGATGGCTGTTGCAGAAGCATCCTTCAAAATATCCATTGACTTTATGTCAGCAGGATTGATATCAGAAAGCTGACCCATGAATGGAATTCCATCAAGCACGATCAGAGGGTCGTTACTTGCAGTCAGTGAGCGCTGACCACGGATACGAATCTGCATCTCAGCACCTGGCTTAGATGATGTCTGTGTCATAAGCACACCAGCTACACGGCCCTGCAGAGCCTGAGCAGCGTTGGTTGCTGCAATCTGGTTCAGCTTCTCACCACCGATGTTGGCAACAGAACCAGTAACGGCCTCACGACGCTGTGTACCGTAACCGATAACCACAACCTCATTTACTACATGACCGTCTTCTTTAAGGTTTACGCGTACGTTATCACCAGCTTTGATTTCCTGTGATACGTAACCTACATAAGATACAACAAGTGTTGCACCTGGCTTTACACTAAGAGAGAAGTTACCGTTAAAGTCGGTAACAGTACCATTGTTGGTACCCTTCTCCATTACCGTGGCACCAATCAGCGGACCCTGTGAGTCGCTTACCTGACCAGTAGCCTGCTTCGTTTGCTGAACGGAAGCTACTGATTCTGTAGCTGCCGAAGCCTGCTGAGTTGAGATCATGCCTAAGCAGCACAATCCTACCAACATGGCTGTTTTCTTTGCTTTGAAACTCATACGTTTGGTTTGTTAGTTAATAATTAATTATTTTTTAAGATATAAAAAAATCTGCCGCAAAGATAGGCAGATTCTTATTTAAAGGCTTTAACGTATGTTTCGTTTCGTTTCATTTTTGTTTCAGCCTTGTTTTTTAAGCACTTTTTGCTCCACATACTCGGTTGGAGAGACACCAAACTGCTTTCGGAAGACCGTTGAGAAGTGAGCAAGATTACTGAATCCAACGGAATATGCAACCTGTGTAACATTTATTTTCTGCTCTTCCAGCAGTCTTACAGCCTGTTCCATACGTATGTTTCTGATAAACTCACTTACTGACAGACCAGCCATCTCCTTCATCTTTCTATGCAGTTGGGCACGGCTGATACCAACCTCCTTGGTAAGTGCATCAACAGTAAAATCGCTGTCGTCAAGACATATCTTTCTGCTGAAGAATACCAGAGTATTTACCTTTGAGTCGCTGATTCTTCCTTATCAGGTTATTAATAACCATATGCAGCTCGTCCATATCGAACGGTTTTGCCAGGAAGGCATCTGCACCTTTCTCAAGTCCCTCAAGACGATTGGCAACGGCAGCCTTCGATGTGAGCATCACAACAGGAGTGTGATTGATGTTCATATTGGTCTTTATCATTCTTAACAACGTAAAGCCATCCATCTCTGGCATCATAACGTCGCTTACAACCAGGTCGAACTGTTTATCGGGCTCTGCGCCAAGTAGCAGTCGCAATGCTTCACGACCACTTGTAACAGGCGTAATGTGGTAGTAGCCACCAAGTTCTTGAGAGATATAGTTACCTATCTCCTCATCATCGTCCACAATCATCACACGATAGTTTGACTGCGACTTCACCCTTGCTACCTTTTCCTTTTCTTCGGCCATCAGCAGTTCTTCTTTCTTCAGATGCTCATTTCCCAATGGCAGACGAACAGTAAAGATACTACCCTGATCATTGTTACGATTAGCAGCCTCGATGGTTCCATGATGCATCTCGACCATCATCTTACATAAGTTAAGGCCAATACCCGTACCTTCTATATGCATGCTTCTTGAGCTACTGCCTTGATAGAATCTGTCGAAAAGCTTCCTCGGATCGCCTTTTATGCCCAACTTCTATCTCTCCACCATCATATGTATATTTAAATGCGTTAGAAAGCAGGTTGTCAACAACCTTGTCTATTGCTTTGCGGTCGAACCAAACATTAAGTTTGTCGAGCTCAGGCGAATAGCGGAATGATATTTCACGCTCTTTTGCTGTATACTCGTACGACTTGAGCAGATTGCCTACATATTGTACCATATCAGTTTCCTGACACTTAAGACTCATCTGCTGTTTATCAAGCTTACGGATGTCGAGAATCTGATTAACCAGATTCTGAACTCGCTGGGCATTGTGCTCTATCGTTTTCAAATCGTTCTTTGTCTCCGAGTCAAAATCACGCTTCAACAGTTTATGCAACGGACTCATAATCAGAGTTAGCGGCGAACGGATGTCGTGGGTGGCATTAATAAGGAACTTCATTTTTTCCTCTTCCAACTCCTGACGGCGACGACGGAAGTATGTCCACATCAGCGAACCAAGAACGCTAAGAGCCACTAATATATATAATAGGTACGCCCACGAAGAACGATACCATGGGGCCTTGATTAGAATATGATACACCTCTGTGCCGGTATATGTACCATTATCGTAAGCTCTCACTTCAAGGATATAGGAACCTGGCTGCAGATGAGTGAACGACACAACATTACGACCAGCATCGGTCTGACTCCACTCCTGCGAACCATTCATCCTGTACTCGTAAATCACGTTTTCGGCATTGGCATAATTCAGCGATGAGAACTCCATCGAGAAGGTGTTGTCGATGAATTCGAGCGAGAAATGCTTCTTTCCAGGCAGAGCCTTTCCGCCAACATATATACCGGTAAGGTGTATCTGGCCAATATCATTACTCATCTGCCTGAGATCCTCTGGATTAAACGATGTTATACCATCGCTGAAACCAAACCACGCCCTACCATCGGCAGTACTCATGGCTATACCGCTTACATACTCGCGACTGGCCAGTCCGTTACCATAAAGATAGCCCACAAACTGCTGATCCATATGCTTATACTGCCAAAGTCCCATAGTGGTGCTTATCCACAAGTCGCCTCGATTGTCTTCGATAATTCCGCCAACCACCTTATTACTCAACACCTTTGCCCCTTCGAATGGTACAGCTTTTTTCGCCTTTTCATCGTAGATATATAGTCCGGTATTGGTACCAAACAGAATCCGATGGTCACGAGTCTCGCAGACTGTTTCTACAGCATTATAGTCAAGCAGCACTTCCCAACCATACGGACGGAAATGGTCTTCTACGGGGTTATAGCAATTGATACCTGATGCGGTGCATATCCAGAGATACCCCTTGCTATCCATCATCAGTTTCCTAATCCAGTCGTTGTGCAGTCTGCCTTTTGGACCGTCTCCGTCGTACATACTGAAGTGCTTCACCTCATCTGTGTTCGTGTCGTACGAGAAGAATCCCTGCGAATATACCGAGAAGAAAATCTTTCCCTTTCCATCGTCGGTGATAGTATTGATGAAACCACTCTTGAACGATGATTTCAGCTGATATTGTCCGTTAGCGGGATTATAGGCATACAGACCGGCATTAGAACCAATCCAATATCTTCCCAATCCATCGCGATATATTAAATATGTACCTTCGGGCGATTGTGGGTGTGCTACTACTCTACCCTGAGCATCAAAGCCAAACACACCATTATTCTGTACGGCACACCATGTCATACCATTATCTCCAGTACAGATAGATGTAAGCGAACCACCTGTGGTAATGTGTTGATCGATGAATTTCCACGATCTGAAGGGTGACTGGTGCTGTGGAATCATAAGCAGTCCGCGACTCTGACAGCCCACCCACAGATTCTCCTGATTATCCTCAAACAGTGCCCAGATAGTAGCTGTGTTCAGGTCCATCAGCGCATTCTGATAGTCATAACGCCTCATCTGAGTTTCGCCTCGTGGCACCCACCACAGACCGTTACCCATGGTCCCGATAAACAGATTACCATCTTTGTCGCTCTTGGCTGTACGCAGCAGCAAGTCCTTACCGCGCAACTCACCAGGATCGATAAAATCGGTCTTTAACTGTCCGTCGCGATAATAAAGCAGACCGTGATTACAAACTATCAGCACACCACCCTCGTAGCCAACGAAACCAGTCACCATACCATAGGGCGAAAGGAATTCTTCAAGTTTACCACTAGGCGAACGACGTATTATAGAATTTCCATGTCCTGATTTCCAGAAATAGCCCTTTTCATCGATATAAATGTAGCTAAAGTAATGGTTATCTTCTTTAGCATAGCCTTGCAGCATCTTTGAGGAGTTATCGCGGGTATCCAGACGGAACAGTCCATAGCCGGCAGTACCTACCAGCAGATGATGATCGTCTTCCTGAATAATTGAATTGATACGAGGAATACTGGTAGCTCCCTTCATCTCTACCGAGATAAACTGGTTATTCTCAGCGTCATAGCGGTCCAGTCCCATCTGGGTTCCTACCCAGAGTGTACCATCTTTGTCAAGGAACAGAAACGAAATAACGTTGCTGCTCACTGTGTTCTTATTGTCTTTATCGTGCAGATAGTTAGTAAAACGATAGCCGTCGTATTTGTTCAGTCCGTACTCAGTACCAATCCATATATACCCTTCTTTATCCTGGCATATCTGGGTAATCTGATTACTCGACAGTTTCTCTGATGTATAGAAGTGCGACTGACCTGTTGAGGTAAGCGTTACGATGGAAAATAGTGTAATTAGTAGTTTGCGCATCATTGTTGTTGGTTCTGGTTCTTTCAACGTTATAAATAGAAAATACTTTCAGGCCCCATGTTGAACAGCAGGTCTAATACCGATAGATTCGGCAAAAAACCATGTTTAGTAGAGTAAACCTGATAATAAGACTTGGGAGTGAAGTCAGCATCTGAGGCTGGGTGTTTGGGGTTTATCGCCAAACGATAGTCGGTTTTGTCTTTTGGCTCAGCCACAAAGTCAGAGCTATATTCTATCTTTGGCTGGATATCGATGAGTTCGCACATTTTCTGGCAGATAGCCTCATTATAGTCCAACAAGAAGTCCCAACGTTTCTCGAAGAAAGGACGTATGTCATCCTGATAATACTCAAAGAAAGGCGATTCGCCGTAAGCGCTCTGCAGAGCCATCCAGTGCAGATGGCGCCAATTGCCGTGATCGCTTATACGGATATCCTTTATAAGAGGCGAAGTACCACGTTCAACGGGCACGGTAAGAGCTTGCACACCATTGGTAGTTGCTATCAGACAGCGATTACGATAGGTCTGCTTTATGAAACTCTCCCATTTCTCTATATGCACAGCATCAGCCCGATGCAGTTTCTGATACCACTGCACCGGGCCAAAGTATGTTGTACTGAGCAAAACCTGCATGGTTTTACCTTATTTAATATTATCTACGATATTGCCGATACGATTCCAACGTATGCCAGAGAATCCGTTACGATCAGGATCGCTCGACCACCAGATGAATATCGGCTTACCCACGATATGATCCTCGGGCACAAAACCCCAATAGCGTGAGTCGGCTGAATTATGACGGTTATCACCCATCATCCAATAGTAGTCCAATTTAAAAGTGTACTCCTTCGATTCCTTGCCATTGATGTAGATCTTGCCATCACGCACTTGCAAGTCGTTCTCCTCATAAGCACGGATACAACGCTCGTAAATGGGAAGATTGTCGAGTGTAAGTTTGATGCTTGCGCCTTTCTTTGGAATCCAGATGGGGCCATAGTTGTCGCGAGTCCAATGGTAGTTGCCGTTCTGTGGATACAAGCTCCATAGCTCAGTATCATAATGGAACGAGATGCTCTCCAGCAGATCGCTGCGCTTCTTCATCTCTTCTACCACGCGTTTTGTCAAAGGCATATAGCCGTTATTGTTTAGCGACACAAGCTCTTCGCGCGTGATGTTCCACTCTTCCAGTTCCTCTTCGGTAAAGTGGCGCTTCAGCTTCAGATTATAGGTATACTGCACATTTTCGGGCTCCTTATTGGCCTTGCCGTCAAGATATACAATGTGGTCCTTTATCTGCAGAGTCTGACCAGGCAGACCTACGCAGCGCTTCACATAGTTCTCGCGGCGATCGGTAGGACGTGTAGCTATCTCACCAAACTCCTGAGGATTCTGCTGTATCACGTTCTTACCCATCTCGTAAATCTGGCTGAATACCTGCAGTCGTTTCTCTGCCGACAGCGAATCAAGCTTTGGCATGTTTGGCCAACTGCCCAATCCGTAACCATAGCACAGGTTGTAATACTCTGTCTGATAGTTCAAGGCCGTACAGATGGTGTCGCCAGCAGGATAGTTGAACACTACGATATCGTTAAGCTGAACCTGTCCAAGTCCTTTCACTCTGCGATAATCCCAATGTGGCCACTCTATATAGCTCTTGCACTCCACTACCGGCAGCGTGTGCTGGGTCAGAGGCATTGTCAGTGGTGTCTGTGGTATACGTGGTCCGTAGCTCACCTTCGATACAAACAGATAATCGCCTGTAAGCAGCGATTTCTCGAGCGAGCTTGATGGGATGACGTAATTCTGGAAGAAGAACTGGTTGATGAAGTAGACAGCCACCAGCGCAAACACCAGGGCATCTACCCACGACATCACGAACTTAACAGGCTTCTCGGCCTCTTTCCACCATTGCCATTTGATTTTCTTGGTGATATACACATCAAATATAAATGGTATCACCAACAGTCCCCACCAGCTTCCTACCCAATACAGGAAGAGCAAGTAAAGCACCAGCACGCCAATAAACTTGGCCCACTGCACTTTAGGATTGAATTCTTTCTTTTTTACCATTTCTTGTTAAGGCTTAAAATTTAAACATATCGCTGATGGTCAGCAATCCCTGATGCTCCTTGGTATACTCTGCTGCCAGAACAGCTCCGAGCGCAAAGCCCTTGCGGCTGTGAGCATCGTGGGTGATGGTTATCAGGTCGGCATCGCTATCGTAACGGATGGTGTGGATACCAGGCACTTCGCCACGACGTATATGGTCTACGCGCAGATACTTCTTGTCGGTAGTATCCTCCTTCCAAGCCTCTTTGCGGTCGATGTTCTCAACGATTTCCTCTGCCAGCGTGATAGCAGTACCACTGGGATGGTCAAGCTTATGCACATGATGCGTCTCTTCCATCTCCACATCATACTGTGGGAACTGGTTCATAATCTTAGCCAGATAGCGGTTTACAGCTGAGAAGATGGCCACGCCGATAGAGAAGTTCGACGCCCAGAACAGGGTCTTTCCTTCTTCCGAGCACGCCTTGCGCACCTCGTCGCCATGTTCTGTCATCCAACCCGTTGATCCAGAAACAACTTTTACACCTTTGCTCCACGCCTTCAGATAGTTGCCGTAGGCAGCCTGTGGAGCGGTAAACTCGATAGCCACATCAGCCGAGGCAAACTCTGGCGAGTCGAAGTCCTGCTGATTGTTGATATCGATGATACTTACAATCTCATGACCACGGTCGATGGCTATCTGTTCAATCATCTTGCCCATCTTGCCGTAGCCGATCAAAGCTATTTTCATAATTAATTCGAATTAAAAACGCCGCAAAGATACTGCTTTTTATCAACAAACAGCCAAAATCAACAGAAAATAACAAAAAAATTTGCTGATATTAAAATAATGTAATACTTTTGCACCCTCGGAGGGAGGCATTGAAATCTATTTCAGGAAATGAGAAAATCTATTTTTGACTTACTTGAACGTAAGGGTAAACAGCCTATCAGCATGCTGACGGCTTATGATTATCACACTGCCTGCACTATGGATGAGGCAGGCATCGACATGATTTTAGTTGGCGACTCACTCGGCAACGTTATGCTGGGTTATGAGAACACATTGGCAGTTACCGTAGATGATATGATTCATCATGGTAAAGCCGTAGTTCGTGGCGCCAAAGAGGCTTTTGTTGTTATCGATATGCCATTTATGTCATATCAGACATCGGTAGAAGACGCCGTTCGTAACGCCGGCCGCATTATGAAAGAAACGAATTGCCAGGCTGTTAAGTTAGAAGGCGGCGTAGAATATGCCGACCGTATCAAGGCTATCGTTGAAGCCGGCATACCAGTAGTTGCACATATCGGATTGACTCCACAGTCAGTTAATGCCATGGGTGGCTACAAGGTACAGGGCAAATCATTAGAACAGGCCCAGAAACTGATTCGTGATGCCCAGGCCGTGGAAGAGGCTGGCGCTTTTGCCATTACCTTGGAGTGTGTGCCAGCAGCATTGGCTAAGCTCATCACCTCACAGACCAATGCATTGACCATTGGTATCGGAGCTGGTAATGGCTGTGACGGTCAGGTGTTGGTTTATCAGGATATGCTGGGCTATAACAATGGCTTCATACCTAAGTTCGTGAAGAAATATGCCGACTTGCACAGTGTGATGCTTGAGGCTTTTAAACAATATAAACAAGAGTGTGAAGAGCGTACCTTCCCAGCAGCAGGGCAGACCTATGCTATCAGCGAGGATGTGATGCAGGCACTTTTTGAAATGGAGTTAGAAGAAGTAAGAAGATAGAGATATGAAAGTAGTTAAGACTGTTAAGGAGGTTAGAGAGATTGTTGCAGCGTGGAGAAAGGAAGGCCTTTCTGTAGGTTTGGTGCCTACTATGGGATTCCTTCACGAGGGTCATCAGAGCCTGATTCGCAAGTCGGCCAGTCAGAACGACCGCACGGTGGTTTCAGTATTTGTAAACCCCATCCAGTTTGGTCCCAATGAAGACCTTGAGGCCTATCCTCGCGACCTGAACCGCGATATGGAGAAGGTAGAAGAAGCTGGTGGCAACCTGATTTTCAATCCAGAGCCTGCCGAGATGTATCCTGGTCACTTCACATCGTTCATCGATACCACCGAGACTACCGAATTGCTTTGCGGCGCCGTTCGCCCTGTGCACTTCCGTGGTGTGTGCACCGTGGTAGGCAAGCTGTTTAACATTGTTTGCCCCGATCGTGCTTACTTCGGACAGAAGGATGCCCAACAGCTGGCTACTGTTAAGCGCTTTGTGCGCGACCTGAACTTCCCTGTTGAGATTGTGCCCTGCCCTATCGTTCGCGAGGACGACGGTCTGGCCAAGTCGAGCCGCAACACCTATCTGAATGCTGATGAGCGCAAGGCTGCGCTTATCCTCTCACAGAGTCTGAAGAAAGGTAAGACTGCTATCGAGGCTGGTGAGCGCGATGCACAAAAGGTAATCGCCATCATCCGTCAGAACCTCGAAACCGAGCCTATGGCGCGCATCGACTATGTTGAGGTGGTTGACTTCGAGAACATCCAGCGTACAGCTAAGATTGAGGGCGAAGTGCTTGTGGCCATCGCTGTATATATCGGCAAGACACGACTCATTGACAATTTCATCGTAAATATTTAATATAGGTATATGGACATAACACTACTGAAGGCAAAGATTCATCGCGCTGTAGTCACTCAGGCCGACCTCGACTATGTGGGCAGCATCACCATCGATTCTAACCTGCTGCGCGAGAGTGGCATACTGGAATACGAGAAGGTGGAGATTGCCGACATCGACAATGGCAACCGCTTTGAGACCTATGCTATTTCCGGCGAGGCTGGTTCGGGCGTTATCTGCCTGAACGGAGCTGCTGCCAAGTGTGTAAACGTAGGCGATAAGGTGATTATCATGGCCTATGCCTATATGACTCCCGAGGAAGCTAAGACTCACAAGCCCACCGTACTCTTTGTCGACGAGAACAATCGTATTACTCGCAAAGCTAACTACGAGAAACACGGACTGCTCAAAGAGCAATAAAATTGTCAAATAGTCCAATAACACCATGCTGACAGGAAAGACTATCGTATTAGGGGTTACGGGCGGGATTGCTGCCTATAAGAGCGCCAATCTGGCCTCGATGCTCATTAAGCTGCATGCCGATGTGCATGTGATAATGACGCAGAACGCCACTAAGTTCATCACGCCAATGACGTTCGAGACGCTGACCAATAATAAGTGCATCGTTGATACCTTCGACCGCAACTTTTCGTTCGATGTAAAACATGTGTCGCTGGCCAAGCGCGGCGACTTGTTTGTGGTGGCTCCCTGCACTGCTAATGTCATCGGAAAACTGGCTCACGGCATCTGCGACGATATGCTCACCACCACCATGCTAGCCACGCGCGCACCAAAACTCATTGCGCCAGCCATGAATACCGGTATGTGGGAGAATCCTATCCTGCAGGATAATCTGTTGAAGCTGAAGGGCTATGCCTATCATATCATCGACCCTATCATAGGTCGACTGGCTTGTGGCGATACAGGTACTGGCAAGATGAACTCCGAGGAGGTTATCATCGAGCACATTCTTACCTATATGGCTAAGAATCAAGACCTTAAAGGCAAGAAACTGCTGATTACCGCAGGTCCTACTCAGGAGGCTATCGACCCTGTTCGCTATATCACCAACCACTCATCAGGCAAGATGGGCTACGCCATCGCCAAGATGGCCCGATTGCGTGGCGCCGATGTAACCTTGGTTTCCGGACCTGTCAACATCAAGCCTTTTACTGGCATCGATGTGGTGCCAGTTAAGAGCGCTGCCGATATGTTCGAGGCCGTTACCAGCCGCAGCAATGAAGCCGATATGGTGATTATGTGTAGCGCTGTGGCCGACTATACACCCGCTGAGTATTCTGACCAGAAGGTGAAGAAACACGATGGCGATATGGCCATCCAGCTCACTCGCACGCAGGATATCCTTGGCTGGTTGGGCGAGCATAAGCACGAAGGGCAGACATTGGTGGGATTCTCGATGGAAACGGAGAATCTGATTGAGAACTCGCGCACCAAACTGCTGAGGAAGCACGCCGACCTGATTTGCGCCAACTCCATCTCTGGCAATACCACAGGTTTTGCCGTTGATACCAATCAGGTAACGCTGATAACCCAGCATGAGGCGAAGGAGCTGCCTCTGTGCTCAAAAGAAGAGACAGCCGACAAAATCCTTGATTTCATCGCAACACTTTCCTAACATGCATATTCTGATAGATATCGGCAATTCCACCGTTGTTATCGCTCTGGCTGATAACAAGGGCGACATCACTGCTACATGGCGATTCAAGACCAAGAAGGAAGAGACGACCAGCTTCTTCCGCTACGAACTGCGCCAAGGACTTCGCAAGTACAATGTGGAGACTGCCGATATCGAGAAAATCATCATTTCATCGGTAGTACCCGAGGTGAACGACGATATCTCGCAGGCTGTAGTCGACCTTACAGGCATCACTCCACACTTCTTCTCGATAGCCGATGCCGAGGGTATTATCACGATCGATGTTGAGTCGCCCTCGCAGTTAGGCAAGGACCGTTTGGCTGATGCTATTGGAGCCGCACGCTGCTATGGCGTACCAGCCATCGTCATCGACTTTGGCACAGCTACCACACTGGGAGTTATCGATGAAAACGGAGTTTTTAAGGGCGGAATGATTATTCCTGGCGTAAAGACATCACTTAGCGCATTAAGCACTCGAGCATCGCAACTTCCATCAATAACTATCGAGAAACCAGCCCATTTCATCGGCCGAAACACCTTAGAGTGCATGCAGAGCGGCATACTTTACGGCACAGCAGCAATGATTGACGGACTCATTGACCAGCTCAGTACCACCCTCAACGCGACACCAAAAATAATAGCCACAGGAGGCATGTCGAAGACCATAGTCCCCCACTGCAAACATCAAATAACCATCGACCCTTACCTACTCTTCAAAGGGTTGTTTCAAACGTAATATCAAATCACAATAATCAACTATAAAAAGTAACCCATTTATGAAATTTATTTCTATTCTGCTTTCATTAGCTTCGTTATCAGTTTCAGCACAGAACTCAAAATGGCTGTGGCCCATCGAGGGTGCTAAGACAGGTGAAAACATTGTATGTCAGCCTCAGGACCGTATCGACAAAGAACTTAATATCGGCAATCTGTTTATTGCAGCCCCCGAGGGCACTACGGTAGTAGCTCCTGTAGATGGAACTATCGGAGCTCTGTATGTAGTAGCCAACACATCTCTCAAACAATCCGTTACCTATGGTAATGATGGCGGCACGTTCGATAAGTCGCGCGAGAAGTTGGCTAACGACAAAAAACTGCCGATGGGTCTGAAATATATTAATGGCTCCGTCATGCTGCGCTTGGCTGATGGGCGTAAACTATATATTTCAGGTCTGCGTGGCAATATTCCGTTTAAAACGGGGCAACGCATCACAAAAGGTCAGAAGCTCGGCACTGTGGCGTACGACTATCGCAAGATAGGTGAGCCACATATCAGCATCAGTGTATCAGGCAAGGATGGCAAACATGTTGACCCAATGACGCCCTTCGGACTAAAAACAACCTTTAAGAAGATTGCACCATTGGTCATTCCTAAGACGCTGACTGTTAAGCAGGCCAACGATGATTTTGATTTCCTCGTATCTTCCATAAAGGAGTGCTATCCCTCGTTCGACGACATCATCAGCGAGGAGAAATGTCAGCAGTTTGTAAGCAGCACCAAAGAGAAGCTTAAGGCTCCCATCAGCTATAACAAGTTCTATCAGATTGTGCGTAATACCTTCAGCCAGCAGTTCCTGCACGATTCTCACGCATGGATAGACACCGACGATCCATCAATTACAGCCAACTATTGCGTGCCACATTTATTTATTGGTTCGCTTAACGGAAAGCTGATAGTTACTCAGGCTCAGATGGGCTATGAGAAATATATTGGTAAGGAAGTTGCGGCTATAGATGGTGAAGATGCACAGACGCTGATAGAAAGGCTACGTAATGTAGCAAGTAGCATGGATGGCGATAACCAGTCGTTTGTCAACCAGTTTATGCTGCGAGCATGGAATTATTTGGTTGGCAATAATCTTACAAGGCATCTTTCAGTGATAAAAATGGCCGATGGTTCGGTGGTTCGCGATCAGTGGATATCAGCTAATCAGGTAAAAAGTATAAAACCGTCGGCAGGAAAATCCGCCCGCTATCAGCGAATAAGCGCTAACCAAGAGGCGCAATATCGTTTTACGATGAAGTCAGACAATATAGCCCTGCTTACAATTAGCGACTTCACTTTGGATGAAGTGCAGATGGAAGCCATTGCCGATAGTCTGATGCGCCACAAAAACGTGCCTAATCTGATTATCGATGTACGCAACAACCCCGGTGGGCATATCGATGTATGCAATCGCTTGGTGTCGTGGTTCATTGATAAGCCCACAAAAGAGACTAATCACTACGACAAGGTGAATAGCAACGGCGTATATCAAAGCTTTGTTCACTGTATGAACATCCCTGCTGACGACAAACCATTCGAGGACTATGTGGCTCGTGAGGGGCAGACAGGTTTTTATAACCCTTCGTCGATAGCAGATGTTATCTATCCAGATAGCGCCGTGCATTACGGCGGACGTGTGATTATTCTTACTGATGAGACGTCGAAGAGTGCTGCATCCGACTTCCCTGCCATATTGGTTCGCAACGGGCGAGCCATTACCGTAGGACGTGAAACGGGCACTGGCTACCACTATATGACAGCCGTTAAGTTTGCGCATCTCGCCCTTCCCCACTCTCACATTGAGTACACATTGCCATTGGTTAAGACCGTTGCCGACGATACCGTTACTGACCGTTTCCCAGCCAAACGCGGCTTGATGCCCGATGTAGAAGTTCCCCTTACATACGATGAATACTATGCCCCAGAGGGCGACCCCATCATGGAAAAAGCTCTCGAGATATTAAATGCGAAATAACAATATACAGATTTAAGATATTTCCGCTTTACGCCATCTCCCAAATCGGCGGATAGCTGCCTGCCACAGAACCGTCCCCCCTGGCATAAAATCATTGAGATTTCGTATTGTCCCAATTGTCCCATTTGTCACAAATCTGTGCCTTTTGCCCAAAATATGTTTGGTGGTTTCAGCAGTAATCGCTATCTTTGCAGCGTCAATCACAATTGTGAAGAGGAAATGAACGCAAAGATAATAAAAGGAATTCAACGTAACAATTCGACGATAAGGAAATGCTATCTACTCTCGATGGTGTTCTTTGCCATCACGATGCTGTCGGGTTGCCATTATAGCGGCAACGATTATTATTATCACGAGCTCGACAAGATAGACCATCGCCATAATCGTGACTTAGCTCGAAAGGAACTGGCCCAACTCAAAGGGCAGGCGGAAAATTGTGCCGACTATGTGAAGCATTATTATATGCTGTTGACTCTTGAGATGAACGACGAGCAGACGCCCGAGCGCAACTTCAAGGCTGCTGACGAAATAGTGGATTATTACAAGGAGGTAGGCGATAAGAAAAAACAGATACGCAGTTATATCATAGCTGGTTCGATAGCAGCTAACTGCAACGATGGGCCCAAGGCCATCGCCTATTATCATAAGGCCGAAGAGCTGTTGCCAACCGAAATCACGCCTCAGCATATCGATTTATACGAAAGGATGGTGAAACTGCTACTTCGCCAGAATATGCCCGATGTGGCCAATCGCTATGCCAATTACATTCTGCACTATGCCGAAAATCAGGGCGACACACTCTGCATGATTCATGCAATGCGCTATATCAGTCAGTCGTTTAAGATAGAACGCGTGCCAAGAGGTATGTTATCGTACCTTAACGACGCATTTGTCTTAGCCACAAAAGCCGGACTGTTTGATGAACAGGACGAGCTGAGGCTCGACATGGCTACCTATTACTGCGAAAGCGGAAAGTATAGTGCTGCCAAGGGATTGGCTCTCCCCCTGAAGGATAAGCAAATGCAAGGCGGGCGTCATAAGGTTGATGCCTTGTTAGCAAGCGTATATTACCACACAGGCAGGATTGATTCTGCGCTCTATTTTGGCCAGCGAGTGATGGAAGAGGGCAACTCGGTAAGTAAGCGTGATGTGCATGAGATTCTGGCTCATATAGCCATTAAACAAGGTAAAGCTGCCGAGGCCGAAGACCATTTCACACGTTACAAGGATTTGAACGATGAGCTGAACTTTATTGCCAACAACGAGGCCATCGCCCAAGCCGACGCTTTTTACAACAATCAGAAACAGGCCGAAGAAAATGTGCAACTGAAAGCCGATAATCATTTTAAGCAGATTATAATTATAATAGGTATAGCCTTTGTGGTGATAATAGTTGTGCTCTTTGCTACCTATATCCAACGTCATCGCCGTCGTCAGGAACTTATGGAGATGCGTATCCAGCACTTGCAACAGCTCAAAAAGATCTATGCAAAGACTGATGCAGAAGAGATTAAACGAGCCGAACAGACCATCGAGAGCACAGAAATATGGCAGCGACTGGCAACACTTCCTGAAAACGAACATCCCACTGACGAGGATTGGATAAACCTCTCTGAGGCAATCGATGAGGTATATGATGGATTCACAGGACGTTTGATGCATCTGTGTCATCCATCTACTCACGAACTGCATGTTAGTCTGTTGCTAAAAGCAGGTTTCGAACCTGTTAGAATTGCCACGCTCACCCTCCGCAGCAAGGCTGCCATCTCTACTGTTCGCAGTCGTCTATACGAAAAGACATTTGGCAAAAAAGCCAGTGCAAAAGACTGGGACGAGGTAATCCGAACCCTCTAAACACCAAATGCAAACTATTTGCAAACTCCGGTAGTATCAGGCTATCGGAGTTTTTATATACCTTTGCCACCGAAACAAAAACAAATTATAATGAAGAAAACTATTCTATCTATCTGTGAACTGATGTTGATGGCAACCTTTGTCAGCTGCCAATCGACAAAGCCTGCTCTCGATGCTCAGAAAGAATTGCCTGTGGCACAAGAACAATCTGTCTTAGATTCAATATCCAACATATACGTCAGAGTTAATGTAGAACCTGCTATAGCCTCTACACCGCAGGATGTTTATCTGTATACACATTATAATAGTAATACCTATCTGTTGGATTCCTTGCGTACCAATGGTAATACCACTTTGGTATTAAAAGGCTATATTCCTTTTCAAAATGCTGTGATGCTAACCTTCGAGAAACGAGGCGCACGAGAAATTAGACTGATTCTTACTCCTGGTGATAGTATATCTTTTGATGCTCCTGCAGAAAGCGAGGTCGCCTTTAATAACGAGGTTGAGATTCCACAGCTAAGCGCACAAACAGAGTGGAACCACTATTCACGCCTAAATCGCATATTGCGCAGTAAGACAGATTCGCTAATTTCGCTAATAGTTCATACTCCTAAGGCTGATACCTTGAGGCGCCATGTATTACAGCAGCAGTTTGATACAGATAGTCTTGCTATTCATGATATGTATGCTGGCTTGGCAAAGTCAGCCAATCCATACCTTGTGGATCATTCACTTATCTTTTTGAATATCGATTATCATGAGGACTATCTATATAAGGACACCTTGCTCAAGAAGTTTCCTGATTATCGCCCCTTCAGACTGCATTATGGTTTAGAAGCATCAGCCATGGAAACGCCTGAGTCCAAGCGCATCTATGCAAAAATGCAGAAGATAAAGAAAGACCGTGCTTCTGTAATCCGATTCTCAAACGATACAAAGAAACAGAAAATCAAAACTGGCAAGAAGTTGGATATAAATCTTCATAAGATGGATGGAGAGACATTGAGTCTGGGTATGTTTAAGGGAAAATATGTGTTAGTAGACTTCTGGGCCAGTTGGTGCAAACCATGTATTGACAATATGCGCCCACTAATAGATATAAAGAAGCGGTACACCAACGACTTTGAGGTATGCGCCATCACGCTCGACAAACTGCCTGGTGCATGGAAAAACAGGATAGAGTCTGTAGGTATGCAAGATTTCTCTCATTTCGTAGGAGTAGACTTCAGCAAGGGCAAGATGTATCCAGACATCGAAGCCTTAGGTTTCAAGTCTATCCCTCAAAACTATCTCCTAGACCGCAACGGTAAGATCATTGCCATCAACATTCACGGCGAGGAACTGATTAAGAAACTCGATGAACTGATTAAATAGAAGTGTATGAAAAAGATTGCATTAGTGTCATTAATGGCATTTGAGGCCATAGGCGTTTCGGCCCAGAAGTGGGTGGGAGTGCCTGAGAATAGGTTTGCAGTAACGGTGAAGATTGATTCGGCCATTGCCAGCGAACCACAAAAGATGTATATGTACTCGATGATTGAACGCGAGATGCAACTGCACGACTCTATTAGTTTTGACTCTATCCACCGAGTAGGAACGATGCATGGCTATGTTCCGTACGAGTATAATGTCAACCTGCTGTTGCAGCGTCGAGGACCTCAGTGTGTGCCCATCGTGGTGAAGGGTGGCGATAGTATTACCATACATATCGGCGACGAGGACGACGGCTTCAGACTCCGCTATATAGATAAGGTGGAAGGCTCGTCTTCGACATTGGAGATGGTGCGCTATCAACATAGGTACGACAGTCTTCGTCAGGCATATCTCAATCAGCACAACCTGTCTCAGCTCTATAACCTAAGTGACGCCCAACGAGATTCTATCAATGCCATTGCCAAAAAGGAGAAAGACGAATTTGAGCGCTATATCCTGGAATATGCCTGCACTGGCAAGAGCGTATAGTGTTATCGATGCTGCTGGCGATGTGTTCTACTCCTTCCGCCGAAATCCCACACTTTATCCCTACACAGAGAAGGAGGTCGATGATATGATGAATTCGCTGTTAGTGCGATTCCCTGATTATCCGCCAATGAAGGCCTTCGTCAATGATAGTACGTTGGGAACATATATGTCGGCACAAAGTTTTGAGATTTGGGGTTCCTTGGAACTTCGGACATATAGTGAGCGGTTCCAGAAGGACGAGAAGATTACGATGAAACCACTGAAAGTTGGTGATTATATGAATCTGAAACTGTATAATGGACCATTGGGTAACGTGAATGAGTTTCGTGGGAAATATGTGTTGGTAGATTTCTGGGCATCGTGGTGCCAACCGTGTATGGCCCAGATGCCAAATATTCGCTATGCTGCACAGGAGTTTAGCGATGACTTGGCTGTGTGCCTGATAGGTATAGACGAGAATCGCAAACAGTGGTGGAGCACCGTAAAGGAGAAAGATCTGCGCAACAAAGATGCCACCCAAACCGATCGCCCCTACAAGATTTACAATTATTATGCCTACGATGATAAGAAGAGAGCAATGTATCCCGAGTATCAGGCTCTTGATATCCAGACCATTCCCCACAATTATCTGGTTGACCGCTCTGGTCGCATCATCGCTAAGAATATCAGCATCACGCTGGCTATCGATAAACTTAAAGCATTATTAGAAAAAGAGAAACAACAATGAAACAGATATCACTAGTCATTCTTGCCGTCTTCATCGGCCTGTCTGCCTTTGCACAAACGCCAACAACTCTTCGTGCTGATGCCGTACGCTTGGCATCGCGTGGGTACTTTAACAAAAGTCTGGATTGTCTGCGACAGATAGCAGTTGATAGTCTTAACGCAGAGGATATGCACCTTTACTACAACAATTTTGCTCAGCTTGGCCAGAACGATTCCTTGGCCTATTGGGCTGATGAGATGCTGAAGAGCAATCCTTACGATGCACAGTTGATTGTAGATTATACTCCAAGACTAAACAACGGTTGGCAGGGCGATATGGGGCGCAAGAGTTTTCCTAAGAAGGTTATCGACATCTGCAAGAAGTACGTTGAACGCGATTCAACTCATATTCTGATTAACCGTCAACTGGCCGAGGCCTATTATAACATAGGTAATTACGACCTTGCCCTACAGGAGCTGAAAAAGCTCGAGGCGGTTGGCGATACCTGTTTTGGTACGCTCTATACCTTAGGCTTAACTTATCAGCGCATGGGCGATAACTCTACAGCCTATGATTATCTGTATCGTGCCTACGATAAGAACGACCATCATCCCTATTGCCTGTTTATGTTGGGTATTGTCAGCAACAGGGTTGGCCTTGGAGCCGAGGCTTTGTCGTACCTTGATGAGGCTAAAAAGCTTCTGATGCCCGATCGTCAGACCTTATTCCGTTTGCACAAGGAATTGGCCGAGGCTTTTAAACTAAAGTCAGAACCCGATTTCCGTTTGGAGGAGTTGCAGGAGTGTATGCGTTATGCCGAGGAGAAAGATGTAAACGAGCTCACCTACCTGATGGGACAATGTTACTTTCAGTTAAAGCAACGCGACAAGGCCAAAGACTATTTCAACCGATTCCTGGAAGCTACCGAGAACAAAGAGTATAACGATAAGATAAAGGATATGCGCTCCGCTGCCCAGCGCACCATTCGCATGATGATGTGGTAATTAATATCACCATCGTTGTCCACCAAGCCTTCGAGACCTACGTCAAAGCCCTGAAGTCCTATCTCAAAATAGCAAAGAAATAAACCACAAGGGGGACTCGCAAATAGCGAGCCCCCTTGCTTCTATTAGTGAAAAACCATAAAGTTAAGCGGTGTAAACAACTATTTAATGAAGTTAACTGAAATAACTAACTACAAAAAATAGTTGTATCTTTACAAACAAATAGTTACCTTTGCCGCCAGATACTGAATGTAGTGAATAATTCAACAATTAAAAGGTAACCTAAAATGAAGAAACTTACGAATAAGGAACGTGAAGTAATGGAGTTGTTCTGGCAGCATGGCCCGTTGTTTGTACGCGAACTCTTGGAGTACTACGAAGAGCCACGTCCACATTTCAATACATTGTCAACCATCGTGCGCCGACTGGAACTGCAAGGTTTCTTGGGACATAAGCAATATGGATCTACTTATCAGTATCAAGCACTGATTACTGAGCAAGATTATGCCCAAAGCAACATCTTCCGTCTGGTAGAAAGTTATGTAAAAGACTCGTACAAAGGACTTGTCTCTGCTTTTCTGAAAGAAGAAAAGCTTTCCACCGATGATCTACGCGAACTCCTAAGCCAAGTAGAAGAACTAAAATCACAAGAAAAATGACCGCATTCCTGATTTACGAGCTGAAAGTTGCCCTACTGATAACTGCATTTTATGCATGCTGGCGATTATTTTTGGCAAGCCAGACTTGCCATAAACAAAATCGCATGATACTAATATTATCAGTGATAGCCTCGTTTATACTCCCACTCTGTAGGATAACCATCCATAAAACCGTCGACATTACAGGTGATATGGATGCTGCTCAGATTGTATCAAACAATACGGGGAATGATTATCACGCCTGGATGCTTGTGCTGGTTGCTATTTTTATAATAGGTGTGGTATTAATGATAGCAAGATTGTCGTTATCACTACACCAACTTAACAAACTGAAACAGCCTAGCGAGATTCATCCAATGTCAGAAGGCCATGAACTCGCTGTTTGCGAGACGGCCAGTCAGCCTTTCAGCTGGTGGAATACGGTATTTCTTAATCGAAAGGATTTTGAGGAAGGCACATCAGCCCTTCTCACGCACGAATTGGGTCACATCCGATTGCATCACTCTATGGATGTGGTATTGATAGAACTGTTTACTGCCCTGCAATGGTTTAACCCCGCCATGTGGATGTTGCGACGCGACTTGCGCACCATTCATGAGTACGAGGCCGATCAGCAGGTACTCTCTCACGGATTCAACGACATTCAGTATCTAAACTTGTTAGTCCGTATGGCCGCCAGCCAGGGTGGGTACTCTCTGGTTAATGGTATCAGTAATAAGAGTACCCTTAAAAAGCGAATAACAATGATAACAAAAACAAAATCAAACCGCCTGCAATGGTGGCGATTAGCCTACATTCTGCCAATCGTGGCTATATCTCTATATACCTCGTGTGCAACAAAGGTTGATTATCGCAATCTCGATAAGTATGCCATCACCTTCGAAGTGAAGGATGGCAGAGAATGCTTGGGTGTAAAAGCCCCTGTTGGAGCCTTCTATACTTGGTTAGAAAGTGGTCATCTAGCCGAACATGGCGACGTGAAGGAAGAAAGAGGTTGGAATACAAGAAGCTATTTCGATTTGGAAAATCATGTTGTAAAACTTGATGGCAAAGAGATTACAAAGGACAACATCCCCTACGTGCCCGTAGAAAGCATCAAAGAAATTAAGTTTCTGCAAGGCGATAAGCCCAGAGTTATCGAACTCTACACCACATACGTCTCTGGCTTCAATCGAACAGAGAAGTATGAATGGCCAGAGAAGTATAAGAATGCCAGCAAGCGCTGGATATTCTTCAAGGTTGAGGATATCGCAACAGGCCAACCACTTAGCGGCGCAGAGGTTTCTGTTGAAGAAACAGGCCACAAAGCCTTTACCAATAGCGAGGGCTGGTGCGAAATGAAGATTGCACTTGGCACCATCGTTAAGGCAACCTATCCTGGTCTTTCGAGTGAAGCATATAAAGTAGAAGCATTATTTGGTCAAGATCTGCAAGGTTACACATTCTGGATGAACAAACCAGGCGTACATATCTATAACTCTATTGATGTAAAGGAGCAACCAAAATACGAAGGCGATGCCGATAAATGGTTTGCCGAACACGTTCAGTTGTCATCTGCCGACAAACAAGAGAAGTTGTATCCTGTCACCGTTTGTGCAGTTATCAACGAGGATGGCTCTGTTAGTGGTGCCCGTATCCGACACGGAATCCGTAAGAGTCTTAACGACGAAGCCGTCCGCCTTGTAAGTGTTATGCCCAAATGGAAACCTGCCAAAGAAAAAGGTCAAGCCGTTAAGTGCTGTACCTTTATCAGAGTAAACTTCGATAAAATCTCTGAGTTCTATACCGATTCCATTGTTGGTGAGTCAGCTCTTGAAAATACATATACTTCACAAGAAGAGAAAGTGCTTATCGGCGCGTATGTTCGAGACGCCAAATCAAAGACGTATCTTAACGATGCTGATGTAACAATCACCAATATCGATGGCATGAAGTTGGGTAAGCCAATTATTCAAGAGGTTTCCAAAAACTCAAAGATGTATCGTTATGTAGCATCTGTTCCTCGTGCGAGTCAATACATTATTAAAGTATCAAGGAAGGGCTATCAGCCTGAACAGAGAATAGTAACGCTCAAAAAAGAGGAAAAACAGAAGTTAGCAGACGAAATCTATCTTCAGGCCTCAAATGCAAACTAAACGCCGCTGATGAAGTGAGGCACACTAAAAAAATCCCTCATCTCTCACATAATCTTTCGAAACCAGCATAAATACAGGTGTTTCGGGATGTGAGAGATTATTTTTATCCCTCACTTATCTCTCACATATCCCTCACATCAACCCCCACTTTTTTAGTCTGTCACAAAATGAAACATGAGAGATTGAGTGAGAGATTAGGGAGGGATTAGGTGAGGGATTAAGTGAGGGATGATTTTTCAAGAATCCCCTGTTTATACGGGTTTCAAGTGGTTCAAGTGAGGGATGAGAGATTTTTTCAATTATTCTTTTATTTTTGAAATAGTGAAAAACCATATAATTCAAGCAGAAAATATTCCCACGTTGGGAATAAAACGTTCCCAGCTTGGGAACAAAACGTTCCCTAACTGGGAATATAATTAAAAGCTACTGAAATATTTCGTTGAGCTTCTTTTCTATTTCGTCTCCATGCAATCTACGGGCGAGGATGCTTTTCTACGATGCCGTTTACAATCTTGTAGATGTTCTGGTTAAACAGTGTTTGATCGCTGGTATTCTGCTTTTCTTCTGTAATCAGAGCGTTCATCTCGTCATTGATAGGTGTTCCGCCAATGTGCTGCGGATAGTTTTTCTTCAAGTCGACATGGATGTTTACGGTTCCATTTTCTTTTAATCCTTGTTTACTAGCATATACGCTCGATATGAAGGATTGTTTGCATCGATGGCGTTAATTATTCTAAATACAGGTTTCGCCATTTACTCCAAACTATTGATTGCTTGTTGCAGCGATTCTAAGTATCGGGCGGCGTGGCCTCCGTCCATCTGGGCGTGGTGGAACTGCATTGAGATGGGGAGAGTTACCTTGAACCAACTCTTGCGATAGCGGCCCCAAGCAAGGAAGGGATTATTATAGATACCATTGTATTGATTTACGATGCAGTCAAGCTCTGTACCTGTAACGGCCGATGTGCCAAGTATCATCGCCTCCTCGTCAGCTATCTCCTCGCAGTTGGTGCTACACTTCTGTGTGATGGCATCGTAGTCGCGGCTAAACTGCTGGAAATCATCGCTATAAGGTATGTCGCAAGTGCTGATGCCGCCTTTGGCATTGTCTACTATCACGTTGATGGCCAGACGGTCGAACTTGTACAGTTTGCCATCCTTTGGCAACAGGTAGAACTCGTCTATATCTCTAGCCGCCCGCCCCAAGCACCAGCACAGCAACTTATTGAACTTCAAGCCATTGCGCTTGCACACCTTGCACAATTGGGTAACATCAAACGTCTTGACGAGTGTGACCATAGGCACAGGCGACTTCATCCACATCTGGAACGCCCAAGCACGGCTGGTTTCATTAGGGTTTACTTCTTGTTTCATCGTTTCTATCTATACTTTCTGCGCTGCAAAGATAGTGAATGCTGATGAAACCACCAAATAATTGGGACAAAAGGCGCAGATTTGTGACAAATGAGACAATTGGGACAGAGATTTTTATTATCTTTGCAGCCGTTATGAAGATAGTAATAATAGGTTCGGGAAATCTGGCCACGCAGTTGTCGTTGGCTTTGAGTGATGCTGGGCAGCAGATCGTGCAGGTGTTTAGTAAGACGAAGGAGCATGCACGGGAGTTGGCTGGTAAACTGGGGTGCGCTTATACGGCAAACGCCGATGAAATCGACGGAAATGCCGATGTGTATATCATCTCTATAAAGGATGATGCCATCAGCGGGATTGCAGCAAAGATAGGCGAGAAAGCGAGCAATGCGGTGGTTGTCCACACGGCGGGCAGCATCGCTATGGATGTGCTGAAGGGTAAGGCGCAGCACTATGGAGTGTTTTATCCCATGCAGACTTTCTCGAAGAATCGCAGGGTAAGCTTCCGCGAGATTCCCTGTTTCCTGGAGGCTTCTGACGAGGAGACACTCAGCATCATCCGCAAGATTGCCGATGAAATCAGCGAAAATGTGGTATTAGCCGATTCGGCTCAACGCAAAAAGATACACTTGGCGGCTGTGCTGGCTTGTAACTTTACAAACCACTGCTACCGACTGGCAGAAAAGGTGCTGCAGGAAGAAAAGATTGATTTTAAGCTATTCCTGCCGCTTATCGATGAAACGGCCAAAAAAGTATCGGTTCTATCGCCAAAACAAGCCCAGACAGGACCTATGATGCGCTGGGATACTGGCGTGATGAACATGCAGATAGACCTGCTTAGCGACGAGCGCACCAAGCAGATTTATCGATTGATGGCCGAAAGCATACACGAGGATGCTACATCAACAGATGATACATGCCACCAGCCAAAGGCTTGACAACGCCTTTCATCTCTAACTGGAACAGCATGGCGGTAATCTGATGGATGGCGATTCCAGTTTTTACACTTATGATATTGAGCTGAAGATCGTTGGTTTGTTGCAGCAGACTAACGATTTTCTGTTCTTCGGGCGAGAGTTCTGGGAAGAGCTGGCGCTCGATGCCATCGGCAAGAGCCTGATTGCGCACAGCATCATATTGCCATCCCATAGCCTTTACAAAGTCCTCGGCACAAGTAATCAGCCCTGCCCCATTGTCGCGAATCAGATTGTTGCAACCCTCAGAGAACGGCTGACCGATGTTTCCTGGGAATGCAAACACGGCTCTATCGTAGCTCTGGGCTATCTCTGCGGTAATCAAACTGCCGCCTTTAGCTGCACTTTCTACTACGATGGTAGCATCCGTCATACCAGCCACTATGCGATTACGACGCACAAAGTTAGGCTTGTCGGCATTGGTCAACGTCATAAACTCAGTTAGCAGTCCGCCGTGCTCCACCATTTTGGCTGCGGTATCACGGTGGTGATAAGGATAAATCTGGTCGAGCCCATGTGCCAGCACGCCTATTGTTTCATTGCCATTTGCCAACGATTCGCGATGAGCACATATGTCTACACCATAGGCCAAGCCGCTCACAATAAGCACTTGCGGACACAGCTCGTGCAGTTCTCTGATGAACTTATGACACAAGTCTCGCCCGTAGTTGGTTATCTGTCGGGTACCTACCATGCTGATAATCCTGGCTTGATTCAGGTCGGAATTACCTATATAATAAAGCACCAAAGGGGCATCGGCACACTCCAGCAGGCGTTGTGGATAGTCATCGTCTAACAGCGTACAGGCCCTGATTTTATGCTCTTCCATATATTTCACCTCTACCTCGGCACGTTTCATCGCGTCGCCCCAATCCTTAAGAGCCTCAACCAGTCGTGGTGTGCATCCTTCAATCATATCCCCCACCTCATTGCGGTGTTCATACAGATTCTGGGCACTTCCTGCTGCCTTGTATATCTCCAAAGCCTGCTGGAAGTTAAAGTTCGTCAGGCGAGTCAACGCCATCGCATAGAATGTTTCCTGGTTCATCTTCTGTTATTTCCGTCTTAAGTATTCATATCCAAAGCGACAACGCAAGCACTCTTTCTTGTCGCAGTATTCCTTTTTAAGCTGTATCAGTGCTTGCGAATCGCCAGCCGTTTTTACAGGCAGACCCACCTGCTGCCACATGCGGATGATATGGTTGTTCTCGGCCTTCAACTGCTCAAGAAAGTCGAAAGCCTTATCGCATAGCACTTCCTTGGTAGTATGCCTTCCGTAGGCAAACAGCATGGGTATGGCCGTATTAATCATCAGCAGGTTTATTGAGCCATACGACAGATGCTTCTCGTTTTTCGGACTTGTAGAGCCAAAGGTGTAATGAGTCTCCCAATAAGGTGTTACCTGCGATTTAAGCACATTCTTCAACTCGTCGAGCGTCTCGCACTCTATAAGCTGACTCAATCCTGCCTTCTGCTGATAATACAGGTTTGCAAGTTGCGAGATACGTATATGCGGGAAGTTCTGCGGACGCAGTCTGAGGAATCGCCAAAGCTTGAAATCTATCGGTTTCATCGAGAACTTATGGGCCAGATACTGGTATTCATTACGCAGTTTGGCAAAGTAACCATCGTTTAACGCATCCTTCTGGTAGTATTCTGGGATGGAATCCAGCTCCAGTAATCCAGCCTGCCCCATAAAGATGGCCTCTATCTGGAACAGGTCGTCACGGTGGTGAGCCACAGCATTCAGCGGAATGTTATATGCCCACTGCTCAAACACCTCGCCATTAATGCCAAAGCCGTAGTTTCGCGCTAAGGTAACGAAGTAGGCATCCTCCCACGAGCCGTTACACAACTCTGCACGCTTACGGATAGCCTCGGTCTTCTGCTCCAGACGCTCCGTTTGCAGGGCAGCCATCCACGAATGGATTATCAGTGCCGACAAGTGGGGAATAACCTTGTAGCAGGGAGGATACTCGTCTGTTCTCTGAAGTTCGTCGTAGTGCGTCAACACATCATCAGGCACACTAAGCTGCAACTGCGGCACGTATTCTCCGTTCGACTTCATCACCTCAGTATCAAGCTCGGCGGCCACATGCAGCACCACGTTATCATAACGACTATCCTTGTCGTGCCCATGCTGATACCAGTCGGTCGACTTGTCGTGAATCTCTACATTGCCCACCCACATTGTTGAGCCTATCCTGATTTTTGCGTTAAAGAAGTCGGGTCCGGAGTTGCGATTATGCAATCCCGGATCTATTATCTCAACACGTTGTCCGTCGTTTGTTGTAAGTTCTTTAAGCGGATAAAGTTTATGTTTCCACGTATAGTGGAGTAGCTGTTCCATTGCTATAATTCAATTTTTCGACCACAAAAATACAACAATCCGATGAAACTGCCAAATAATATCAGAAAATATTGTATCTTTGCACCCGAAATGAAGATAGGAGAAATAGAATTCGGACAGAATCCAGTGTTTTTAGCACCTATGGAGGATGTTACTGACATTGGTTTCCGACTGCTTTGCAAGCGGTTCGGAGCTGCTATGGTGTACACCGAGTTTGTAAGTGCCGAGGCACTTGTTCGCGATGTAAAGTCGACTATCCAGAAGCTAACTATCAGCGACACTGAGCGCCCTGTGGGCATTCAGATCTACGGTCGCGATGTGGATGCTATGGTAGAGGCCGCAAAGATTGTAGAACAGGCCGGCCCCGATCTTATCGACATTAACTTCGGCTGCCCTGTAAAGAAGGTTGCCGGCAAAGGTGCTGGTGCCGGTATGCTGCAGAACATACCGAAGATGCTGGAGATTACCCGCAAGGTGGTTGATGCAGTAAAGCTGCCTGTAACCGTTAAGACCCGCCTGGGCTGGAATCACGAACAGCTCATCATCACCGAGCTGGCCGAACAGTTGCAGGATTGCGGCATCAAGGCGCTAACCATTCATGGTCGCACCCGCAGTCAGATGTATACAGGAAATGCTGACTGGACTCTGATAGGCGAAGTAAAGCGCAACCCTCGCATACATATTCCTATTATAGGTAATGGCGATATACATAGTCTCGACGAGGCCGACAAGGCTTTCGAGACCTACGGAGTAGATGCCATCATGATAGGTCGTGCCACCTTCGGATGTCCTTGGATATTCAGTCGCGAAGAGCTCGACTTTAACCAGAAGCTCGACATACTCGAAGAGTTGCTTCGCATCAATGTAGAACGTATAGACGAGAAACGAGGCATCCTCCATACCAGAAGACACCTCGCTGCTACTCCTATATTCAAGGGAATACCCGATTTCCGTCAGACTCGTATCGCAATGCTTCGTGCCGAGACTATGGACGAGCTTATGCAGATACTTGAAGACACAAGGAAACTGCTCGGATAATCCGCTTTTTTAGTTCCAATTCATCAACTTGCGCAGATAGGCTGTAAGTTCGCCAGCCATCTTCTCATCCATATAGACATTTGGATGCCAATCGTTGCCGTACAACTTCTCGTCATTTATCGGCTCCATATCAAAACGGTAAACCTCCTTATCGCCGGCCTTCTTGGCCTCAGCAGCCACCTCGTCGAGCAGCTGTTTTACTTCCTTCAGCTCCTTTTCGTAAAGCATAGAACCCGACAAGAACACAATCTTGGCCTTGGGATTATGCTGGCGCACCAACTGCAACAGTTTCTTGTAGTTCTGCTTCAGCAACTTCAGGTCGTAGTTGTTGGTCGAGGTATCGTTGGTGCCCAGGTTGATGCAGATAACATCGGGCTGATAACGACCGAAGTCCCAGCTCTCGCGCAAGAAAGAAGCCTCCTGTCGCAATTCAGGCTTCCAGGCATAACCGATATACTCATACTGAACCAGCATGTTCGACTCGGGATTACCCGTTCTTGGGCCATTATAGTTTCGATATGCACCTATACCGCTGCGAGCCACCACCCAGTGCTGGGCATTCAGATTGCGCGCTGTTATCGATGCATAGCTATAATAATGATTCTCGGTGGCATAATCAAAACCCTCTCTTTTATTCAAGCCCTCGTTACCATAGCCGCAGGTGATAGAATTGCCGATGAATTCTATCTTTCTGTCAGAAAACGCAGGAGCATCAACCAGCTTCTTACCTTCGTCAAGCACAAATCCCCAGAACTCAGGATACATCTCGTAACCCTCGATAGCATACATCAGTTTTACCTGATGCTTTCCATCTGGCAGAGCTGTTGCAAGCGTTACCACTGAGTCGCGCTGACCCATAAACGACACCTTGAAAGGCTCGGCATTATCTATCTGAGCCATAAAGTAGCCGCTCTTGGGTTTTGCCATCATTCTAAGTGATGTACCCTCGAAGGCTGCCCTTATCTGCACACCTGGGAAGTTGAATGCCGGACGCTCGGGGTTGGTAAAACTAATGCGCCCCGCATACAGAATATGTGGGTCGGATGCACTTACTACTGTTCCCTTGATAGGCACGGTTACTATTGCCTGCATACTCATGCAAGCCAATGCCAGCAATGCTGTTAAAGCATATTTCTTCATATCTGTTACAATTAATTTAGGTTCACTTTCTAGTTTCCAAGGTGCAAAGATAAGAAAAAATTTCAATCCAAAGAACAACGTATAAGTTTTTTTCTTATATTTGCGGCATAGAATAAACGTTTAACTAAAAACTTGATAGCTATGAGAGTAGGTATTCCAAAGGAGATTAAGAACAATGAGAACCGCGTGGGAATGACACCTGCGGGAGTTGCTGAACTAACACGGCGCGGTCATGAGGTATTTGTGCAGCATACAGCCGGCGAAGGTAGCGGCTTTAGCGACGACGACTATCTTAAGACTGGAGCAAAGATTCTGCCTACCATCGAAGACGTGTATAAGCAGGCCGACATGATTGTTAAGGTAAAGGAGCCAATAGAGCCCGAATACGCTTTGGTTCGTAAAGGCCAGCTTCTGTTCACCTATTTCCACTTTGCATGCGAGAAGGAGCTTACAGATGCTATGCTTAAGAGTGGAGCCGTGTGTCTGGCTTACGAAACGGTACAGCTACCTAACGGATCGCTGCCGCTGCTACAACCTATGAGCGAGGTGGCAGGACGTATGGCGACACTAAACGGAGCTTATTATCTGCAGAAGACAAAAGGCGGTAAAGGCAAGCTTATCAGTGGTGTTCCAGGTGTATCGCCAACTCGCGTATTGGTATTAGGCGGTGGAGTTGTTGGTGAGGCTGCAGCACGTATGGCAGCCGGCATGGGTGCCGAGGTTACCATCACTGATGTATCGTTGCCACGCCTGCGCCAACTCGACCTTGAGACTCCGCCAAATGTTCATAGCCTATACTCATCTGAGCATAACATCCGTCAGCAACTGCCATCGGTTGATATCGTAGTTGGTTCTGTGCTTGTTCCTGGCGATAAGACTCCACACCTCATCACCCGCGACATGCTTAAACTGATGGAGCCGGGCACAGTGCTTGTTGATGTGGCTATCGACCAGGGAGGATGCTTCGAGACATCACACCCGACAACCCACAGCGAACCTGTTTACACAGTAGACGGCATTGTTCATTACTGTGTGGCCAATATCCCTGGAGCCGTACCAAACACCTCTACCCTCGCCCTTACCAACGCCACTCTTCGCTATGCAATAGCTTTGGCCGATAAGGGTTGGCAGCAGGCTTGCAAAGACGATTCCGCCTTGGCAAAGGGTCTGAACATCGTAGAAGGAAAGGTGGTATACAAAGCCGTAGCCGATGTCTTCGGCCTACCCTACGAGCCTCTTGCTTAGTTCATTACAAAAGTAGTGATACTACGCGGCGACAGTATTGTACTGCCATTCGTAGTGCCTATGGGTTTAAGTGTTTCGCCTGACACATCGGATGTACGATACATCTGCCACTGTCGGGCGTTACCCGTAAGATGGAGACTGAATTCCTGTAGTTTTTCGCTATAGTTGATTACCACAGCCACCCATTGCCCATCGGCATTACGATAGGCCGAGCACATCACTCCGTAAGGATCGAAATCAGCATCAGAAGTAACTTCGTAGCGCACAGCTCCTGGGCGCACAAAACGGCTGTAGTTGCCAAGCGCCCACATAAGGCGCGAGTCAACGGCATAGCCGCTCTTCATCTGGTCGGATGTGTACACACGTATCAGTCCGTCCTTATAGTCCTCGCCTACGGCGCGCCACCACGACCAGCTTTCAGCATCGGCAAACACCAGGTCGTGATGAATCACACGTGCCACATAAAGGGCAGTCTTCATTGTGAAGTCATAGCCGCCACCACCGCCTATCTCCTGGTCGTTACTCATAATGCACAGTTCTGTCTGCCAGAACTTCAGTCCGTACTTAGCTATGCTGTCGCGCAGCTGCTCTCGTATCTGGCGCATATACGGCACAGGGGTGTTAGTCCAGTAGCTATGTCCCACCATCAGCTTCGGCACGTTGGGCACATTGCCAAGATAGGTCTTAACGCTGTCTTTAGTAAAGAATGTACGTATCTGGTAGCCGCGCTCCCAGTTAGTCTGATGTGTTCCCAACAGGCATCGCAGATCGCTCGATTCGTCTATCAGTATCTGGGTAGTCAGCTTCTGTTTCTTGAATTCCTTACCAGTCTCTCTTACCAGCCTTGCGATCTCGCGGTTTGTTGCGGGCGATCCTTCCTGCTTCGGTCCTAACCAGTTCCAGTGCCCGTCAGGTTCGTTTACCGGACAGATATAGTCGAAGTGTATGCCGTCGTGTTCTTCTATACCTTTTATAGATGTAGCCATGAATCGTGCAAAGTCGTCATAGCAGTCGTCCTTCAGATTTATTGTACCTCCTCGCCCTGTATTAGTGGCAAGTCCGTTCTTTGTAAAATACACAGGGGCTGAGTTAAGGAAAGCCAGAAAATGTGGAACGCCACGCTGTTTGGCCAACTTCAGGAACTTGCGCTGCCCCTGCTGTTTGTTCCAGTTGTATGTTCCGTCTTTAGTCATAAAGCATTCCGTGCGAGTGCCTGGTTTTATCTGCGATTCTTCGCCTTGCTCCACACTACCGGCACCAAGATTAAAGCGCCATATCGATAGTCCTATGCCTAGAGGTTTCCCCTGGGCATCGTTCTCGGTAGAAAAGAGCCAGTCGGCTATTTTCTGCTGTTCGGCCTCATCCTTCCATTGACCGATAAACTGCATCGACCAAGCATCCGATGCTCCGAAATGGCGAATAGTCTGCCTGGGCTGATTTGTCTGTATCGTAAAGTCGGCACCTCGGCTCACCATACATGGAATTGTCAGAACTGATAAAAGTAAAATTCGTTTCATATAGTAGTTATTTTTTTGCAAAGATAATGATAATTTTTAAAATTATGTTTATCTTTGCAGCAAATTTTTAAACACTAAATTATTTATGGAACCACAAAATGCCATTTACGACGCCCGAGAGTTGGGCACTCCGCGAATGATGATTCTTGGTGTACAACACCTTTTTGCTATGTTTGGAGCCACAGTACTTGTGCCGCTGCTTACGGGTCTTGATGTATCAGTTACACTGCTGTTTGCAGGTATCGGTACGCTGATATTCCATTTCATTTCCAAGTGGAATGTACCAGCTTTCCTTGGCTCTTCGTTTGCCTTCCTTGGCGGTTATGCTTCTGTTAAGGAGATGGGCATGGGACAGGGACTTTCTGAGACTCTTTCTCTCGATTATGCCTGTCTGGGTGTAGCGTGTGCAGGACTTATGTACTTTGTTATGGCCGGACTTATCAAGTCGTTCGGAGTAAAGAAGATACTGCAGTACTTCCCACCAGTAGTTACCGGCCCTATCGTTATCGCCATCGGACTGGTTCTTTCTGGTTCGGCCATCACTAACTGCCAGACTAACTGGCTGCTGGCCATCATAGCAATTGTCACCGTTATCGTTTCATCGGTATGGGGCAAGGGCATCATCAAAATCATTCCTGTACTTCTTGGTGTTGTTGTATCTTATTTAATCGCTGCATGTATGGGTGAAGTAGACTTCTCACCTCTTGGCGAAGCAGCATGGGTGGGATTCCCCATAGAAAAGGATCATACCATACTCGCTGTTCTGGAAGACGGCAACACTACGCTCATGCTGTCGGCCATCCTTGCAATCATGCCTATTGCCTTTGCAACCATCATGGAGCACATAGGCGATATGTTTGCCATCAGTTCTACTGTAGGTAAGGATTTCCTTAGCGAGCCAGGATTGCATCGCACACTTAGCGGCGACGGTGTTGCTACTGCCATTGCATCTATCTTCGGAGCTCCTGCCAACACCACTTACGGCGAGAATACCGGTGTGCTTAATCTTACCAGGGTTTTCGATCCAAAGGTTATTCGTATAGCAGCATGCCTTGCCATCATACTTGCATTCTGCCCTAAGTTTGCATGCCTTGTACAGCTCATGCCTGCAGCCACCATCGGTGGTGTAAGTCTTATCCTTTATGGAATGATTTCAGCTGTTGGTGTGCGTAACCTTGTTGAAGAGAAGGTCGACCTTAAGAGTTCGCGCAACGTGTTTGTTGCTGCACTTATCCTTGTGTTGGCTATCGGTGTAAAATATGGAGCCAACGACGATATCGCCATTGGCCCCATACATCTTTCAGGTCTTGCTATTTCAGCTATTGTAGGTATCTTCCTGAATGCTATCATGCCCGATAAACTTGGCATGAAGGTTAAGTCATTCAAAGGAAAGGAGAAATCATAATTTACTTTGATACCTTCTTTCCGTCTACAATGTAGATTCCCGCAGGAAGATTATCAAGCGATTTAGCTGACATACGCACTCCGTTGAGGTTATAGATTTCCTTTGAGGCATCTGTAACCTCATCTTTTTTCACATCCTTAATACCGCTGGGCACACCACCAAGTCCGCGAACGAATCCTGCATATACATGCTTGCGGTAGTAGTTCAGATCCCAGATTCCTACAGGCTCACCACCGCGCCATCCGCTGTTCTCAGGTGCATCGGTAGTACACCACTGGCAAATACCCCACTGCTGCTCAGGAGGAACGATACGGAAGAACTCCTTAAATATCCACTCATAGAAGTCGGCCATCTTCTTGTGTTCAGCCTCGGTCAGCTGGTTTGTCTTGATGGAGCCTGCCCATTTGTTTGAACCACGAACATAGCCCATATCCATCTCGCTTACACGAACCAGCTTACCCGATGCTGCCATCAACTCAAACATCTTGGTGATATGGTCTTTGGCACTCTTCATCAGATTAGCATCCTCATAGCAGCTTATGTGCATCTGTGTGCCGATACCATCAATCTTGGTTACGCCATCGGCCTCCCACTTCTTAATCCAGTTGATAAGCGACTTAACCTTCTTGTTGTCATCCCAATCCGACTCCAGGTTGTAGTCGTTGATAAAGAGCTTCACATCCTTAGGGCCATACGTACGAGCCAAGCGACAAGCCTGACGTACGTATTCCAAGTCGCCCATGTAGTCCTGCCAATAGAAATTATCACCACCTACATCCCATGTAGCATCGGGATTACCGCTTGGGTTGTAAGCTGTAGAGTGCTGCAACAGATAGTTGCCCTGACCGTCGTCACCGCCGCCCGAGATCGCCTCGTTCACAAGGTCCCAAGCCTTTACCTTACCATCGCAGGCTTCCATCATACCCTTAATCCACTTGTCCATTGCATACACCAATGTGTCGTGCATCTCTTCCTTGGTCAGAGGAACAGTAGCTCCTTTGTAACCCTCGAACTTGATGTTCTTGATATAGATATCACCTACAAAGTCACCACACTGTAACATAAAGAAGCTGCTCTCCACAATACCCTTATATTCTACTGTCACGTCCTGCCATTCGGTAGTAAAGGGAATATCAGGATATTCGCCATTGCTCCAGTCACCCAGCTTACTGTGAAGTTTTCCTTCTGCCGAACCTTTTACGGTCATTGTCATCTTGTAAGTCTTATCCTTCTCAACAAAAATGTTTTCCATTGCAAGGAACTGCACATCCCATGAGTGTTCACACATCTTTGTTGTGTGAATCTTAAGACCATTTGTAGCATCAAAACTAAGAGAATAGCCATAAGTAGACTCATCTGATCTCCAGCTTCCGATGCTCTTCGATGTACGGAAATCCTTACTTGCAATCTCTGTATAAACCTGCTCAGAATTTGGGTCTGGCTTGTCGGACAACAGCTTCAGAAGCCATCCCTTGGGCTGCTGCGAGTGCCAAGCCAGTGTGTGACCGTAAACGTTCAAGCCAGCCTCGGTGGCAGCGTTCACATAGTTCTTAACAGTAGTGAAGTTCATGTTACCATTACCGTCAACACAACTCTGCATCTTCATGGCGTTACCTGCCACGGTCTCTGTGAAGTTCTTGTTGGTCAAGTTCTTAACCAACGAGTTGTTCAGATAGTCATTTACTGTTGTACCCGCGCCCAACTTAAAATTGGGATACTTTGAATAGTCAATGTAATTCTTCAACCCCTGATACTCATCCAAGTATCTGTAGTTGTCATTGTTAGGTTTACCTTGTTCAAATTTCTCCTGTGCTGCGGCCATAGTTGACAAACCAGCAGCAATAATCATAATACAAAATTTCTTCATTTTTATTTTTTAGTTAGCTTACCAAGTTTCTCTCCTTGAAGCTGGTGTTCGGTTGTTTCCAGGGTGAACGATACCTTGTTCTGGAACAGGTAGACAATATCACTTCCGCCGAAGAGGAACCAGCCCATCTCCTGACCCTTTGTCACCTTATCACCTACTTTCACGTCGTCTACAAAATTCACGCTCGATATCTGCGACATGCCTATAGGCAGCACAGCCACCAATCCGTATTCTTCTGTTTCAATCACCACCAAACCGCGTGTTTCTATCATCTGCCAGCCAGGAATGTCGCATTCCAGGCGGTAGCGCTTAGCCTCAGCATCCCATATTGTTATGCCTCCTGCAGCATCTATGGCCTTTATCTTGCGCAGTTCGCGGATTGTGCCACTTACGGGATAGTGGTAACGGTGATAATCGTTCACATCGAGGAACGTGTGAGTAAGCGTTCCACCGTTAAACTGACCGCGGAACGGGCTGTCAGGTCCCAACAGATCGTCTACAGAATTAAACTGGCGCGACTTGATAATCACCCCCTCCTTCTGCACCAGATTTCCATTCTCATCTATATCCCATACGCCCTGAGGCTGAGAGTCGGCACAGGTAGCCACCACGCTGTCGTCATCAGGCGAGGCTATCGGACGAGCATCAGGCGAAGACAGATGGCGGCAGAAGAAATCGTTGAACGAGTGCCAGTTAGAAGCATCCTCATACCAACCGTTCTGAAGTCCGAACATCGGGTCGGCCATCACTGTTTCCTGATACTCTGGTTTCCACGACTCCTCTGAGCTAAGAAACAGCGCCCAACCATCGTGATACTTGGGATACCACGACTTAAACGGCTCGATATATTGTAGCGAGGGGTAATAGAGGTCGCTATCCTTCAGCTCCTCAAGCGGAATATCCAGAATATAGTAGAAATAGTCTACGCCTTGGTCTATCTTGTCGTAGAGCGTACGACCTGCCGGCTGCGGCAATATGCTCCAGGGCAGACACTTGGCCGACCAGTCGAGATAATCGTAGTATTGCTCCAAAGTCTGACCGGGGTTGGTATCAGGGTCAGGATTCTGCTCCCTTGCTATAGCAATGGCTTTCTCAAGCAGCGCTTTCACCTCAGGCGCCTTGTCCAGCGAGTCAATCAACTCTTGCGTCCAAGCCTCATGCTTTGGCACATAAGGATCTACCGGGTTATCAGTCTGGCACGATGTCAGCGATATCATTACGGCGCACATTGCTACAATGGCTATCCGCATCATCAACAACTGTTTTTTCATTGCTACTAATAGTATTTATAATTTCGGGTACAAAGTTACGCCATTTTATTGAATCTTGCAATTTTTCGGGCGGAAAAAGTAATTGACAAGGAGGAAGATTGCTCAAAAGGTGACAACGGTGACAGTGGTGACACTGTTTTCATATAATCCTTCGCGTACACATGTTATATTTATATACATGTTATATTATATTCGCACGGTACGCGAGGAAAGTTAAGAAATGACTGTCACTAGTGTCACCATTGTCACTCAAATTTAACTAAAAACCCATTGAGACGGATTTAACGCCTCGCTCAGAAGTCTTGAACAACTCGTTCAGATTATCTCTTACCCCCCATAGGGATTATCTGCACACAACGAAGAGACTATCCGGATAGCACATAGAGACTATCTGAGTGACTCAAAGGTGACTCAGCTCCCCTGTTAGCTACGGCTGACAGGGAATAACTTCTATATAGAAGCTGAACGGGCGGAAACCGTCGTTGCAGCTTATCATGGCGCTCATGGGGTTCTTCATCCATCCGTCGTAGAAATAACCCTCGCCTCTGGCCAGAGACTCTACAAACTCCTTCATGGAGCCCCAGGCAGCAGGGCACATACCCTCTGGGCGTTTACCATCAACCGAAATCCACTGCTGACCTTCTTTTACATCGCAGGTATGATCTATGTGATTCTCGTATTTCTCCATAAGGTCGGAATAAACCGTTTGTCTCACAGCCGTTATTCTTACTTTATTCATCTGTTTGCAGTAAAATTTTTAAAGTGCTTTTTTCTTTTGCAAATATACGAAAAAAAAAGCAGAAAGTACATAATATTCATTCAATTTTCAAAAACTTTTCGTACCTTTGCCGCCATAATACATTAATATTACGTAATTATGGCAGTATTAGGAACATTTTTAGGTATTATTGTTGCCTTGGCGCTTGTAGTCATTGGCTATTTTATCTCAACCCAGCGCACGCTGGTAAACCTTGACGAGATGTGTAAGAATGCACTGAGCCAGATTGAGGTTCAGCTTAATTCGCGTTTTGATGTGCTGATTGCTCTGGCTAAGACCGCTGCACAGTATGCCGCACACGAGAGTGAGACCATTATCCAGACCGTTCAGGCACGTGGCGGTAACGCCCCTGCCAACACTCCTGCTGCCATAAACCAGCAGGCCGATCTGCTTGGACAGATGATGAGCCGACTGAACGTTGTTGTTGAACAGTATCCCGACCTGAAAGCCAGCGACTTGTATATCAAGGCTCAGGAGGGACAGGCAGAATACGAAGAGAAAGTACGCATTTCGCGTATGGTATATAACGATACAGCTACTAAGATGAACCGCATGGTTCGCCAGTGGCCATCGAGCTTTGTGGCATCGATGCTGCACTTCGACCTGAAAGACTATCTGAAGGCTGACAACGAGCAGAAGAAAGAGTATCCTAACCTTGACGAGGCGTTCAAGAAGTAATGAACGAGGATTTCGATATACGCGAGGAACGCTTCGCGCAGGGCGAGAAAGACTTTGAGAACGCTCTGCGCCCGCTGAGTTTCAGCGACTTCAGCGGACAGAAAAAGGTGGTAGAGAACCTGGAAGTGTTTGTAGAGGCTGCAAAATACCGTGGCGAACCTCTTGACCACACACTACTGCACGGACCTCCAGGACTGGGAAAGACCACCCTGTCGAACATCATCGCGAACGAGCTGGGCGTGGGATTCAAGATTACCAGCGGACCAGTGCTCGACAAGCCCGGCGATCTGGCAGGAATACTGACATCGCTCGAGAAGAACGACGTGCTGTTTATCGACGAGATACACCGTCTGTCGCCCGTAGTAGAGGAGTATCTGTACAGCGCCATGGAGGACTACCGCATCGACATAATGATTGACAAAGGCCCTTCAGCACGCAGCATTCAGATAGACCTGAACCCGTTTACACTGGTGGGCGCTACAACGCGCAGCGGACTGCTAACGGCCCCTCTGCGCGCCCGTTTCGGCATTAACATGCACTTGGAATACTACGAGCCAGAGACGCTGCAGACCATCATTGAGCGCTCGGCAGGAATATTAGGAGTGCCTATAACAGAGGATGCCGCACTGGAGATAGCCGGACGCTCGCGCGGAACGCCACGTATAGCCAATGCCCTGTTGCGCCGAGTGCGCGACTTTGCACAGGTTAAGGGCAACGGTATGATTGACACTAAGATAACAAAGATAGCCCTGACGGCACTGAACATCGATAAGTATGGTCTCGATGAAATCGATAATAAGATTCTGCTTACCATCATCGATAAGTTCAAGGGCGGCCCTGTAGGTATAACCACCATAGCAACAGCCATAGGCGAAGACGCCGGCACTGTTGAGGAGGTATATGAGCCATTCCTGATAATGGAGGGATTCATCAAACGTACGCCACGCGGACGAATGGTTACCGAGCTGGCCTACAAGCACTTTGGCCGCAACCCATACGGTGGAAACATTATGCAACCTAATCTGTTTGATTGAAAGGGTGAAAGGGTGAAAAGGTGAAAGTTATGAAGACTGGAATATTTGTTGGGAGCTTTAATCCCTATACCATTGGACACGACTCGATAGTGCGCCGTGCGCTGCCTCTCTTCGACCGACTGGTGATAGGAGTGGTGGGCGACAATGTACACAAGCCCGATATGCCCTCGGTCGAGGAGCGTATGAAGGTGATAAGAGAGTTGTATGCCGACGAAAAACGTATAGAGGTAAAACCATACCACGGGCTGGCTATGGACTTTGCAAAGGAAGAAAATGCCCAATTCATCGTGAAAGGTGTGCGCACTGTGAGCGACTTTGAATACGAGCAGTGGCAGGCCGACTTTAACCGCAAATTAGGCGGCATAGAGACAATATTGCTGTATACCGAGCCCGAGCTGGCCAGTGTGTCGTCGAGCGCTGTAAGAGAGTTGCAGCATTTTGGTGTTGATGTTAGTGCTTATTTACCTAAAAAAGGAAAAATATGATAATATACGAAGCAGAAGGGGTGAAGTTCCCTAATATCAAGAAACGCGAAACAACAAATTGGATACGCAAGGTGGCTGCCAGCTACGGAAAGAAAGTTGGCGAGATAGGCTATCTGTTTGTGAACGACGAGAAGATTCTGGAGGTAAACAACCAGTATCTGGGGCACGACTACTATACGGACATCATTACCTTCGACTACACCGAGGGCAAGACAATTAGCGGCGACCTGTTTATATCGCTCGACACCGTGTTTACCAACTCGGATAAGTTCGGACGTCCATACAACGAGGAGCTGCACCGCGTTATAATACACGGAATACTGCACCTGTGCGGAATAAACGATAAAGGTCCGGGCGAGCGTGAGATTATGGAGGCTGCCGAAGACAAGGCACTGGCTATGCTCGACGAGATGATGAAGTAAAAACAGTAAGGATAATAATATAAAAAAGAAATGAAAAAGATTGTAATCAAGACTTTTAGCTGCTGCTCGCTGATAGTTGCAGCACTGATGTTGCAGAGCTGGATGGCCGGCGACCAGACAATGACAAAAGAGAACGGCATGACCGTTATCAATACTACTACTCTAGGTAAGGATGTTCAGGGATACATAGGTGCAACACCACTGAAGATTTACATAGAGAAGAACAAGGTTGTGAAGATTGAGGCACTGAAGAACCAGGAGACTCCAAAGTACTTCCTCAAGGTGAAAAAGGCGCTGCTGGACAAATGGAACGGCCTGAAGGTTAAGGACGCTAAGAACCTAAAGGTTGACGCTGTTACCGGTGCTACATACTCATCTGACGCCGTTATCGAGAATGTGAAGCTGGGATTAGACTACTACCAGAATCACAAGAAATAACGGTATGCAACAGAAATACGCACTGTTTTTTGATATAGACGGAACCTTGGTGAGCTTTGAAACCCACCAGATTCCGCCTTCTACTATCTTGGCCCTCACTCATGCGAAGGCTAACGGTCATAAGGTGTTTATTGCCACCGGACGCCCACCTATCATCATTACCAATCTGGGGGCCATTGAGCACCTGATTGACGGCTACGTGACCACCAACGGCGCTCTGTGCTTTGTGGGCAGCGATGTGGTGGCTTGCAAGGCGATACCGCAGCAGGAGGCCAGAATGGTGGTAGAAGACAGTCGGGAGAAGCGCTACGGCGTGATTGTGATAGGCGAGAAGGATGTGGCGGTACTGGATCCTAAAGGCGATGTAGACCTGATTTTCCGTCAGCATCTGGCTGTAGAGAACCTGAACCTGGCAAAGCCTGTAGAGCACGTGCTGCAGCAGCGAATACTGCAGATAACTCCATTCTTTGACAAGGACTACGAAAAAGAGCTTATGGCCCGACTGCCGGGATGTACATCGGGACGCTGGCATCCGGCATTTACCGATGTAACAGCCAAGGGCGCCGATAAGGGCGTGGGCATCATGGCGATGGCTCAGCACTTAGGGTTAGACCCTCAGTACACGATGGCCTTTGGCGATGGCGGCAACGACAGTACGATGGTGCGCCGTGCAGGCATAGGCGTGGCTATGGGCAATGCCATTGACGATTTGAAAAAAGAAGCCGACTTCGTGACAACTTCTGTCGACGAAGACGGCATCAGATATGCTTTAAGCCACTTCGGCTTAATATAACTTATGGGCGAGCCATCACCTCAAGGGCTCGCTTCACCATCTCATTCTCTTCGTTGAAAATAGAGTAATACTCGCTCATATCCCAGATGTCGCGGGCTATGAGGGCCTTGAGCTGCAGGCGAAGGTGAGGCAGGGTCTTTTCGAGCTCAGCCTTATCCTTGGGCTTGATATTCTGCTTCTCGCCATCCTTGATGATGGCGTCTATCAGACTCTGTGGCACCTGATAGTTCTGTTTGAAGGCATCGAACGATGTCCAGGTTTTCTTGAGCTGCTTGCGGTAGTTATCCACATAACGCAGATTATGCTGCAAAACGATACTCTTAGCCGTCAGTTCGCGATGGAATCGGGTATAAATGGTGGTATCGAGCGGGATATACTCATCGGGCATGATGCCGCCACCACCGTAAACGGTGCGATGTTCTTTCAGCGTCTCAAACTTCAGCGAGTCGGCAAAATGGATGCTGTCGGCATTGGTAAGCTCGCCACTCTTCAGACGGTTAATCACATCCATCGCATAATCGCGGTTCTCGCCCTTGGTATAAGGCTTCTGGATGCATCGGCCCGAGGGCGTATAGTAATGAGCAATAGTGAGACGTATCATAGAACCGTCGGGCATATCGAGCGGGCGCTGAACAAGGCCCTTGCCGAAGGTACGGCGACCAACCACGATGCCACGATCCTGATCCTGGATGGCGCCGGTAACAATTTCGGCCGCAGAGGCTGTATAACTGTCGACAAGCACTACTATCTTACCCTGACGGAAAACACCGCCGCCATCGGCCTTATATTCCGTGCGAGGCACCTTGCGGCCCACGGTATATACAATAAGGTCGTTGCGCTGCAAAAACTCGTTGGCAATATCTACAGCGGCCTTGAGATAGCCTCCGCCATTCTCCTGGAGATCGAGAATAAGGTGCTGCATGCCCTGATCGCGCAGGGTTTTCAGTCCCTCAAGGAACTCCTGATGGGTAGTAGCACCGAAGTTGCCGATACGAATATATCCTATCTGAGGACGGATCATATAGACTGCATCAACCGACTTTACGGGAATCTTATCGCGTACAACAGTAAAGGTGAGTCTGTCCTTAATACCCTGACGGATAACGCCAAGCTTTACTTTTGTGCCTTTTGGACCGCGCAGACGCTTCATAATTTCCTCCTTGGACATCTTTACACCTGCTATGGCAGAATCGTTGACAGAGACGATTCTATCGCCTGCAATGATGCCTACCTTTTCTGAGGGGCCATTGGTAACGGGCTGGATGACGAGCAGTGTGTCCTCAATCATATTGAACTGCACGCCGATGCCCTCGAAATTACCGTTAAGGGGCTCATTGGCGTCCTTAACCTCCTTGGGAGTCATATATGATGAGTGGGGATCGAGCTTGTCGAGCATACCGCGAATGGCATCCTCAACAAGTTTCTTCTCGTCAACGCTATCTACATACAGATTACTGATAGCAATCTCAGCAAACTGCAATTTCCTTATCGGCGAATCATCGCCGCTATTTATGCGAAACTGTGCATGCGTGCTAACTGCTGCCAGGCACAATACGCATGATACTAATATCTTATTCATAGATGTCTTCTTCGGGGCGGTCTTCTTCTACCACCAGGTTATCGATAATGAAGTTCTGGCGCTCCATGGTGTTCTTACCCATGTAGTACTCAAGAAGCTTCTGTACTTGGTCGGTCTTATGCAGTGTTACCTGTTCCAAACGGATGTCGGGACCGATAAAACCAGCGAATTCATCGGGCGAAATCTCTCCAAGACCTTTGAATCGGGTAATCTCTGGATCGGGACCAAGCTCTTCGATGGCCTTCTGGCGCTCTTCGTCGCTATAGCAATAACGGGTGATGAAATCGCCCTTCTTGTCAGACTTGGCATCAGCCTCAGCAATAGTCTTCTTGTTTTTTATCTTAGTGCGACGGTTACGCACACGGAAAAGCGGCGTCTGCAGAACATATACATGACCTTTCTTAATGAGCTCGGGGAAGAACTGCAGGAAGAAGGTAATGATAAGCAGGCGGATGTGCATACCGTCAACATCGGCATCGGTAGCCACAATAACCTTGTTATATCTGAGGGTGTCCAAACCATCCTCGATATCGAGGGCGGCCTGAAGCAGATTGAACTCCTCGTTCTCGTAGACAACCTTCTTGGTGAGTCCGAAGCAGTTGAGCGGTTTACCACGGAGTGAGAACACGGCCTGGGTGTTTACATCGCGGCTCTTGGTGATGCTTCCACTGGCAGAGTCACCCTCGGTGATGAAGATGCACGACTCTTCCTTGCGGTCGTTCTTAACATCGCTGAAATGTATACGGCAGTCGCGGAGCTTGCGGTTATGCAGGTTTGCCTTCTTAGCACGCTCACGAGCCAGCTTGGTTACACCAGCCATAGCCTTGCGGTCGCGCTCGCTCTCCTTAATCTTATTCTCAAGCACCTCGGCCACATCCTGATGAATGTGCAGATAGTTATCAACCTCCTGCTTGATGAAGTCGCCGATGTATTTATTGATGCTCACACCGCCATCGGGGGCCATAGTCAGCGAACCGAGTTTAATCTTGGTCTGACTCTCGAACATAGGTTCCTCGACGTTGATGGCAATAGCTGCCACGATACCTGTACGAATGTCGCCGTACTCGTATTTGCCGTAGAACTCCTTGATGGTACGGGCAATATGCTCTTTAAACGCACTCTGGTGGGTACCACCCTGAGTGGTGTGCTGACCGTTGACAAACGAGTAATACTCCTCGCCATACTGATTAGCATGGGTGAAAGCTATCTCGATGTCGTCGCCCTGGAGATGCACAATAGGATAGAGTGCATCGCTGGTCATGCGGTCTTTCAGCAAGTCTTCAAGTCCATGACGTGAAAGAATGCGGCGACCATTATACATGATGGTGAGGCCGATATTCAGGTAGGTGTAGTTGCGAAGCATATTTTCTACGATTTCATCGTGGAACTGATAGTTCACAAACTTGGTGGCATCGGGCTCGAAATAGATGTAGGTTCCATTCTCGTCCTGCGATGGTTCGGTGACATCGCTTATCAGCTTACCGCACTCGAAGACGGCCTTACGCACCTTACCGTCGCGATAGCTGTGCACCTCGAAACGGCTGCTCAATGCGTTGACGGCCTTAACACCCACACCGTTAAGTCCGATAGACTTCTTAAAGGCCTTAGAGTCGAACTTACCACTGGTGTTAAGTATGCTCACCGACTCGATAAGCTTTCCCTGAGGAATGCCTCGACCATAGTCGCGAACAGATATACGCAGATTATCCTCTACGTTTACCTCGATTCTATCGCCGGCCTTCATCTTAAACTCGTCGATAGAGTTATCAAACACTTCTTTTAACAGCACGTAAATACCGTCTTCGGCTGATGAGCCATCGCCCAATCTACCGATATACATACCCGGGCGAAGACGGATATGCTCCAAACCGGTTAAGGTTTGAATATTGCCTTCGTCGTAATTGACGGTTTCTGGATTAATCAGGTTGTTATCGTCGTTCATAGATTCTTTTTGAAACATCTTCTGCGTTTATGTTGAGTGTGCTCCAGATACTGCCACTGGCTCTGCACCTTCTCGTTTGTCTCCATCTCTACATTCGTCTCGCCCCACTTGAAACCATACGCCTGATAACGGGGAATGAGATCGTAGAACAACAAGGCGTTAGCGCCCTTCTGCTGGTACTCTGGCAGGATGCCTACCAGCATCAAGTCGACACCTTCGGCCTTATGGAACTTGAGCGCACGGAGACAGTGCCACCATCCGAATGGCCACAGGCGACCTCGGCGGCACTTCTGCAGGGCACGGGTCATGGAGGTGATAGAAATACCAACACCAACAATCTCGTGGTTAGGTGTATTCCAGTCCTCAATCAAACAAACCAGGTTCATATCGAGCATCGGGAAGTACATCTTAAGATACTCGTCGATCTGGGCTTCAGTCATCTGGGAATAGCCGTAAAGATGGCCAAAGGTCTTATTAACCACATCTAGTACCTTACGACCTATCTGCTCCTTGCCAAACACCTGACTGCGCTTGGGATGAGCTGGATGCAGATTGTAACGCTTCATCACCATCTCGGCTATCTTCTTGAACTTCTCAGGCATCTGACCCTTCTCGGGTACAACAAGCTTGAATTCAACATAGTCGTTATCCTTCTCCCAGCCGCCAAGCTGCTCAATGTGCTTGGGGTAGTAAGGATAGTTATAAATGGTGGCCATAGTGCCCAACTGGTCGAAACCCTCGATAAGCATGCCTTCAGGATCCATATCGGTAAAACCTAACGGACCAACCATCTCGGTCATACCCTTCTCGCGGCCCCATTGCTCAACAGCATCAAACAGGGCTTTACTAACCTCCAGATCATCGATGAAATCGACCCATCCGAAGCGGACACTCTGACGGTTCCACTTGTCATTGGCACGGTGATTGATGATAGCGGCTATACGGCCAACAATCTTGCCATCCTTATACGCCAGAAAATACTCGGCCTCGCAAAACTCAAAAGCCGCATTCTTATCCTTGCTTAAGGTGTGAAGATCGTCGGTGAAAAGGTTGGGCGCATCGTACTGATTACCCTTATACAAATCGTGATGAAAATCGATAAAAGCCTCAAGACTCTTCTTGTCAGTGACTTTTCTAATTTCTACTGCTGACATATTCTCTCTTTGTTCGTTAAGCTTAAAAACGATGCAAAGATAAAGAAAAAGCGGCAAATAACAAAAAATATTAAGATATTTTTCGGCAAATAAATAGCAGATGACCCTTCTTGGCATCGGTTGTAGCGAAAATATATACATCGCCGCCATCTTTCAGTTTCAGCCGTTTCCTAAGGTCGGCTACTGACAAAGGGAAGTTTCTGGTGGCGATGTTGGCATTGTCGATACCCGCAAGGGCGTCTTTAAGTTCACGTTTATTCATGGTGCTGATACGCTCGATGACAAAACCACGACCAGGGAAGCCTTCTACTTTCTGTTCTGACAGAAACAGATGGCTGTTGGCATCGGGCTGGGTAACGCCGAAACGCTGTTCTATGAGTTGGAAACATCCTGCCTTCATGACCGATGCATTGGGCTCGTAGAGGAAGGTGAGAGGGTGAAGAGGTGAAAGGGTGAAAGGGTGAGAGGGTGAGGAGGTGAGAGGGTGAGGTTCACCGATTTCATAGCTGAACACTTGGTCGTTGTTGACGCAAAAAACCTTCACCTTTTCACCTTTTCCATTTTTCACCTCTAACAGCAGTTCCTTGCACTCGTTGGCTACAGACACGATGTGAACCTCGCTAACGCATCCTACATCAGAGACGGCCTTCTGCCAGTCGAGCATGGGCGATAGTTTGATCAGCACCCTATCAGCTTTTTCCAACATTTCATCGATAATTTCCAGCACATTAGGCGTGCAGTCGGCGATGCCGTAGGTTCTGGCTCCATGCTGATCTCTACGGGCCGGGTCGATGAATATCAGGTCGGCATGCTGCATCTGGTGCAGATACTCTACCCCATCGCTGCAAACAACCTGGACGTGATTTAAGCCTAAAAGCTTATAATTATCCGATGAAATGGCACATAATTGCGGTTGCATCTCAACATGAACGGCCTGTTTGAACCCCGCCGACATGAAAGCCATGTCTACCCCGTAGCCTGCCGTAAGGTCGACCAGCATCGCGCCCTCTCCGGCGATACGAGCTTTATAGCGGGCAGTTTGTTCGCTCGAACACTGCTCCATAGAGAGATGGGGCGGATACACAATGCCATCGGTAGCAGCCCAAGATGGTATTTTTACGCGTGCTTTCTGTCGCCCTGCTACCTGGTCAAGGGCATACGACATATCAACCTCAGGGAACTTCTTCCCTAAGAAGGCTAACTGGCGTACGTCTTCGTCAGCATGGATACGGATAAACTCGAGTGTAGCCTCGTTCATATCTTAAAGTGATGCTATAAAGTCCTCAAACAATTTGCGATTAGTGCCAGGAGTGATAATGTGGTGATTGCCAATGGGTTGAGTAAGGAAATAGCTTGTCTGACGACTATCAGCAAGTTGGATAACCTGCTGAGTGCGGCACAAATCAGGTTTTGCCTGATTCCTAACAAGCTCACCTTCGGCCATAAAGCAACGCTTAAGGTCGCCCGACACCTTGAAGACGGTTACAGGACCTTCCTTCATGAAACCCCTGATTCCAACGCCAATGCCCGATTCGAAATGTGTATCGAGTTCGTAGCGCTCAACCATATTAAGTGGAATGGTGCAGTGGGCAAACAGCATCTCGCCTGTTTCGGGGTTTATCTGCGATGGATTGGCCTGAAATCCAGAAACGCCAAGCAGCGCATTGGTAATAGCCATCGACAGCATTGCAGGCACATCACCCTCGCAACCTGCCACTATACCCTCGGCATTAAGACGAGCCAGAGCAAGGCAGCCGGTATTGTGAACTGCCGTAAGCAGATCGAAACATCTAAGTGTGAAACCTTGCAGCTGGTATTTATCTACAATCACCTTCAAAGCCTCATAGATACGATCGGGCATTTCGCCCTCCGCAATCTTTCCAACACCCTCTATAAGCTCTTCGATAGGAACTTCTACCAGATCAATGCCAAGCTTTGTCTTAACGGCTTTAGGATCGGCAGCGCTTGAGATAAGCCAGTCGGATGGTTGGCCGATGATGCCGTATCGTGTTCCGAAGAGCTTATTCTTAGCCTCGCTGACCTTGGTTAGTGTGGCCAATCGACGGGCGATATAATCCGTACTGCCATGGATAATCTCACCCTGCATGTAGTTCTGCTGCAGGTATGAAAGGATTTCCATTGATGCTGCCAGCGAGTTACTCTTACCTGATGTGAGCAGATAGAACGGAGCCTGAGTCTGCTGGCGGAGTTGAGGTAACAGGCGCTTGAATATACCCTCAGTACCGCCTGTACGGACATAAATGACCGACAGAGTATGACTACCATAGTCGGCATAGTCGCTACCCTTAAAGGTATAACTGATGCCAAGACTGCCCAAAAACTCTTGGGTAACTGCGCTTACTGCATTCTCATCGTGCAGCTCGGATGTGAGTGTGTAGATTGCTATATCCATAAGTTGTTGTATTTATAAATCTATAGGAACTATCAATTTCATCGTAATATTCCTACCCATATTGAACACTCCCTGGCGACCGGTTATCGCGTTGAAATCGGCATATTTCAATCGACTAAGGTGGTTCTGATAGGCTTTGTCAAGCAGATTGTCAGCGATGATATAGAACTCGGCCAACTTCTTGCTGCCAATCTGGATATCGGTACCAGCCTGAAGGTTCAACAGAGTGTAGCTTGGTGTCTCTGTCTCGGTTTCATCGGCACGATAGATGTGACTCTGCTTAAGATAGCATTCAATGCCAGCCGACACGAAAAGATTGTTGAGTCTGAGTCGGCGGGCAGGAACATCATGATGCTGATGACGGCCAACAGTAGTATGTGAGTGGTGAATCAACTCCCATTTCAACTCCGATGTCCATCGAGGGGCTGGAGTAAATGGCAGATACTTTGTGTCATCGGGCTGATTCATAAGCTGAGCATCGACATACGAGAACGTATTGCCGAAGTGAACAGAGTGGATAGGATGGAAGTCGATGCCAGCCTCGAAACCTAAAAGACGAGCATCGCCCTGCGTATAGGCATAGGTAAGATAACCATCCTCAATAACCAAAGGCAGGCGGTGGGTGAAGATGTAGTTATCAATACGATTTGCAAACAGAGCAAGCTGTGCAGAAACGTATGGCGATGTAAAGTCGATGCCCAAATCGGCCTGAAGGCTGTATTCGGCCTTTAGCTGCTCACTGCCCAACTCATAACGGATAGAGCCCTCGTGAACACCATTTGAGGCAAGTTCGCTCATATTTGGTGTGCGGAAACCGCGAGCTACATTAAGGCGAAGGTTCCACTGATCGTTGATGTTATACACCGCACCTACACTACCGGTAAGACCGTTGAAATGGCGACAAAAATCGTTGAAACGCACCTCACCGTCTTCTATCAGTCCATAGCCGTGAAGTCGTCGATAGTCATAGCGAACGCCGCCGTTAAGAGTCCATTTATCGCCTAAGCTTTTTGAAACTGTGGCGTAAATGCCGAAATCAAACAGTTTGTAATCGGGAATAAGATACTCCTCGCCCTTATTGAGCGAGTTCTGATACATACCGCCAACACCTGTTGATAGTTTCCAGCCGTTCCACTCGTTGGTGATGTAACGGACATCGTAGGTAAGGGTATGCATCTTGAAATAAAGTTCGAATTCATCGGCACTTTCTTCAAATTCCTGTCGCTGGTTCTGCTGATAGCCAATAATGGTCTTAAGGTAACCAGAAGAAAGATTAAGCGAGTTGTCCCACACCAACTTATAGTGCTTTACCTGCTGGAACGGGAGTGCTTTACTATATGACTTAATGGGCGAATAATTTGCGATTAAATCGCCTGTTTCTTCATCTCGTTCGCCCTCGATTATGCTCGGAGTGAGGTGATAGGCCGTCCATGTGAGACGTGAATGTCCCCACTGCTTGTTAAGTCCAAGCATCAGTCTGCCAGCACGTTCGCGGAACTGTGAGCCTGGAACATAGCCATCGTACTTATTCTTATAGGCGTGGGCCATTTTATCGCTGTATCGGGCATTCCACACAAATCCGTTCTTATTACCAGCAAAAGCAAGATTATAAGCAAAGAGTCCGTTGTTGGTCTGATATTCAGTTCCTATGTTTGCTTTCATATCTCCCTCAGCAAATGTTGGTTCTGAGTGGAGTATAACTACTCCAGCCATAGCATCAGAGCCATACATAAGTGAGGCCGGGCCCTTTAGTATTTCTACCGAATTCACCGAGTTTCCGTCTACCTCAACGCCGTGCTCATCGCCCCACTGCTGTCCTTCTTGCCTTACTCCTTCGCTCATAACCACAACACGGTTGTATCCCAATCCACGGATAATAGGCTTGGAAATGCCACTACCGGTTGTAATCTGACTTACTCCCGGCTGTTTAGCGATGGCATCTATAATATTAGTGGATGCCGTTGAATGCAAGATCTGCGGGGTTACAATACTAACAGGTGCTGTGGCGTGCTTCAGTTTCGTATCGCCAGTAACACCGGTAACAATCAAATCGTTAAGTTTAAGGTGCTTATAAAATACATCAGTAGAATCATTCTGATGCTGATGGTTATCCTTGTCCTGTGCCGATGCCAAGAGCGTAAAGCCCAGCAATGGCAGGATGATATATATCTTCTTCATTCTGTTTTCTGTTCTTTAAAATAATAATACTAAAATCTGCTATTTATGAAATCAGAACGAATGGAGGTGCACGAGTAGAGTCTTGGCGGTTAGCACTTTGGATAATAAAACCAAAGTCGTTGCACCAAGTCATTATGAGCAGACCAACAGGCGCTGAAACTATCAGTATCTCAGCCAGCGTATAACTAAGACTGATAAACTGACATAACACGCAATCGTGTACACCATCATCGGCCGTAGTGAAGTGTCCGGAGTGATGAACATGCTGGGCGCAGTCAATGCAGCCTGCCGCTGGGTTCACCACATCGTGGTGCCTATGCAGACCACATAGCATCATCATCGATACAAATATCGACAACAATGCCCATGACATTGCTCTTTTTCTCTGTTGTCTTCTCATTCCGGCTGCAAAGATACGAAAGAATTCTTAAATTGCGACCAAAAGAGAATGAAACTTTGGCAGTTTAACAGAAAAGCACTACCTTTGCACCATGAATGAACTGATAACAGCTGTAAACGATGTAATATGGAGCTACGTACTTATAGTAGCTCTGGTGGGTTGTGGACTTTGGTTTACTTGGCGCACAAAGTTTGTGCAGTTCCGTATGGTGGGCGAGATGTTACGCTTGCTTACAGAGTCGGCAGTAGATAGTGTAGGAGATCAAGTAAAAGGAAAAGAAAAACGCCACATTTCATCGTTCCAAGCCTTTGCCGTAAGTGTGGCCACCAGGGTAGGAACAGGCAACCTGGCAGGTGTAGCAACAGCAATAGTTATCGGCGGACCAGGAGCTGTGTTCTGGATGTGGCTGATAGCACTTATAGGATCAGCTACAGCATTTGTAGAATCTACATTGGCACAGCTTTATAAGCAGAAACACAAAGATTCATTTATCGGTGGTCCTGCATACTACATACAGAAGGGATTAAAGCAGCGCTGGATGGCGATATTGTTTGCCATCCTCATCACACTACAGTTCGGATTATCAAACAACTCTATTCAGGCAAATACTATTTGCGGGGCCATGCAGGAAGCCTTTGGCTGGTCGCCAATATGGGTTGGCGTAGCATTGGCTGCTATGGCTCTGTTAATTGTCTTTGGCGGTATCCAGCGCATTGCCAAGGTAAGTTCTGTGATAGTTCCTATAATGGCTGTAGGATACATCATCCTGGCTTTGGTTATAATAATTATGAACATACACCTTATTCCTCACGTATTCAAAGTGATTATACTCGATGCCTTTGGCTTTAGTCAGATAGCCGGCGGTAGCATAGGTGCAGCAATGATGAACGGAATAAAGCGCGGTCTGTTCTCGAACGAGGCAGGTGAAGGAAGTGCTCCAAATGCGGCTGCAACGGCAAGCACAACACACCCGGTGAAACAAGGACTAATACAAGCATTGGGCGTATTTACCGATACTTTGCTGGTTTGCTCATGCACAGCCTTCATTATACTTATCAGTGGTCTGTATCAGGTACCTGAGCTGAATGGCATTGCGCTGACACAGTCAGCTTTGCAGAGTGAAATTGGAAGTATCGGTCCGATGTTCATTGCTGTAGCTATCTTCCTTTTTGCATTCTCAAGTATCATTGGAAACTATTACTATGGTGAGGCAAATATCCGCTTCATTACACAGAATAACAAGGTAATGACTGCCTATCGCATAGCATCGGCAGGCTTAATGGTTATGTTCGGCGCACTAGCCAGCTTTGAACTGGTGTGGAACATTGTCGACCTCTTCATGGCATTCCTCACAGCTTGCAACCTTATTGCCATAGTGCTACTGGGGCGTTATGCTTTCCGCCTGCTCGATGATTATCGCCAGCAGAAGCGTCAGGGCATAAAAGAACCCGTCTTCCATCGCAGTCAATTACCTGAGATAGAAGACGAGTTGGAATGCTGGGAATAGAATTTATCCTATATATTTCAGAATCAAGTCTACAGCCTCTTCCTCGGTCTTGCCATCCATATTGATAACCAGATCGTAGTTACGGGTGTCGTAACGTGATGTGTGAGCAAAGTTCTTCACATACTCCTCACGCAACTTGTCGACCTCTTTAATAGATTTCTTGGCTTCAGCTTCAGTCTTATTCTGACGTCGCATCACACGCTTTATACGAGATTCCATCGGAGCCTGGATAAGAATACTGACATGATTAGGATGTGACTTAAGTACGAAGAAACCTGAGCGACCAGCGATAACGCATGATTCATCTTGCGCAATACCCAGCAGAATTTCCTTCTCTGCCTTGAATATCATCTCGGTAGTCAGAGTTTCTGGCTCATCATCCTCAGTATTTACGAAATTATTAGGATTAACACCCTGGCCTAAACCCACAACACGCTTAAAGTTAGCCCACCAACTATTGCTCTGGCCCTTCAGGCGTTCTATCTCATTAACAGAAAGATTATACCTTTCCTGCAAAGCCTTGATAAGTGCCTTGTCATAGAATGGAACATCCAACTTTTCGGCTAACATACGACCTACAGTACGACCACCACTACCTAACTCACGGTTAATTGTGATAACAAATTTCTCGTTTCGATTCATAATACTTATATTTGTTTTTAGTTATAGATATCGTTACTTGTTAAAATAAGCCTTCAGATTGCAAATATAATAAATAATACTTACACATCAAACTTTTATTAAGAAAATTTAATTTTTGTGCTTACCGCAAAGATAAGAAATAATAAAGAAAATAAAAGCGCGCCGCAGAAAAACTGCAGCGCGCCTATTATAAATAAGGTGTAAACCTTTAGTCTGCGAGCTTTGCCTTAATCATCTCGCGGTTCAGGCGAGCGATGTTAGCGATGGTCTCGTTCTTAGGACATACTGCCTCGCAAGCGCGAGTGTTGGTGCAGTTACCGAAGCCGAGCTCGTCCATCTTGGCAATCATGTTCTTAACACGACGTGCAGCCTCTACGCGACCCTGTGGAAGCAGAGCAAGCTGAGATACCTTAGATGATACGAACAGCATGGCAGAACCATTCTTACAAGCAGCAACGCAAGCGCCACAGCCGATGCAAGATGCGCAGTCCATAGCCTCGTCGGCATCCTCCTTAGGAATCAGAATAGCGTTAGCATCCTGAGCCTGACCTGTGCGGATAGTGGTGTAACCACCTGCCTGGATAATCTTATCGAAGGCGTTACGGTCAACCATACAGTCCTTGATTACAGGGAAGGCAGCTGAGCGCCAAGGCTCAACGGTGATAACATCACCATCGTTGAAACGGCGCATGTAGAGCTGACATGTAGTAGCACCACGCTCTGTAAGACCGTGAGGTGTACCATTGATGTAGAGTGAGCACATACCGCAGATACCCTCGCGGCAGTCGTGATCGAATACGAATGGCTCCTTGCCTTCGTTGATAAGCTCCTCGTTCAGGATGTCAAGCATCTCGAGGAACGAGGTGTCGTCGGGAATATCGTGCATCTCGTGGGTGTCGAAATGTCCCTGGTCCTTGGGGCCATTCTGGCGCCAGAACTTTATAGTGAAACTTATATTTTTTGCCATAATTCCTTAGTTTTTATAGTTACGTGTCTGTACCTTGATTGCCTCGTACTCCAGTGGCTCCTTGATGAGCTCAGGCTCGTTGCCCTTGCCCTTGTACTCCCAGCAGCCTACATAGAAGTAGTTCTCGTCGTCGCGCTTAGCCTCGCCTTCCTCTGTCTGATACTCCTCACGGAAGTGACCACCGCAAGACTCATTACGAGAAAGAGCGTCGAATGCTACAAGCTGACCCATGGTGAAGAAGTCACGCAGGTGGATAGCCTTGTCGAGCTCGATGTTCAAGCCTTCCTTAGAACCAGGAACGAAGAGGTTTGTATCAAACTCCTTCTCGAGCTCGTGCATCTTCTTCAGACCTTCCTTCAGGCCCTCAGCTGTACGACCCATACCTACATACTCCCACATAGCCTGGTCAGCCAGATAGTTCTGGATGGTGTAAGGCAGTACGAAGTAACCATCGGCCAGACCCTGCATCAGCGCAGAAGCACCCAGACGGTTAGCACCGTGGTCAGAGAAGTTACACTCACCAATAGCGAACAGACCAGGAATAGTAGTCTGCAGCTCGTAGTCAACCCAGATACCACCCATGGTGTAGTGGATAGCAGGATAGATCATCATTGGCTTATAGTACTTAACACCGTTAATCTCGTTAGCTACATCGCCAGGGAATACGTCAGTAATCTCCTCGTACATCTCGAAGAGGTTTCCATAACGCTGCATGATAACATCAAGACCCAGACGGTTGATAGACTCAGAGAAGTCGAGGAACACAGCCAGACCAGTGTTGTTAACACCGAAGCCCTTGTCGCAACGCTCCTTAGCAGCACGAGAAGCAACGTCACGTGGAACGAGGTTACCGAATGCAGGATAACGGCGCTCCAGATAGTAGTCACGATCCTCCTCAGGAATCTCCCAACCCTGCTTGGTACCAGCCTGCAGAGCCTTAGCATCCTCAATCTTCTTTGGAACCCAGATACGACCGTCGTTACGCAGTGACTCAGACATCAGAGTCAGCTTAGACTGCTTATCGCCATGTACAGGGATACATGTTGGGTGAATCTGAACGTATGATGGGTTTGCAAAGTAAGCACCCTTACGATAGCACTGAACAGCAGCTGTACAGTTACATCCCATAGCGTTAGTAGAAAGGAAGTAAGTGTTACCATATCCACCAGTAGCGATAACAACTGCATTGGCGCTGAAGCGAACGAGCTTACCAGAGCAGAGATCCTTGGCGATGATACCACGAGCGCGGCCATCAACGATAACTACATCCTCCATCTCATAACGGGTGTAGAGCTTAACCTTACCGGCATTTACCTGACAGCTCAGTGAACTATAGGCACCCAGCAGGAGCTGCTGACCTGTCTGACCCTTAGCGTAGAATGTACGGCTTACCTGAGCACCACCGAATGAACGGTTAGCCAGCATACCACCATACTCACGAGCGAAAGGAACGCCCTGAGCTACACACTGGTCGATAATATTATTTGAAACCTCTGCCAGACGATAAACGTTTGCCTCGCGAGCACGATAGTCACCACCCTTTACTGTATCATAGAACAGACGATAAACAGAGTCACCATCGTTCTGATAGCACTTAGCAGCGTTGATACCACCCTGAGCAGCGATAGAGTGAGCACGACGTGGAGAGTCCTGAATACACAGATTGATAACGTTGAAGCCCATCTCACCAAGTGAAGCAGCTGCTGAAGCACCAGCAAGACCGGTTCCAACCACGATAACATCAAGCTTCAGCTTGTTCTTGGGGTTAACCAGACGCTGATGAGCCTTATATTCCTTCCATTTCTCAGGCACTGGTCCTGCAGGAATCTTAGAATCAATTACTTTTGCCATAATCTTCTAGAATTTTAAAAAGTTGATAATTAGCAGCAGCTGAGACTAGGTGCACAACCGAATGCGAAAGCCAAAACTACAATGAGGAACAACAGCATGAGTACTGAAACGTAAATCATACCTATGCACTGCCAGCGCTTGAGCCAAACCTTGCCGCTTACGCCAAGAGTCTGCATAGCTGACCAGAATCCATGAGTGAGATGGAACCAGATAGCTACAAGCCAAACAACGTAGATAACTACGAATACAGGATTAGAGAAAGTCTCCTTAATCCAACCGAAACCGTCAGTAGGACTGATGGCTGGCATAGCACCTACAAGCTCTGCGAACATCATGTTGTACCAGAAGTTCCACAAGTGAACCAGCAAGCCGATGCAGATGATGAGACCCAGAACGAGCATGTTCTTTGAAGCCCACTCTACCTTGCCGGCGTTAACCTGTGTAGCCACCTCATAGCGATTGTCACCGCGGGCGGTACGGTTCTGCGCAGTCAGAATGAAAGCGTAGACGATGTGAAGTACTGCCAAGGCAGCCAAACCAAGTGTTGCTACAACAGCATACCAGTTGGCACCCAGGAATTCGCAAATCATGTTGTAACCCTCTTCCGAGAACAGCGCCACTACGTTCATGCAACCATGGAAGGTCAGGAACAGAATGAGCGCAGACATTACAACTTTTCTACCAATTGATGAATTGAATAACCACATAAGTTGTTGAGTTTTAATGAATTATTGAATGTTATATACTTACTTGTTAGTACGTGCTCACGCGATTAGGGGACAAAGATAGTCAAAAATGGCGATATATACAAGTGTTTTTGCGAAAAAATACGTATTTTTTGTAATTTGCGCGTTTTTCGCGTAGTTTTTTGTAACTTTGCTGCGTCTAATGGGCAAAAGATTCAAAAAACAGATGAAACAATGAATGCATTAGAAAAGCAGTTTGCACAAACAGTTGCAGAACACAAAAGCACCATCTACACAGTGTGCTACATGTTCTCGCAAGATGCCGACGAGGTGAACGACCTGTTCCAAGAAGTACTAGTGAATCTTTGGAAGGGTTTCGAGAACTTCGAGCATCGCAGTGACATCAAAACGTGGATTTATCGCGTTGCTCTTAACACCTGTATCTCTATCGACAGAAAGAAGCGACGCGCAGCCACAGCCCGACTGACAATGGACATCAACCTGTTTGAAGATCGCGATGAGGACACTAAGCAAGTGGATATGCTCCACAAGCGCATCTCTAAGTTGCAACCATTCGACCGCGCGATTGTCCTGCTCTGGCTCGAGAACCTATCGTACGAGGAGATCGGACAGATTGTCGGTATCACTACTAAGAACGTCAGCGTTCGTCTGTTTAGAATCCGTGAGCAGTTAAAACAAATGTCAAACGATTAAAAAAACGATCCCATTATGAACAACAATTTTGAAAACAACTTGAACGAGACCCAGTTTGAGGATATGCGCCAGCAGTTGAACACGCTTAAGAAGAAACTGGATGAGCAGGAGATAGTAAACGACCGCCTGATACGTCGTTCGATGAGAAATCAGGTTAATAGCATCACGCGCCGATACTACTTTATTATGGCTCTTTGTGTGATGATGGTGCCTTACGGCTATTGGGCCTTTGTGGTACTGAGCCACCTATCTGTTACATTTTGGATTGCCACAAGCATCTTCATGCTGATATGCGGTGGAGCAACCTTCTACAACTGTCAGAAGATTAACGATCAGAACATGATGAGCCGTAGTCTGGTAGAGGCACACCGAAAAGTGGCCAGCGCCAAGAAATTTGAGTCAAACTGGTTAATGTTTGGTATTCCTGCCGTTGTTGTTTGGCTGTGCTGGTTCTTCTATGAACTCTATCTGATGAATAACGAAGCCATTGCACAGGGGCTTTTCGTAGGTGGATGCGTTGGCGCTTTAATTGGAGCAATATGCGGAATCAAAATACACCTCAAGACTCAACGCCAATACCAGGATATAATCGACCAGATAGAAGACCTTACAGCAGATCAGTAGAAGGCGTCCAAAGGTAACGTTTCATATCTACAAATCCATTAGCCTTGAAACAAACGCCTTCTTCTTCAAGCAAAGGCCGCTGACGGCTCCACCCAGGAGCTGTGCGGCCTTCTTTATTTACTACACGATGACAAGGGAGTTTTTCTGCACCTGGAGAATATCGCAAGGTTCTACCAACCATTCGAGAATGACTAGGCCATCCTGCTAAAGCAGCAATATCGCCATAGGTCATAACCCGTCCACGAGGTATCTGACTTACGATATTAAGCACAGCATCGCAGAAAGTCCGTGCTTGTTCGGGAGTCATTCTATCCGGATAATCCTTCATCTATGACAGTGTATTATGCAATTAATAGCCGAATTCATCGCCAACTAAAACAACTGTATGCCTGCCATGAGGTGAGTTGCGAAGGAAGTGGACATAGTTACAAATACACTCTGGAGAGTTACAATTGTGACACACTCCATCCGTCTGACAAGGTGTTTTTATATCGAAACGCGCTGCATTGATTGGTGATGCTGTTGAGCGGGCACGTTGAAGTGCAGCCTCTACAGTCTGAGCAACCTTGTTTACTCCTATTATAAATATCACTTTCTTAGGTCCCCATGTGATTGCAGCCACACGATTGCCGTTTCCATCGATATTTACGATTACACCGTCCTCACTTATAGCATTGGCACTCGAGAGATATACATCAGCAGTAAAGGCGCGTTCGTAGATTTTCACCACTTCATCGCGATCAGCAACAACATCACGATCCATCACTTCAAGTGTTCCACGATTCTTTAATGCCTGAGGGATGCCCATATCACGTATTGTCATCGAACCACCCCACGTAACGAGACTACCATCAGCTATCAGTTCCGATACTTTATTCACTGCCTCTGTTGCTGTTCTACAGTAAAAGGCTTCCATGTTTCTACGCTTTAGATTCTTAATCATGCGCTCTGCAAGGCGCTCGTTTCTTAGTTCTTTTGGAGTCATATCACATTTTTATTAGTAAGTCGGTGCAAAAATACAAAATTATTCGTATCTTTGCAACCGTAATAACAAAAAAAGAGATTTATATGAAGAAACTGTTTTTAATCTTGATGCTCGCTGCCTCAATTACTATTGGTTGGGCACAGAGTGGAAGCAATGATGCGTTTATGACGATTGAGGTTGATGGTTTCCATCACACACTTGAAAACAGCGGCGATGATTGTGTGCTTTTAGATGTCCGCACACCAGAAGAATTTAAAGAGGGGCATCTTAAAGGAGCGATAAACATCGATGTAAAGGACAGTATTAATTTTATGAAGGATGCCATTGAGCAACTGCCTAAGAATAAGACAGTTATGGTATATTGCCGAAGCGGACGCCGCAGTGCGATGGCAGCTGGTAAGCTAGCAGCCGAGGGCTATTTTGTTTTCAACCTCGAAGGCGGCTACAAGGCTTGGACTGAAGCAGGAAAGGAGACAGAGAAGTGATATTAAAGTACGATGTCATCGTCATAGGCGGTGGTCATGCTGGTTGTGAGGCAGCTTGTGCTTCGGCCAACATGGGTGCCAAGACTTGTCTGGTGACGATGGATATGAATAAGATTGCACAAATGTCGTGCAATCCTGCTATAGGCGGAATCGCTAAAGGCCAGATAGTCAGAGAGATAGACGCTCTTGGCGGTCAGATGGGACTGGTGACAGATGCGACGTCGATACAGTTCCGAATGCTGAACGTTGGCAAGGGTCCAGCCGTATGGAGTCCTCGTGCCCAATGCGATCGTGGCAAATTCATTTGGGAATGGCGCAAACATATCGATGAAACCGAGAATTTAGATGTCTGGCAGGATCAGGCCGACGAGCTGATTGTGGAAGACAAGAAGGCTGTTGGCGTCAGAACCATCTGGGGCACAGAGATTTACGCCAAAAGCATAGTCATCACGGCAGGTACATTTCTGAATGGTTTAATGCACATCGGTAGGAAAATGGTTCCTGGTGGTCGCATAGCCGAACCTGCAGTTGCCCATTTCACCGAGAGCATCACGCGTCATGGTGTAGTAGCTGCTCGCATGAAGACAGGAACACCTGTGCGTATTGATAAGCGGTCGGTTCACTTTGAAGACCTCGAAGAACAGCCTGGCGAGTCTCGCCCTTATCAGTTCTCATATATGAATAAAGGTGGCGCACTGAAACAGTTGCCTTGTTGGACGGTGAACACCAACGCTGAAGTTCATGAGATTCTGAAGAGCGGATTGGCGGATTCACCGCTATATAATGGTCAGATTCAATCGATTGGTCCGCGTTATTGTCCTTCGATAGAAACGAAGCTTGTGACGTTCCCTGACAGAGATAAGCACCCACTATTCCTGGAACCAGAAGGTGAGGATACCAACGAGATGTATCTGAACGGCTTCTCATCATCACTCCCCATGGATGTGCAGATTGAGGCGCTGAAGAAAATGCCTGCTTTCCGCGATGTAAAGGTGTACCGTCCGGGCTATGCGATAGAATACGATTTCTTCGATCCTACCCAACTAAATCACTCGTTGGAATCGAAGATTATTGAAGGCTTGTTTATGGCAGGACAGGTGAATGGAACCACCGGATATGAGGAAGCAGGAGGTCAGGGAACCTTGGCAGGCATCAATGCCGCCCTTAAAGCTGGTTGTGCCGGTAGCGATACAGATGCTGCCAACAAGCAGTTTATTTTGCATCGCGACGAAGCATATATTGGCGTATTAATCGATGATTTGGTAACAAAAGGCGTGGATGAGCCTTATCGTATGTTCACCTCAAGAGCCGAGTACCGCATTCTGCTGCGCCAGGATGATGCAGATGCGCGATTGACAGAGAAGGGATATGAGTTAGGTATTGTGAAGAAAGACCGCTACGACTGGTGGATGGAGAAGAAGCAGGCTATCGAAGAAATCGAGAACTTCTGTCAGAACTTTGCGATTAAACCCAGACTGATAAATCCATCACTCGAAGCCCTTGGCACTACCCCACTCCAGTTTGGATGCAAACTGATTGATTTGGTGAATCGTCCACAGCTGAACCTCAAAAATCTCTCAGAGGTGATTCCATCACTAAAAGAAGTACTTAACCGCCCATCTAATCGTGTTGAGGAAATTACAGAAGCTGCAGAGATAAGAATGAAATATAAAGGATATATCGAGCGTGAACGATTGGTAGCCGAAAAGATGCATCGTTTGGAAAATATCCGAATACATGGTAAGTTTAACTACGAAGAACTTCAGGGACTTTCGACGGAATGCCGACAGAAACTGATGAAGATTCAACCCGAGACACTGGCACAGGCAAGTCGCATACCAGGTGTATCTCCCAGCGACATCAATGTACTGTTGGTACTGATGGGGAGATAATGTTCCACGTGAAACATTAGACAAGTAACAAACATTATAACTCACTGATTATGAACAACAAAACACTATTAGACAATCTGCGTTGCATACCAGATTTTCCCAAGAAGGGTATCAACTTCCGCGACGTGACCACGCTCTACAAAAGTGCAGAGTGCATGAAGATTATGACCGACGAGCTGTACGAGCTCTACAAAGACAAAGGTATCACTAAAATTGTTGGTATCGAAAGTCGCGGTTTCATCATGGCAGCTGCATTGGCATCAAAACTGGGTTGCGGTATGGTGATGGCACGCAAACCAGGAAAACTCCCCTACACTACCATCAAGGAATCGTTCTCAAAAGAGTATGGCGTAGATACCATCGAGATGCACCTCGACTCTATCGATGAAAACGACGTGGTTCTTATCCACGACGATTTGTTGGCTACAGGTGGTACTGCCAAAGCTGCCTACAAACTGGTTCAGCATTTCAATCCCAAGAAGGTATACATGAACTTCATCATGGAAATAAAAGACGAAGGACTTCATGGTCGCGATGAGTTTAAAGGCATCGACCTCACCACGTTACTCACCCTCTAAAGAATGTTCCACGTGAAACATAATCTCGCGAAACACCCATAAACAAAGGGTCTTCGCGAGATTTACATTTAAATGATACACAAAATGACGAAGGAAGAAAACGAGAAACGACTAGAGTATCTCAGGAGTATTGTAAGAAGACTGCCAGACAAACCTGGTAGCTATCAGTTCTATGATGAAGAGAAAACCATCATCTACGTTGGAAAAGCCAAAAGCTTGAAGAACAGAGTTTCGAGATATTTCCATACGGAGGTCGACAGATTCAAAACAAAGGTACTGGTCAGCAAGATTTTCGATATCAGCTACACCGTAGTGAATACCGAAGAAGACGCCCTACTCCTGGAGAACTCGCTCATCAAGAAATACAACCCTCGTTACAACGTTCTGCTGAAAGACGGTAAGACCTACCCTTCTATCTGCATCACCAACGAATTCTTCCCTCGCATTTTCAAAACCCGTACCATCAACAAGAAATGGGGCAGTTATTACGGACCGTATGCCAAGGTAAGCGCCATGTACGACGTACTGAACCTGATTAAGGAGTTATATAGTCCCAGGACCTGCCGACAACCTATCACAAAAGAAGGTATTCAGAGCGGAAAATATCGCGTTTGTCTCGACTACCATATTAAGAAATGTATGGGTCCCTGCGTAGGAAAACAATCCTACGAGGACTACCAGAAGAACATCGCTCAGGCACGAGAGATTCTGAAAGGTAATACGCGCGAAGTGCTGAGAGATCTGAAGGAAGAAATGCTGCGACTGTCAGAAGAGCTGAGATTCGAAGAAGCCGAGGAAGTAAAGCGCAAATATCTGGCGCTGGATGGATTCGTCAGCAAGAGTCAGGTAGTGAGTCAGACCATCGATAAAGTGGATGTTTTCTCGATTACATCCGACGAAAAATTGGCCTTTATCAACTACATCCACGTATCTAACGGCAGCATCAACCAGAGTTTTACCATCGAATATAAAAAGAAACTGAACGAGACTGACGAGGAGCTTCTTCAGCTTGGTATCGTAGAATTGAGAGAGCGATTTAAGAGCGATTCGAAAGAAATCATCGTACAGGAAGAGGTAGACTTAGAGTTGGATGGAGTAAAGTTCACCGTGCCCAAACTGGGTGATAAAAAGAAGCTGTTAGACCTATCTATCATGAACTGCAAAGAGTACAAGTTTGACCGCTTAAAGCAAGCCGAAAAACTGAACCCCGAGCAGAAGCAAACCAGACTGATGAAGGAGCTGCAAGATAAGCTTCATCTACCCAAACTACCCTACCAGATTGAGTGCTTCGACAACTCGAACATATCGGGTACTGATGCCGTAGCCGCATGCATCGTTTTCAAGAAGATGAAGCCCTCGAAAAGCGACTATAAGCGATACAATATCAAGACCGTTGTGGGCCCGGATGATTATGCTTCGATGAAAGAAGTGGTACATCGCCGTTATACCCGTTTGCTTGAAGAAGAACAACCCCTACCCGACCTCATTATTGCCGACGGCGGAAAGGGCCAGATGGAGATTATCAGACAGGTGATTCAAGACGAATTGAACCTTGATATCCCCATCGCCGGACTGGCCAAAGACGATCGTCACCGTACCAACGAATTACTCTACGGATTCCCTCCCATGAAGATAGCACTCAAGGTAGAATCAGAGCTATTCCATGTACTCACTCAGATACAGGACGAGGTGCATCGCTTTGCCATCACATTCCATCGAGACAAGCGTTCTAAGCGTGCCTTGCACTCGGAGATGGACGACATTAAGGGGATTGGTCCAAAGACGCGTGACGAGCTTTTAAATGCCCTCAAATCGGTCAAGAAGATACGTGAGGCGGAACTCTCTACCCTATCCGATTTGATAGGCCCAGCAAAAGCGCAAATTATCTACCAGCATTTCCATCCAGAGGAGATATAGCATTTAGCCTGCTTAAACGATACATTTACGATATCCAAACAGCACATTTAAAAACGTAACTTTGTGACTTGTGATTTTGTGACATTAAGCACATACAGCAATGCAAGTATTGAAATATGGAGATATTCTGAGTATTATGATAAATAGAATATAATATATTATTATAATTATATATATAATTATAAACTTCATTTTTACCCATTTCCACAAAACAGCAACCACCTTAATGTCACAAAATCACAAGTCACAAAGTATAAATTGACTAAAATAAAATTTGGATAATTCAGCTATTTATCGTAACTTTGCGGCAAAATAAAAGAATAGATGAGAGCAGTCATACAACGAGTTACCCACGCCAGCGTTACTATCGAGGGCAGCGTTCATGGCCAGATTGGTCAGGGATACCTGATACTAGTAGGTGTTTGCGATGAAGACACGATGGAAGACGTAGAGTGGTTGGTAAAGAAGATAGCCAATCTGCGTGTGTTTGGCGACGAAAACGATGTGATGAATCGCTCGATACTCGCTGTAAAAGGTAACTGTCTGGTAGTCAGTCAGTTCACGCTGTATGCAAGCTACAAGAAAGGCAACCGTCCATCGTGGTTCCGTGCAGGCTCTCACGAGCACTCTATCCCACTCTACGAAGCCTTCTGCGCACAACTTTCTGAAGCCATCGGACAACAAGTAGCCACAGGCGAATTTGGCGCCGATATGAAAGTAGAACTGCTGAACGATGGCCCTGTAACCATATGTATGGACACAAAAAACAAAGAATAAAATGGATAAGAATACAATAGTAGAAAAACTCAATAACATCGGACTAATTCTCTATGCAATCTACTTCATAACATGCTTTGTGAGGTATGGCACAATCCATAGTTCAAACCAGAGCACTACCCTATCGTATATCCTGCTTACAGGATTCATACTAACTATACCCAAGATTATCTACCAATTCGCGCATTTCAAGAAAAACTTAGGCGAAAACATTGGGCTCATCATATTTATAGCAGTCATTGTCTTCATATCAATAATGTATCTCTAATGAAAAAATATCTCAGAGAAATTCAACTCTCAAGCGCCCTACTCTGCACCATCGGCGTGGTTTTAGCCTGGATTAAAGGCTACCAGTTTGGCATGTGGCCATGCGGTATCGGCATACTACTTTTCGTATTTGTAGTGCTCTACAAAGCCTTCAACTGGAAGGAATACGAGCGCGACAATAAGCAGAACATCGGCATCATACTGATTGCAACATTCATTTTAATCTTTCAAATGCTATTAAGATGACGATAAAAGAGGCACAAGAAGCGGTTGACCACTGGATAAAAGAGTACGGCGTACGCTACTTTTCAGAGCTTACGAACATGGCTGTTCTAACTGAAGAAGTAGGCGAACTGGCCCGTGTGATGGCACGCAAATACGGCGATCAGAGCTTTAAGCCTGGCGAGAAAGATAACCTTGGCGAAGAAATGGCCGATATACTATGGGTACTGCTTTGTCTGGCCAATCAAACGGGCGTTGATTTGACAGAAGAGTTGCAGAAATCTATCGAAAAGAAGACCCAGCGCGACTCTCTGAGGCACATCCAGAACAAGAAATTGATGGCATAAACAGTTTTAACAATATAACAATTACAATTATGGCAGAACACAAACACGAGCACGAACACGAGCATCATCACCACTTTGAGATGCCACAAAAGAGCCGCATGGAAGAGGTTCTAAGTAAGTACAACCTCGAGATAACAGACGAGGAAGTGAAGGAAGCAGTGAAGAAAATCATTGCCGAGAAAGTAGCCGAAAACGATACCCTTGAGGTAAAGAAATTCCTGATGGGTAGCGTGGAGCTTACCACCCTGAAGACAACCGATTCTGACGAGAGCGTGCTGGCCTTTACAGAGCGTGTAAACCAGTTCGAAGAGAACTACCCTCACCTACCCCACGTAGCCACCATCTGCGTATATCCACGCTTTGCAAAAGTGGTTTCTGAGACACTCGAAATCGAAGGCGTTGAGGTAGCTTGCGTATCCGGATCATTCCCTTCTTCACAGGCACTGATTGAGGTAAAGACCATCGAGACTGGTCTGGCTGTAAAAGACGGCGCCACAGAGATTGATATGGTACTGAGTGTGGGCGCATTCCTCTCAGGCGATTACGAGACCTGTATCGACGAGATTCAGCAGATGAAAGAGGCCTGCGGCGATGCCAAACTGAAGGTTATCCTCGAAACAGGTTGCCTGAAGACCGCTGCAAACATCAAGACCGCATCTATCCTAGCCATGTATTCAGGTGCCGACTATATCAAGACCTCTACAGGTAAGGAGCAGCCAGCTGCCACACCAGAGGCAGCTTACGTGATGTGTCAGGCCATCAAGGAATACTACGATGAAACCGGCATACAAATAGGTTTTAAGCCCGCTGGAGGCCTTAACAGTGTAATGGATGCATTGATATACTACACCATCGTAAAAGAGGTTCTGGGCGAGAAATGGCTCACTAACCAGATGTTCCGCATGGGAACAAGTCGCTTAGCAAACCTGCTACTCAGCGAGGTTATCGGCGAAGAAGTAAAATTCTTCTGATTACAGAAACAAAAAACCCCTCCAAATCCGGAGGGGTTTTACTTTATTTATCGCGCTGAATCACATATTCAAGATAAGCTCTGAAAGAATCCTTCAACTCAGGTTTCACGCATTCATCGATGAATCTCTGGCATTCTACAGCAAACTCCTCCATCTTCTTCTCAGCATACTTGATACCACCATACTGCTTAGTGAACTCGATTAAAACGGCGATTTCATCAGAATTAATCGTACCATTCTTAACCTTCTTAGCCAGCGTCATCATAGCAGGAGACTCATAATGTGTAAGCGTATAAATAACTGGCAACGTCAACTTACCTTCAAGCATATCATTACCAGTAGGCTTACCTATTTCGGCTGAATCGTAATAATCAAAAATATCATCACGAATCTGGAAAATCATTCCAATATTATGTCCGAATTTTGCAGCCTTTTCGATAACATCGCGAGGCGCACCAACAGATATCGCACCAAGCTTACAACAAGCCTCGAAAAGCACAGCTGTCTTCTTGTCAATTACCTGATAATAAACATCTTCCGAGATTTCCTGATTCGAAATATTCGAAAGTTGCAGAATCTCACCAGCAGCCAGAGTACGACCAAGTTCGGCCAACTCTTGTACGATTTCATGATTATCAGAAAGCGCCACACGCAACAAGGCTGTAGACAGAATATAATCGCCCACAAGCACAGCCACCTTATTATTATATTCAGCATTAACCGAAGGCTGACCACGACGCTGATCGCTCTCGTCTACTACATCATCGTGCACCAAACTGGCCGTATGAAGCAACTCCAAACCTAAAGCTGCATTCTGTGTAACACTCAAAACATCGCCATAATTCTTGGCAGTAAGCAGGATAAGCATTGGGCGCATACGCTTTCCTCCACGCTGACGGATGTGAGAAAGAACACTCTCGAGCATGCCGTCACCTTGCGAAAGACATTGCTTGAACAACTCAACAAAGTCGTTCATTTCGCCCTCAATTGGTTTTCTTATCGTAGATAAATAATCCATAGCTAGCGGAATTTTGGCACAAAAATAAGAAATAATTCTCTTATTAGGAAATATTTTGGTAATTTTGAGCCGAAAATTAAGAAAGTTATGCAGAAATTGTTTCTTTTAGACGCTTATGCGCTCATTTATCGCAGCTATTATGCGTTCATCAAAAACCCACGAATCAACTCGAAAGGACTGAACACGAGTGCCATCATGGGCTTCTTGAATACGCTGAACGAGGTACTGACAAAAGAGAAGCCAACGCACATCGGAGTGGCTTTCGATCCGCATGGACCAACCTTCCGTAGCGAAGCCTTTCCTGAATACAAAGCCCAGCGCGAAGAGACGCCAGAGGATATTCGCAAAGCAGTTCCAATTATCAAAGACCTGCTGAAGGCCTATCGCATACCCATCCTGCAAGCAGACGGTTACGAGGCCGACGACGTGATAGGTACACTCGCAGAAAAAGCCGGTTCCATCGGTATTGAAACTTACATGCTTACCCCCGATAAAGACTACGGACAGCTGGTTAACGACCACGTTTTCACCTACCGTCCTCGTCATGGAGGCGGCTACGAAACGATGGGCCCCAAGGAGGTCTGCGAGAAATATGGTATCCCCTCTCCTACTTCAGTCATCGATCTTCTGGCACTGATGGGCGACTCGGCCGATAACTTCCCAGGCTGTCCTGGTGTGGGAGAAAAAACGGCCGTGAAACTTATCAACGAGTTTGGAAGCATCGAAAAACTGATAGAGCGATCGAGCGAGATAAAAGGAAAACTTCGTGAAAAAGTTGAAGAGCATGTCGATGATATCAAGATGAGTTATTTCTTGGCAACCATCAAAACCGATGTGCCCATCGAGCTCGACATGGAGAGTTTGAAACTCGTGGAGCCCAACGAAGACGAACTTGGCAAATTACTGCTCGAACTGGAGATGAAGAGCTTTGCCGACAGAGTTCTTAAAAAAAGTCAAAAACCGCAAAAAGTAGTAAATCAACAACTCGATCTCTTTGCAGAATTTGCGCCCGAGGGTGCGGAAACGAGCGAAAATTCGAGTTTTGAGACGTTAAAAACAACGCCTCACAACTACAAACTCGTTGATAATCAGGAAGATTTGAAAAATCTGCGTGATTATTTCTTGACAAACAAAATTCTCAGTCTAGACACAGAAACCACATCAACCTCTGCCATCGATGCAGAATTGGTAGGTTTGAGCTTCGCCGTGAAGGAATTCGAGGCATTTTACGTCCCCATTCCAGCCAATCGTGAAGAAGCGTTGCAAATTGTTAATATCTTTAAACCCGTATACGAAAACGACGAAATTCTGAAAATCGGTCAGAATCTGAAGTACGACCTTGAAGTGCTTCGCAACTATGGCATCGAGCTCAAAGGCAAGATGTGGGACACGATGATAGCTCACTATCTCATCCAACCCGAACTGCATCACAACATGGACTATATGGCAGAGATATATCTCAACTACCAAACTATCCATATCGATGAACTCATTGGGCCCAAAGGTAAAAACCAGAAATCGATGCGCTCTCTCCTACCCTCGCAGGTTTATGAGTATGCAGCCGAAGATGCTGACATCACACTCCGACTGAAAAACAAACTGGAACCTGAATTGAAGAAAGCTGGGTGCGAAGACCTATTCTATAATATAGAGATGCCATTGATGCCCGTTTTGGCAGAAATGGAGATGAATGGCGTTTGTCTGGACACAGCATCACTGGCCGAAACGTCAAAACAATTCACCAACCGCATGAACGAGATTGAAGCTCGTATCTACGAACTGGCAGGCGAACAATTCAACATCGCATCGCCTAAGCAGGTTGGTGAGATTCTCTTCGATAAACTCAAAATTGTAGAGAAAGCCAAAAAAACCAAAACGGGTCAATACGTAACCTCAGAAGAAGTGCTGCAGCAGCTACGCAATAAGCATGAGATTGTAGCTGACATATTGGCGCACAGAGGGTTAAAGAAGCTGATAGGCACCTATATCGATGCCCTACCAAAGCTGATAAATCCCAAAACAGGTCATATCCATACCTCGTTTAATCAGACGATAACAGCCACTGGGCGCCTATCGTCAAGCGATCCCAACTTGCAGAACATCCCTATTCGTGGTGAAGATGGAAAAGAAATCCGTAAGGCATTTATTCCAGAACCAGGATGTCTGTTCTTTTCAGCAGACTACAGTCAGATAGAATTGCGCGTGATGGCCCATCTGTCACAGGACGCAGAGATGATAAAAGTGTTTAGCGAAGGCAAGGATCTTCATGCTGCCACAGCTGCCAACATCTATAAGAAGCCCATTGAAGAGGTTACTCGCGATGAACGCACCAAGTCAAAACGCGCCAACTTTGGTATCATCTACGGCATCACCGTATTTGGACTGGCAGAGCGCCTGGACATCCCTCGCGACGAGGCTAAGATGCTGATTGACGGATATTTCGAGACCTTCCCACAGGTTCACGACTATATGGAAAAGTCTAAAGAGGTGGCTCGCGAAAAAGGATATGTCACTACCCTATTCGGCCGTCGCCGCTATCTGCCTGATATCAACTCGCACAATGCTACCGTTCGCGGCTTTGCAGAACGTAACGCTATCAATGCCCCCATTCAGGGCACTGCTGCCGATATCATCAAGGTAGCCATGATTCGCATTTTTAACCGCTTTAAAGCCGAAGGAATACGTTCTAAGATGATTCTTCAGGTACACGACGAATTGAACTTCTCTGTCTACCCAGAAGAGAAGGAAAAAGTAGAGGGCATCGTGCTCGAAGAGATGCAGAATGCCCTCAGCTTAAGTGTGCCTTTAGTAGCCGATTCAGGCTTTGGCCAGAACTGGCTTGAAGCCCACTAATCAATAGTTGAACGATGAGCCGCCAAGGAACTCGCGAAGGAGGGATGTTGGCGGAATCTGAGTCTCAGGGATGGGACGGATATATCGAAGGAATTTCAGCAGGCGATAAGCCTCTGCATGTTCCTTCGAATTTTCTGGTACCTGCTCCAACAGCGGCTCTGCCTGACTCTTTATTACAGCCAACTCGAACAGCATTGCGGTGTTGAACATCGCATCGGCATTCTCCTGGAAGGGGAATATCCACTTATTCTCCCCTGCCCTAACGCTTGGCCAGCGACGGATAGTCTCCTGAGCATTAACACCACGATACTTATAATCGCGGATGATACGGCGCAGCAAACGGTTATCGGTCGTTGGGATATAATTGTGGTTGTCAAGCAGAATCGTAGTAAGAGCCGATGCATAAACGCGGAAGATCTGTTCTTTAGGAATATCCGAAGTAAGTTCTGGATTCAAGGCATGAATACCCTCTACCACCAATACTTCGTTACCCTTCAGTTGCAGTTTTTTCCCACTCCACTCGCTGCAACCCTTTTGGAAGTTATAACGCGGCAATTCCACCTCTTCGCCCCTGAACAGAGCCGACAGCTGCTCGTTAAGCAGCGGCAAGTTCAAAGCATGCAGATGCTCAAAATCATAGTCGCCCTTATCATCTTTAGGTGTCTTCTCGCGGTCGAGGAAATAGTCGTCGAGCGAGATGCCAATAGGATGGATTCCATTAACAGCCAGCTGAACACTCAGACGCTTGCAAGTAGTTGTTTTTCCTGAAGACGAAGGACCAGCTATCAGCACCAGTTTCACACCCTTGCGCTGGGCTATCTCATCGGCTATATTAGCAATCTTCTTCTCTTGCAGTGCCTCGCTTATCTGTATAAGCTCCGACGAATGACCATTGATAATCGTTTCGTTCAGATCACCAATGGTGCGCAATCCTAAGATATCCTGCCACTGATGGTGCTCCTTAAAGATACCGAACATCTTGTCCTGATGCAGCATCTCGCCCAACTCGTTAGGATGCTCACGCGATGGCAATCGCAGCAGCAAGCCGTCGAAATACTTCTCCAGTCCGAACAAGTACAACTGCTTGGTATTAGTGAGCAAAGCGCCATAGTAGTAATCTATGTAACCATCTATCTCATAATAAGTTGTATAAAGTCGGCCTGTCGATTTCAGCAGTTTCACCTTTGAGCGGTTGTGCAGGATATCAAACATGCGGATAGCCTCTTCGGTAGTCGTTTCGTAACGGTGTATGGGCAAAGCAGCATCGATAATCTCCTGCATGCGACGACGGATGGCCCCCACATCATCCAGCGTGATAGGACGACCGATAGACAGATTTACAAAGTAACCATTCGACACAGGGATATCGATAGACACCTTACAGGGCGTAAACAAATCGTGTACAGCCTTGCAGAGCACAAAGAACAAACTGCGTGTATAAGCACGCGAACCGCTCGACGAGCAGATATCCAGAAACTCTACCTGCTTCTGCTTATACAAGCGGTAGTGCATGCCCTCCACCTTATTATTAACATGTGCCGAAATTGGTCCATGCTCGATTTTTACACCCGACAAAGCATACACATCCTCGATGGTAGATCCAATAGGAACCTCTACCTCTTTATCATTATTTACGATATGAACTTTCACTAACTTCTCCATAAGCATTTACTTGAGTTTTTAATTATTTTGTCTGCAAAGATAATATTTTTCTGAAATCTTAACTTACAATTCCAAGATTTTTTTTATCTTTGTCCCCAAATTACTAAATATAGATACGATTTTTATGTCTATTGGAATTATTTTAAAACTTCTGGGATCGCTCGCTCTGTTGATGTTCGGTATGAAGTCGATGAGTGAAGCTTTGCAGAAGATGGCGGGTCCACAATTGCGACACGTTCTTGGTGCTATGACCACCAATCGTTTTACTGGTATGCTTACAGGTATGCTTGTTACAGCCTCCGTTCAGTCATCAACAGCCACTACTGTGATGACTGTTTCGTTTGTTAATGCAGGCTTGCTTACCTTGGCACAAGCCATTTCAGTTATCATGGGTGCCAACATCGGAACCACACTCACCGCATGGATCATGTCGGCAGGTATGTCGTTCGACATCACCAGCGCCGTCTATCCGGCATTCTTCCTGGGTATCATTCTGATATACCTGAAGAAGTACCGATATATTGGCGATTTCCTGTTTGGACTCTCATTCCTGCTCTTAGGATTGGGAACACTTAGAATGACGGGGACAGAGATGCATCTGGGTGAGAATCAGGCCCTACTCGACTTCTTCGCCTCGTTCGATCCCGACTCATTCCTCACCACGCTGATATTCTTGTTCCTTGGAGGCGTTATGACCTTCTGCGTTCAGTCGTCAGCAGCCGTTATGGCCATCACCATGATACTCTGCTCAAGCGGAGCACTACCTATATATCAAGGTATAGCACTGGTTATGGGTGAGAACATCGGAACCACCGTTACCTCTAACCTCGCAGCCCTTTCTGCCAACACTCAGGCTCGCAGAGCTGCACTTGCACACATGTTCTTCAATGTGTTTGGTGTAGTATGGATTCTGTTTGTGTTCCGCCCCTTTGTAGATGCTGTTTGCGGAATGGTGGGCTATGATGTAGAGATGGTGAAAGGCTCTGTATCAACCAGCGTGTTCCTTGCCAACGCTGCCAAGCTTAGCTTTGTGCTGGCAGCATTCCACACCTGCTTCAACGTGGTTAACACCTTCATACTGATATGGTTCATCCCACAGATAGAGCGCTTTGTATGCTGGGTTATCAAGCCCAAGAAGGTGGACGAGGAAGAGGATTTCCGCCTGCATTTCATCACCTCTGGTATCATGAAAACCCCAGAGCTTTCAGTACTCGAGGCACAGAAGGAGATTCAGCACTTCTCAGAGCGTATGCAGCGTATGTTCGGAATGGTGCGCGAGCTACTGACACTCTCGTCGAGCGAGACCAACAAAAAGGACAACAAAGCTGGCGACTTCAACAAGCTCTACACCCGTATCGAGAAGTATGAAGGCATCAGCGACAATATGGAACTCGAGATAGCCAAATACCTCGATTCTGTGAGCGATGCACACCTTTCTGACGATACAAAGGCTAAGATCCGTGCTATGCTGCGTGAGATCTCAGAGCTGGAGTCTATTGGCGATGCTTGCTTCAACATGGCTCGCACCATCTCTCGCAAGTATAACGCCAAGGCCGATCATTTTGTTGAAAAGCAGTACGAACATATTCACCAGATGATGGAGCTTACCGATCAGTCGCTCACCCAGATGAACAAGCTGATGATAGGACGTAAGGAATCATTCGACGTGAATCGTACCTTCAACATCGAGCACGAGATCAACAACTATCGCAACCAGCTTAAGGCCCAGAATATCAACGACATCAACAACCACGAGTACACCTATGGCGTTGGTACTATCTATATGGACCTTATCAACGAGTGCGAGAAGCTGGGCGACTACGTAGTGAATGTGGTAGAGGCCCGCATGGGACTGAGATAACTCCCCTATTCTACCCAGAATATTCCCACCTTGGGAATAAAATGTTCCCAGTGTGGGAATGTTTTGTTCCCAAGGTGGGAATAATTCTTTTTCAGCAGAAAGTTTGGTTGTTTCGATATTAATGCTTAACTTTGCAGCCGATTATCAAGGGGTGCCTACGGGTGTAGGCTGAGATGATACCCTAAAACCTGATCTGGATTATGCCAGCGTAGGGATGGATAGCAGACTTATATCCCCTTTCATTTATAAAGGTACAAAGAAGTATGAAAAGATTAGTTTTAGAAACAGCTGCATTGGCGTGTGCAGTAAGCATGAATGCACAGAACAAAGCTGCACTCTACGATTCTACACAGGTAGAAGCGCTTCAGGAGATTGTGGTAAAAGGTGTTAGAGCACAGAAAAACGCCCCTTTTGCCGTCGCAAACATCAAGAAACAGGAACTTAATGCCTTCTCAAAAACAGGAAAGGAGCTGCCTTTCCTCTTCTCACAGACCCCAGGCGTGGTAGCTTGGAGCGAAAACGGACTTGGCACAGGAACCACCTATATGCGCATTCGAGGCGCTGGCGACTCTCGTATAAACGTAACCATAGATGGTGTACCCCTTAATTCGCCAGAAGACCAGTGCGTGTTCTGGGCCAATATGAACTCGTATGGTTCGCTGTTGGGCTCTGTACAGATTCAGCGTGGTGTAGGCTCATCAACCAATGGCGATGGTGCCTTTGGTGGCACAATAGCCCTTTCTACAGCCACTCCAAGTCAGAAGGCTGGGGGAGAGGTATCTGCTTCATATGGCTCGTTCAACACCTTTAATGTAGGTGGAAAGTTCTCAACAGGTTTGCTGTGGAATCACCTGATCTTCGATGGTGCTTATCACGAGACGAATACTGATGGATTCATCCATGGAACCAGTGGTCGTAGCGGCTCTTACTATGGCGGACTGACCTGGATTGACAACAAGTTCCAGATTCGTTACAAGAACATCGGAAACTTTGAAAAAACCGGTCAGGCTTGGAATGGCGTAACAGCTGGAAACGGCGACCTGAGTCTGATGGACGGCACCTATGGAGCTTCAACTGGCATTAAGACCTACGAGGACATGTGGAATGCAGGTCTGGGCAAATACAACACGCTTTACGAGGTGATGGAAAACGCTTCCTGGGATACCTTCAAACAGGATGCCAACGGCAACTACGTTACATCACGCTATCAAATGGCCGACGGCAGCTATTGGGGCAAGACTACCGATAACTTCTGGCAGAACCACAACATCCTCTCGGCCGTTTATGATATCAACGACCATTGGAGCACCACAGCCTCGCTGCACTATACCTATGGTTATGGTTACTACAACGAGTTCCGCTTCGACAACAAACTCAAGAAGTTCGGACTCAGCTACGATGGCGTGAAGAAGACTGACTTTATACGTAAAAAGGGTCTGTCGCAGAACACCTACGGCTTTATCTGGAATGCCAACTATAAGAACAATCATTGGGACGTCATCGGAGGTTTCTCGCTCCAGCAGTTCGATGGCAACCACTTTGGCTATCTTACATACATCGCCAATGAGGACGTTCGCAAAAAATATATGTCGAATGGCGATTATAAGTACTACGACTCTGATGCCCACAAATTTGACGGCAACGCCTTTGTAAAGGCAGCCTATCACATCAATGAGCATTGGGACGTATTTGGCGACCTGCAGTATCGCTACGTGAAGTATAAGACAGATGGTATCAACGACAAGTTCTATGAAGAGAAAAGTATTTACTACAATCAGAAGCTTGACATTGACGAGAAGTACCGTTTCCTTAATCCAAAGGCTGGTTTCTCTTGGACTCTTGGTGGTCATCGCGTTTATGGTTCTTTGGCACTCAGCCATCGTGAGCCAGAGCGAAATAACTTTACTGACAACTACAATTACCCATATCCTAAGTCTGAGAGCCTTTTAGACTATGAATTGGGTTATACCTTCAATAGCGACATCTTCCGCTTTGGTATCAACGGATACTATATGGATTACAACAACCAGTTTGTACAGACAGGTCAGGAGACAGAAATAGGCGAGAAGGTTACCACAAACATCAAGGATTCATACCGCATGGGTATCGAAATCCAGGCAGCTGTTGATCCTTTCTCTTGGCTCACCATAGAGGGAAATGCAGCTCTGAGCAAGAATAAGATTAAGGACTTTGACGAGGTGGCCAGCGTAAACTGGGAAGATGATTTCCGCACTATTCACTACGACAACTCTACCTTGGCATTCTCGCCATCAACCATTCTCAATGGTTTTGTAAACTTTCATTACAAAGGATTGCAGGCTGTTTGGCACACCAACTTTGTAAGTCGTCAGTATCTCGATAATACAGAGAATACCGATCGCTCACTGCCTTGCTATTCAGCTTCTGATGCCACCGTTAGCTACACTTGGAAGCCCAACAAGGCCATCAAGGAGTGCATCTTCGGTCTGAACTTCAACAACATCTTCAATCGTCGCTATGCAGCCAATGGTTGGGTATATTCAAGTATCGTTGAGGATTATGGTCATCCTAACGAGAACCGCTACTATCAGATTGGATTCATTCCTATGGCTGGCTTTACGATGATGGGTAACGTAACACTTCGTTTCTAATGACTGAATTTATATTAGCACACTGGTTAGACATCACAACCACGATACTCGGACTACTTTACATCTGGTTCGAGTATCGTGCCAGTGCCTGGCTCTGGGCCGTAGGATTCCTGATGCAGACACTCGGCATAGTGCTATACTACCAAAAAGGACTCTATGCCGATTGCGGCATGGAGTTCTATTACCTTTCGATGACCATCTATGGTTATTGGAAGTGGGTTAGGGGAGCGGCCAACCAGCAAGCCCTACCCATCACAAGATTCCCACGCAAACTAATCATCCCCTGGTGCGCATTGATTCTTGTCGTATGGGGTATCATTTACTGGCTGCTGGTAACATTCACAAATAGCAATGTGCCACTTATCGACAGCTTCACCACAGCACTCAGCATCGTTGGCATCTGGGCCTTGGCTCATAAATATCTGGAACAGTGGTTCATATGGATTGTTGTCGACATTGTTACCTGTGGTCTTTACTTCTACAAAGACATTCCCTTTAAGGGCGGACTTTACGCTTTATACATCATTATAGCCGTTTTTGGCTATAGAAAATGGAAACAGATGATAGATAATCGCTCTATTTGAGCGGTTTTTTGCCATATAATTTGGCTATCTGCAGTATTTTACGTACTTTTGCAGCGAATTTATAAATTCAAAATGCTTATGCAGACGAACAGTCATTTATCGCGATTAATTCATGACCAGGCTAAGAAGTACGGCGATCGAGAGGCTTTGATCTACAAGGACTTCGGTGGGTCAGAATGGAAATCATATTCGTGGAACCAGTTCTCGGATATGGTAAAGAAAGTATCTAATGCCTTATTAAATCTGGGTGTAAGGGTGCAGGAGAATCTGGGTGTATTTGCTCAGAACTCTGTTCAGTACCTGTTTTGCGACTTTGGTGCATGGGGAGTTCGTGCAGTAACCATCCCATTCTATGCCACAAGCTCAGAGCAGCAAATCCAGTTTATGATTAGCGATGCCAAGATTCGTTTCCTCTTTGTTGGCGAACAGGATCAGTACGACAAGGCACGTCGCATTTTCTCAACATGCCCTACACTCGAACGTATCATTGTTTTCGACAAGAGCGTACATATTTCATCGCTCGACCTCAGTTCGATGTATTTCGACGACTTCCTGAAGCTGGGTGATAATTATCCACGCCAAACAGAAGTTGAGTCGCTTCAGGCTCAGGCTTCGATGGACGATATAGCCAACATATTGTACACCAGCGGTACCACAGGCGATTCAAAGGGTGTTATCCTTACCTGTGGACAGTATCATGCCGCTATGATTGCCAATGGCAAGTGTGTGCCCGTTGGCGAAGACGACAGAGTACACCTATCCACAAGAGGTTCAGCAGTCGATGAAGGAGACACACCCCACATGTATGTCATCCGTTCCTCGTTTCTGGGAGAAGGTATATATGGGTGTTCAGGAGCAGATCGAGAAATCTGGTGTGGCCAAGCGCAAGCTGTTCCGCCACGCCGAAGCTGTAGGTAAGAAACATAACATCGACTACATTTCAAAAGGCAAGCGCCCACCATTGCTCCTGCATATGGAGTACGAGTTCCTGAATAAAACCGTATTCTCGCTGGTACGTAAGGAGCTTGGCCTTGAGAATGCCCACTTCTTCCCAACAGCAGGTGCTACCGTTAATCCTAAGGTAGAAGAGTTTGTTCACTCTATCGGCATCAACATGATTGTAGGTTATGGCTTGACTGAGAGTCTTGCCACCGTTAGCTGCAACCATCTTGGCGAGCCATACACCGTTGGTGGAGTAGGTATCCCCATCGAGGGTATCGACATCAAGATAAGTGAAGAGGGCGAGGTATTGCTTAAAGGCCCAACCATCACTAAGGGTTACTACAATCGCGAAGACCTTACAAAGGCAGCCTTTACTGCCGATGGCTACTTCAAGACAGGCGACTCTGGTTATCTGGAGGGAAACGAGCTGTTCCTTAAGGAGCGTATCAAGGATCTCTTCAAGACATCAAACGGAAAATATATCGCTCCACAGATGATTGAATCAAAGCTGTTGGTTGATAAATATATCGACCAGATAGCCATTATTGCTGATCAGCGTAAGTTTGTTTCAGCCCTGATTATCCCAGTTTATTCTCTGCTTGAGGAGTATGCTCGCGAAAACAAGATTCCATTCGAGAACAGAGAGCAGCTCTGCAAGAATCCGCAGATTAACGAGATGATGAAGGAGCGGATAGACACACTGCAGCAGCAACTGGCTCATTATGAGCAGATTAAGCGATTCACGCTGCTTCCTCACCACTTTACAATGGAGAAGGGAGAGCTTACAAATACTTTAAAAATAAAGCGTCGTGTACTCAACGAGAACTACAAGAAGGAAATAGACGCGATGTACGCAGAATAAAATATGATTACTCAGGATCAACTGAAAGATGTGTTAGAGAGAGCGGATGCACTTCACCGCTACTTGGAGATAGACAAGAAGAAAATAGAATACGAGGAGGAAGATCTTCGTACGCAGGCTCCTGACTTCTGGGAAGACCGTAAGCGTGCTGAAGAACAGATGAAGAAGGTAAAGAGCATTAAGAAGTGGCTTGATGGCTATAAAGAGGTTCGTACTCTGGCTGACGAGCTGCAACTGGCATTCGACTTCTTTAAAGACGAGATGGTAACTGAAGAAGAAGTTGACGAAACTTATTCTAAGGCTATCACAGCTATCGAAGACCTTGAGCTAAAGAATATGCTCCGCCAGAAGGAAGACCCAATGGAGGCTGTTCTTAAAATCAACTCTGGTGCAGGTGGTACCGAGGCTCAGGACTGGGCTTCAATGCTTATGCGAATGTATATGCGTTGGGCTGAGGCACATGGATACAAGGTAACTATTTCAAATATTCTTGAGGGCGATGATGCTGGTATCAAGAGTGTAACCATGCAGCTTGAGGGTGGCGAATATGCTTATGGCTATCTGAAGAGCGAGAACGGTGTTCACCGTCTGGTTCGTGTATCGCCTTTCAATGCCCAAGGTAAGCGTATGACATCATTCGCCTCTGTATTCGTATCACCGTTGGTAGACGATACTATCGAGGTATATGTTGACCCAGCAAAACTCTCTTGGGACACATTCCGTAGTAGCGGTGCTGGTGGTCAGAACGTAAACAAGGTAGAATCAGGTGTACGTCTGCGCTATTGGTATACCGACCCTGATACTGGCGAGGAAGAGGAGATTCTCATTGAGAATACTGAAACCCGCGACCAGCCTAAGAATAAGGAGCGCGCTATGACTCTGCTTAAGTCACAGCTCTACGATCGCGCTATGAAGAAGCGCCTTGAGGCTCAGGCTAAGATTGAGGCTGGAAAGAAGAAGATAGAGTGGGGTAGTCAGATACGAAGCTATGTCTTCGATGACCGTCGCGTCAAAGACCATCGTACCAACTACCAGACAACGGATGTTGACGGCGTTATGGATGGTAAGATCGACGATTTCATCAAGGCCTACCTGATGGAGTTCCCTGTTAATGACGAAGAACAATAACGAATAACAAATAAAATCATTAAAACTATGGCTCAAATTGCAAAATCAACAAAGTCTACTCAGAAGAAGGAGGCTTTTCAGAAGAAACAAGAAGAAGGTGGAAAGAAAGTGCTGGAGTATATCTTTGGTGCATTGATTATTCTGGCAATACTCTTTGTAGTTTATTCTATCTTTGTAGTTTCTTAATGAGTGGACTTGAAATAGAACGTAAGTTCCTGGTCCGAAACAACGACTATAAACGACTTGCCACAAGCAGCAGTCGTATATGTCAAGGCTATATCTGCAGCAGTCGCGGACGTACCGTCAGGGTACGTATCCGTGATGGCCGCGGATATCTTACTATTAAAGGCCCCTCTGGTATTGACGGGCTTACTCGATACGAATTCGAGAAAGAGATTTCGCTTGATGAAGCCCAACACCTGATGGATATCTGCGAGCCAGGCAAGATAGACAAGACGCGTTATCTGGTGCCTTGTGGCAAACACACCTTCGAGGTCGATGAATTCTATGGCGAAAACGAAGGACTGGTTATGGCAGAGGTTGAGTTGGAATCAGAAAACGAGGCCTATGAAAAACCAGATTTTATTGGTATCGAGGTAACAGGCGATCGAAGATATTACAACTCGTGCCTACTTAAGAATCCCTTTACTTCTTGGGACGAGAACACCAAAACAACACCCCAAGAACAGCAGCAAGTGTAACACCTGCAGCATTGGCTGCTAAGTCGAGCCAATCACCACTACGCTGACCCCAAGTACAATATTCCTGAATAAGCTCTATAACTCCACTCATTATGATTGGAGCAAGCCAAGCCCAGAAAAAAAGCTTCCCATAGTCTGCCTGCTTGTGATTACAAGTGTACTCGATCCACAACACCAGGAAAGTACAGCCATACATAAGTATGTGCACCCACTTATCTACAAACTCTACGTCATCCAGCGGTGTCTCTGGGAAATAGGGGATAAGCGAAAGTATCCATATCAGCGCGATACAGATCATCGAGAATGGATATTTCCTAATAAAATGAAACAAAAAACTCATATTTACTTGCTATTTTGGTGCAAAATTAAGAAATTATTTATACTTTTGCAACCAAATTTAAAGAAAAAATTGATATGACAAAACTTGAAAGGGCAAGTTTCGGTAGTAAATTAGGAGTTATTCTGGCCACAGCAGGCTCTGCTGTAGGCTTAGGCAATATATGGCGTTTCCCTTATATGACGGGTCAGAATGGTGGTGCCATTTTTATCGTTATCTATGTATTCTGTGTATTGTTGCTTGGCATCCCATGCATGATAAGCGAATTTATCATTGGTCGCCATGGTCAGGCAAACACAGCTCGAGCTTTCCGCATCATGTCGGGAGATACAATCTGGTCGCTGATAGGATATATGGGAGTAATTACTGGATTCCTTATTTCAGGCTATTATGCTGTTGTATCAGGATGGTGCCTTGAGTATGTTTGGGCAGCAATATCAGGCAAGATTCAGGGAGACCCTGAGCAGATAAAGAACTATTTTACCTCTTTCTCGCAGGATCCCGTCAGACCGGTATTCTGGACATTCATGATTCTCGTGGCAACATATCTTATAATAGAGAATGGCGTACGTAACGGCATTGAGCGAGCATCTAAGTTGCTTATGCCTATACTGTTTATACTATTGCTCATAATAGTAGTTGCATCGTGCATGCTGCCTAATGCAGATAAAGGTATAGAATTCCTGTTTAAGCCCGATATATCGAAACTAAATAGCGATGTGTTCTTGGCTGCTCTAGGACAAGCGTTCTACTCTCTTAGTATCGCTATGGGATGCATTTGCACCTATGCCAGCTATTTCTCAAAGCAAACCAACCTTACATCGTCTGCTATCAACATAAGTGTAATCGACTTTGTGGTTGCGCTTCTGGCTGGTCTTATCATCTTCCCTGCAGCATTCTCGGTTGGTGTACAACCTGATAGCGGTCCATCGTTGATATTCATCACATTACCTAATGTGTTCTATCAGGCTTTTGGCAATATCGCCAGCCTGGGATATATTATTTCCATTCTTTTCTATGCTTTGCTCTCAATGGCAGCTCTCACATCGCTTATGTCGCTGCATGAAGTTAGCACAGCATTCCTTGAAGAAGAACTTGGCACCACTCGTAAACGTGCAGCAATGATGGTAACTATAGGATGTATCGTTATTGGCATTATCTGTTCGTTATCACTTGGTACCTGGGAAGGTTTTAAGCTTTTCGGAATGACAATCTTCGACCTGTTCGACTTTGTTACTGGTCAGCTTTTCCTGCCAACAGTTGGATTCCTAACATGTATCTTTATCGGATGGTATGTGCCACACAAGATAGTTCGCGACGAATTTACAAATATGGGGACATTGCGAAACGGACGATTGTTCCACTTCTACATTTTCCTTGTAAAATACGTGTGTCCCATCTGTATCCTGTTTATATTCCTTCACCAATTCGGACTTATTTAAATGGAAAAAAGAGGTACATTTGGAAGTAAACTGGCCATCATCCTTACTACAGCAGGTTCTGCTGTGGGATTAGGAAACATCTGGCGTTTCCCGTTTATGACTGGCCAGAATGGTGGAGCTGCCTTTATACTTATTTATCTGGGATGTGTGCTGATATTAGGCATACCTGGTATGATTAGTGAATTTGTAGTAGGCCGCTACTCACAATCCAATGCTGCCAGAGCTTATGGCAACGTAGGATTCAGGCGCGCAAAATATATTGGCTACTTAGGTATTCTTACATCTACCATCATCCTTGGATTCTATGCCGTAGTGGCTGGCTGGTGTTTGCAATACCTATATGCCTCGATAACTGGTAAGCTGGTTGGTGATACCAGCTATATCATCGAATACTTTAAAAACTTCTCGAGCGACCCTATCCGCCCTTGCTTGTGGGGAGTTGGCTTTGTGCTGATTACACACTATGTGGTAGCCAAAGGCGTTAACGATGGTATAGAACGAGCATCAAAGCTGCTCATGCCGCTTTTGCTTATGCTATTGGTTATTATCGTTATTGCATCGTGCCTGCTTCCAGGTGCTTCGAAGGGTATAGAATTTCTGCTGAGACCTGATTTCTCGAAAGTAAGCAGCAATGTATTCCTTGAAGCATTAGGTCAGGCCTTCTTCTCGTTGAGTTTGGGTACAGCATGCTTGTGTACTTACGCTTCGTACTTTAAGAAAGATACCAACCTTGTTAAATCTGCCACTCAGATAGCATTGCTCGACTCGATGATAGCCATCTTAGCAGGATTGATGATATTCCCTGCCGCCTTCTCGGTTGGTGTACAGCCCGATAGTGGTCCTTCGCTAATATTTATCACGTTGCCAAATGTGTTCCGTCAGGCTTTTGTTAGCATGCCTGCCGTTGGATTCATTATCGCAATCCTGTTCTATGCCCTGCTGGTATTTGCAGCCTTAACATCTACCATCTCCATGCACGAGATTGGTACAGCATTCTTCCACGAAGAGCTACATCTGCCAAGAAACAAGGCTGCTTGGATTCTCACTACCGTTTGTGGCATGATAACCATATTCTGCTCGCTATCCGTAGGCGCTTACAGTCAGATACAGGTATTCGGTATGTCACTGATGGATTTCTGCGATTCACTTACAGCACAAATCATGCTGCCCACAGGAGCATTCTTTACCAGCATACTTATCGGATGGTTTGTTGAGCGCAAACTGGTACTCAATGAGTTTACTAATAATGGAACGCTAAAGGCCACCTTCTTTAGTGCCTATCTGTTCTCTGTCAAATTCATTGTTCCTCTCTGTATCCTATTAATATTCCTGCATCAGTTCCACATAATATGATTCGCGAATTCTTCTATATACAAAAGTCCGACCGCAAAGTTTTACTCACCTTACTAGTTGTAATAGTATCTGTGTTCACAATGATATTCCTTACTGGAGGAGATAGCACAGTAACTACCACACAACAAAAAGATAGCAGCAAATCGCGAACCAATAAAGAAAAATATTACTCAAGCTATACACCAAAGAAAGTAGAGCGATTTACTTTCGACCCGAATACAGCCGATAGCACCCAACTGCTTCACTTAGGTCTCCAGCCTTGGCAGGTTAGGAATATCTATAAATACAGGGCTGCTGGGGGGATATATCGTAAACCTCTTGACTTTGCAAAGCTATACGGACTCACAGTAAAACAATATCGTGAACTTGAGCCCTATATCCGCATATCAAGCGATTATATGCCTGCATCTACATTGGCAAACGATAAAGAGAGCTTTACACGAAAAGAGCCAAAAGACTCTGCCACATATCAACGCCCCGTAAAGATAAAAGAGACAGAACACATTGTCCTGAATACAGCTGACACAACATCGCTGATAACCATTCCAGGCATTGGTCCTTACTATGCCCGCAAAATCGTTCAGTATGGCAATCGCCTTGGGGGATATGTTAGTGTTGACCAACTCGACGAGATAGACGATTTCCCAACAGAGGCTAAGAAATATCTGGTAATCAACAATCCCTCACCAAGGAAACTAAATATTAACCAGCTTTCGCTAAACGAACTTAAGCGTCATCCCTATATCAACTTCTATCAGGCAAAGGCTATCACCGATTATCGCAGACTGCATGGAGCCATCAAGTCGCTCAACGATCTGCGACTGCTAAAAGACTTCACACCAGAGGTCATAAAGCGCCTTACTCCTTATGTTACGTACTGATTTGTTAATAAATCATAGCGAATGATTGCTTGTTCGTGGAAATGTTGTATATTTGCAGAATAAACTAAAAAACTTTAGAAATATGTTTGGATTAGGATTCCAGGAGATACTGGTTATTGCACTGATAGTATTGCTGCTTTGGGGCGGCAAGAAGATTCCTGAACTGATGCATGGCCTTGGCAAAGGTGTAAAAAGCTTCAAGGACGGAATGAACGAAGTTACTAACTTAGAAGAAGTAAAAAAGGAAGAACCCGAGAAGAAAGATGAGTGATACGCCCAACCTTACGTTTTGGGATCATCTCGACGAACTCCGTTCTGTCATCATCCGCATCATCGTCATTTCAGTTCTGGCTGCATTGGTGGCTTTCTTCCTGAAAGACGAGTTGTTTGCCATTGTACTAGCACCTCGCAGTAGCGATTTCATCTCTTTCCGTCTGATGGGCGTAGAACCATTCTCCATCCATCTGATGAACACAGGACTAACGGAACAGTTCATGATCCACATGAAAACATCCCTTTATGCAGGCGTAGTTGTGGCATCACCTTACATCATATTCCAACTCTTCCGTTTTGTCTCGCCAGCGCTCTATGACAACGAAAGGAAATACGCCACAGCTTTGGTGTCGAGTGGTTATCTGATGTTTATGTTGGGTACACTGCTCAATTACTTCTTGATATTCCCACTAACAGTAAAGTTCCTTGGAACATATCAGGTAAGCGAAGATGTGGCGAACATGCTCACCCTCCAATCGTATATGGACACACTCATTATGATGAGTCTGGTGATGGGCATAGTGTTCGAACTGCCAGTAGTTAGTTGGCTGCTCGGAAAGATGGGACTTATCAATGCCGGAATGATGCAAACCTGGCGCAAGCACGCTGTAGTAGCGATACTAGTTGTTTCGGCCATCATCACTCCAACTACTGACGCCTTTACACTCTTTGTGGTGGCTCTACCCATATGGTTGCTTTATGAGTTTAGCATACTTATAGTAAGATTAACGAAATAGAACAAATACTTATATAATATTAGACTTATGCTTCGCAAAATCAGAACTATCCTTGCAGCGGTGTTCTTTGTACTTGTCACCCTGCTGTTCCTAGACTTTACTGGGACGCTTCACCATTGGTTATCATGGATGGCGAAGATTCAATTCCTACCTGCTGTAATGGCTCTCAATATTGTAGTCGTTATAGCACTCGTGTTACTAACACTCGTCTTCGGACGAATCTATTGCTCTGTAATCTGTCCTCTTGGAGTATTCCAGGATATTCTGGCCAGATTGCGCAGAAAGAAGAACAAGTACAGCTATTCTAAAGAGGTAAGATGGTTGCGATACCCCATGCTGGTTGTGTTCATCATAGCTGGTGTTGCAGGCATTGGCTCGCTGTTCCAACTACTTGCTCCTTATAGCAGCTACGGACGCATTGCCACCATGCTCTTCCAACCCCTTTGGAAGATAGGTAACAACCTGCTGGCTATATTGGCCGAGCGCGCTGACAGCTATGCATTCTATACTGTTGATACTTGGATGCGCTCACTGCCTGTATTCATAATCGCAGCTATTACCCTGGTGGTTCTTGTTATATTGGCTTGGCGAGGTGGTAGAACATATTGCAACACCATCTGTCCAGTAGGAACCATCTTGAGTTTCTTCGCTCGATTCTCGTGGTTTAAAATCCATTTCGATACTGACAAGTGTAAGAACTGCTCACTCTGTTCTAAGAACTGTAAGGCTGCTTGCATCGATTTCAAAACCCATACCGTAGATTACAGCCGTTGTGTGGTTTGCGGTAATTGTATCGATAGTTGTAAGTTTGGTGCATTGTCATATTCAAAGCCATCTGGCAAGGCAAGCAAGACCAGTGATGCAAGCAAAATCGACACATCAAAGCGCTCATTCCTCTTGGCATCAGCGTTGGTATCTACAGCAGCTTTAGCCCAGAAGAAAGAGAAACTGATGGATGGTGGATTGGCAGAACTTGAGGATAAGGTAGCCCCAGAGCGTCAGACTCCATTAACACCTCCAGGATCGCTTTCATTCCAGAATCTCTCTACCCGCTGCACAGGCTGTCAGCTCTGTGTATCAGAGTGCCCTAATCAAGTGCTTCGTCCATCAAGTGATTTTATGCATCTGATGCAGCCCACAATGTCGTACGAGCATGGATATTGTCGCCCTGAATGTAATCGATGCTCTCAGGTTTGCCCTGCTGGTGCCATCAAACCTGTTGATAAAGACGAGAAGACCTCTATCCAGATTGGTCATGCTGTATGGATTAAGAAAAACTGTGTAGTTCTGACTGATGAGGTAGAGTGTGGCAACTGTGCCCGCCATTGTCCTTCAGGAGCAATCGAGATGGTTCCACTCGATGAGAACAACGAGGAATCACCAATGATTCCCGCTATCAACGAGGCTGCATGTATTGGTTGTGGAGCTTGCGAGTATGTTTGTCCGTCTCGCCCATTCTCAGCCATCTATGTTGAGGGCCACGAAGTACACCGCAAGATTTGACAATTTACAATTTGACGATTTATGAAAAAGAATATATCACGCCGTTCGTTCCTTAAGCTCTTTGGAGCAGGATCAGTAGCTACTGCAGCAACCCTTGCAGGATGTAAGGATGCCAACAAGGCAGGTAGTCAGGCTAAAGAAGAGTATAAAAACCAGGTTGAACCTCCTGTAGGTCAGATGACCTATCGTATAAATCCCAAAAACAAGGACAAGGTTTCTATCCTTGGCTATGGTATGATGCGCCTTCCATCAAAAGTGGATAACAGCGATGAGTTCGATCAGGATATGATTAACAAGCAGATAGACTATGCCTTGGAGCATGGCCTGAATTACATCGATACATCTCCTGTTTACTGTCAGGGTAAGTCAGAGCATTGCACAGGTATCGCCTTGAGTCGCCACAAACGTAGCGAATACTATGTTGCCACCAAACTCTCTAACTTCAACCACGACTACTGGTCGTTCCAAAAGTCGAAGGAGATGTACCACAACTCTTTGAAAGAGCTGCAGGTTGATTATATAGATTACTACCTGCTACACGCCGTTGGTGGTAGTATGGAGGAGTTTAACGGTCGTTATGTAGATAATGGCATTATGGACTATCTACTGAAGGAGCGCGAGGCTGGTCGCATTCGTAACCTTGGTTTCTCGTTCCACGGCAAACAGGAAGTGTTCGACGAGGTTTTAGCCCTCGACGAAAAGTACCATTGGGACTTTGTACAGATAGAGCTTAACTATCTAGACTGGGATTACGCCAATGAGATTAGCAAGAACAACGTAGATGCCAGCTATCTGTATGCCGAACTGCAGAAGAAGGGCATTCCTGCTGTAATTATGGAACCTCTGTTGGGAGGCCGATTGGCCAACCTGCCTCAGTATCTGATGACAGAGCTGAAGAGTCGCGACCCAGAGCGCTCTGTTGCATCATGGGCATTCCGCTATGCAGGCACCAACGAGGGCGTACTTACTGTGCTGAGTGGTATGACATATATGGAACACCTTAAGGATAATCTGCTCTCATATTGTCCGCTGAAGCCACTTTCCGAAGAGGAGATGCGATTCCTCGATAAGGACATCGCTGAGAAGATTGTTGGCCTCGAAAATATCCCTTGCAACGATTGTAAGTACTGTATGCCTTGTCCTTATGGCGTTGATATTCCAGCCATCTTCGTACACTACAACAAGTGTAAGAACGAGGGTTCACTGCCAACGGGTACAGGCGATGCAGACTATCGCAAACATCGTCGCCAGTATCTTATTTCTCTCGATAGGGTAGTGCCTCGCGATCGTCAACCTAATCATTGCATCCAGTGTGGTCAATGTGAGCCTCATTGTCCTCAGAGCATTCATATCCCTCGCGAGTTGAGTAAGATAGACGAGATGATCGAAAGTCTGAAGCGCTATCCCGATGGAGAGATGAAAAATGGGTAAAAATATCAAATAAATTTGGTTTTTTGCTCACTTAATCGTACCTTTGCACCCGAAATAAACGTTTATAGAAGAAAATGGCATTAAAATGTGGTATTGTAGGACTGCCAAATGTGGGCAAGTCTACCTTGTTTAATTGTCTGTCGAGTGCAAAGGCTCAGGCAGCAAATTTCCCTTTTTGTACAATCGAACCCAATGTGGGAGTAATCACCGTACCTGATGAAAGACTCACCAAACTCGCTGAACTGGTTCACCCAGGACGCATTGTTCCTGCAACCTGCGAGATTGTTGACATCGCCGGACTCGTAAAAGGCGCCTCAAAGGGTGAGGGCCTTGGCAATAAGTTCCTTGGAAACATCCGTGAGACCGATGCTATCATCCACGTTCTCCGTTGTTTCGAGGATGATAATATCACCCACGTTGATGGTACTATCGACCCCATCCGCGATAAGGAGATTATCGATACCGAGCTCCAACTTAAGGACCTCGAGACTATCGAGAGCCGCTTGGCTAAGACAGAGAAGGCTGCTGCAGCTGGAAATAAGGACGCTAAGGTAGAGGCTACCGTACTTCACGCTTATAAAGAGGTGCTGGAGCAGGGTAAGAACGCCCGTATCGTAGAGTTCGAGAGCAAGGACGAGCAGGATTGCGCCCGCAATCTGTTCCTGCTCACTTCAAAGCCTGTGCTTTACGTTTGTAACGTAGGCGAGACAGATGCAAAGAGTGGTAACGACTTCACCAAGAAGGTCGAGGCTCTTGCTAAGGAAGAGGGTGCTGAGACTATGGTTATCGCAGCAAAGACCGAAGAAGATATCGCTGAGCTTGAGAGCTACGAGGACAAGCAGATGTTCCTTGAAGAGCTTGGTTTGGAGGAGAGTGGTGTAAACCGCCTTATCAAGAAGGCTTACGCCCTGCTTAACCTCGAGACCTTTATCACCGCTGGTGAGATGGAGGTTAAGGCTTGGACCTACAAGAAGGGCTGGAAGGCTCCACAGTGCGCTGGTGTTATCCATACCGACTTTGAGAAGGGCTTTATCCGTGCTGAGGTTATCAAGTACGACGACTATATCCAGTATGGTTCTGAGGCTGCTGTCCGCGAGGCAGGTAAGCTGGCCGTAGAGGGTAAGGAGTACGTAGTACAGGACGGCGACATTATGCATTTCCGCTTTAACGTATGATCGACTTACTCAATTATATCGTCTGGAATCCTGACCTCGAGGCATTTCACCTTGGTCCAATAGCAGTCCGCTGGTACGGACTGATGTGGATCATTGGCTTGGCTCTGGCTTACTTCGTGGTTCAGCGCCTCTATAAGGAGCAGAAGATTAAGGACGAGTACTTCGATCCACTCTTTCTTTATTGCTTCTTCGGCATTCTGATTGGTGCCCGCTTGGGTCACTGCATCTTCTACGAGCCTGACTACTTCCTTACTTCAGGTAAGGGCTTGATAGAGATGATTCTGCCTATCCGATTCATGCCAGATGGCGATTTCAAGTTGATTGGCTATGCAGGACTTGCTTCGCATGGTGGCACATTAGGACTTATGATAGCCCTTTGGCTCTATGTTCGTAAGACAAAGCTAAGCATCTGGACTGTTCTCGATAATATCGCCATCGCCACAGGTTCTACTGCATGCTTTATCCGCTTGGGCAACCTGATGAATTCAGAGATTATCGGTAAGGTTACTGATGTGCCTTGGGCGTTTATCTTCGAGCATGTCGACAAGGTTCCACGTCATCCAGGACAGCTCTACGAGGCCATCGCCTACGCCCTTCTGTTCTGCATTATGTGGGTTCTTCACAAGAAGATGCCTGAGAGAATAGGCACAGGTTGGTACTTTGGTTTCTGTCTGGTTTACATCTTCACATTCCGATTCTTCATCGAGTACACCAAGGAGATACAGGAAGCCTTCGAAGCATCATTGCCATTAGACATGGGACAGATACTCAGTATCCCCTTCGTCATCATAGGAGTCTACTGCATGATAAGAGCAAAGAAAATAGTATAAAAGCTTTAATAATGTAGCACAACGCCATCTTGAGATACTATCAAGGTGGCGTTTTCGCCTACTAATAACGGGAAGTTCTTAAGATGTGCGTGACCTACTGGGAAGTCGTAGCATACAGGGATATGCCAATGCTGCAGATATTCGTTAAGCATTGAGTACATATCATCGAAACCCATTTCAGGATGCTTGTATTTATTGAATTGACCTACAATTACGGCACGGATATGGGATTGAAGGCCGCGAACTTCGATGTTGTGCAGCATACGGTCTACCTTACTCATTCCCTCGCCTGTATCTTCGATAAACAGGATGATGCCATTCAGCATAATTGGGTCGAAATCAGAACCAGCAAGGTCGTTGAATACGCTCATGTTTCCACCAACTACGATGCCTTTGGCCTTGCCTTCGATGTTTAGCGGATGCGGAGCAACGTTATAAGTAGGTAAATCGCCAGCAAGCATACGTCGCAAAGTCTGACTCACGGTATCATTGCCCTCATAGGTCTTAATGGCGTGGCACATCGAGCCATGAATGCCTTTAACCCCTGCTCTGGCTTGTGCGCAAAGCAGCGCTGTAACATCGCTGAAGCCAATAATCATCTTGGGATTATTTCGCAGAGTATCAAGCGATAATCTTGCTAACAGATGAGCTGCACCATCGCCACCTCTTGAACACATTATCGCCTTAACAGATGGCTCTCGCAAAGCCCAAAGCAAATCACTTTGTCGCTCATCGATAGTACCAGCAAAACCATGATATTCAGCAAGTGCATTTGGTGCTACTACACAATGGTAGCCCCACTTCTCAAGCGTGCGTATACCACCGTTTATGGTTGTGGTATCAGTAGAACTCGATGGCGAGATGATGGCAATGGTATCGCCTTGGTGCAAAAATTGGGCTGAAAGCGAAAGCATCCAGCAGAGCATCAGCGATATGAGGCAATACTTCTTCATCTTGGCGCCAAAGGTAGCAAAATAATTTGGGATAACAATTATTTAAGTAGAAAATTTTGCCATTTGCGAAAAAAGGAGTAACTTTGCCGCTCAGATTAAATTAAGAAACAGATATGGCAAAAGAAGGCAAGGAACTAACTCCGATGATGAAACAGTTCTTCGATTTGAAGGCGAAACATCCTGATGCAGTAATGCTGTTCAGGTGTGGCGACTTCTATGAGACCTATTGCGAAGATGCCATAACTGCCTCTAAGATCTTAGGTATCACGCTTACTCATCGTAACAACGGCGCAGGAGCCAAAGGCGATGAGATGGCAGGATTCCCACATCACGCCCTCGACACTTATCTGCCTAAGCTGATTCGTGCAGGAAAGCGTGTGGCCATATGCGACCAACTGGAGGATCCAAAACTCACTAAAAAGCTTGTTAAGCGTGGCATCACAGAGCTTGTAACCCCTGGTGTTGCTCTTAGCGACAACGTTCTTAACTACAAGGAGAACAACTTCCTTGCAGCTATCCATTTTGGTAAGTCGAGCTTTGGTGTAGCCTTCCTCGATATCTCTACTGGTGAGTTCCTCACTGGTGAGGGAACAGCTGATTATGTAGAGAAGCTACTTGGTAACTTCTCGCCAAAAGAGGTGCTCTTCGACCGCAATCGTAAACAGGATTTTGAGCGTAACTTTGGTACCAAATACTTCACATTCCAACTTGACGATTGGGTGTTTACCGATCAGACCTCTAAGCAGAAGCTGCTGCACCACTTCAAGGTAAAGAACCTTAAGGGTTTTGGTGTCGACCACCTGCAATCAGGAGTAATCGCTGCAGGAGCCATACTACAGTATCTCGAGCAGACTCAGCACACACAAATAGGACATATCACTTCTATCTCTCGTATAGAGGAAGACAAGTATGTTAGACTGGATAAGTTCACCATTCGTAGCTTGGAGTTGGTACATCCTATGCAGGACGATGGTAAGTCGCTGCTTGATGTTATTGATAAGACCATATCGCCAATGGGTGGACGATTGCTGCGCCGCTGGCTTGTGTTCCCTCTTAAGGACGAGAAGCCTATAAATCAGCGACTCGATGTGGTGGATTACTACTATCGCGAACCTGAGTTCCGCGAGTGCATCGACGATCAGATACATCGTATTGGCGACCTTGAGCGCATCATCAGTAAGGCTGCTGTAGGCCGAGTATCACCTCGTGAGGTGGTTCAGCTAAAGACTGCCTTGCAAGCCATTCAACCCATAAAGACAGCTTGTCTCTATGCCAAGAACGAATCGCTTAATCGCATTGGCGAGCAGCTTAATCTGTGCGAATCGCTGAGAGATCGCATCGAGAAGGAAATACAGAACGATCCCCCACAGCTTGTGGCAAAGGGAGGCGTTATTCGTGATGGAGTTAATCCTGAACTCGATGAACTCCGCCAGATAGCATATTCAGGTAAGGATTATCTGTTGAAGATTCAGGAGCGCGAGGCTGCTGAGACAGGTATCCAGAGCCTTAAGATAGGATATAACAACGTGTTTGGCTATTACCTTGAGGTGCGCAACACCTATAAGGAACTTGTTCCACCAGAGTGGGTTCGCAAGCAGACATTGGCCCAGGCCGAGCGTTATATCACCCAGGAGTTGAAGGAGTACGAAGAAAAGATTCTTGGTGCAGAAGATAAAATTCTCTCACTTGAGGCCAAACTCTTCAACGACCTTGTGATGGCTATGCAGGAGTTTATCCCACAGATACAGATAAACGCCAACATCGTAGCCCGTCTGGATTGTCTGCTTAGCTTTGCTAAAGTGGCTGAGGAGAACAAGTATATCCGCCCTGTTATCGACTCGTCTGAGGTTATCGACATCAAGCAAGGTCGCCACCCTGTTATCGAACAAGAGCTGCCTCTTGGTGAATATTATGTGCCAAATGATATACTGCTCGACAATGAACGCCAGCAGATTATTATCATCACTGGTCCTAATATGGCTGGTAAATCGGCTCTGCTGCGCCAAACAGCTTTGATAGTGCTACTGGCCCAGATAGGTTGCTTTGTGCCCGCAGAGGCCGCCAGAATAGGTTTAGTGGATAAAATCTTCACCCGTGTAGGTGCTTCAGATAATATTTCTCTGGGCGAATCAACCTTTATGGTAGAGATGACAGAGGCCTCGAACATCCTTAACAACGTATCATCGCGCTCGCTTGTGCTCTTCGATGAGTTAGGTCGAGGCACCAGTACCTACGATGGTATCTCAATTGCTTGGGCCATCGTGGAGTATCTGCACGAGAATGCCAAAGGTCATCCACGCACACTCTTCGCTACCCACTATCACGAGTTGAACGAGATGGAGAAGAATTTTTCGCGCATAAAGAACTACAACGTCTCAGTAAAAGAGGTTGATGGCAAGGTTATCTTCCTCCGCAAGCTGGAGCGTGGTGGCTCAGAACACTCGTTTGGTATCCACGTGGCAGAGATTGCTGGTATGCCTCGCTCTATAGTACGACGCGCCAACGTGATTCTTAAGCAGCTGGAGAGCGATAACGCCCAAGTAGGCAGCGTAGGCAAGCCAACTAAGGAAATCGCCAATTCTCGCGAAGGAATGCAACTGAGCTTCTTCCAACTCGACGACCCTGTACTCTGTCAGGTCCGCGATGAGATCCTTGGCATCGATGTCAACAACCTCACACCTCTCGAAGCCCTCAACAAACTTAATGATATCAAAAAAATCGTCTCAGGCAAGTGAGATTTGAATATTTCGTAAGCAAATATAAAAGCCGCAACCTTTTGCAGGGTTGCGGCTTATTTTTTATGTACTTTTGTTATTATTTTCCAATCTTAGAGGTAAAGATGTCTGTCTTAGCCTCCCACTTCTCGATTGAGTACTTTACATCGCCATAGCGCGAAGAGTAGTTCACTACAATATTGTCGTCGTAGCCAGCACCATTGTAGTTCTGTACGGCATAGAACTCTGTGAGATACACCTCACCGTCCTCAAACTCATATACGGCATATACGTGAATGTAACGATCTAAGATTACACCCAGACTGTTTTTTGAGTAACGCCAATGATCGTCTCTTGTTCCAATCTCAGCCAGCTTTGCCTTCAACTGTCCCTTTCTGGCATTATCAGGTGTTGGATACTTTTTCTCGATAGCAGCCTTTGCGCGAGCCATGAAGTCTTTGTCTTCCCAAGCCTGACCTTCGAATGCCTCGTATGATTTAACAGTATAGCTGGCTGGTACGATTGCCATAACCTTCTTGTCTGTACCAGGCAGGGTGAAGGTAAGCATTGTTTCTTTCTTGCCAAGGTTGTAGTTCTCGTCGTAGGCTATTACCTGTACGGTTTTCTTTTTCTCAGGTACAGCACTCTTAACAGCCTTCTTAAGCAGTCCGAACTGTGCATTTGCAACGTTAGAGAATGCGAACATGGCTGCGATAGCCATTACTGAAATTTTGATTGAATGTTTCATAATTGTTTTTTAAATGGTGAATAATTATTGTTATTTTTTGTAATCTTCCAGTTGTCGTGCAACCTCTTTCCTAACTTCATTCTTCACCATATCACGCATACTGAGTAGCAGGCGCATCTGCTCCTGAGTATAGCGTTCAGCTGCGCGCTGCTTGTTGGTAAGTTTGTTGTTAAGAGGTTCCATACCATAACTTTGTTTTCGGCTGCAAAGTTACGGCAAAAACCTCTTTCAGTGTTGTGCAGATTCTGCCAAAACTTGTGCAGAATCTGCCAAAATGCCTTATTTTACTGTATTTTCGCTAAATAGTCGCTTGGGGTGATACCAAAGAAACGTTTAAAAGCTCTTGTAAAGCTCGACTGATCATCATAACCACACCGCAAGGCCACTTCGAATATCGATAGTTCGGATTGTGTGTCGAGCAGATAACGGGCTTTCTGCATACGTATGTTTGTGATGTAGTTCTGTGGTGTTTCGCCAGTGATGGCAGCCAGTCGTCTGCGGAATTGCGAAGTGCTCATGGCCAAGGTCGAAGCTAGTTCATCTACATTCACGTGGTTGTCCTCAAGCTGTTCTGTTATGGCACTCATCGTCTTTGTCAGGAAGTCCTTGTCCTGCTCAGTCAGTCCATCCTGCTCCTTTTCGCTCTCGTCATTACTATTAGCCTGTTCATATCGCTGTCGCAGTTCGTCAAGCGTCATCGTCACCTCACTAAGTCGCTTGCGTTGCAGTCTGGCAAGCTTTGTTTGGCGCACCACTATGACAATTGCCACCAGGAGCAGCACTATTCCTATTATAATAATGTATGTGTACGAGCGGCGCATTGATGTGTTCTGTTCTTGCAATTCGTCAACACCAAACTCAGCATTATAGCGTGCCAAAGTCTCGGCCGAAGCCTGATTGTAGAGCGAATCCTTCAGCTGGTTAAATGCCTCAAGCTCTATTCGTGCGCTATCAGGGTTTAGTGTCCATAGTGCCAGATAGAGTCCTCGACGAGCCTGCATCTCGTTAAATGGATTATCCATCTCGCGACACAATTGTGCTGATTCACGAAAGTATTCTGCGGCTTGTCGCTGTTTCGCCTCGTTGGCGTTATTCATTTCGAGCAATGCCTGCCCCGCTTTGTTCAGCGATATGGCCAACGACTGATGATTGCCAGTTGTACGGAAATAGGGTATGATGCTATCGAAGATCTCTACTGCCTGTTGTTTCTGACCCATACCTGCAAGTATGGTGGCCTTCTGCGATAAACGAACGTGCAATTTGGCTTCGCGTCCTTCTTCACGCTCCAGTTGGATGGCGCGATCGATATAGTTTATCGCCTCGTCATAGTGCTTCTGGGCGAACTCTGCCTCCGACAGCGATCCGCAAGTAAGTGCGATACGTGCTTTAATCCCCGTTTTCTCAGCATATTGCAATGCCTGCTGCAAGTATTTCAGAGCCTCTTGGGGTTGCTTGGCCGCCACGTAGATACTGCCGATAGTGTTGAGCGACGAACTGATACGTTCATTATCACCACTCTCGTGGTCCAGTTTGTTGCATGCTTTAGCATACTGCAGCGCCTTGTCGTATTCCGACTGTCGCATGCAGCATACCGACAGAATGCTCAGCTCTTCGGCCTCTTCATCCTTCATTCCATTCTGTCGCAACAGCGGTAGTGCCTTTTCGCCAACAATCACGGCACTATCATATTTCTGATTATCATAATACTGTCCACTTGCCTCGTACAGTTTCTTGGCCTCATAATGTTCGCGATTAGCCGCTTTCGCATCACGGGGCTTTTCTGTCTGCGCCATACCGGCCATAACCAGCAAAACCAGGACAGATAGTAGTAATATACGCTGTTTCATGGGTGCAAAGTTAGCAAATAATTTACTAAAACAGTATCATCATAAAAATATTTTTATAAATTTGCAGGCAGAATGACAAACCATTACTAATTATTGATAATATGAATAGAATCATTAAATTGTCAGCTTTCACACTTGGTGTGATTCTTTGTATGTCATTTACACAGGTGCCATCAACACCCGAATTATCTCTGAATGGACTTCTGAAACTGATGATGCAGTATGAGGACATTGACGAAGCCTCTACAAGCGGTTTGGAGTATCTTTTTGAAGATGGTTACGAAAATGGTGAGGTAGAGGCTGTACGCTATATATATGGCCGTGATGTAAAAAAAGGCAAGGAAGGAGTGTTTGGTTTTGAGGTTCTTCCTACTTCTCCACATGCTATCTATTTCACTTACAGCCTCAATACCTGCAGACAAGCCAGCCTATACTTTGCCAGCGAGGACGATGCCAAGCAGTTCATCAAAGAGTTGCTGAGTCATACTAAGGAGCAATATGGCGGCAAAACCTTCCTCGTCCACCCAAAGACTCAGGAGGATGGACAATATATCTATATTGATCGCATGTACGACGATGGCAATGACTACACAACAGAGTTTGTCATCTACCCCCCAAGGCTGCAAGACGGTTTCTTCCGCATCGAACTGGAAGTTTATGCTTAACAGAAAGTTATCCTTAAAACAAATAAAATGAATACCTCTATTTAGGTATTTCGATAGTTAATAAAGATATAATGTGCGTTTGATTCATTTTTTATGCAGTAGAAGTAATTTTTTACATAATACTTGGAAGTTTAAAAGATAATACCTATATTTGCGCATAAAAAAAAGACTTGACATTCTTTGGAGGAGTATATTATGGACAATCGATTATATAAAACCTTTTCATTGATAGCTATCCTGATGGCCATTACTATAAGTAGCTGTCATGAGGATGAATCCATAATATATCCTGAGACTGTTGCAATATCATCAAACGATGCAGAAAATGCAATTAGGAATGCCTTGGATGAGAAGAAAGTAGTAAAATCTGTATTACCTACAGCTTTAGGCAGTAGTGGTTGGACAATCAGATTTATAGACAACACCTCTATTCATATACCTCTCGACAATAATGATACTGAATATATTACTATTGGTAGCGATAGTTGCTGGTTTGTTTCTAATGATTTGGGAAAGTCGTATAATTACCTTAGAGATGACAAAGGGAATACAATTAATGCTATTGATAGTATAAGTTCTGCAGAAACGATTTTGAAGAGCGTATTTAAACCTCATAATCAATCTATGGTTGACGCAATCGTTGAGGATAATTATTCTCACAATCTTTCAATATCGTTCTCAAATGGTAATATTTATACTCTTCCTAAGTCAGAAAATGTGTTGCTTAACTTCTCATTCAGCAGAAAATTAAATAAGGATATCAAAGAGGATCTGACTTATTGTGTAGGAATGAATGAGATTTCAGTCATCACCCCATATATCATCGATAAATCTCATTTGGTTGCTAGTTTCACAACTCCGGATAATAATAAAGTATATGTAGGAGAGGAGGAACAAACAAGTGGAGTTTCTATTAATGATTTCGCAAGTCCTATTAATTATAAAGTAATGTCTGAAGATGGGTTCATCAACAATTATACAATCAAGATTAAAAACACAGGATTACCTATCGTTTGCATTAATACGCCAGATAGTGCTGTTATAAATAGCAAAACAGAATGGATGAGCGGGGTGTCAATAACGATATATAATGCTGACGAGTCTATAGATTATAGCAATGATAATCTGCAGATAAGAGGAAGAGGAAATACAACTTGGGACTATCCCAAAAAGCCTTATGCATTAAAGCTCGATAAAAAGGCAGAAATATTGGGTATGCCTAAGCATAAACGTTGGGTTTTGTTGGCTAACTGGATGGACAGAACGTTATTAAGAAATGAATTCGCTTTTGAGATATCAAGAAATACAGGATTAGCCTGGACACCAAGAGGTAAATTTGTTGAGGTGATACTCAATGGTAAGCATATAGGTAATTACTATCTATGCGAGCAGATTAAAATAGACAAGAATCGTGTAGATATTGCAGAGATGAAGAAGACAGATATTGATGGAGACAATATTACTGGTGGCTACTTGATGGAATTAGATGTGTATTACGATGAGGTGAACAAGTTCAAATCCGAATATAGAGATTTGCCTTATATGTTTAAGGATCCAGATGAAGATGTTCTACAACCCGAGCAATTTGAATACCTGAAGAACTATGTAGACTCTTTGGAAAGCCATTTGTATTCTGTTGATTGGCTTAAAAATAGGGAATATGCAGATTATTTGGACTTGAATTCCTTTGCGGATTGGTGGTTTGTTCATGAGTTGGCCGAAAATTCTGAAACATGTTGGCCTAAGAGTTCATATATGTATAAAGACAGGCTTGGCAAACTAACAGCTGGACCAGTATGGGATTTCGATTATGGAACATTTATACCAAATCGATATTATTTCTTTTCCAAAGGCGCTATTTACATCAATCGTCTATTACAAGACCCAGAATATGTCGACCTGGTTAAGAAACGTTGGGAAATTTACAAACCTGCATTTATTCAGATTCCAGATAGAATTCGTTCAGAGGCAAAACAATTGAGATATTCTGAACGTTTCAATCATTCGCTGTGGCCAATTGATAGCTCACACATTAATGGAGATGAACTTATGACGTTTGATGAAGCAGTAGAAAGAATGATAAGTGCTTATGAAAACAAGCTAACTTGGTTTGACCAGCAGATTTATCTTCTAGCAAAATAGATAGGTTTCTTTAAAGTATCTCTCTTGCAATCCAAGCGCAAGCCTCTGCATCAGCTAAGGCATGATGGTGGTTTTCTAAGTGATAACCACAGTATTCTGATACAGTATGCAACTGATTGTTTGGCAATTGAGGAAAAGCCCTTCGCGATGCCACACAGGTACAATAGAACTTATAATCCGGATAATCCATCTGGTAGCAACGGAAAACAGCCTTCAGACAACTCTCATCAAACGACTTGTTATGCGCCACAAGCGGCAAACCTTCAATCATTGGCTCAATCTGTTTCCATACCTCAGGAAACACAGGAGCCTCCTCAGTATCCTGCCTAGTTAATCCATGCACCTGAGTATTCCAATAATTATAGTAATTAGGTTCTGGTTGAATCAGCGAATAGAAGCTATCCACTATCTCACCATCGCGCACAATCACCACACCCACAGAGCAAACACTTGTCCGCTCGTTATTAGCCGTCTCAAAGTCTATCGCCGCAAAATCTCTCATCAATCAATTACATTAATGTTTAATTCTAAAATACTTAAGCAGCTCCTTGTACATATCCTGTGCTGTCAGACAAGTATCTATAAGATAGCCATCAATGTGCCCCCACTCTTTCAAGCCACGATAATAGAACATCTTCAGTTCGTCTGTGATTATGAAAGGAACAATATCATTAGCCAAGCATTCTTTAAACATAAGCAGTCTGCCAACGCGGCCATTACCATCTTGGAAAGGATGAATCTGCTCAAATCGCACGTGGAAGTCGAGAATATCCTCAAAAGACTTATTCTTTTTCTGATTATATTCATCCAATAGTGCTTTCATTTGCTTGTGTACATCCTCTGGCGCACAAGTATTTTGTCCACCAACCTCGTTTGGCAATCGTTTATATTCGCCCACAGCAAACCAATCTTTTCTACTATCAGATGTTCCTGTTTTTAGCAACAGATGAAGATGCTTTATTAAGTTCTCAGTTAGTTTATCCTCTGTATGGTCGATGATATAGTCGATACAGCTGAAATGATTCACTGTCTCTACTACGTCATCCACATTCACAGAGCTATCAGTAACACCAATCGTATTAGTTTCAAAGATATATCGCGTCTGATCGTGAGTCAGCTTACTGCCCTCAATATTGTTTGAGTTGTATGTAAGGTCTATCTGGGTACGATGATAGATACCACCCTTTAGTTTCGAAGCCTTTTGCTCTCTTAATGCCTTAAGTAGTGGCGATAACTTTTTCTTATTCGCAGCACGTTTGGGCAAAACAGCATCTGCAGGAATATTCCAGGTCTTTCCTGTTAAGAAAGCCCCCTCAATCTTCCCTTGAGCACAATAATTACGAGCCGTACGCTCAGAAATACCATACTTTTCTGCAAACTTACTAACTGATATATACTCCATACTTCTACTCTATCGGCAAGTTTTTACGCCAATTTCTGCTGCAAATATACAACTTTTTGCCGATACCGGCAAGAAATTCAATAAAAAACATAAAAGGCCGGAGAACTTAATCACTTTCTCCGACCTTATGATTCTTCTTCTGTCGATTTTAAAAATCGTCAGAACCAAATCAATACATTTGCTATACACAATAATCAAACACGGGAGAGCAACAAAAAGCGCTCTCCCGGAATAAATTGTCGAATGATTATATGAGATTCTTAACTACTTGACTGTTGCTTTAATGAACTTTTTACCAGCAGGTAGTTTCTGATCTTGGTCAAACTTTGGACTATACCTACCTTCAGGCATATCGCTAAGTACAAATAGAGTACATTTTCTACCAGCAACAACTTTGTCTGTAGCAGCAGTACTAACTGCTGTTGCTGCGAGGTCAACTAAAGCACCAAGTAAACCGCCACCTCCGCTGCGTACGCTTGTATCAACTTTTATCAGACCTTCACGTTGATAAAGAGTTTCACCCGTCTTTGTAGAACGAAGAATATATTCTACTCCAGCCGTCAATACTCCTCCGACATTGTTACGTTTCCACGACTTGATGATAGTAAACAATGCAGCATCTGCACCTAGAATATTACGGAATTGTGCAAGGTTTCCTTCAATAAACATTTCAGAGTCATAAGCGCTCTCCGATTGGAACATCTCCATAGTCATCATTGGAGAGAATACATAATAACCCTTTTCACATAGTGGGGCATAAAGAGTTGTATAGAAAAAATCTTTCGCCTCTACACTATTCGTTTGGTTAATTGGAGGCATTACAACTATAGAAAGAGGTTTCTCTTCATACATCTTGGGGTATTGAGTTCCTCGAGTAATAGTTTCTGCACATGATGACATAATTAACGCCACAATGCCCAATATGATATATTTTCTCATTTTTCTAATTGTTTAATAATTCTTGAAATAAAAGTTTCTGATTCAGGATAGGCTTTAATTTCTGCCTTTAACAGAGCTAGTCCTTCTTCCTTCTTTCCTGCTTTTACAAGAAGGTAACCATATTCGGCATTCACTCCTGGTGGTACAGTCTTACGAACTCCTTTTTGCTTGTTGATGACTTTTTCGTATTGAGCCATCGCTTTAGTTAACAATTCGTCTGTTCCTTTCTTGGTATAAATATAGGTAGCATCCTGAGAGTCATACCAAGAATACAGAGACTTTTCTGTACCGCATGATGCAAAAGCAATCACGCAACCTACTGATAATAATAATTTCCTCATGGCAGTGTTATGATTTTAGTTTCTTGACTTGATAAAAATAACTGTTTCTGATATACTGTGTTACCGTTAAATTTTACGGTAATATTTCTTTTGCCTGTGGCAACGCCATATTGATATCCTTTTCTGTTAGCTACTTTAGGCTTAACAACTTTTGCGTCAAAAGTAGTTCCGTCAATATCTACCTGTACAGGCTTAGAGCCATTTCCATAGGTCTTTAATGGACCAACAAATACCAAATAAGCCATATCCTCCTTTCCACTTTGTTGTGGTACAGGAAAACTTGTCTTACATCCAAGTAATAGACAGGTAACCGCAAAAATACCTAATAAAATTCTTGTTTTCATAAGCTTATTATTTATTTTCTTCAATATAATAATCAGTTAACTTATCAGCATTAATTTCTCCAGCACCATTGCTGGTAAAAGACACATAAGAGAATTCTGTTTCTGGAGTATCTCCACCTAGTGCAGATACAGAAACAGTTCCAATAACCTTTCCTGGTAATTCTATCATTACACCGCTCTGCGGATTTTTAACTTTCTTTCCTTTTGTTTTTACAGTAAAAGAGTCACCAACTTTTATTCCCTGGCTTGCTCCACCAGCAATTAATTGAGCATCAGCATCGTAAGCCAAGAAGTATGTACGCCATGGTTTATCTGTACACTTATTAATAATGTTCTCAACCAATTGGCCTATAGCTTCAGATATTGCTTTATCACTCAATGTAGCATCATAATCAGCTCTTCCTCCGACACCCATTGTCGTTCTTGTAGTCAATTCTGCCATACCTTTTCCTTCATCAGAATAGATAATAAGACCAGTAGAAACATCAACCAGTCTGATTGCTACTGCTGCTTCAACAATTTGACTTTTGGTATTTCCCAATATTCCTGCTTTTCCGACATTCTTTCTACCGAACTCTGTTATTGAGCCAATAATCATATAGTCTGCACCTATAGTAGATAAACCGTTCTCACTTTTCTTTGCTTCTTCCAATAATGATGCTAAATCACTACGTTCAAGCAATAGGAATTTTCCAGAAGCTGCAAGTTTAGCAGAAAGAATGTCAAGAGCTTGTTTCCCCATGGGATCGTTTTCCTTGTCATAGAAAATGCCTTTGGCATACTGCGTTTCATTACTAAAGCGGCCAATGGCGACTTTTCTTTTAATACCTCGCTGATTTGAATCGGCTACATCCTGTTTTACAGGTTCTACAATCTCAGTCTTACGTTGCGCTTGCGCAAAAGTGCAAAATGAGATAAACGAAATAAACAAAATTAATTTTTTCATCTTGCCTATTATTTTTAGGTTAATAATAAAAGAATGCAAGAGATTAGTACAAAAGAATGGCGTGGCCATCCTTATGCACTTACCTAAGGGGCGAGCCTAGGAAATGGAACCCCTCACTTCGTCTAAGAATGCACCACGCCAAAAGCGTGTGCATAGCTAATCTGAAGTGAGGAAATGCCACTAAGGCTTTTCCCTTTGCTCATAAATCGAACTATTCCAAAATAAGTTTCCTAGGCTTCTTCGGTAAGTGCGAAATAATAAGCTAATGCATTAGATTCGGATTTCTCCCCGAATCTGTGGCAAATATAGATATATTCTTTGAAACTTCCAAATGTTTTGGCGAAAATCTTTATTTTTACAGAATAAGATATAATAGAAGATGAATTATATAATAATGTATGCGTGTATAACCTATGGGTGTCTTTTTGTAGATAAGGTTGACACCTAAAGTCACCTTTTATGAAAAGGAAGAAATTAGATCAGTATCAGAAGGCTCAGAATCGAGCTCTTAGTTACAAAGAAGTTTATGACCTTTATCATGGTCAAAGTTTGTCATGGAAGGAAGTTTGTGAAAAAACTGGTTACTCGCGTAACTCTGTTTTCAGAATTCTTCGTACCTTTGAGGCCGAAAACCCAGAAATGGCAGATCAGATGAAAAAGAAAGGTAGAGATGTCACCCCAGCGGACTACAAGCAACTACAGTCAGAGATTGCCCGTCTGCAGAGTGAATTGAAACGCGAAAAGCTGCGTGCTGACTTCTATGAGGAGATGGTAGACTTTGGCAAAGAAGTGTATGGCATCGACTTAAAAAAAGCTGGCACCAAGTAGTAAGTAGGCTTTACGCTCGCGACGCGAAGGCTTATCCCGTCACGTCGCAGTGTAAGCTGCTTGGTGTATCAACTCAGGCCTACTACCAGCATGGCGATAGTCAGATGCGCAAACT
>CADCEF010000020.1 GCA_902800365.1 uncultured Prevotella sp. | reverse complement strand
GGTATGGGCTGCAAGGAGAACTTCGACCAGCTGTTCGAGTTGGCTAAGGTTCTGCATGGTGAGGTTGGTGGTTCTCGTGCAGCTGTTGATGCTGGCTGGTTGGATCACGACCGTCAGATTGGTCAGACTGGTGTTACCGTTCATCCGAAGGTATATATTGCTTGCGGTATCTCTGGACAGATTCAGCACATCGCTGGTATGCAGGATTCTGGTATCATCATCAGTGTTAACTCTGATCCCGATGCGCCTATCAACCGCATCGCTGACTACGTTATTGTGGGTACAGTTGAAGAGGTAGTTCCAAAGCTGATTAAGTATTATAAGCAGAACTCGAAATAAATGGATGTTAAGGTCATCATATTCCTTGATTCACTTGCACTTATTGCAAATTTCTATTTGGCGTGCGCAGATAACGCCTTGAGAGACTTAGGAGTTTTTGGTGTCCTTATATTTTCCGGGCATATTTATGACGACTATAGAAAATTAAAGAAACAAAAAGAAAATGGCAAACTATTATAGCGATCATCCTGAGATCGGGTTCTACTTGAACCACCCCCTGATGGCTCGTATCGTTGAGCTAAAAGAAAAGGGTTTCGCTGATGCGAAAGAATATGACTACGCTCCCGTTGACCTGGGCGATGCCATCGAGAACTACAAGCAGATTCTCGACATCACCGGCGACGTGGCTGCTAACATCATCGAGCCAAACTCTGAGAGCGTTGACCTTGAAGGTCCACACCTCGAGAATGGTCGTATGATCTACGCCTCTAAGACTTACGAGAACCTCGACGCCACCCGCAAGGCTGGTCTGTGGGGTGTATCAATGCCTCGCCGTTACGGCGGTCTGAACCTGCCTAACGCAGTATTCTCTATGCTCTCTGAGATGATTTCTGCTGCTGATGCCGGTTTCCAGAACATCTGGAGCCTGCAGAGCTGTATCGACACTCTGTATGAGTTCGGTTCAGAGGAGCAGCGCCAGAAGTACATCCCACGCGTTTGCGCTGGTGAGGGTATGAGTATGGACCTGACCGAGCCTGATGCTGGTTCCGACCTGCAGCGCGTAATGCTGAAGGCTACCTTCGACGAGAAGGAGAACTGCTGGCGCCTGAACGGTGTGAAGCGCTTCATCACCAACGGTGATAGCGACATCCACCTCGTGCTGGCTCGTTCTGAGGAGGGCACCAAGGACGGACGTGGTCTGTCAATGTTCATCTACGACAAGCGCCAGGGCGGTGTTGATGTTCGTCACATTGAGCACAAGCTGGGTATCCACGGCTCACCTACCTGTGAGCTCACCTATAAGAACGCTAAGGCCGAGCTCTGCGGTAGCACACGTCTGGGTCTGATCAAGTATGTGATGGCTCTGATGAACGGTGCCCGTCTGGGTATCGCTGCACAGAGTGTAGGTGTTGAGCAGGAGGCTTACAACGAGGGTCTGGCTTACGCTAAGGAGCGTCAGCAGTTCGGTGATAAGATCATAAACTTCCCCGCTGTTTACGATATGCTCTCTCGCATGAAGGCTAAGCTCGATGCTGGTCGTTCACTGCTGTACGAGACAGCCGCTTACGTTGATATCTACAAGTGTTTGGAGGATATCGAGCGCGACCGCAAGCTCACTCCCGAGGAGAAGCAGGAGCTCAAGAAGTACCAGCGCCTGGCCGATGCTTTCACACCACTGGCCAAGGGTATGAACTCTGAGTACGCCAACCAGAACGCTTACGATGCTATCAGCATCCACGGTGGCTCAGGTTTCATCATGGAGTACAAGAGCCAGCGCCTGTTCCGCGACGCACGTATCTTCTCTATCTACGAGGGTACCACTCAGTTGCAGGTTGTAGCTGCTATCCGCTACATCACCAACGGCACTATGCTCAACAACATCAAGGACATGCTGGCTGCACTGCCTGCTGAGGCTAACGCTGCCCTCAAGGCCCGTGTCGAGAAGCTCATCCCCGTTTACGAGGAGGCTCTCGCTGCTGTTAAGGCTCTCGACAATCAGGATGCTCACGACTTCCTGGCTCGTCGTCTCTACGACATGACAGCCGAGCTCGTGATGTGTCTGCTCATCCTCCGCGATGCTGCTAAGGCTCCTGAGCTGTTCGCTAAGAGCGCTAACGTATATGTTCGCATGGCCGAGGAGGATGTTCTCGGTAAGAGCGCATACATCAAGGCATTCCAGGTTGAGGATCTCGAAAGCTTTAAGGCAAACAACGAAGAGGTTGAGGCTTAATTAGTCTCATCTATATAAAAAAGTCCGATGAATCTTTTGGTTCATCGGATTTTTTCGTATCTTTGTGCCCTAGATATGACAGATAAAGAATTAGATGAACGTGTAGCCCGTGCAGTGGACAACTTCATGCAGGGTTACGGCTGCTGTCAGAGTGTGGTGGCAGCGTTTGCAGACCTGTATGGGTTGGATGACACCTTGGCTAAGAAGATAGCCGCAGGCTTTGGCGGCGGGGTTGGTAGGCTTAGGATGATGTGTGGAGCAGTTTCTGGTATCGTTATGCTTGTTGGATTGGATTGTGGTCAGACAGAAGGTTCCGACCGTGAAGGAAAATCGGCATGTTATAAGGTAGTACAGGATTTGCTGGCCAAATCGAAAGAGGAGAACGGCAGTTTGATTTGCGCAGAGATACTTGGTATTAAGGGGTACGAGAAAGCAAGCTCAAGCTATGTTGCTTCAGCCCGTACAGCAGAGTACTATAAAACAAGACCTTGCGCCGCTAAAGTAGAAAGCGCCGCAAGGATATTTGCTGAGTATCTCAAAAACAAAACTACATGATTCCCTGGTCTCCAAGGTAAGAATCCTTGAAGCCTAAGAAATAGAGCACACCATCAAGTCCGATGGTGTTAATGCTCTGTTTGGCATTAGCTACCACACGAGGCTTGGCGTGGAAAGCGATACCAAGTCCGGCCTCACTAATCATCGGCAGGTCGTTTGCACCATCACCCACAGCAATAGTCTGAGCCAAGTTTACTTTCTCTACCTGAGCTATCAGTTTAAGCAGTTCTGCCTTACGGTGTCCATCCACAATCTCGCCCACATAATTACCAGTAAGCTTACCATCCTCGCCAATCTCCAGTTCGTTGGCATACACATAGTCTATGCCATAACGGCGCTGCAAGTACTCACCGAAGTATGTGAATCCTCCAGAGAGGATTGCAATCTTATAACCACATGTCTTCAGAATAGTCATCAGTCGATCCACGCCCTCCGTAATAGGCAGGTTCTCGGCTATCTCCTGCATAACACTAACATCGAGACCCTTAAGCAGCTTCACCCTTCGAGTGAAACTCTCCTTAAAGTCAATCTCACCACGCATAGCACTCTCTGTTATGGCGCGTACCTGATCACCCACTCCATTGCGTTCAGCAAGTTCGTCGATACACTCTGTCTGTATGAGAGTAGAATCCATATCGAAACAAATAAGACGACGCATACGACGGAACATATCATCCTTCTGGAACGAGAAGTCCATTTCCATCTCACTCGACAGTTTCATCAACTTCGACTGCATCTCCTGACGATTGGCAGGTTCGCCACGCAACGAGAACTCGATACAAGCACGAGTGTGAGTAGCTGGATTCTTGATACTCTTACGACCTGTAAGACGCAGGATAGAGTCGATGTTCAAACCCTGATCGGCAATGATACGCGTGGCTGCCTCAATCTGACGGGCCTCCAACTGACGACCAAGTACCATCAGAATATATCGGTTCTTTCCCTGATGGCCCACCCAGTCTTCATACTCATCATCTCCGATGGGTGAGAAACCAATGTTAACGCCAAGTTCTGTGGCCTTAAACAACAGTTCCTTCATTACCTGACCAGAATGGATTTCGTCCATACGTATCAATATACCCAACGATAGTGTTGAGTGAATGTCAGCCTGACCAATATCTAATATCTGTGCATCGTATTTTGCAAGAATCGCCATGATTGATGCTGTAAGTCCCGGGCGATCCTGACCTGTAATTCTAACTAATATCTGTTCTTGCTTTGTTTCCATATCTCTTAATTCAAAATCCATTTATATCACTTACATAGTGCATTACATACTTTATCCTGAAAATTACGGCCATCATCGGCTTTCATAATACCCTGATTTATAATACTGAATACCAGCATGTGGTTATTTGCGGCAACAGCATATCCTGCCAATGACGATACACCTGTGACAGTACCTGTCTTTGCTCGTACATTAATATGTGCAGGACCATCCTTCATACGTTTCTTTAGAGTACCGTCCTCACCTGCGATTGGCAGCGACACATACAAATCGCGTATAATACTTGATTTCCTATATGCATAAATTAGCAGTTTTGCAAGGAGTTCTGGGGTTACATAATTGTAAAGTGACAGTCCGCTACCATCTGCAATCTTATACTGACCAGTTACACCTGCTCTCGATAGTGTTTTCTTAACCTGCTGACGGGCGTGAGATGCCTTTGCGGGATGAGCTCCAGCAGCTGCACCTAACTGATAGAACATCGACTCTGCATAAAGATTATCGCTGTTCTTCATCATCGGCTCCAATACATCCACCAACTGATGACTGCGGGTACATAGAAGCAACGCATTCTTAGGCAGCGTTCCGTTTGTAGCAGGTCCGTCAACGTAAATACTATCCTTATCCAACTGTTTCGTGAAACGGCTGATAAATTCATCCTTCTTTTCTACCAACAGCGGGGTAAGCATTGGATTGTCATCATCCCAACACCATCCTTCACCAAGCAGATCCTGATCCTTGAAACTTGTAACAGCAATAATCTTTCCTCGGAACGTGTGTATGCCGAGCGCCTTTACACTTTCGGAAAATGCAGCCATATCGGTTTTATCAAACAAAGGATCCATTCCACCTACACAATACAGGTCGCCAATAAGCACACTATCCTTTACGCTGCCTGTGTAGTAAAGCGATGTTTTGAACTCGTATTTACCACCCAATTGATCCAAAGCAGAAATTGATGTAAGCAGTTTCATGGTAGAAGCAGGCCTCATCGTCTGCTTAGGATTAAAGGTATAAAGCGTTGAATCAGCAGTAAGGTCATAAACCATCAATCCCAATTGCGTGTATTGCAGCATGGGGCTACTAACCAACGTATCAAGTCGGGCTTGTAAGTTTTGCGGCCAAGGTAATTCTACCTTAGCCGTGTCTACCTGGGTTGTGTCAACCTTCAGCACATCGGCAGTCTGCGCCTGCATACTGCCCATTGAGCCAATCCATATAAGTGCTAATATACTATTTCTGTAACTCTTTAATATCTTCATTTTTAATTCACAAATCTCTTAGTTTCGCTGATATGTTGATACCAGCTTACGTATCGCCTTGTCGAGCGACTCTGAGGGTTCTATAATGTTATAGTTGCTCCAGTATTCTGGATCCATAAAGTATTCCACCTTATCATAATATGCATCATGCGAATCGAACGAGTTCCGACTCACTATCGGCTTTACATTTTCCGATTCACTATCAGTAACAGCCATCTCGCACGTCGCCGTAAACGATGTACTAAACAATCGTTTCTTCCAGTCGCAGTTAAACTTAAAAGTATTACGAAGATAGCTAATACGTGTTATACCGTCAGTATAGCGATAGTCAACTACACACGACAACTCTTTGGGTTTAAACCTTACACCCATAGGCTTGCGCACCAACATAGTACGGGTTGCCTTATCCTTGTCGCTCATATCCAGACTAAGTTCTATGCGGGTAAATGCCAAGCGCTCGTTATCTATATAAAGCTTTCCATGATATAAAGCCCATTCTCTTTGGTAAAGGGGCTCGATAAGAACCACCATCTGCATTCGGTCGTTGATGAACTCAGGGGTGCCCCAACTAAAGCTATAAGCATCCAAATCCTCTTTATTCAGAAGCATATCATAGTTCTTAACCACATCCAGTTGCACAGGTAGCACAGGTCCACCCATCACCTTAAGTCCAAGGGTATCACCTTGCTTCTGACTTAACAGACGACGACCTTTAACTATAGCCACTCTGTCGCGACTTATACCACGCGTGTATGGTGTTTTATACATATCCTCAACACCTTCGGCCACATATATAAAGTGCTTACGTTTCATTGCTGTTTCGCGATAGAAAGCCTTAAGCAATTCTGGTTTGCGACTGTAGTTGTCGGGGATCTTCTGTATTGCAATCTCAACTATCTCGCGTGGGTCGCCAGTTCTTACAACTACCTCTCGCAACTGTATCACAGTGGGCTGAAGTTTAATTTTCAGTTGCTCTGTCTTTCCTGCTTCAAGGGCTACTCGCTTTGTCTTGTAGCCCAGATGCGACACGGTTACGTTTTTAGGAGTTTCACTTAGTTTTAGTACGAAGGCCCCATCATCGTTTGTAACCACCGATACGCGGCCCACAGAAACACTAACTTGAGGCAACGGGCGCCCCGTCTTCTCATCAATAACGGTTCCGCCAATGGTAATCTGCTGTGCCAGCGCCACCATCGGAACCAATAACATTAATATAAGCCATAGTCGTTTCATTGTTGTAATAGTTTGGTATTGTTTTGTGCAAAGATACAAAAAAAACGTCAAGATGCAAAGAATATTCGAAATTTTAAGTAATTTTGCAGCAGATTTGTGACAATTACATTATCAGTAGTATGGTATACAAGTATGATTTCCTAGTGATAGGAGCCGGCGTGGCGGGCATGAGCTACGCACTGAAGGTGGCTCGCGCCAACAAAGGCAGAGTATGTATGATCTGTAAGACATCGCTCGACGAGGCCAATACCTCGTTTGCTCAGGGCGGCGTGGCATCAGTCACCAATCTCGAACTGGATAACTTCGAGAAGCATATTGAAGATACAATGATTGCAGGCGATTACATCAGCGATCCAAAGGCCGTAGAACAAGTAGTAAAAATGGCCCCAGAACAGATACGTGAATTGGTGAACTGGGGTGTGAACTTTGACAAGACTAGCGAGGGCAAGTTTGACTTGCATCGCGAGGGCGGACACTCTGAGTTCCGCATACTGCACCACAAGGACGATACTGGTGCAGAGATACAGCGCGGACTGATGGAGGCTGTGCGCACCAATCCAAATATCGACATCAAGGAAGACCACTTTGCTGTAGAGATTATCACCCAGCACCACCTGGGCGTACGTGTAACACGTCGCTCGCCCAACATCCAGTGCTATGGTGCCTACGTGCTGAACCCTGAGACTCAGAAAGTAGATACATATCTGGCCAAGATGACCGTAATGTGTACAGGTGGTTGTGGTGCCGTATATGTAACGACTTCAAACCCTGTCATCGCCACTGGCGATGGCATTGCGATGGTTTATCGCGCCAAAGGAACAGTGGCCGACATGGAGTTTGTACAGTTCCACCCAACAGTACTCCATAACCCAAAGGAGACTCATCCAGCCTACCTCATCACTGAGGCTATGCGTGGCTATGGCGGTATCCTGAAATTGCCAAATGGCGAAGAGTTTATGCAGAAGTACGACGAGCGACTGTCGTTGGCCCCACGTGATATCGTAGCACGTGCCATCGATAAGGAAATGAAGATACACGGACTGGATCACGTCTGCCTGGATGTGACTCATAAAGATCCCACTGAGACAAAGAAGCACTTCCCCAATATCTATCAGAAGTGCCTGTCTATGGGTATAGACATCACCACCGATTATATCCCTGTTCGTCCTGCGGCCCATTACATGTGCGGCGGTATCAAGGTTGACCTGAACGGACAAACCTCTATCGAACGTTTGTATGCTCTTGGCGAATGCTCTTGCACAGGTCTGCATGGTGGTAACCGTCTGGCTTCGAACTCACTTATCGAGGCTGTGGTATATGCAGAAACAGCTGCAAAGAACTCGCTTGAGCATGTAGACTATTACGAGTTCAACGAGAAGGTGCCAGAGTGGAATGACGAAGGCACTATGACCAACGAGGAGAAGGTGCTTATCACACAGAGCGTGAAGGAGGTAAACCTCATCATGTCGAACTATGTAGGTATCGTTCGTTCAGACCTACGATTGCATCGCGCCTGGGATCGACTGGACATGCTATACGAGGAAACTGAGCGATTGTTCAAGCGCGTACGCGCCACCCGAGATATCTGTGAGCTTCGTAATATGATCAATGTAGGTTACCTCATCACCCGTTGGGCTCTGGAGCGTAAGGAATGCCGAGGTCTCCACTACACCACCGACTATCCCGTACATGCTTACGATAAATAACAACAATCCCCGCTATACAGCGGGGATTTATTTTATCTGGTAAGCGAGAACTTCATGGAGATACCAAAGTCGTGAGTGGTAGTTGGATAGCTATTACTTGATAGTAGCGGTGTGTTTGTCTGACTATCAAAGTAGGCAGTCAGGGTTAGCAGACGTGACAGAGTATAATCAGCCATAAACGAGAACTTAAATGCCGAGTTACCGCTTGAAGCTGAAGACACACCAGTAGCGATATCGCGAGTAATGGCAGCCTGTTTGCGCAGAGACATATCAAGACGGAGATTAAGGTCGTGGTTTACACCAGTTTTGCTTGATTTCCTTACTGAGCTGTTATTATTAGAATTTCCCGACTTGGATTTAGGATTCTGCGCCTTGCTAACACGACGATTACCCTTGGCTCCGAAGAGATTGAAATCATGAATCTTATATGCCAAACCCACAACCCAGTCCTTGCTGAGCGATTCGTTTAGCTGGACACTGGTCATAGATAGGTTTAGTGTACGGGTAGTGCGATATTCAATCTTGGCAGTAAGGTCATTCTGGAATGTGGCATCAATACCCAATAGTGGTGAGAACGCCTCGTTAATACTTACAGTAGAGTAGCTGGTATTAACATAACTACCCACGCTATATACACTCTTATAGGCATGGTTAAGATTAAGACTCTTAAGATGATTCTGCACCCAAGGCAGTTTTGACAAGCCACCATATCTGATACTCCAGTTGGGCAGCAATCGCGTTAAAGCAGGGAATATATCTAGCGAATTACCTGCACCCGATGTGTAAGCAGAGAGGAATGCCGGTATCAGTACTTCAGCCGAATACTCTCCCCCTACCCTCTGCTGGAACTCTGGGATAATCTCGCGGAAATGATCGAAGGCTGCAGAATGGTAGCCATTGTCAGCATTACCCATGCCAGCTAAAGCTCCACGCAGCGAGATGGTCGTCATGCTAAATGAACCGCTAAGTGTTGTCGGCATGCCATCGTACATATACTGAACGCTCTTGGCACGGTTATCAGTACGAGAAGCTGTGAGATCAATCTTCAAGTCGCGTATAGGTTCGAGCACAGCCTTTATCTGCAGGTCCTTACTCATATTGATATTGGCAGGAGTAGACACGTTATCATTATTAAGCATCCAACCACGATCCATTGCTTTATCGATATATCCATCGCCCATCAGACCGAATGCAAAGTCGAGACCAGGTGCCAATGCACCACCCGATTTATTCTGTCCAAGCATATCGCCTACATTTGGCATAAATCCAGGCAATAGCATAGAGTACTGTGTGCGATAGCTGATGTTTACGCTGCGAACCATCATGAGCAGTCTGGCCACACTTTGGGCAGGTTTGTACCACCATTCGGCTTCGATATCGCGCTTCACCTTTACCGAATCCTTGGCACCAGACTTCTGATTGGCCGCAACTTTTGATGGCGATGCTGATTTCTTTGTATTCTGCTTGTTATTAGCATTCTTCTTAGTTGATGCCGACTTCTTGAACCGATCGTTTACCTTCTTAAGGAACGGAATATGATTATAGAGTGTTTCAAGATTCAGCGCACTGTTGATGTTGATGTTACGATTACTGGTGATGGTGTTACCAAGACTTGTTCCATCCTCAAGTTCTGTACCGCGAACCCATGTATATTTCGCGGTGTACGAAGCATCGGCGTTCAGCCAATCAAAGATAGGCAGTTTGTTGAGCGGCAACTGATAAGATGCAGAAACCTGCTGCTGATAGTCAAGTGGTGTACCCCAGTTGAGTATACTCTGTTTAACCGAATCCTTCCAAGCCACATACTGGTCGGGATAGAGGTCCTTGTTGATAGGTGTATAAGGCTCTTCAATCTCAGCTCGGGTAGCCGACTGGAAGCTGAAGTGGAGATTTTTGGTAAAATCCCATCGCAAAGAGAAATCACGATTCCACAGGAACTGTTCTGAGAAGGTTAGCGGCAGGTTCTGGTTCTCGATGCTTTCAAGATCGCGCTCCTGCAACTCATAGTAGTTACGGGTCATCTCTGTGTTGAATGCCACGCTCTGGGGCAGGTAGTTAAAGCTAAGCGATTTTGGAAAATTAAGCCACTTCGACTTACCTTTCAGTTTCTTGAACGGCTCCCATGACTTATATACTGGCGAGTAGCTGTAGTTAAGTGCTCCACGCCATTGGTCTTCTTTCTCGTAAACGGTAGTCTTGCCTGATGTATTGCGATGAGAATGACTATATGAGAACGAGAAGTTAGCAGGATCGTAAGGCATGGGGTGACGCTTGGTCTTTAGACCCCAACGCAGATTCGACAGCGAGAAGTTTGTGTTGCGCGTCTTAGTTACAGCAATGCTCTCTATGCTATCGCGTTCATGCTGATTGGCAGCACTCTCCAAAGCATCGCTGAGTCGCATATCAGAATCCAATGGATTATAGCGCGGACGTATTTCCTGATGACTAACCGAGTAGTAAACGGGTGCAGACACCTTGGCTTTGTCGGGGAAGAATTTACCAAGCTCAAACTGGGCTGTAACCGAATACTCTTTCTGCGTATCGGTGGAACGCTGAGTAACACTCTCCTCGAGTCCACCGAAACCATCGCTGATGTATCGGCCAGAAAGGTTTACTGAACCGAAATCAGACAACTGCACATTCATAGTTCCCGATGCTGCCCATCCACCATCGTTATTACTATCCATCAACCTCAGTTCGTTAACCCAAACTTCACCCGACTTAACATCACCAGAGATGTTACGCACACCAATCATCATAACCTTCACCTCGCCTAACGTAGGATTACCAAGGATACTGATCTTATTACCAGGACGATCGGGATCATAATCGCTGTAGACCTGATTATAACCACCTATACCTTGAGCCTTAGCCATATTACGGGCTTTCTTGAGATGGGTAAACACGTCAAGGTTAACGTCAAGCATATTTTCCTGAGGCCATACCATGCGTCTGTCGGCCATTGAATACTTACTATAGTCACTACGATCGGGAGTAAGCTCAAGTGGGATCTCGTACTCGTAGTAGTTGTTTTTATAGTCGCTACCCATACGCACGAACACGGCCAACTGGTTGTCCTGAAGTCTTGTAGCATCAGGCACCAGATGGTTGGCATGAACAAACATCTGCATGTGTTTATACTGGCGCAAATCGAGGTTTATGTTACGATAAACGGCCTTCGACTCACCATGCTGCAGATCCTTAACAACCATATTCAGTGCCTGCTCATTGTTCTCAACCAACTGTGGCTGTGATGGGTCGGTGACACGACTGATGCCTGGAGGCAGGACATAGTTTACAGGTGTCTTATCGTTGTTCTCCTCGATGTTTACAGCGCTAACCTCAAGCACACCACTCTCAGCACCTGTTCCCAGACTCTGTTTATAAATACGCCACTCTCCGCGTACAAGATCGAGCGAGCCAAAACGCAGTACTATCGGCTTTTGGAATCCTGACAGGAACATACGCATAAAGCGCACGCTGGTGAAATCGCTGATTGAGCCAACCTTGCGCTCATACTCTGTAAGCGGTATGCGGAACTGATACCAGTTAACACTGGTGGTATCGCCATTACGAAGCTTAACACTGCTGGTACGCATATCAGTTATGAAGCAATCGGCTGGCGCTGCACCTTTACGATAGGCGTCAAGAATCTCGGGCGAGATGCGCACCTTGTACTGATAGTAGCGCTCGTATTCGTTCAATGTGTAGTCTTGGTTTATATCTTCTACATCTGGTCCGCTCTTGTAGCTGGTATCATACGATTCTGTCTGATCCTCGGTTTCGGGCGAGTTGCCTTGTGGATTATTTATACGCTTGTAACGATCCAGAATGCTCTTGCGTTCGCTATCGAAGTCAGAACCGCGGAAGTAGTGATAGTCATCGCCAGCTGGGTCTTTGCGCCATGCCTGCATAATACTGTCATTACTAACAATCGCACCCACTGAGTTGAGCCACTCACTATATGCTCCATACTGCTGTTCCTCTTCGTCGGTAAGACCATTGAAACCTGTATCCTGCTTCTTGCGTGAGCCTATTGTAGTAGCAAAGGCGTAGGTCTGTGTTGCCTGTACGGGGATTTTTCCCCACTGGGTAGTGGTATAATTCTGACTACCGTCAACGGGCATACCACTCTCATAGAATTTCTTGCCATCACGAAGTATATCCTCGCTCACCTCACCAAGGTTGAAATAGAGGTCACCAGCATAGTCGGTAGCAGTTCCTTCCTGACGGGTATAGATAAACGGATCGAGCAGCCAGAACTCAATATATTCAATATTGGCTTGTTCGAAATCGTTGGTATCTATTTTGCGCATCATTCCTCCCCACTTAGTTTCAGGGTTAAGCAAACGACCATCGCTGTTTAGAGAGAGCGAAAGGTTGTAAGGTCCACGCTCCTGTGGATAGTATGCAAGATTAAGTATTGGAAGCGTAGAGGTAGCGCCGTTATAAGTGCTCTGGTCACGATTAGGATAGAGCTCTTTTACATACACCTCGCGTACATAGTGGTTCGACAGCTGATCAAGATCGCTCTTGATATGGGCTGGCGTCAGAGTAGAACTGCGGCGGGTGAAGATTGGGTCTACATTATACCATGCCAACAGGGCTCGATTATAGCCGCTGGTGACACCTGTCTTATCGCCACTCTCTGTAAACATCGATGGCACACTCGACAGCGTCCACTCCTTAGGATTACTCATATCGAGATAGCTCTTGGTATTCTCGAAATCATCCACATACGATGCATTATCCTGAGTGCCACGAGCAGTACCAGCTATCAGCTGTGCGAACTCACCAGTAAACGATATGTGAGAAGGCTGCTTTACGTGCAGGAACGGTATCTTGTTAAGCATCGATGTGAGCCATTGCGACTCCTGTTTCCAGTTGACATTCAGTCCCCAGATGGTGTTGCTCAGCGGTTCTTCGCCCATGTTAACCTTCGATGTAAGTGCCTGCTCGTGAAGATGCATTATTGTACCACCTATCTGCAGACTCTTCGACAACTCGTACTCCCAGTTGAGTCCCAACATCGTTTTGCGCTGCATGCCATATTCGGTATCCGACTCGAGCGATACACTTACGTTGGTACCAGCATCTATGATGCTCTGATTCAGGATTGTAACCTCACCTGCCGAGTAATCCACAGAGTAATCAGAACCCTCGTTAAGCACAACTCCACCAGCCGTTACTACCACCGAACCACGAGGAACATTATATGCGCCAAGAGAAATGACATTGGCCGACGAGCCTTTGTACTGACCTATCAGCATATACTTATCCTTCTCGGCCACCAGCTTAGCAACGGTCTTTGTGCTATCGTACAATTCGCTGAAAACATACTTCTCTGCCTCAGATACGGGAAGGCCACCGTTAACCAGTTGTTTGCGCAGATAAGCTCCAAAAGGCTCGGATGAAGGCAGGAACACACGACCATCGCTAACAGTATACCCCTCAACAAAGTCGAAATATCCGTTGGGGTGCAGTTTATTGTTATTATCCAAGCGGTCGCAACCCAACATCTTCAGCAGTGTGGTGCTCTTTACGCGCTGATCAGGGATGTAAGTAAGATAAACGCCAGCTGTATCGCTCTGGTATTTGATATCCAAACGGAACTTGGTCTTCTCTACTCTTGAAGCCAGATAATACACGTTCTTCATCATCAGATGCCAGTTGGCCTGCTGAGGATTATTTGAAGTATTCTTCAGAGCCTTTACGTAGAGAGCCTTTGATGTTTCAGTGATGTCGGCAGCAAACTCACCAACCTTATAGGTAACGCCACCCGATGTAAACTCGAATGCAACGGCCAGAACCTGGTCAGTTTGCAGGCCAGACTTCAGTGAAATATATCCGAGCCCCTTATTGATGGTGTACTCTGATGATGTAAGCAATCGGGCACTTGCAAGCTTCTCGTAATCGCGTCCGCTCTCAAAGTCGGAGATATTAGAAAGGACCGTGTTTGTCTGATCAATATCGCGTGCATCGGCATACTGGGTGGACAGCATATTATACAGTCCATCGGTATTGTTACTTGGCACACTCTGACCACTCTCGCCAAGGTTGGCAACGGCAATAATATTACGGGTATTCGATGTTGTTCCGGTTTTATTTGTAACCCAGATTTCTATGCGGTTTATCTCGATGCCTGTGGTAATATTGGGCAGGGTTGACATAGCCTGATCATAGTGATTACGGAAGTAGTGTGAGAGGAAGAAGTGGCGGTTTTCTTCATAATCGGCCACATCCATCTCAAAGGCAGTGGTCTGTGTTCCACCCTTCGACGAAACACTCTTGGTTGTTGATTTCTTCTGCGATAGAACCGTCTGCAGTTTCAATTTTCCGAACTGCATATCTGTACGCACTCCAAACAGGCTGCTTGCGCCCTTAACCAGCGAGTTGTTTGACGGGAAGCTAACGTTTCCTGCCTCAACAAGTTTTATAATCTCGTCTTCCTTACCTTCGTACTTCAGTTTCAGGTTCTGTGAGTCGAAATCAAATGTTGCATCAGTGTTGTAGTTCAGGTTCATGTTAACCTTGTCGCCCACCTTTCCGTTAAGATTCAGATTAATCTTCTCGTCAAAGTCAAAGGCTGTAGTCTTGCGGTTACGTATAGGCAGCGATGGATTGTCGGTCTTCTTTATGTTTCCGCCTATCTTCAGCTCGGCAGTTCCCTGAGTCTTTATGCGCACACCACCTGGGCCGAAAATCTTTTCGGCTGGACCCAAGTCGAAGTGCATATCCATAAAATCGAACTTATCCTTGCCTGCGTTCTTTGTGTTCTCAGCATTCTTCTTGTGGAAGAAGTCGTTAAGCGCACGCTTCTCAACCCACTGTCGATACTCCTCGGGAGTCATCAGTATGGGGGCATTGAGATAAGAGTCGCCCAGCTTTGAGCCGATGTAATATACGTTCAGCGAGTCGTCGTACTCAACTGTCTGGCGGATGTTGGGAGGCATTTTGAGGTCGATAGCCGAGCTGTCGAGGTCGTGAACAATCACAGGGGCAGTTTTCTGAATGCGATAACGCGCCTTCAGAGAGTCCTGCTTCTGTGCCCACGCGCCCACGCACGCGAACAAAAAAGCCACAATAATCCCTACAATCCGCCTCAAATTAAATTATTTAATTTGTTTCAAGGCGAGTTTTACCACTTGTTCAACAGGGGCATTAGGCTGTTCCTGCAGGATTTGCAGCACAACCTTCTGGGTAGGAGCCGGGGCGAAACCAAGCATAGTAAGGGCGGCAATAGCCTCATCCTTAACCTGATTGTTAACAGGTGTCTGCATCTGTCCACCCGCAGGTATCTCGTCAGAGATTCCAAGCGTGACAATCTTGTCGCGAAGGTCAACAATAATGCGTTGGGCAGTCATCTTACCTATGCCCTTTATACCCTGTATAAGCTTTGCATTGCCTGTAGATATAGCATTACAAAGCTCTGCTACACTCATACCCGACAGCATCATTCGGGCCGTATTAGCACCAACTCCACTAACAGTTATCAGCAAGAGAAACATCTCGCGTTCCTTCTTATTAACAAACCCATATAGCAGATGTGCATCTTCGCGAATGGCCTCGTAGACGTAGAGTTTCACTTCTTTCTTTCCTTGAATGGCGCTGAACGTGTTTAACGATATGTTCAAGCCATAACCGATTCCTGCTGCCTCAATGGTTGCTAAAGCAGGGGTTAACTCGGTCAGTTCACCCTTGATGTATTCTATCATAACTTTCAATTTTGTATATATACATTATTTTAAACGCCGAATGGTTATAATTTATTGTATTTAGATGCCAATAAGTTGCAATTTATCACAAAATGAAAGTTTTTAGATAATTTTAGCCGTCAAAATGTTATGTAATTAATATAAAAGCATTACTTTTGCAAGCGCAAACAAAGAAAATTCAAACAAACAAATAATAAAACATGAAGAAAATCAGAGCAGCCGTAGTAGGTTACGGCAACATCGGTAAGTACGCTCTCGAGGCTCTCGAGACAGCTCCCGACTTTGAAGTAGCAGGTATCGTTCGTCGTAACGGTGCCGAGAACAAGCCAGCTGAACTAGCACAGTATGACGTAGTAAAAGACATCCGCGAGCTTAAGGATGTTGACGTAGCAATCCTTGCCACCCCAACACGTAGCTGCGAGGAGTATGCTAATCAGATTCTGCCTCTGGGCATCAACACTGTCGACTCTTTCGATATCCACACACAGATTCGTGGCTATCGCGAGCGCCTGATGAAGCTGAACAAGGAGACAAACACTGTTAGCGTTATCGCAGCAGGATGGGATCCAGGTTCCGACTCTATAGTACGTACACTTATGCAGAGCTTGGCTCCAAAGGGTCTGAGCTATACCAACTTCGGTCCTGGTATGTCAATGGGCCACAGCGTTTGCGTACGCTCAAAGGAGGGCGTTAAGAACGCACTTTCTATGACTATCCCTCTTGGCGAGGGCATCCATCGTCGTATGGTTTACGTTGAGCTTGAGGATGGTGCTAAACTCGAAGAGGTTACAAAGGCTATCAAGGCCGATCCATACTTCGCAAGCGACGAGACTCACGTTTTCCAGGTTGAGAGCGTTGACGATGTTCGTGATATGGGTCACGGTGTAAATCTGGTACGCAAGGGTGTGAGCGGTAAGACTCAGAACCAGCGTCTTGAGTTCAATATGAGCATCAACAACCCTGCACTCACTGGTCAGGTACTTGTTAACGTGGCTCGTGCTTCAATGCGCCTTGAGCCAGGATGCTACACTATGATTGAGATTCCAGTAATCGATATGCTTCCAGGCGATCGTGCAGATTTAGTTGAGCACCTTGTTTAATATATTGTGAACATAGCGATTTTCGTTTCTGGCAGTGGTACTAACTGCGAGAACCTGATAAAATACTTTGCTGGCTCCGAGAGTGTGAATTGCGCTCTCGTAGTCAGCAATAAGTTTGATGCCTACGCATTAGTTCGTGCTGAGAACCTTGGCGTTCCTACAGCAGTCACCCCAAAAGCCGAGCTTAACAATCCTGATGTAATGATGCCATTACTCAAGAAATACGGCATAGACTTTATCGTATTGGCAGGCTTCTTGCCTTTGGTACCAAGCTTTCTTATCGATGCCTATCCACACCGCATCATTAACATCCACCCTGCCCTATTGCCCAAGTACGGCGGCAAAGGTATGTGGGGTCACCATGTGCACGAGGCAGTAAAAGCTGCTGGTGAAACCGAGACCGGTATGACTGTTCATTGGGTAACACCCGTATGCGATTCAGGCGAGATTATCGCCCAATACAAGGTAGCTATTTCTCCCAATGACACTGCCGATGACATCGCCGAGAAAGAGCACCAACTGGAAATGAAATACTTCCCCAAAGTTGTAGAGGAAGTATTAAAGAAACTCTGATTTGCATTGGAATTTATTCCCACGTTGGGAATGAAATGTTCCCATGTTGGGAATGAATTGTTCCCACGTTGGGAATGAAATGTTCCCTTACTGGGAATGGTTTTTGTTATTATTTAGGCAGACTTTGTGATGTTATAAATGAGATTTTTAAAAGTTTTACGAAAAAATCTCTCATCTCTCACAAAATCTTCTGAAACGTCCGTGTACAAAGGCTTTGCAGGGCATGAGAGATGTTTGGAATCCCTCCCTAATCTCTCAAGAATCTCTCATATAACCCTCCATCAAATCATAATAATGATGAATGATTTAGAATTTTGAGTTGTATTTTGAGAGAATTGTGAGGGATTCTTGAGAGATTAGGGAGGGATTTTGAAAATCTCCACTATCGCTGAAGGCCTGTGTTTATGCGGGTTTTGAGAGATTATGTGAGAGATGAGAGAAAAAAAACAAAAAACGCTGTAGAAATCAATCTACAGCGGTTTTCAGAATCTCGGAGAGTGTAGGATGGATATGAACCATATCGGCGAGTTCGGCGATAGTGGTGTGTTTACACATCAGCACACTTACTTCTTGGACGATGTCGGCTGAATGAGCTCCGTAGGCATGACAACCAAGGATGAGACCAACAGGTGAAACAAATAGTTTCAACATGCCTTCGGTTTCATTCATAGCCATGGCTTTACCATTGGCACGCCAAAATGACTTCTTGCACTCATAGGCGATTCCCTGCTCCTTAAGCTGATCCTCTGTAGGACCAACACAGGCAGCTTCTGGTTGGGTGAATATCGCAGCTGGCATGATGCCGAAATCGATTGCATCTTTCTTTCCTATAATCTGGTTCACGGCACGGATGGCTTGCATCTCTGCAGCATGAGCCAGCATCTGACGGCCGTTGACATCACCAATGGCATAGATGCCATTCACGGTTGTCTTAAAATTCTCATCAACAGTAACACCTTTGCGCTCATCGTATTCAATACCAGCATTGGCAAAGTCGGCTTGCACACAAGGCTTTCTGCCTGTAGCCATCAGAATCACATCGGCTTCAATATCTGCAATATTCTCTACGGCAGTCTTCATCTTGAAGGTGATGCCTTGCTTTTCCAGATACTTGCGCAGACGCTTGGCGATATCGCTATCAAGAGCTGGTAAGCATTCCTTAAGATACTCAATTACCGTTACCTCAGAACCAAAACGATTGAACACAGAGGCGAACTCCATGCCAATAACTCCTGCACCGATAATAGCAAGACGCTTGGGCAGAGTTTCCAGCTGAAGAAAACCTGTAGAATCAACCACACGAGGATCATCACTACCCTTGATGGGAAGCCATTTTGTTTCAGAACCTGTAGCAATAATGATGTTATCAGCGGTGTAATCGCCAACGGTATGAGCATCTGTAAACACGCCCTTTTCACGAACCAGTGTGATGTTAGGATGCGAAAGAATGCCCTCAACACCCTGACGAAGTTGGGCTACAACTGCTGCCATACGCTCACGGGCTTCATCAAAAGTGGAGCTATGCACGTAAGTCTTAGTAGGAATACAACCCACATTAAGACATGTACCACCAACCTCAGAGCCCTCGAAGATAACAACCTTCAGGCCTTGCTTGGCTGCATATTCAGCGGCGCGGTAACCGCCTGGGCCCGCGCCGATGATAATCAGATCAACCTTTGACATTAAACATGAAACATTAAAGATTAAACATTTTCTGCCTGGAGTTGACGGTAGGTCGTTACAGGATGCTTGGCTGCGAGTACATCGTCAACACGTCCGATAGGTGTAGTGTGAGGAGCCGACTTAACCTCATCGGGGTTAGTCTTAGCCTCCTCAGCTATCTGGCGCATCACTTCGATAAAGCTATCGAGCGTCTCCTTACTTTCATTCTCCGTAGGCTCAATCATCAGAGACTCGTGGAAGAGCAACGGGAAGTATATAGTAGGTGCATGATAGCCATAATCGAGCAAACGTTTGGCCACATCCATTGTGGTAACACCTGTTGACTTATCCTTCAAGCCATCGAACACGAACTCATGACAACAGATAGTGTCGATAGGCAACTCGTAAACATCCTTCAGGCACTCTTTGATATAATTGGCGTTGAGCACAGCAAGCGGTCCAACCTCCTTTACATGCTCGCGACCGAGTGAAAGAATGTAGGCATATGCACGCATCATCACGCCATAGTTGCCGTGATAGGGCGACACGAAGGGGAAGCAATCCTGCAATCCCTCGCGAACACCTACAGGACCAGAGCCAGGACCGCCGCCACCATGAGGCGTTGAGAATGTCTTATGCAGATTGATATGCATTACATCAAAGCCCATATCGCCAGGACGACAAGCGCCAAGCATAGGATTCAAGTTAGCACCATCGTAATACATCAATCCACCGCAGTCATGTATGAGTTTTGCAATCTCAGGGATACGAGTCTCGAAAAGGCCAAGTGTATTAGGATTAGTCATCATCATAGCTGCTATCTCCTGACCTTGTTCAGCCACAATTCGCTGCAGATCCTCGAAATCGACCTGACCATTGGCCAGTGATTTTACCTCAACAATTTCCAATCCGCATACTGCTGCCGAGGCAGGATTAGTGCCGTGTGCGCTATCAGGTACTATCACCTTTTTTCGCTGCATGTCACCACGCTGGCGATGATAGTTATCGATAGTCATCAGTCCCGTCAACTCACCATGAGCACCAGCGTATGGCTTAAAGGTGAAGTGAGCCAAACCAGTAAGCTCGCAGAGCGATTTCTCCAACAGTGATACCAAGGCCAAGGCACCCATCACCGTCTTCTGAGGCTGCTCTGGATGCAGATTCTGGAACTGAGGCAGAGCGGCCATCTCCTCGTTGATTTTAGGATTATACTTCATGGTACAAGAGCCCAACGGATAGAAGCCGGTATCTACACCAAAGTTATTATTCGACAGATTGGTATAGTGGCGCACTACGGTAAGCTCATCGCACTCAGGAAGTTCGGCATCCTCAGCACGCTTCATCGAAGCAGGTATCTCGTAACTGCCATAGTTATTCTTTGGCAGACTGTATCCTTTGCGTCCCTCCTTTGAGAGTTCAAAGATCAGATTTCCATATAGTCGGTTGTTCATACGGCAGCAATCTTTACGAGGTTATCAATTTCTTCCTTAGTACGCTTCTCAGTAACAGCGAATAGGATACCATCGGCAAACTTAACGCCACCAAGGATTCCGGCATCGATGAAACGCTTCTGCAATTTATCCACATCGCCGTCGTACTTCACATAGAACTCATTGAAGAAAGGCTGATTGTAAACCAGATGGAACTTACCTGTTTCAACAAGTTTATCACAGAGATAGTGAGCTCCTGCATACGATAGCTCAGCAGCCTCTTTCACGCCCTGTTTTCCCATCAACGAGAGATAGATGGTAACAAAGAGCGCCATCAGACTCTGATTCGAGCAGATATTTGATGTTGCCTTCTGGCGACGGATATGTTGCTCGCGAGCCTGAAGGGTAAGCACGAAAGCACGCTGGTCGCGATTGTCCTTGGTCAAACCTACGATACGACCAGGCATCTTACGAATCAACTTCTCTGTGCAACACATATAGCCCACATAAGGACCACCAAACAACATAGGAATACCTAACGACTGACCATCGCCAACAGCAATATCAGCGCCCCACTCGCCAGGAGTCTTGAGCACAGCCAAATCGGCTGCCACACTATCCATAATGAATAGTGCCTTATGCTCATGACAAGTATCGGCAAAGCCTGTGAAGTCTTCAACTATACCATAAACATTGGGCTGCTGAACTATGACACCAGCAACACCGTCGAAGTTGGCTGTTGTGAGGTCGGTAACACCATCTTTGAGAGGTATCGTAACCAGCTCTATGCCCTGATGAATGGCATAGGTGTCAAGAACCTTGCGTGTTTTGGAATTCAAACCCTCAGAAACAAGTACCTTATTCACTTTCTTACCAGCAGCCACTGCCATCATCATAGCCTCGGCACATGCAGTTGTGCCATCGTACATTGATGCATTACTGATGTCCATACCTGTAAGCTCGGCCATCATGCTCTGATATTCGAAGATATAGTGCAACGTGCCTTGAGATATCTCAGCCTGATACGGAGTGTAAGAGGTTAGGAACTCTGAACGCTGCAACAGACTGGGCACCGCCGATGGCATATAATGATCGTAAACGCCAAAGCCGGCAAAGCAGGTGAGCTGCTTGTTCTGCGAACCCAGTTTCTCAAACAATTGGCGCACTTCCATCTCGCTCATCTCCGAGGGCAACTTGTAATCGCCCTTAAAGCGGATGCTATCAGGAATCTGGGCGTAGAGTCCGTCGAGGTCTTTAACCCCAGCCTTCTCCATCATCGCCTGCAAGTCGTCGCTTGTATGCGGAAAATACTTATAATTCATAATCTAATCAATTTTTGCAACGGACTACAGGACTAACACGACTATTTATAAGATTCTCAATAAAAAAGTCCTTAAGTCCTGTAGTCCGTTGCTGAAATTACTTCTCACAGAAAGCGGCATAAGCCTTGGCGTCCATGAGAGCATCGAGCTCTGACTTATCGCTGAGTTCTACCTTGATGATCCAGTTCTCAAAAGCATCCTGGTTGATGAGTTCTGGCTGATCCTCAAGAGCCTCGTTAACCTCAACTACTTTACCACTGACTGGCGAGAACAAATCGCTGGCAGCCTTTACACTCTCAACGGCTCCGAACTCCTCGCCGGCCTCAACCTCGTCATCAACATCGGGCATATCAACATACACCACATTTCCCAGAGCGTTCTGGGCATAGTCTGTGATACCGATAAAACCAAAATCACCTTCTACTCTTACAAATTCGTGTGACTCTGAGTAGTAGAGTCCTTCAATTACTTTTGCCATATAGTTTAAATTCTTAATTATTACATTTTTCTATTTTTTGTAGCTCTTGTTATAGAACTGTTTCTTAACCACCTTACCAGGGAACACTTTCTTGCGAATCTGAATCTGCACCTCGGTATCGAGTTTAGAATAAGCAGCATCTACAAGCGCCATGCACACGCTTTTATCTGACGATAGGGTGTGGTAGCCAGTGGTTACCTCACCGATAGGCTCACCTTCCATGTTAAGTACGGTATAACCATGACGTGGGATAGCCTTGTCGAAGAGTTCAATGCCAACAAGTTTCTTTGCTGGTCCCTCAGCCTTCTGCTTGGCAAGAGCCTCCTTACCGATAAACTCAGCCTTATCGAGTTTAACGAACATACCAAGGCCTGCCATAATCGGAGTGATGTCAGCAGAGAGCTCATCGCCATAAAGAGGCAGACCGACCTCAAAGCGCAGTGTATCGCGACAACCAAGTCCGCAAGCCTGAACACCTGCAGCGATCAGTTTATCCCAGCACTCGTTGATGTACTCATGCGAGCCGTATATCTCAAATCCATCCTCGCCTGTATATCCTGTACGAGAGATGATGACATCGCCAATCGTCTTGCAGGTGTAGAATGTCATCTCTGCGCATGGGATACCAAGAACTGTCTCAACTGTATGTTCTGCCTCAGGACCTTGAACGGCAATCTGACCATAGTAGTCACTACGGTTCTGCAAGTCTATATCGAAGCCTTCGGCCTTCTCCTGCATCCACGCCCAGTCCTTATCGATATTGGCAGCGTTGATGACAAGGAAGAAGTCGTTCTCGCCCATCTTATAAACTAGCAGGTCGTCTACTGTACCACCATTCTCGTAGCACATCATACCATAGTATATCTTACCTACTGGTGCGCCAGCGATATCGTTGGTGAAAATATGCTGCACGTAGCGCTCAGCATCCTTGCCCTTAACTGTAACCTCGCCCATGTGCGATACATCGAACAGTCCTACATGCTCGCGAACAGCAGTATGCTCGGGTGCTATACCTGCACTCTGGTACAGTAAGGGCATATCAAAGCCGCCAAACTCCACCATCATAGCGCCAAGCGAAATATGCTTGTCGTAAAGACAAGTACGCTTGGTTTTCACAAATATTTCTTGTTTTATTGCCATAGATTATTGTTGTTTTATTGTTATTGTATTAAGTGAATAAAGTTTTGTTTAAGATAAGTCTGCTCAATTTCCTCTATCCCAGCCACCTGTTCCTCAGTAAGCACCAGATCACCGTCGCATAGTGTGTCGCGTATCTTCTGTTTTATTTCATCGAGCGAGAGCGGGGTGTGATCTTTAAGCAGGGTTATGCGTTGCCTAACACTTTGTATTCCTTTCTTTTCAAGTTTCTCGGCACTTGGAGTGATAGCGTTCAGCATGTGTTGCATATTTGTGTCGTAGAGCATGGTGCTATGAACAATGCTACGTCCAGGCAACTGATAGAAAGCCGTTCCGCAAACCTTTCGGTCGCCAATCATGATGTCGTTATGGGCGGTGCTGGTGGCACTAACACCTATCTTGTGCAAGGCCAACTGTATCATAGTAACAAAGCGATTGAAGGTAAAGCCAACGTTGTCGCCATCGGTAACCATCGACAACATCAGGTTGTCCATATCAGCATATACGCATCCACCGCCACTTTTCCTTCGAACTACACGTATATCATGCTCGCGACAATACTCCAGATTAACTTCGTTTTCTACTACCTGATTTCGCCCAAAGATTACGGTTGGGGCAACTTGCCACATAAAAAAGCAATCGGGCTCTTGCAGATGCCGCGCTACATACTCCTCCATCGCCAGATAAAACGACAGCTGGCGATTTTCGTTGGTAGGCAAGGCGATATATTTCATATGTAAAGTACAGAAGTTAAAACCTCTGCAAAAATATGAAGATTTTATGTAACCGCCAAACTATTTCCTCTAAATTTTACTAAAATCTTTCATTGTCCGCCCAGGCGTTCGAAGTATGGGATTATGTCGTCCCACGTCTTGAAGGTATCAGAGCCGAATTGTATCAACGTAGCCATACCATCAACCTTCTGAGTATCAATCAGATAGTCGCCATAAAGCAGGTTCAACTGATTGGTAAAAATGGTATGAGCATAAGCAGGTACGTTTATGTACTCGTAAAGCCATGCATTAACATCGGCATAATGCTGGGCATCAACAGGTGCCGGAGCCACGAAGTACAACTGGTATGTTTCAAGCAGCTGGCGGATGGCCTTTTGCGACGAGCTGAGAGGCTTGCCATACTGATCGATGAGAGCACGGGTGCTGATGTATACGATAGGACGCTCCCTACCCTCCTGTCGATCGCTCACCCAACGTATCACAGGCACCACAGAGTGCATAAACGAGTTGTCGTTCATACGATGTTCGCCATGGAATCGTACTGCCTGGGGATAGTGTTCGCGAAAAAGGTCGTATGTATCCACCGTAGTGTCTTCGTCGCCAAACAGGCCCCACACGCGGTGCTGTTCATCGTCGTCGATACCATCGAAACAGCGGTCGGTAATATCCTTATACTCTTTTACCAAAGCCTTGGTTACAATAAAATCCTGAACTCCATCCTGACGAGGGTTCTGAAAGTGCTGGGCACCTATCATGCCATGCTCTTTCATTGTGTCGCCCATACGCAGAGCCGGGTTAACAAGAATACGGTCGTATCCTCGCAACATCTCAGCATACATGCCACCCATCGAGGTTCCGATGATAAGGTCGGGCCTTTCGGTTGCGCATACATTATTTAATAATGTGATTGCCTCCTCTGGATGAATTGGAATATCTGGAGCTATTACTGTGGCCTGAGTCAGGACCTCACGTATACGTGTAACCGTGCCTGACTGCCCTGACGAAGCGAAGCCGTGCACATACAAGACCTTTTTACCTTTAAATAAATCCATCATGGTGCAAAATTACAAAAATAATGCGAATTTATTTGCTCGAAACGAAATAATTTGTATCTTTGCATGCAGAAACCATAATAACAAACTTTATAAAACTAAGGAATTATGAAAAAGTATTTAGCAGAAATGGTAGGCACTATGGTGCTTGTACTGATGGGCTGCGGCGTTGCCGTTAGTCTGGGTTGTGATCCTGTAAACAACATTCCCGCTGTTGTAGGTACTGCTTTCGCCTTCGGACTTTCAGTGGTAGCTATGGCTTACACCATTGGTGGTATCAGCGGTTGCCACATTAATCCAGCCATTACATTAGGTTGCTTCCTCAGCGGCAGAATGAGTGGTAAGGATTGTGGAATGTACATGCTCTTCCAGGTTATCGGTGCTTTCATCGGATCATTGCTGCTGTATATACTTACCGAGAATGTTCCAGGTCTTGAGGGCACAGGTGCTAACGACCTGCAGGTAAACGTAAGCGTTCTGGGCGGACTGCTTGCCGAGATTATCTTCACCTGCGTATTCGTACTTGTTGTTCTTGGAGCCACAGCCAAGACAAACGGCGCTACCAACAACTTTGCTGGTCTAGCCATCGGTCTGTCGCTCATTCTTGTACACCTTGTGTGCATCCGCTATACAGGCACATCAGTTAACCCAGCCCGCTCTATCGCTCCTGCCATCTTCGAGGGAGGCACAGCGCTGGCTAATCTTTGGATTTTCATCGTTGGTCCATTTGTTGGTGGTGCTTGTGCTGCCGGCATCTGGAAACTCATCGATACCGAGAAGTAAAATTTATATAAATCAAAATAGTGAACAAAACAAACAACGGACTTTTTAGAGTGAACGGCGCCAACTATATGGTGCCGTTCATATTGATTACCACTCTCTTCTTCCTTTGGGGATTTGCCAGAGCTATTCTCGACGTTCTGAACAAGCATTTCCAGAACGAGATGCATATCTCTATCACCCAGTCGTCGCTCATACAGGTAACCACCTATATGGGATACTTTCTGATGGCTATTCCCGCAGGACTATTTATCAACCGCTTCGGCTATCGTCGTGGCATAGTATTCGGACTTATCCTCTTTGCGCTCGGATCGTGGCTCTTTGTGCCATGTACAGAGGCAGGCACACTCGATGCATACCTATTTGCACTGTTCATAATCAGTGTAGGTCTGGTATTCCTTGAAACAGCAGCCAATCCATACGTAACAGAACTTGGAGGCAAGGAGACAGCTTCAAGCCGTTTGAACCTCTCACAGTCGTTCAACGGTCTGGGATGTCTGTTTGCTACATTTGCTGTTGGACAGTTTCTGTTTAGCAGTGATGGTGGAAATGTTGAGATTCCCTATGTAATCCTTGGTTTCGTAGTTTTTCTTATCGCAATCGTTTTTACCAGGGTAAAACTGCCTGAGATAAGACATAACGACGGACTAGCCGAGAAGGCTAAATACGGCCGCGACCCACTTAAGCGCATTTGGCGGCGCAAGTTCTTTGTCTACGGACTGATAGCTCTGCTGTCGTACGAGATTGCCGAGATTTCTATCAACAGCTATTTTATTAATTATGTAACAGGCATGGGATGGATGGACGACCGTACCGCCTCGATGGTGCTGACAGGAGCGTTGGCATTTTTCATGGTGGGTCGTTTTGGCGGCAGTTTCATCATGCGCTGGATTCCAGCCGAGAACATGCTGCTCATCTGCGGATGCGGATGTGTGGCCTGCATCATGCTTGTACTAATGAACTTCGGTAAGATTTCCATGATCGGTCTGCTGGGCAACTACCTTTTCGAGGCAGTAATGTTCCCAACAATATTCTCGCTCGCAGTTCGTGGCATGGGATCGCTCACTAAGAGTGCTTCAAGCATCCTGATGATGACACCTGTGGGAGGATGCGGATTCCTGCTGGTAGGCGTCATTGCTGATGCTACCGACATGGTTGTGCCATTCATCATCCCCCTACTCTGCTATATCGTAGTAGGTCTTTATGGATTCGGCCTCTCCGTACACCGCGAAGAGAAACCTAACGAAGTTTAATTTACTGCATAAACTCATCAAAGATAGAGAAGATGTATCCGGCCTTGTTGCGTGCAGGCACGGGTTCGGACTCTACGATATCGGACACCTTCGACTCGAAGCAGTGTCCGTTTTCGTCGTAATAGTAGCGCATCTCCATCTCCTCACCCTCGGCATAACCCTGATTGTATATGAATACTACGTTTTGAGTATCAGGCTTGGGATCCAGGAGATACTCCTCGTAGGTCTCACCATACATCGACTCGGTCTTCTCGCTGATGAAGTAGTATCTCTGATATGGGCTGGGCTTCTGAATATGCTCGTAATAGCATTTCAGAAGGGTTGTTACAGGTGGGAAATCCTCGCTCTTCTGGTCGTGGATGGTTATCTCTATATCGTTCTTCAGTCCACCGTCCTTGTCGTTCTCGGCTATCTTCTGTTTAGCCTTTGCATAGGCGGCACGAATATCCTTAAGAAGTTTAACCTTTGGTGTGCTCGATGGATAGTGCGCGCTGCCCAGTTCAGGATATGGTAGCTCTGTGTTCAGCAGAAGATCAAACAGACCCTTGTTTTTGTTACCTTGCGCCAGTTCGCTCTTCCAGTCGTTCCACGAGTGGCTCTCGGGGGTGGCCTCCTTGTCCTGCACTTTGTGTTTCTGCTCTATGCAGTTACCCTTGGCATCGTAGTAATAGCGCGTCTCAACCTTGAATCCGGCGTGCGTTTCAGCCTTCATAAACGCGAAGAGCAGATGACCCTTCACTGGGTCGAACAGATACTCGCGGTAGTTGGTATGACCATCGGCCATCCAGTTTACCGACATGAAAAAGCACACAGCCTTACCCGTGATGCCCTGTTCGCTACCGCCGCCGATACGGTCGAAGTAGAATTGCGTATCGGTATCCACCTCGGGAGTGTATTCGTCACCAGGCGCCCCCATTTCTATCTGGCGTATATGCACAGTATGAGCAGCCTTACCGTCCTGCCCCATCTTGGCCACCTTTTGTTTGGCCTGTGCATAAACTTGGCGGATGTGTTTTATCTGATCTGTCTTAGTCTGGGCGTGCAGTGCCATACCGACTGCAAGTAAACATACTACTATAAGTGCTTTTTTCATGATGCTTTGATGATTTAAAATATTGTTTTAGGAATTTATGAGAATATCTACTACCGTCACGACATCGCCTGCAACTTTGAATTTTACGTCGAGATTCAGGAATGGCATACCGTAGATGCGGTTGGGGTCGTCGTGATAACGCGGACGTGGGTCTTGGGCTAACGTGGCTTTCAGTGATTCTATCTGGTCGGCAGGAACTTTGACGGCCAGTTCTTCTGGCAGTTCCACTTGAAGGGGCTGCCATTCTGTTTTATCAACAAATCCGCTGCGAGCATCTGGGTGAGCATCGGCATAGGCCACGTAGGGTTTGATGTCATAGATGGGTGTGCCGTCCATCAGGTCGGCTCCACGAACGTAGATAACCGGACCAAGTTTGGAATCGTTCTCTACTCTATCGAATTTTACGCACGACAAACCGAGATTATTGGGACGGAAGGGCGAACGTGTTGCAAACACGCCCATGCGCTGGTTGCCGCCAAGTCGCGGCGGGCGAACGGTGAGGCTCTTCTCGGCATCGCGGTTGGCCGAGAACTCCCAAACCAGCCACAGATAATCGAAACCGTCGATTCCTCGCACGGCATCCATCTGGCGGTATTCGGGTTCGAAGACGATACGCCCCGTCAGGTCGGGAACGAGACCGCTCTGACGGGGAATACCAAACTTTGTGCTGAATGGCGATTCGAAATGCGCTATCGGCTGTATCTCCATCCGCAACTATTAATATTTGAATTCAAAATCCTCGAGTATGCATATCGACTTATCCTTGGTGTCGGACGAGAACTTGAAGAAGATGGCATGCTTGCCAGTGTACTGTGCCAGCTCGGGTAGGTCGACGGTGAGGTCGGTAGAGTTCTGCACCATGTGAGATGTTACAGGGAACGAACCGATAAGCTTTCCACCCTGGCTCTCCCAAGGACGGTCGATCATAACGTCAACCTTACCCTCAACACCCTGTGGAGTAACTCTTATCTTCATGTGCAGATTCTCCTTGCCGCTGGTCTCGGTAAAGTTGAAGTACTTGTAACCTACGATAGAACCATCGGTATTGTTGATAACGCGGTTGGTATTGTTCTTCAGGTCGTAAGGCTCGTCAAAATTGCTGTCGGTGCCATACGACACCTCAACGTACGAACCAGAGAATATGTTGTTTGGCCAATCGTGTACGGCAACCTTCGGACCGGTAAGCCAGCATGCGATACCTGCAGAGTGGCGCTCAAGTGGGTTAAGTCCGTCGGTGGCAAAACCTTCGGAGTTATACTCACCCTCGCTGATCTCAACCTTGCCACCTTTGCCTTCTTGCACCTTCACCTCGATTGGTGCAACCATGGCCTGACGAGCATACTCGTCGGTGCCGGTCTGGCGATGATAGAACACATACCACTTTCCGTTAATCTCGCAGATAGATCCGTGGGTGTTGCCATCCACTACGCCCGATGCGATGGTGTCGCACTTCTCATTTATCTCGCGACCACGTGCATCGATGATTGTTCCGCCGTAAGTCCAAGGGCCAAGAGGATTGTCGCTATAACAATAAGCCAGAGTGTAGTTGGATGTAGGCAGTCCAAACTCACCATCCTTGGTGAAACGGCTGTAGATAAACACATACTTATCCTTTATCTTACGGATACTTGACGCCTCGAAGAAGCTGAATATTCCCGGCTCGTTTCTACCAGAAATCATTCCGTCAACAACCTGTGTGCCAGGCTTAACTGTACACATGGTGGCAGGATCTATCTCGGCAGCGTATGAGTGCTCAAAGCCCCAATAGCCGTAAACCCTTCCATCGTCGTCAACAAACACGGCGGGGTCGAAACCATAGATACCAGTAACCTGATTAGGGTCATCGTCTTTCCAGTTGCACACCCTAAATGGACCATCAGGACGATCGCTCTTTGCTATCAGACCATTGCGATAGCCAGTCTGGTCGTTGGGGAAAAGGTAATATGTCTTCTTGCCATTACTGTCGGTTACCAGAGTTACATCAGGAGCATACAGCACATCGGCAGTCTTAGCCGAGTCGAAAGGCTCGCCCTTGGCATTTTTGTTTACCACAAGGATTACTCCATCGTAGCGCCAGTTGTTCAGATCCTCGACAGGAGCCGACCAAACTACCTGGTCGCGACCGCAATATGCAGTCTTCAAGTCGTCGTGCGAACCATATATATATACGCGCTGCTTGCCTGGGTGGTCAGGATCCTCGAACACATACGGTTCGCCGTCGGGTATATGCTCCCACAGGGGCAGATATGGGTTGCCTACGGTGGTAAGCTTATTGCTTGCCGTTTCTGGTTGATGTGTGCACGATGTTGCCATTGTAAGGCAGCATGCAGCAGCGATAGTCGCACTCAGCACTTTCTTCTTCATTTGCTCTGTAATTGTTAGGTTTTGATTTATTGCTTGCAAATATACAAAAAAAGTGTGAAAGTGTACACATTATACCCCAAAAAATTAATAATTGCAACATCGTTACGCCATTTTAAAACATTAAAGCATGAAAAAATCCCCGCCATTTGGCGAGGATTAATTATTTATTTTAATCGATTAACGATTAGCACTTAGCGAGCTTACCGTCTGAACCGAGTACGTTCACAATCTCAGCCAGGTACTTACGGATAGCAGCAGTCATAGCCAGACGAGAGTCAGAGTCGATGTTGATCTTGCAAACAGCGCTCTTAGAAGCCTCGCGGAGCTGCTCCTCGGGGATACCTACTGCGTCGGGCAGGTTACCACCGAACTTGTTGATAGTGTCAACCTCGTCCTGAGGAACTGAAGAAGAACCGTGAAGAACGATGGGGAATCCAGGAAGCTTAGCCTCGATCTCGTGCAGAACGTCGAATGCGAGTGGAGGAGGAACGAGCTTACCAGTCTTGGGGTCACGTGTGCACTGCTCGGGCTTGAACTTGTAAGCACCGTGAGAAGTACCGATAGAGATAGCCAGTGAGTCGCAACCTGTACGTGTAGCGAAGTCGATAACCTCCTCAGGCTTTGTGTAGTGGCTCTCCTCAGCTACTACCTCATCCTCAACACCAGCCAGAACGCCGAGCTCAGCCTCAACAGTTACATCGAACTGGTGAGCGTACTCAACAACCTGCTTTGTCAGAGCGATATTGTCCTCGTAAGGCAGTGAAGAACCGTCGATCATAACAGAAGAGAAACCGTTGTCGATACAGTCCTTACAGAGCTCGAAGCTATCACCGTGGTCGAGGTGCAGAACAATCTCAGGATGCTCGCAACCGAGTTCCTTAGCATACTCTACAGCACCCTTAGCGAGGTTGCGCAGGATAGTGCCGTTAGCATAGTTACGAGCACCCTTAGAAACCTGCATGATAACTGGAGACTTTGTCTCAACTGCTGCCATAACGATAGCCTGCATCTGCTCCATTGTGTTGAAGTTGAAAGCTGGGATAGCATAGCCACCGGCTACTGCTCTCTTGAACATCTCGCGAGTATTTACGAGACCTAAATCCTTGTAATTAACCATATTGTTTATAATTTAAAAATGTGAAAAATCCAACTTAACGCCTGCAAAGGTACTAAAAAGTAGTGAAAAGTGGATAGTGAATGGTAAAAAAAAGCAGAACCGAAACCTATTTTTTGTATTTATTTACATTAATAGGATAGTTAAGTGCATTTTTTGCAAAATTCACTTTTCACTTTTCACCAATAATATTTTCTAACCTAGACAAGTGTATGCTCGTCGAAGTACCTCTGTACGTCTTCTTTGTAGTTGTCGGAGATAGGAATCTGCACGCCGTTGAACACAATACGGAATCGCTCTACCAGCGGTGTCTCGGTCATGTGAACGATAAACGAGCGGTGTGTGCGCAGGAACTCTGGTCGAGGCAGATATTCCTCAAGTTTCTTCATCGACATCAGCGACATTACCTGCTCGCCGTTCTTAAGATAGAAACGCACATAATCCTTCAATCCCTCAACATACAGAATATCATCCAGACATACTCGCTGCAGCTTGTAATCACTCTTCACAAACATAAAGCGGTCGCGACGATGTGCATCCTGACGCTGTGCCACCGAGAACCACTCAAGTGCCTTGTCGGTAGCCTTCAGGAAATCGTTGTACGAAATAGGTTTAAGCAAATAGTCGAGTGCGCTTACTCTGAAACCTTCGATAGCATACTGTGGGAATGCGGTAGTAAAGATTATCCGGGTTTCTTTTGGAAGAATCTTGGCAAATTCGATGCCGCTCAGCTCTGGCATCTGAATGTCAAGGAACAACAGTTGTACTGGGTTTTCACGCAGGTGTTTCATTGCCTCAACGGCACTGCTATAGGTACCAGCAAGACTCAAATAAGGTGTTTTTTTTGCATAGCTCTCAAGCAGACCTGCTGCCAGAGGCTCATCGTCGATAATAGCACAAGTAATAATCATAATTTTATGTGGATTGTTGATGTATAAATACTTCCATCGTCAGATACACCTTTCTTCCAGGTGTAACGTCCAGGATAAGCCAGATCCAGTCGGCGCTGCACCTGACTCAGTCCGATACCATGACCACTGCGGTCCTGGTTTGTCTTCGGATAGTTCGAATTCTCAATACTAAAAGTTATCTCATCGCAGATGGCTACGATGTTAATGTGTACAAAACTATGTTTAGTGGGGCTGATGCCGTGTTTGAATGCATTCTCGATAAGCGAAATGAAGATCAGCGGTGCTATTTTCATAGATGGGTTGCCTATCTGTGGCACGAATGTCACGTCGACATTACCCGACAGCCTTATCTTCATAAGGTTAATGTAATTCTCGATAAACTGCACCTCGTCGCACAGCATCACCTCGCTCTCCTGATTGTCGTAAAGCATGTGTCGCAGCATCTTCGACAACTGCTGAATGGCATCCTGCGCACGCTCCTGGTCGATGGCGGTAAGTGCGTAGATGTTGTTCAGCGTGTTAAGCAGGAAGTGCGGGTTTATCTGCGAGCGCAGGTTGAGATACTCGCTCTGGGCGCGTGCAGCCTCACTCTCCTGCAGCTTCTGTGCAGCGGTGACATATCGGCGTGCCAGCGCCAGCGCAGTAGAACCAGCGGCAAAGATGGCCAGATTCAAGATGTTGCGCAGCGTACGGGTAAAGTCGTCGATTGCGTCGAGATGCCTGCCTGCCACGGGATATACAGTGTTAGTATAATCCATCCAGTAGTGCAGTGTTATTCCTAACACAGTTACCAGTATCAGGTTTATCAGCAGGTCGTAGCGGTGCTTTCCGGCCACGAAGAACTTAGGTGCCAGATACAGGTAGTTAAGATAGAACACAATCATCAGGAAAAGCGGGTCCATGCAGTACATCAGGTACTGTTCAAACGTAATTCCAGTGCCTCTCCAGTATGTAAGAGGCGACAGGAACATGAATGCCCATAGTGCCAAGTGGCATGCACCGGCCAGATGTTTGTTTATTGTAAAGACCTCACTCATGACGAATAGCTTCAATTGGGTCCATATTTGCTGCTTTCTGTGCAGGAATGTATCCGAACAGCACACCGATGAACACGCATACCAGGAACGATACATAGATACTCCATGCGGGCACGCTCGAAGGGAATCCGAACGACGCCACAAACGTGCTGGCGCCCACGCCCACCAATACTCCTATCAGTCCTCCAGTCACGGATATCAGCACACTCTCAATCAGGAACTGCAGCGAGATTACCGGTCCTGTTGCTCCAACGGCCATGCGCAGTCCAATTTCCTTGGTACGCTCAGTAACCGATACCAGCATGATGTTCATGATGCCGATACCTGCAACGAGCAGCGAGAATGCGGCAGCCACCACAAGTATTATGGTAACGGTGTCCATGGTGCTCGACATTGTCTCCATCATCTCAGCCTGCGAGCGGATGGTGAAGTCGTCGTCGGCATCGTCCTTCAGCTTGTGGTTGTCACGCAGAATCTGTGTGAGCTCCTCGATGGCAGCATCGCTAAGTTCCTCGGTAACTGCCGAACAGATGATGCTCGAGAAGTATGTCTGTGCGGCAATACGCTTCATCACAGTGGTGTAAGGACAGATAATCACGTTGTCCTGATCCATACCCCACGAGTTGTAACCTTTTGCCTTGAGCACACCTACAATACGCATGGGTATGCTTTTGAAACGTATGGTCTTGCCGATACACTCAGCACCCTCACCAAACAGCTCTTTAACGATGGTGGCACCCACCACGCACACCTTGGCGGCCTTCTTGATATCCTCCTCGGTAAAGCACTCGCCTTCTTCGATTGTCCACAAACGGATATCGAGATAGTCGATAGACTCTCCGTACATCGATGCGTTGGTGTTGTTATTTCCGTAGATGGCCTGTCCGCTGGCAGTTACCTCGGGCGACACCTTGGTAACGAACTTCTTCTCACGAACGATACGCTCGTAGTCGGCCATCTTCAGTGTCTGCATGCTCGATGGGTCCTGACGCACACCGCCACGCATGTCGGCACCCGGGCGGATGGTGAGCAGGTTGGTACCCATAGTCGACAGTTCGGCACGGATACTCTCCTTTGAGCCCTGACCGATAGACATCATGATGATAACCGCTGCCACTCCGATGATGATACCCAGCATCGAGAGGAACGAGCGCATCTTGTTGTTGCCCACGGCCTTCAGACTTACCTTAAATAGATTCAGTATATTCATGAATATTTAATGTTTCATGTTTAATGTTTAATCATCCTGCGGAGCAGGCAGCAGTGCCAGAGCCTCGGCTGCCGACTTTATGTTAGTATTAACTGTATCCTCGCGAATCTTTCCGTCGCGCAGGTTGATGTTGCGGCTCGAATACTCGGCAATCTCAGGGTTGTGGGTCACAAAGATGATGGTGTGGCCCTGCTTGTAAAGCTCCTGAAACAGCACCAGCATCTCGAACGATGTTCGAGTGTCGAGGTTACCGGTAGCCTCGTCGGCCAGCAGCACGGCAGGGTCGTTAACCAGCGCACGAGCGATGGCCACACGCTGCATCTGTCCTCCCGACATCTGGTTCGACTTGTGGTACATACGGTCTTCCAGTCCCACGGCCTTCAGTGCCTCCATAGCCTTACGGCGGCGCTCGCTGGCCGATATCTCCGAGTTGTACATCAGTGGCAGTTCAACGTTCTCCAGCGCAGTGGTCTTGGCCAGCAGATTATAGTTCTGGAACACAAAACCAATCTTGCGGTTGCGCAGTTTGGCGCGCTGAGTCTTCGACATGGTGCGCACCGAGATGCCGTCGAGCAGATATTCGCCGCTGGTAGGTGTGTCAAGACATCCCAGCTGGTTGAGCAGTGTACTCTTTCCCGAGCCCGATGTGCCTTGGATGGTAACGAACTCGCCCTCGTAGATCTTGAACGATACGCCCCTCAAAGCCTTCACCGTCTCGCTGCCCACCTGGAAGTATCGCTTCACGTTCTGCAGCTCGATTACTACTTTCTTATCTTCTTCAGCCATGGTTATCAGCGTGCTGGGGGAGCGGCGTTGCCTCCGCTCTTATTGTTACTCTTGTTGTTATTGTTGTTTCTTGGGCGTGGCATGAATGGGTTACCGCCCTGCTGCTGTTCAACCTCGGCTGCTCCACCGCTGATATTAAAGTCGGTAAGCACCTCGGTGCCCTCCTTTATGCCGCTTACAATCTCGGTCATGATGCCGTTGGTGGTACCAATCTCAACCTTGTGAGCCTTGAACACTGTTCCTTCCTTGGTCCACACCTTGTGGTCGCCCTCGCAGTCGTCGATTGTCTCGCCCTTCTGCAGGAATGCCTCGTTAGGCTGGAATCGCAGAGCCTTGGCTGGAGCTGCCAGCACGTCGTTCTTCTCCAGAGTGTAGATGGTAACATTAGCTGTAAGTCCGGGTTTAAGCTTCAGGTCGTTGTTGGGTGCTGATATCACAACCTCATAGGTAACCACGTTGCTCTCGGTAGTGGCCTGCTGGCGCACCTGAGTAACCTTTCCCTCGAAGTGATCATCGGGGAATGCGTCGACGGTGAAGCTAACGCGCTGTCCCTCCTTCACTCCGCCTATGTCGGCCTCGTCGATGTCGGCAATCACGCGCATGTTTGTAAGGTCCTGAGCGATAACAAACAACTCTGGGGTGTTGAACGATGCAGCCACTGTCTGACCCTCTTCAACCGACTTTGAGAGGATTACTCCGTCGATTGGCGATGTGATGGTGGCGTAGCCCAGGTTGGTCTGTGCCTTCTGCACGCTCTCCTTCGATGTGTTCACCTGCTCCTTGGCTTGCAGATACTGCAAGCGTGCGCTCTCAAACTCGTCGGCGCTCACCAGTCCCTTCTCGTGCAGCTCCTTATACCTATTATAATTACTCAGCTGGTAGTTAAGCGAGCTCTGTGCGCTACTCAGGTTGGCCTTGGCGGTGTTCAGTTCGCTTATCAGGTTGGTGCGGTCCAGTTCGGCTATCACCTGCCCCTTCTTAACCACACTGTTATAGTCAACATACAGATGACTCACGATACCGCTCACCTGTGTACCAACGGTAACGCTGGTAACTGGCTCGATGGTTCCAGTAGCCGTAATACTGGTCTGGATATTGGTTTTCATCACCTTAGCGGTGTCGAAGCTGATTTTCTCTTCTTTCTTTCCTCCTGAGCATTTCATAATGCCCACAACGATGATAACGGCCACCACGGCAATCGTTATCCATCCTTTCTTTCCGATTTGTTTCATATCTTGTTGCTTTATTTTTTCATATCTCCAGTCTCGTAGAAGTGCAGCATCTGACGGTTGTAGATAGTCTGATACTTAGACTGTAACTGATTCTGCTGAGCACTCAGCAGATTGTCCTTACCGGTCATCAGTTCCACGATATTCTTTAGTCCCAAGCGGAACTGCTCTGAAAGCAGATTGTAACTCTGCTGCTCACTCTCTACGGTGGCACTGGCAGCACGATACTTCTGCTGGTTGGTCTGTGCATTCAGCCAATAGTCTTGAATATCAGAACACAATGTCTTCTGCTGGTCAAGCAAATCGAGTTTAGCCGACTGCTGCTGAATCTTAGCCTTGTTAACCGATGTCTTGGTTGAACGACCGTCGAAAATGGGTACACTAACCGAGAAGCCGGCCATCGCGTCGAAATTGGTCTTCATCTGCTTGCCCCATCCGTTACTGCTCAACGAGTTAGTGCTGGTACCCAGACTTCCTGTCATGCTGATGCTTGGCATCCAGCCTGCCTTGGCTATATCCAGGTTCACGTCGCTGCTCTTGATGGCCAGATTCGAGCGTTCTATCTCGGGACGAGTAAGCAATGCCTGCTCGTAAACCTTCTGCAACGACGGGATCTCTTCCATCACCATCGCATCGGTAATCTCTGGTATTGCAACGTCAAACTCTGTTTCATCTGTAATTTCCAGCAACTGCTTCAGCTGTAACTTGTAGCTCAGCAGCTGACTCTTTGCCTCCACGATATTATACTCGTCGGTGGCTCGCTGTGCGGTGAGCTGTGCCAGGTCGGCCTTGCTCATCTTTCCCACGTTCACCATCTCGCGCCCGCGCTCCTCATTTTTCTTAGCAGTTTCCAGCATCTGCTCGTTCACCTTCACACTCTCGTCCAGATACAGTATCTGTGTATAAATCTGGGCTATACGCTGCTGGATGGTGTTAGCCGTCTCTTGCATCTGCAGTTCTGCTTCGTCTTCTGCTATCTGGTTCAGCTTCACGGTGTTCGTCTTCTTACCGCCGTTCCACACTGTCCACTGGGCATTCACCGCATACGAACCATTATAATATGTCTTGTCAACTTTGGTGTTCACGGTGCCGTTGGTAACGGTAGCAATGCCTGCATCCTTCCAAGGTTGGTAGCCCAGACTTTGATTAGTCGAAGCATTAAGAGTAGGCAGCAGTGCTCCCTTGGCCCCTTTCAGGTCCTCGGTAGCGCTCTGCTTCTGCAGTTTTGACTTCTGCAGAGTTATATTATTTTCCATTGCATAGTCTATGCATTCTTGCATAGTCCACTTCTTTTGCGCAGTGGCAGTCATCGAAATCAGCGCCAGTCCTATCGCAATTAATTCTTTCTTCATCTAAATCATATTTGAATTCGTCGACAAAGATACGAACTTTGTCGAATCCAGCAAAATATTTTCAACGAAACCGCTATTTGTTAATACTTTTTTAACTATTGAATTATACCTAACTCCTTGATTCTCCGTTCGAAACTCTCCCGATTATCAAGTGCGCCATTCTTAATTCTTGCACGATAATTATAGATTGTGTTAACAGAATAGTGCAAGAACTCGGCAATCTTCGACGAGTCTTCGATGCCCAAACGTATCAGGGCGAAGATTCTTATTTCGGTAGTCAGTCGGTTTTCCTCTTTCGGGTGCACCTGTGTGTCGGTCTGCAGCAAGGCATTAAAGTCGTTGACGAAATTGGGGAACAAGTGCAGGAACACCGAATCAAAGTTCTGGTATAGTTCCTCAAGTTCCTTCTCCTTCAACTCAGTTGATTTCGACATTTGGAACAAATCTTCCAGTTCCTTGTTCTTCATCTTCTTGTTCACCATCTTGCGATAGTTGTCAAGTTTGTCGATATATTGCGAACACAGACTCATGAATCGCCCAATATACTCTTCTTTCACCCTATTACTCTCAGAGAGTTGAGAGTTGAGCGTTGAGAGCTGGGAGTTAAGCGTCGACAGTTCCTCAGTCTGCTCAGCCAACTGCTGGTTGACGGTGTACAGCTCGGTGTTCTTACCCTTCAGCTCCATACGTGCGATGTTCAGCTGGCGGTTACGGCGATGCAGGAAGAACAGCACACCCAGCAGACAAAGCAGCAACAGACTGATAGCCACCAACATCAATCGCAGTTGTGTGGTAGTGGCCTCACTCTGACTCTTGTAGTTCTTAGCAATGTGCGTCAGCAGCGGTGCTATCTGCCAGTTTCTCTGTCGTGAGCCATATCGGTTAGCGCAGTCGCTGGTAAAGCTGATGTACTCCGAAGCCTTGTCTATCTCCCCCATCAGCATCAACTCGTTAGCCAATTCCCACATAGAGCCCTGATCCATAGCAGCATTGCGTATATCGGCCAGCACCGACTCCACCAGCCAGTACATCATCTGGTCGCGATTGCCTTGCAGTTTGTATTCTATGTATCTGTACAGAGCTACCAGTGCGTACGGGTGCGAACCTTTCTCCACGGTCTTTAGCCACTGGTCGTTGATGGCCATGGCTTCTTCCAATCTGCCTTCGCCCTGAGCATCCTGTTCTCTGCGCAAGAAACATGTCTCATAAGTTTCTGGCATCGTCTTCAGCATCAGCTGCTTGTAGTAGTCGGCTTTTGCCTGATACTTCTGCTTCATCAGGTCCAACCGGGTGTAATAAGCCAACTCGCTATAAACATTACTATATGCATCATAGTACACGCCAAGTGTCAGCGTATCAATGCCTACGGGGCGGATAGAATCAAGTATGTTCAGCGCCTCGTCATACATACCGATGTTGGCACATTTGATGGCCATCAGCGAACGGCATTTCACAGCGGCCGATGCATCCCCCAGCCCATCGGCCAGTCTGATACACTCTCCCAAAAAGAACATAGCCGAGTCGCTCACGAACGGTTTGTATAGTTCGTAAAGCTGAAAGTTAAGCTGATATTTCCCTTTGTCGGATGCTTCGAAGTTAAGCGCATGCTTAGTCTCGCCTATTTTCTTTTCATGAGCAGCCACATAGTCAGCCGAGTGAGCTATGGCTTCGTCTATCTGTTTACAGTAGTCTGCCAGGCTCTTCTTTCCGTCGGCCATCACGGTTGTGACCATCGCAATCAGTAATGCTATTAGTAGTCCCTTCCTCATTGTTCTTTTTGTTGTTTCGGCTGCAAATATAAGGAATTATTTCCAAAAAGCCGCAAATTCTTTTAAAAAAACACAGAGATACAAAGGTACAGAGATAAAAAACTCTGTTTCTTCGTGTCTCTGTGTTGAAAAATCAAATGAATGTGCGCTTGTCATGTCGAGCATTCCCCCCGTTTTGTCATGTCGAGCGTAGTCGAGACATCTCATGAAATGCGCCATTAGGCGCAAGCGGCTAAAGCCGCAAAGATTCCTCGACTACGCTCGGAATGACAACGTTGGTGGATGGTCGCTCGGGATGACAAGGGAGGGAGGGGATGGTCGCTCGGGATGACAATTAGCAGGATCGAACATACAGTTCTTGAACGTGTTCACTTATCTATTCTCACCTGTGGCACCGTCATCAGCAATGCCGGTGTGCTGGGTGTTGTCGCCATCGGCGTTGCCACCCCAGGTTACCGAGGTTATGTTCACGCTGTAGTCGGTGCCAAACTGGCATGCCAGCTGACAGTTGCTCGATATGGATCCCAGATACTGTCCCAGTCCGGCGGCAAAGAAGAGAGCTTCCATGTCGGGCGAAGATACCGAAGAGCCACCCTCCATCTGTTTGCCGTTGGCGTCCAGCCAGTTGTAGTCCATCACGCCCTTGGCACTCAGATTGTACTGGCCTTCATTCACCGCGCCCTTCAGCTGGGGCTGTATGTTCAGTCCGGCCTTGGCAGGCAGAGCCATGGTAACCGTCTTGGTCCAAGTGGTCGATGTCATCTGCTCACTCGTAACCTGACCGTTCTCGCCTACGAATCTCACAGTTACCGTGGCAACGTCCAGCAGGTTCTGCGATACGTTTGCCTTGTAATCCACCTTAATACTAACAGGCATCTTGTTTGATGGTCCTGGTTCTGGATCATCACTGCCACTTCCGCCACAAGCGGTAAGGCTGCCGAGGACCATCAGGCCCCCAAGCAGCATACTCAGCATTTTCAAGTTCTTTCTCATAATCTTCTATTATTTTATTATTACTTTCTTGCCGTTGATAATATTTATTCCCTTTGTTGGAGCCGAGAGGCGGCGGCCGTTCAGGTCGTAGATGCGCTCGGTGCCATCGCTGTCGATGGTGCGCAGCTGCTCGATGCCGGTAGTGCCTTCAAGACTCATGCCGATAGAACGAGTTTGAGCCCCGCGATTCTGCAACAGATATGCGCGGAATGGCAGTATGCTGGCTGCACGATGTGCTTCGCTGTCGGACATCACAGGGTGCCACTTGCCGTCTTGCTGCAAGGTGTAAGCGCCCAGCTCGGCAGCACGACTGTTATCAATCTGTTTCAGTGTACCTCGCATAGAATAGCCTGGCGCATCATTCTGTTTGCCGTAGGCTGATCCGTCACTCACTGGTATGGTAACCGAGCCGCCCGAGGTGAGTTCAGCACCATCGGCATCAGCAATAATCAGACAAGGTTCAAATGCCTCAATCGCGCTGAACGTCTGGGTAAATATCAGCTCGTTGGTGCTGCGTCCCGACAGCTTGTAGATCCTGATGCTGCTTGGTGCCTGCAGGGCGAATGGCAGACATACGGTGTAAGGATAGTCGCTCTTCAGTATCTTGCGATTGCTCTTTGCCGTAGCAGCCTCGAAGGCAATAGGAACCAGATAGTCGCGGCTATCGTCGAGCACATATTCCGTACAGGTTGCGCCGCCGTCGCCATTAGTCCATACCATATTAACACCACTGCCGCTCTCGTTGCTTGCTGGCAAGTAAATCAGTGCACCGGGAACAACGCCGATATCGTCTCTGTCAATCTTTTCCAGACTGGTGCAGCTCGACATGTCGACATAAGCCAGCGCCGGTGTACCGCTGAACGTTTGCACGCCAACGCTCTTCAGTGTCGAAGGCAGTTTCACGCGCTGCAGTGCCTGCATGTTTCCAAGCTGTCCTTCGGCTAACGAGTCTACCCTACTCTTGCTCAGCACCTCCAGACTGGTCAGTTCGTTGTTACCACAGAACCATCCTTGAATCTTTGTCACATTAGCCATCTGCTCAGGCGTAAATATGGTATGTCGGGCTAGTACCTTATGTACAACATCGTCATCAAACGGAGCAATTATCTCTTGCGCGTGTTCATACAATATCGGGGTAGTGTTATACTTGCTTAGCGAACCGGTTGGTACATAGATATGCGGAATCTGTTGCACAGTGTTGGTCGACAACGTAGGATCGGCGAATGCGTCACTATGGAATTGTGGCACATTATTGCCCAGGAATGCCAGATTCTCAAGACTTGGCAGATCGCCTAATGCATTATTGTCGATATAATCCATCACTTCGCCAATTACCAGCGTCTTCAGGTTGGCCATATCGTAACATGCCTCGTCGGCCATCTTTCTAGCCACACGTGGCAGGATCAGTGTTTCAAGCACATCACACTGCCAGAACATATTTGTTCCCAGGACATCGTCTTCCTCCAAATTGTCGTTCACGTTTTTGGTGTTGTAGTAGACGTGGTCGGCCACGATATGAGCATCATACAGGTCGAGATATTTCAGCGACGACATGGCTATTGGTTCGCAGTTCTCAACTGTTCTGCCAGCCATGGTGCGCAGCAGTGCCACGTCCTTACCGCCGATAGGACCACTAATCTTCAGTCCTGAATATTCCCAGAAGTTGCCCTCCACGCTCTTGATGTACTGGTGGTCTTTCATGGTCACGTTCAGACCCAGTGCCTTGTCGAGCGTGTTCGGCTCGGTCAGTGTCACCTCAACGATGTCAATATTCTGAGGATTAAATGCGCCAATGTGCTCCTTGTACTGAGGCCATGCGGCACGATAGGTGTTAACCATCGAGTCGGGCACCAGTACCGTGAAGTTCTCAGGCAGGTCTTCAAAGGCATTTTCAGCCAATACAGGAGGTTCGGGGTTAGCTGCATAGATGTTAAGCAATGACGAGCAACCCTTGAACGCACTCTTGCTAATGCTTGTACAACCAACAGGAATACCTGCCTCCACCAAGTTACTCATACCTGCAAATGAGTGGTCGCCCAGAGTTTCCACATTTGCCATCAGCATAGCTTCACGTATGGTTTTGATATCGGTATTACCTTCAACTATGTTTTCCATACTTCCAAGCCACATCACGTCGGCCATGGTAAATATGTCAGCTTTAGCCAAGAGTTTTGTCAGTGCTTCGTCGTAGAACTGTGTATTCAGAGCGGTGCAGTGAGTTATGTAATAATCGTCACCAATATATGCGTTCTTCAGTTTTCCAAGCACTGAGAACATTCCCATTGGGATGTCGTTATCAAATGCATCCTCATGCGCCTTAGGTTTGCTGTCGCACAGGAATACCACCTGTGCCAGCGACTTGCAGCCCTTTACCAATCTCTTCTCCAAGGATACGGTATTGTCGCCGATAACCAGCGTTTCCAGATTGTCGCAGTCCTTGAAAGCATCGTGTGCAATGAGCGTGGCCGACTTAGGCAGAATCACTGTTCTCAGGGCATCGCAGTCCCAGAACATATAGGTATCTACGCGGTTGTCGCCCTGGATATAGTCATTACTACCCTTGCGGTTGTAGCAAATCTCTCTCTCGTCGTAAACAATGTTGGCGTTATACAGGTTCAGGTATTCCAGATGTCCCAGGGGATTATACGAGCAATCCTCAACATAACGTCCAGCCATGGTACGCAGAACAGCCACATCGAGACCGTTTATCGGACCGATAATCTTCAGCGAGTCGATGTTAGCATAAGTGCCCTTCAACTTGAAACTGGAGATAGAGCTATCGTAGTCAACAACTTCCAGTCCCAATGCCTGGGCCAGTGTGCCTGCTTCGGTAAGCGTAACCACCTTCTTCGTCTTAGTGTATTTGCCAATGTGGTTGGCATACTGCGGCCAAGCAGCTTGGTAATCGCCAACCAGCGAGTCTGGCACCATGATCACAAAATCGTCGGGCAGACCGTCGAAAGCTCTGTCGCCCAGAGTGGCTGGTTTCTGGCGGTTCACTACTATCAGTTTCAGTGCGCTACAGCCCGAGAAGGCCTCTGTGCCAATGGCAGCGATAGAGTCAGACAGGGTAATGCGCTGCAGCAGTTTGCTGTCGGCAAACATGCGGTTGTGAACCTTGTTGAGACCAACAGCCCCAAATGCCTCAAACTCATCGAACGACTCAATGCTGGAGTTGGCGAAACTCAGTTCTGCCATCTCGCTTTCAGTGATGCGCGACAAATCGATATATTGGTCAAAGGTGATGCCATTGGCTTTATAAACCCATTTTTTCAAGGCTTTATAAACAGGCTTATTTTCTGTTCCAATAAAACATGGCAGGAATTTGTCGCTCCATCCCGCCCAGTTGATATCCTCAAGGAATTCACTCTGGCGATAGTAGTCCATGCGAATCTTCACGTTAGGCGAACCAGCAAACACGCCATAGCCCAGCTTTATTTTGTCGGGGCCCCAATGTTCGGCCGTATTGTCGCCGTCGGTGCGCAGATAAAGCATGTCTACGTGCTGCAGGTTAGGACATTCGGCCATACACGAGTCGTTCAGCATCAGGTCGAGGTCGTCGTAAGCATCGCCCGACCACAGCAGTCCGTCGAGGTCCCAGAAGGTTACACCACGCAGTTTGCTGTTGCCTCTGAAGGCGTTGAAGTTCACGTTTGTCAGATGATAGTTGTTAAACGTACCGATGTCGTTGTACAGGCGCAACTCTCCGTCTTTGCCCAAGTCAGAATCCTTAATACCCACCGCAGTGATATAGTCGATGGTATGCTCGCCCACTTTTTCGTCGACGCGGCGTGAGTTCAGCTCAAACTGGTTAGCGTATTGTACACCAGCCTTGGTATGCTCTACGGGCAGTGCATCGTCTTCAACGATGTACATCGAACGGAACTTGCCCCACATCTCATCGTTCACAAAGTCGTTCAGTCGGCTCTTTCCCACTCTTATCTTCAGCTGTGTGGTGTCGCAGCCAGCAAAGATGTTGCTGCCATTCAATATAAAGTTCTCCGGCCCCAATGAACGGCGGTGGTTCGGACCGTCCTCTACATTCAGCATCAGGTCGAGCTCACGGAGAGCGGTGCAACCCTCGAAGCATTTGTCGGGTATCACCATCGACAGCGGCGCATACATACGAGAGGTCATCATTCCGTTAACATCGTAGAACGACACCTTCGATACGGCGTTCTTGTTGCGGAATGCCTCCTCGCCAATCAGCACGGTCTTATAGTTATAAACCGAACCTGGGTCGCTGTAGATTTTCACCTCCGATGTATTGTCTACATCTTTAATATATACATGGTAGATGGTGTGTTTATTATCTCTGAACACCGTCAGCATCGGGCCTATGTTCCACGACGATTTACGCTTCAGCATAGCGTTGTTCATGGCTTGAACACCCACTCCCACAGCTGAACCAATGGCCAATGCAGTACCATAGCAAGCCATATTATAGAGTGCAGCGAAATATAAATCATTAACAAATACATTAGCCAAAACCATTCTCGGGAATATCGATACAAGGTAACTAAGTGAACCTGTCAGACCTTTCGCAACAAACGACGTACCAACCACCTTCGCAATTTCAGGAACCATGCCGCCAACTACCATTTGCGAGGTAGTACTAGTACCCATGTTGGCAGCAGTTGCAACTGCTGCACCTGGGGCTACAAATTCTACCCCACTATGGCCCCATGCTGCTGTACTTCCAATAGACGTACTAGTTGCAGCGTAAGCTATACCGGCAGCGAGCCCCACCTGTGCGGCAGCAGTAAGTATAGTAAGCAGCGACATCTCGCGCTGTGTCAATTCACTTGTTGGCAGCGAGTTCAGCGTGCGTGCTGCATAGTCGTAGGTAACTCCGTCAACCTTGAAGGGGCCGTAAGTTGTTGGCACAAACTGCGAGGCCACGATACGGTCTTTGTACTGCGCCCAGTTGGGGTCGTTGATAAACGAGGTGTACATCTCTGGAGCTACCATGATTTTCAGCTCTGGATCGCAATCATCAAAGCATCCCTTTCCGGGCACGATATCTGTAGGCAATAGGTACTCCATTCGAGGGGAGACTGCTCTTTCATCGTAATAGTATAGTGCCACCTCCTTCAGATTCTTACAATGTGCAAAAGCACTGTCGGCAATGACGGTTGCCATCGGATAATTGATATCATGAGCATCTTTTATAGTGCTGTGGAATGTAATACTCTGAATTTTATCATTACCACTAAAAGCGCCAGCTTCCACTTGTATTGTCTTGGTAAATTTTTGCTGATGCACATCGTTATAGATGTGCAGATTACCATCAAACTTTCCATCATCATCAAAGCCAGTGACCTTCGTGTAATACACCTTACATTTCAGAGTCTGAGCGTCTTGGGCTAACACATCAGTAGCCGCAAAGTCCTGATACTGCGTATTCCACGATGCCAGTCTATCAACGAATATCATGTGGTCGTCGTTAGTAAAGTGCGAACCATCGTCCTTATTGAAATAGCTATAAACAATGTTCTTCGTGTAGGTCAAATCTGTTGACACCAATTCATCAGGCTGGATGAATTGTGCATAGGGTTTCCAATTGGGGTCGTTGATAAAATCATCATAGCGCGATGCTGCCACACGTATGGTTACGTTTGGACAATCGTCGAACACGTTCTTGCCCACATACACATCCTTGGGCCCCAATGCCTGTTCACGGTCGATGCTCTGATTGTTCCAGTAGCACAGGTCAACCAGTTCCAGATTGCTGCAACCCTTGAAGGCGCCGTCTTCTATCACGAAGCTCATCAGCGTCTTGGCATTACCCACGCCCGATGACGAGCTCTCCAACTTGAACGTACGCAAGTCGGTATTGCCGCTCAGCACATTGCCCTTCAGACAGATGGTCTTATAATTATAATAGGTACCCACATCGTTATACATGGTCACCACGCCGTTCTGATTGCGTATGGCGTCGGCGTCGGCTCCGCGTACGCGCAAGTACCATACTCTTGAACCTAATGTCTTGTAGGTTGGCTCCAGCAGTGTGCGCACGCTTAATCCTTGATAGGTGTCTTCCCATGCACGCAGACCTTCGGCCATCTGGTCAACTTTTTCATTATTCATCAGCGTGGCGTCGGCTTCCGATGCATAGTAGTCGTATATCAGTCCGCCCTCTGCAATGCCTTCGCCAGTAAGTTCGGTCACACCGTCGGCAATGCCGTCGGGCTCAAAGTCGGCCAAGCTCAGCTTGTTGGCATAGGGTGCCCAGTTAGGATCGTTCATAAACTCCTTCATGCGGTTTCGTGCCACAAGTATTCTCAGGTTCGGACAGTCGTCGAAAGCGCCCCTGCCAGGAATAATATCCTTTGGCCCCAGCGATTCCCAGGTGTTGCTGCCTCGGTTGTTGTAGTACAGCACTTGGAACTCTTCCAGATTGGTGCATCCTCTGAATGCGCCGGGCTGAATAAACAGGCTCATGGGGATGTTGGCATTACCAACGTTTGAAGGCGAGCTCTCGAAGCGCACCTTCTTGATAGTCTGATTGCCACGAAGTGCCATCGAATCGATGGCTATCGTCTTGTAGTTGTAGGCAGTACCTACATCGTTATACACGGTAAGCACACCATCCAGCGCCTGCAGGTCGTCGTTGTCCACTTTGTTCAGTTTCACATACCACACATCTAAGCCAATATATCCCCTACCAGGAGCCAGCACGTCGGTAACTTTGAAGTTCTCGGCATCGTTCTCCCATCGCTTCAATGTCAAAGCCAGTTCCTCGTTGTATGAGTTCGAATAGTATTGACCATTGTCTCTGCGCAGATAGCCGTACACGGCTGCATCCTCTTCAAAGTCGGCGGTCTGCACCTCGTCGGGAACAATCATCGATGCATACTGCTGCCAGTTGGCGTCGTTGATAAAGTCCAGATAGCGCGACGCAGCCACCACAATACGCAGCTTGTCGCATCCGTCGAACACGTTCTTACCCGGAATAACATCTGTAGGCTTAAGCGCCTCCTGAGAGTTGGTACCTCTATTATTAAGGTAAAAAAGGCGGAACTCCTCCAGATTAGAGCAGTTGCGGAATGCACCGTCTTCGATCACCAGTTTCAGCGGAGCCTTGGCATTACCCACGTTCGAAGGCGAACTCTCAAAGCGCACCTTTTTAATATACTGATTACCATTCAGCTTGCCACCAATGGCAATGGTCTTGTAGTTGTAGTTCGAACCGATGTCGTTGTAAACCGTCAGCACACCGTCTTTTGCTGCGATATCTGCATCAATCACACCTGTCAGGCGCACGTACCATAGTTCCGCATCCATTTCGTCCTTTCTCTTATACAACAAGTCGGCGGGAGTCAGGCCTACATATCGGTCCTTCCATGTTTCTACCTGCTGCAGCATGGCACTCCAGTCTTCATTACTCAGCGGGTCGGTACCGTTTGAGTTCAAGAAGTAGCTATAGATACCACCATCCTCATTCTGATCGCTGTTACCGAACGTAAAGGTGTATATCTGGTCGACATAGTCCTTCCAGTTATTGCTTGTGCGGAAACTCGACAGGTAAGCATCATCTACATAGATGCTGGCGTTCGGACTACCATTCAGTATCGAGCCGTCTCTTGGCCTGAATTGCGTAGGAGCCAATGCCTCCCAGCGGTTTGAACCCTCCTCTACGTAGTACATCATGTTGAGCTGCTGCAGGTTGGGGCAGTTGGCAAATGCACGGCGCCCAATAATCACGCCCGATGGTGAGCTGTTCGCCGTATTGCTTGCGGCATCGCAGTCGCGGAACTGCACCGTCTTCAGGTAGTCAAGTCCGTAGAATCCATCGGTGGCAATAGCGCCGAGTCGAGTGTGCGATGTGGTAGCATCAACAATATCCTGAATGATATACACGATACCATCGTCCGACGATGCGTTGGGGCGAGCCGAAGCAGCCACCACGTAGTCGTAATCGTCGCCATACCAGTGCTCCTCAATCATGTAGATCATGTAGTCACCTTTGAAAGAGTAACCCTGATCTTCATACTCGCTTTCTGAATCGAAATAGCGTGTCCAGTTGCTCTTGGTAATATAGGTGTACTTCACGCCGTTTGAGTAGTTATACTCGTCGCCATTGTCATCGGTCGATGATCTGGTAATGGCACGCTTACTTTCCGACAGCACATTACCGTTGTCGTCGAAGTAGTTACTCATGGCATGCGGACTACCGTCTTTGAACTTCATGTAGGCATCAGGGGCATAGTTGTCCTTGCTAACGCCCATAACGGCCAGTATCTCCTCGGTCGTCATGTCCTTCATGTTCCTGTGCTGGTTTCCCTGAGCACTAGCCCCGATGGCGGCTATCGCCAGCCACAGGGTTAATATCAATTTTAGTTTCATCATATATTTAGTTCGTTATTACTTTCTTACCGTTGATGATGTTCACGCCCTTGGTTGGAGCCGAGAGGCGACGGCCGTTCAGGTCGTAGATGCGCTCGGTGCCATCGCTGTCGATGGTGCGCAGCTGCTCGATGCCGGTAGTGCCTTCAAGACTCATGCCGATAGAACGGGTTTGAGCCCCGCGATTCTGCAACAGATAGGCGCGGAATGGCACGATGCTGGCAGCACGGTGTGCTTCGCTGTCGGCCATCACAGGGTGCCACTTGCCGTCTTGCTGCAAGGTGTAAGCGCCCAGCTCGGCAGCCTCGGCATTGCTGATGCCGTTGAGTGTGCCACGCATTGAGAATCCCGGTGCGTCGTGCTGCTTGCCATAGGTCATACCACCACTGGCAGGAATTTCAGCCGTGCCTGCATTCAGCGATGCATCGCCGTCGGCAGCCCATATCAGGTATGGCTGCATGGCCTCGAGCGTCTCGAATGTCTGGGTGAATATCAGCTCGTTGGTGCTGCGTCCCGACAGTTTGTAAGCCCTTGCACCATTAGGAATCTGCATGCTGTAAGGCAGACAGATGGTGTAAGGCACCTCGCTCTTGGCCAGCGTGCGGGTGTTCTCCACCTTTGCGGCGTTGAACTTGTAAGGCACGTCGTAGTCTCTGCCGTCTATCAACTTGTAGTTGGCACAGTTCATCACGCCGGTGGTGTCGCCTACTACGACGTTGGTGGCTGTGCTCTCACCATACTTCTGCGGCATATAGCAGAGTGCATCTTCGGTGATGCCCAGCTTCTGCAGACCGCCGTTCTTCATGTTCTCCATGAGCTGATCCTCCTGACAAATCAGGAAGTCGGCATAGCGCAGGTTCTTGGCGTTGCTGAAGGCATCGTCCTCGATGGTAACAAGCGACATCGGCAGGGCGATCTTCTCCAGCTGTGTCAGCGGCTGTATCTCGGCAGCCTTCAGGGTGTCAACCTGTGTGTAGCGCAGCGGTATGAGGTTCTTGATGCCCGTACGTCCAGCAAACCATCCGTCGATATTGGTAACGCCAATCAGGTCGTCCTCGGTGGCGGCAGCGTGAGCTGCAAAGGCAGCAAACGACTCGTCGTCGTTGAAAGCGCCCTTCGATATATTGCTTGTGCGCTGGAACCAAGAGCCGGTATAAGCTCTGTCGGCCACATATTCCTCATAGAGTGAGGGTCGAACATAGAAGGCGTCGAACGTTGGGTTGTAGTTGTTACACAGGTTGCGCCACAGCCAGTTGTCCTGTGTCATCTCAGGCTTCTTCTTGGCCAGTATGTACATACGTGTCATGGCAGCACAATCGTCGAAGGCATCCCAGTTGATGTAGGTTGTCGAGTCGCCGAGAACCACTGTTTCCAGATACTCACACTCCAGCATCGAACGGCTATGGATAGTCTTCAGCGTCTTGGGCAGTATGAGTGTCTTCAGCGAGTAAGCCTTCAGGAAGGCATAGTATGGCAGCTCATTGGCCTCCTTCACTACCGATGAGTGGTTAGTGACTGCATTCTTGTCGTAGGCAGCATACCACTCACTGGGCTCAATGGTAGCATCGTAGAGATCCAGATACTCCAGATGTCCCAGATAGTTAGGCGAGTCGGTCCAAGGCGAGTAGCCAGCCAGATAGCGCAGCACGCTGAAGTCCTGTCCTGAAATGGGGCCTACCACCTTCAGTCCGTATATGTGCGTGTAGTTACCCTCCAGCTCGTGGATGGTCTTATTGCCGGTGAGTGCTTCTATTCCGTATCTCTTAATGCGCAATCCTAACTGCTTGGCCAGGGTGTTCTTCTCGGTGGTAGTCACCACGAGTATACCGTTATCGGTGCCCTTGGCGATATTACCCACGATGTGGTCGGCATATTCGGGCCATGCCTCGCGGTAGCGCTTGGCCAGCGTCTTGGGTACAAAGATCTTGAACGATGCCGGCAGGTCGCGGAAGGTGCCGCTTTCGATGGCAGGCACGCTGTCGGCATAAGCATAGATGCTATCCAGACTGGTACAGCCCTGGAAGGCGCTGTAGCCCATAGTGCGCAGGGTGTCGGGCAGGGTGATGCGGCGCAGCTTGTCGCAGCCTGCAAAGGCACTGCCCAGATTGCTGATGGCGCTGAAGTTGCGCAGCTCGTCGAAGGTCTCCACGCCGCTGCCGGCCAGAATACCGTCGATGTTGCTCATATTCATAAACTCCGATGGGAAGAAGTGACCGTTCTTGACAAAGGCATTCCATGCCAGGTTGTCGGCAAATGGTTCGGCTATGTTACGCATCCACTTGGTCAGTGTAGGCTCGTTGCCATACTTCTGAGCCAGACCCGGACGACAGAAAACGTAGCCGATATTGGTCTCCCACGAGTCGTACGCCCAGAACCAGAACCTGCCACTACCCTCCAATCCGCCGAGGGCATCGCTCAGCGCCTTCTGCTCGGTAAGGAACACCAGCTCGCTCAGTCCCTTCACATTCTTGGTGATGCAGTCGTCGTAGCCTACGGTCTTGTCGCCGATAGCCAGACGCTGCAGGTTAGTGGCATGGTCGAACACGTGCTCGCCGATGTAGGTAGCCTCCTTAGGCAGGATGACGGTCTCCAGCTTGTCGCAGTAGTAGAACATATACTCGTCAACCACGTCGTCCTTATCGATAAAGTCGTTGAAACGGTAGCACTGGTACGGATGCACTTTATCCTGCTTCAGGCGTGCGTTATATAAATTAAGGTATCGCATGCGCCCGTACGTAGGATCGCTGTTGTTCACGTCGGCTCCAGCCAGGAATCGGAGCACGCCCACGTCGACACCGTTCAGCGGACCGCTCACGGTGAGCGAGTCGATGTTCCAGTAGGCACCTTTCAGTCCCATCAGATAGTTGCCATCCATGATGGTTTCCAGTCCGAGTTTCTGTGCCAACTGACCCACCTCGGTGGTGGTTACCTCCTTGGGGAAGGTCTGTGCATCGGTGGCAGCCACGATGTAGTCCTTATAGTCGGCCCATTTCTCCTTGTAGGCATCCACAGCCTCTGCAGGTACATAGATCTTAAAGCCTTCGGGCAGCTTCACCTTAGAAACTGGCACGTAGTTAACCATTTCAATGAAAGTATATCCGAAAGCATCCTTTCCGAGTGTAGCAGGTGTACTGCTCAGACAGCGAACAGTCTTCATGTGTTCGTTGTTCGAGAAGGCATACTCCTCAATATTCTCCACAGCAGCGGGAATCTCAATCTCGCGCAGGTCGCAATTCTGGAAGGCATAGCCGCCGATGCGCTTGGTGGTCGATGGCAGTTCGATGGCTGTCAGGTTCTTACAGTTTACAAACCACGAGCCGCCCACATAATCGAGCCCAGTCCATTCAAACTGTTTGAACTCAGGGAACTGCTTAATCTTCTCATTCTTCATGAACTTATCAGCGAGCCAGCCGAAGCCTTTTTCCTGCAGGCGGCTTAAGTCGATAACGTCGCTCCATGTCTCGGGCGAGCCAACCTTGGTGGTATAGGTCAGGTCGGTGAGTGCTGACTTCACGCCCTTGTCAACAGGCTTCATCAGGCATGCGGCAAACTTGTCCTTATACTTTACCCAAGCCGTATCGGCCTCAAACCATCTGTACTGCTGCGGTGTCATCTTGATTTTCAGTGCATCGCAGTTTTCGAACACGCCTTTGCCCAGCGCCACCTGCGCTGGAGTGAGTTCCTTGGCCTCGTTGATGCCATCGGTGCAGAGGTAGAGCATGTCAACCGATCTCAGGTTGGGATTGTCGGCAAAGCATGAGTCCTGCAGCGTGATGCCGAGGTCGTAGTAGGTGTCGCCATTCCACAGCCAGCCTTTCAGGTCCCAGAACTGTACGTTCTCAATATTCTTGTTGCCGCGGAAGGCATCTTTCTTAATCGCATCGAGCTTATAGTTGTTGAAGATACCTATATCGTTAAACAGTCCTATCTGTCCCTGATGACTTGCCAGCCAGTCGTTGTCGGCACCCACAGCCATCAGGTGTTCTATCTTGTGACCTGTCACTCTGGTAATCTTCTGTACGGTGTTCCTGTCGTAAGTGTAAGCGTAGTTCACGCCAAAGTCGGTATAATCCACCTTTTCCTTCACTTCGCGGGTAACAAAGAAGCGCTTGTACTTGCTCCAGGTTTCGCTGTCGAGGAAGTCCTGCAGACGGTTCTTATCTATAACGATTTGCAGTTTGGTAGAGTCGCAACCGGCAAAGATGCTGTCGCCACAGAGTATGAAATTCTCCGGACCCAGACCGCGTTCGCCACCTAGGCGCGACTTATAAATCAGGTTGAATCGCTGCAGATTGGTGCAACCGGCAAAGGCCGAGTCGGCGATGGCCAGCTGCATGGGTATGTAGGCGTCGGCCAGCGGATAACAGTTCTCGGCAAAGTTAATCTCCTTCAGCGTCTGGTTGCCTTGGAAGGCGTTCTTCCTGATGGCCACCGTACGATAGTTATACACCCTACCGATGTCGTTGTAGATGGTGTAGCTCTCCTTGTTTTCTGCTGGTTTATCTATATACATGTGGTATACGAGCTTTTTGTCGGGGGTGTAATAGATGGTGCCAGGTGCGTTCACCTCATGTATGTTGGCACGGATGTTGTCGGCCAGACCACGCTGGAAATCTTCTACCGCTGCGTCGGCACCTAATCCCATCAAACTGCCAATAGCGTTATTTGCCATGGGGAACATCATAGCAAACGCTACATCTGAAGCATTTGCCTGACCTATCATTCCAATACCTCTAATCGTTTCACGTAACGCTTGCTTAAAAAAACCCTTCAGCGCTATGATCAAAGGAGCACGTAGCGCAGGTACTTCCCCCAGCCAGTAATAACCATTATTAATGGCCATTCGGATGAATGTTTCCTTAAGCACAGGATCAGCATTCAGTATCGCTAAGGTGTTTTTGGGAAATTCAGAAGCACCAGTAGGGAGTAGCTTTGCTAAAGGACCGTTAGGAAGATTTTCACCGAAATCCTTATATCGGGTAAATACTTCATTGGCGCCCTTCTTCACATATTGTTCGACAGTTCCTTCGAAGTCAACACGAAGATTTTTGGCCATCTTTATCATCTCTTTCGACTTTTCTGCATGAAGATTGGCGTTCGCTAGGTTACCCAGCGCTTCTTTTGCAGTAAATGCCTCTTTACCAGCGCCGAACTCTCTATACTTATACATATTCTTCAGGTAGTCCTTCAGAGTTTTTAATCCATCTTTTATGTTACCTAACGTAGTAAGTCCATTATATATTTCCAACGCCAGAATGGGGATATTCCACAACGAGAATTCCTGTGTCACAATCTCATCGGTGGGCAGAGAGTTCAGACTTTTCGAGGCATAGTCGTAAATCAGGCCGTCAACGTTTTGGGCATCCCAATTAGCAGGCTCATACTCACTGGCAACAATCAGGTGACTATAACGCCCCCAGTTGGGATCATTGATAAAGTCATAGTAACGTGTTGGCGACACCACGATACGAACATCTATGGGATCCTCAAAATCCAGTATCTTATTATTGTCGTAAGCCTCGAATATTTCCTCGCGGGTGGCAATTCCGAAGATGTTGTCGCCGGGGATGACGTCTTCAGGTCCAAGGGCTTCCCAATGGTCGTCGCCGTCCTGCACGCGGTAGTACATACGTATTTCCTTCAGATTCTTACAGCCTCTGAAGGCATTGTTCTCGATGATAATCTTCATATCGCTGTATGAGTTCTCCGAGCGGCCGTTGGTCTGGTAGAACTCTACGGCTTTCAGGTCGGTGCATTTCAAGAAGGCCCCACGACGGATGGCGATATTCTTGTAGTTGTAGTACGAACCCACATCGTTATAGATGCGAGCCACGCCGTTGTTGTTCTTCAGATAGTCGGTATCGGCGCCCTCAACGGTGGTGTAATACAGGGTGGCACCACTGTTGGCAGGTGCCATCAGCTGCATGGCGTTAAAGTTCTGATAGTCGGCATTCAACGGGCGCAGGCGCTGCTTTACAGCGTCAGTCTGTGTGCCGTCGTTAGTCAGATAGGTCTTGCCGTCGTCGGCCAGCATGCACTTGTAGCGCACGCCGTATTCAGAGATCTCGTAGCCCGATGGCTCGTAGCTGATGATGCGGTCGCGGTGCTTGGCCCACACGTCGCTGGCCCTATACTCGTCGAGTGTAGAGGTGGCCACGCGTATCATGGCGTTGGGCGAGCCGTCGAGCATGGTGCCCCAAGCATATTTTACTGCTGTTACAGGCATGGGCTCCCAGTGGTTGTCGCCGCGCGTGCAGTACTGCATCAGGTCAACCTTCTCCAGGTTCGGTGCATTGGCAAAGGCCTTATGACCGATGAAGAACTGGAAGATAGAGTTGGAGTTATAGGCCTCGGCATCAGAATCCTGAAAGTAAACGCGCTTCACCTTCGATTCGCCTGTAAATCCCTGATCGGCCACGCAGGCCAGATGGGTGTGATTGGTGAAGAAGCCCACCAGGTCGTTCAGAATGAACACCTCGCCGTTCTCGGGCACGCTCTGTTCGTCGATAGAGGCAGCCGTCAGGTAGTTGCCATAGGAGTCAACATACCAGCCGTCTTCATTCTCATACCAACCGTATGTGGTGGGTGTGTGCATGTTCTGATCGAAATAGGCTTTCCAGTTGTTTGCCGAAATGTACGTGTACTTTACACCTTTATAAGTATAGGTGTAGTCCTCGCTTGGTGCGCGAGTAATGCTTGTCTGTGCACTAACGCCAATAGCGGCCAATGCCAGCCACAGGGTTAGTAATAATCTCAAATTTCGCATGTCAAAAAATTAATATTTTAGATTGTTCATAATTCAAGATTCCTCGACTACGCTCGGAATGACAACGGGGGAGGGGTGTCACTCGGAATGACAACGGGGGGGACTTTACCTTTTCACAAAGAAGTCCTTCGGACCGTTGGTGTAGAGGTTGCCGAAGAAGGTGTAGTTGTAGATGCCTACGTGCGAGCCCAGCGTGCGCTGGGCGCAGTAGAGATAGAGGTCGCGATAGGTACCGTTGGGCGATTCGGTGGCATAGCCGATGAGGTTACGACTGAATCGGTCGCACATCCACACGCCGAGCTCGTTGCTCCATGAGTCGGCAAACGACTGCTCGAAGACGCCCGACGAACAGATGGCAAGCACACCGGGTATGCTCTCAAGTTCCTTGCCCATGTTGGCCGAGTAGCAAGGCTCCAGACAGAGCAGCATCTGACGGAACTGCTTGTTGGCGGCCATATCCTGCAGAGTGCCTGCCAGCATGTCGGCGGTCATGCCTTGTCCGGTTGGAGCGTTGCGCCATGCCATCTCGTTAACGCCGTTCATCACGTCGCAGTGGCCGTGACCGCTCCAGAACAGCAGTACGTTCTGGCACGAGTCGACGGGCAGCACCACTGGTGTGCGGTCGGTCTTCACGCCTTTCAGTATGTTACAGATGTCCTGCGGTGTGAGGTCGGCATTCAGGTAGTCGATGACGGCGCCCTCGCGCAGGTTCTTGCCGCCAGGGTCGGTGCGCACGGCGCCCTTGTCTGTGTTTTCGGGTGCGTTGGCGCAGTAGTCGGCGCTAATCAGTATGATGTGGTCGTCGGGGTAGCCGTTGGCTTTCAGCATCTGGTAGATACTCAGCACGTCGGCCTCATGACGGTAGTTTTCCCATCCGCTACTGCCCTGCACCAGCACGGCATACTGGTCTTTCAGCTCGGGGTAGTTCTGGGTAACGATGCTTGCTTTGTATTTATTGTCGAATTGCTCCTCGGCATTGTTCATCACGTAGTTCCACGATGCCAGCGTCTGCGATGTCTGGGCGCCGCCTTGGTTGCTGTAGTAGCTCTGATGGTAGAGTCGGCCCTTGGAAATAAGCCAGTTAACATAGGTGGTGTTGAGCGCAGCGGTGTAGCACTCAGAGTCGAACTGCACGGGGCCCGATGCACCTTTGAATCCCAGCAGCTGTCCCTGCTCCAGGGCGGCGAGATACAGCTCCATGCCGGTCTCGCTCCATGCGTAGCCATTGATAAAGTTGTCGGTAGTGCATATCTTGATGATAGCATCGTTCAGGCTGCCCACCTCTGGGTGGTGCTCCATGTAGCTCGATGCGAAGGCAGCCAGCAGCAGGGCGTCGTAGAACTTACACTCGGAAAAGGTAGGCTTGGTGCCGTAGCGTGTCTCGTAGCTCATCTCGAATCCGGTCATCGGGTCGGCATAGGGCGAGAATCCCTGATAGCCCTCGGTAAGTGCCACGCCTCGTGAGCCCAGTGCCTTAATACCCTCTTCGGTAATGTCGCTGCAGGCATAATATACGGGAGCCCAGCTAACACGCAGCTGAGCACCGGCGCCTTCATCCTCTGTAGGGTCGTCGGGATCAACATTCCACCACTCGCTGCGGATGCGGGCCACCTGATAGATCTGGTCGATGTTCTGAGCCACTACAAAGTGACCGACCTCGAATGCCAGCGGGGGCAGACTGTTGAGGTAGCTGCGCACCCGTTCGCAGAGGTCGGGGGTATCTTTGTACTGCTCGCAGGCTATGAAGCTGATGCCAACCTCGGCAGCCTGGAACGGCGCCCACTCCACAAAGGTCTGTCCGTAGGTATCGGCGGGCGCAAAGAGTCCTGAGAACTCCTCACCCCATATTATTGTACCGCCACGAACGCCAAGGTAGTTGGCATAGAGACTCATCATCACCTCTGAGAGCGAGATATCGGTCTCGGTGAGCGACCACAGGAAGGGTTTCTGCCCGTTGCCGGTGCTGGTGATGGCAAAACGGCGGATAACGGTCTCGCTGGTGGCGGTGGGCAGTATCAGCGGCTTGAGGGTTTTCTGACAAGCAGGGGCAAACTTACCTACATTGTCGCTGTCGAAGGGACCAATCACGGCCAGCACGTCGTCGCGGTTGGCCAGCTGCTCACTCAGTGTCAGCATGTCGTGTCCGTACTCGTCATACCACTCCAGCTTCAGCTCCACGCAGAGTGTGTCGTGCAGCTGTGCGTTGTGCAGGCCCTTCAGCATCCACTCGGCGGTGCGCTCCAGGCGGGCCTTCATGATGGGGTCGTTAAGCGGTGCCACCACGGCCACGGTTTTCTCCACCCATCGGCGCGAGTCCTTATAAACGATGGTATCGTCCTCGGTCTTACAACTAGTGAATAGTGAACAGGTAATAGTGAACAGTGAATAGTGAATAGTGAATAGTACTATTCCCAACAGTTTCTTACTTCTTCTCATAACGCTCTCCCTCCTTTCTGATGGCCACTTGGCGCAGACTGTCAATATTCAAAACTTTATCCCAATAGGCTCGGCCGGTTTCAGTCTCATAATAAACGTTCGAGAACCTGTGGTCCGACACCACTACATCGGTGGCGCCATCGGCCAGTCCATACGTCTTGTGTTTGGGCATCGTGCCGTTGAGCCACATACCTACGTAATCCGTCATCACCTTGTCGATGTGTTTCAGGATAGAGAATACGCAGAAGCCTTTATCATCCGACATATCTCCATCGATGCCGACATAAGTATCGAACACACTCAGAGCGCGCACGGCACGAATCAGGGGATGCATGGCACCTCCGCAAATGGGCACGAAGGTCACATCGTTGTTATTTCTGTTATTCATCCAGCCTCGTTCGTCCTCGTAGATACGCATGGCGGTGGTATCACTCAGTGTGAAACCGCCTCCAGGCTCGTTGCTGAGAAAGAACTCGTGCAGCGCTACGTTGTACTTTCCGTACTGCGGGGTGTCGTTAAAGCCTGCCTTGAATCCCTCGGCAGCCTCTACCACGCTCTGCGTGTAGGGATTGGCCAGTACCAGCGACACCAGCTCTTTCGACGAGTAGTGCACCATACAGCCGCCCATATACATGGCACCGTAGTAGTCTAAGTAGAGCGTTGAGCCCTTGCCTTCTAAGGGCTTGGTGGTCTCCATGTAGAGCAGGTCGGCGTTGGGGTTCTTCTCCAGTCGGTGGTTGTTCTTACGGATAAAGTCATCGTAGACGGGCGACGGTGTGATAAACAGTCGGCGCACGGTGTCGTTCAGGTTCTCCATCTGCCTGAAAAATGTTTCCAGATAGATGAAGCCCTGTTCTTCGCTCTCGGGAGCCAACTGCAGGGTGCGCACGCCGTACGTCTTGGCGGCCTCCTCAATGCCTTTATACACCAGGTCGTTATACGATCGGTCGCCAAGTCCGTTAGGCCCGTAAATCACGATTACCAGCGGCGTGGTTGGCGCCTGTTCCTCGTCGGGGTTAGGCTTGTAAATGGTGCTGCCCTCTTTAGTACAGCTCGCCAGCAGCAATAGTGCTGCCAATGTCAATAGGATATACTTTTTCGTCATCAAGTTAACACTGTTTTAGATTGTTTCAAACGCCTTTTAGGCTAGTTATTGGGTGCAAATATAAACATTTTTCCCGAGCTAACAAATTTTTTAATAAAAAATTAGCAATATCGCCGGCTTAGGGTTAGCAATCTCCGCGGCAGAGAGTCCAACCGCGGAGCATTGCAAAGTAGTCTACGGCGTTAGTGCCGTTCTCCTGTATGGCCATGGCAGCGCCCACAGCCAGCCATCGGGCGGGCTTGTCGCTGGGTATGCCGATGGGTTCGTCGGAACCGATGCCTGTAAGTTTACTTACATTTGCGATGTAGGCCTTGGTGTTGTTCTCGTGTGGCGGTGCCCACTTGCTAACGATGGCGCGGATGGTGAACAGGCGGTAGGTGTGGTAGTAGGTGCGTGTTAGCAGCCAGAAGGCTGCGCGCCAACCGTATTCCATCGATTCGAACTGGCAGAAAGCTGCGTCGGCTTGTTGGGCTGTCATGCCCTTCCACTTATCCTTGCTTCGGCGGATGTTTAGTGGGTTGTTGTTTCTTATTCCTCTTGGTGTCATAATGTTTAATTTTTAATCTTTTTCTTGTTTACGTTGATTGGGGTGCTGTGGGGGAAGGCGATGCTGTAGGCGGCGTCGAGGGCTTTAAGGTCTACTCGGCGCGGAGAAAGGCCATTTTTAACTGCAACAATGCAGCGCAACAGCTCGCGATGCTTTCGGGGGTAGAGCGATGGCGGCGGCAGAATGTCGTTGCCGCACACCTGCTCATCGTTAACCACTACGTTGTGGCACACCTCCCAGATAAAGTCGTCGGTGGCCTGAACGCCGAACCATGCCTTCAGCACGTTGCGTATGCAGAATCGCTTGTACTGCATGCCCAGCATGCGTCTTGTGCGCTCCAGCTTAAGCCAGAGCTGCACAAAGCATTCCTGATTATTCTCTATTTCAACCATAATGTTTAATCTTTAATGTTTAATGTTTAATGTTTAATGTCCAAACTTGCGTTTGTACTCTTCGGTTTTACAATAGCGGCCGGTGATGTCGTCAAGGGCCACGTGGCCGCGGGTTATCCAACTGCGCAGGGTAGAGTCGCCAGTGCCCTGCTTGCCGTTAAGCTTACGCATCTGGTAGTAGTCCTCGCGGGTGAACTCGTCGGGCAACAGCTCAAGCAGATTCTGCGGACCCGACTGGCGCTGGATGTCGATCTCATCGCGCAACTCCTTCTCAAGCTGAGCACCGAAATACAGCATCTTGCACCACAGATTATACTGCTCGCTCCAGCGCACAAAGTCGGCTATCTCCTTGCTCCACTTGTAGCCGTGGGCCACGTATAGCACCATGCCTTTAAGCCAGGCTATTACGTTGGCGCGATAGCTGAGCACGCGGTAGGCCTCGCTCTCATAGAGGCGGGCTGCATCGCGGTTCTCCTGCTTTATCTCCAGTGCCAGCTTGCGTGCCTGCGGGCATTCTATCAGTCCGCTGGCGGCTTCCAGACGGCAGATGTATGGCATCAGCTCGGCGGCAAACTGCTGGTCGTATATGCCGAGCACGGGTGCGGTGTCGTCGTCGTCGTCGCTGCGGATGATGGTGGCAATGTCGAGTCGGCTCACTGTTCCGTCGTTCACCATCTTGTAAAAGAATTTACGAGCATTTGGCGGCGTGGTAGATGCGTTGAAATTCCATCGCAGCGGAGCGATACCCGATACCGAGTCGGCCCCCACTCGCTCCTGTCCGGCCAGCGAGTTGTCGAAGGCTTTTCGTATCAGCAGCCCCACCTCGTCGGCAGTGCCCTTAGATGTTACCTTCTTCAGTGCTTCCACCTCGTCAACCTGCGTGTAGATGTAGCGTTCGCCATTGTTATGGGCGTCAACTATTCGCTGGTTGAACACGGCGTCGGTAAGGTTGTCTATCAGCATCTGAATGCAGATATCTGCAGGGCGCGGGTCTTTTTTCTGCTTGGCGCCGGGGTTCTTCTGTTTCCACTCGGCCTCGCGCTGGCGGTTGGGTAGGTCGCGCTGGCGTATATCCTCCATGATATACTCTATGGGCTTGCGTATTGAGCCTTTACCGATGCTCTGCCTGCCGATGAGCAGATTCATAAAGGTGGCCTCGTGATCTACGTTATCCCAGTAGCGGAATCGCACGCCGTGCAGGTGGGCACCGAGTGCTGGAAACACCGCGCTGGCCACGGCGGGCTTGTAGTACCACGGCACATTCTTTGTAAGAAGTTTTATTAGTGGTGGCAGGCGCTTTGGCATGGGCGGGGGAGTCTGCATCGTGCCGCCGCAGGCTTTCACCGCAGCCGTTGATTTCATGGCCTGCAGCACCTGTTTCAGTCGGTAGGGCATGCCCTTGCGTGGCTCCTTCAGTGCGTTCTCAAGCGTGTGCTGCCACTCGGCGTAGTCCTCGGCGGTGCATGTGCCGTCGGGCGCGGCCCAGTAGTTGGGTATCACCTGCATCAGTCGCTCCAGCGAGAATCCGCAGATGCCGCGCAAGGTAACGGCCAACTCGAAGGTAAGCACATTCCTGTCGCCTGTGTTTGGCACCTTCCCGCCGTTGAACATCTCCCAGTACTTAGCGATGATATCGCTGAACTCCATGCCGTTGTAGTCTTTTTGCAACGGACTACAGGACATTAGGACTTTATTTTCTTGGGGATTATCAACGGAATCAGTCCTGTTAGTCCTGTTGTCCGTTGCTAAATTAATCTCGAATATCGCATCATCCAGGCATACCAATTCGCGCTCGGTGGTGGTGTAGAACACGCGGGTGATGTCTTTGGCGCCTTTATCGTAGTCGACGCCGAGCAGCTCACTCGCCCACTTCAGGTTGTCTTCCTGACTCAGCTCGGGCTTTCGGTCGAAGACCAGGTGATAGCCCTTGCCGCGGGCACTCTTTTCCAGCATCTTCAGACCAAGTTCTTCCTTCTTCGATAGTATCCGCTCCTGCAGCGGCTGCATCTTCTCGGGCGGCACATGGTCGATATCCATCGCCACCGTGGTGCTCATGCGTTTCGAGCCCTTCAGTGTGCCGTCGTTGTTGGGCAAGCAGCTATAGTTGAACTGCACCAGATCCTTCTTGCGCTCCTCGTGGCCACTGCGAACAGCCGCCAGTATCGCTGCCTGTTCGCCGCTGTTTCTCAGCGCCAGGTATTCCTCTCTCGAGCAGATGGGGCGCATCTTCTTCACCCCATCCGCTAAATATATGTAATGTACACTCATGATTGATTATATTTTCTTGCAACGGACTACAGGACTAACACGACTTTTTATTATTAAGTCCTTAAGTCCTGTTGTCCGTTGCTAAATTAAAGATTAAAAGTTTGGGTAACCCAATTTTGCGTTCAGGTAGTGCAGGCCGGCCATGGTCCACGTCATATAGGTCTTGATTTTCTTTTCGCCCTTCAGCGAGTAAGATACGTGGATGCGATCGGCGGTGTAGCCGCGGCCTTGCAGATCGTCAGAGAGGTTCCAACGCCCGTGGCGACGATATTGTATGCCCATGTCGCGCAGAACGGCGTTGAAGTCGAGTGTGGTCATGTTGAAAGTCTTAGCCACCTGAGTAGCGGTGAGAGTGTCCTCGGCAGGCTCGTTCAGAATATGGATTGAGTTGCCAACGATGGCATCGGCACGCTCAAGAATTTCGTCGACCGAGAGTTGACGGCCTTCGCTATCCTTGGTAGGAATGTAGCCGCCCGTCTTGCGAATCTGCGGCAGAACCTCGCTGGTAACCCAACGTTTGAACGCCTTGGCTTGGGGAAGCTTCGAAGAGAGAATCAGTGAGTAGAGACCCGACTCGTTGATGATAATCACCTTTGTCTTGTAGTTCGAACCACTGCCCTGAATCGGGGCAGTGGTTTTGTCATCACTATCTACGTGGATTGCCAATGCATTTTGCGGTTTGGCATATCCCAGTGCCGCGGCCACATCTTTGCCCACGAACATAATCTGATTATTAACTTGGCAAGTACGAATCTCGCCGAAAACTTCACTTGTAAATATTTGAATGTTTGTTTTCATAATTTTCTAAGTCGATTAAATGAGAAGAGATTTCGGATTCTTTGGCCATTTACTCGAGAATATCCTCCTCACCTCAACTCAGAGATAAAAATAAATTCAAATGCCCCCCCCTCACTGTCATGTCGACCAAGCGTTAGCGCGTGGAGACATCTCTTGAAATGCGCCCAAAGGCGCAAGCGGCAAGCCGCAGAGATTCCTCGACTAAGCTCGACATGACAAGAGTGGGTATAACCTATAGCTTAACGATATCAGTGCAAAGTACCTCTTGGAATGTTTGTCCCTGATACTCGTGTGTAGAGAAACGAAGGGTAGCGGCAACCACATCACCCTCGTAGAACCTGCACGCCGCCAGACTGCCCAGCATAGCGCACACATACTCATTTTCGAACTTTGAGCCACCAAGCTCGCGCAATACGATATTACACTTCTGGATGGTACCACTCTCACTCTTAGAACTCTGCACGCCAAAAGCCTCGCCCTGGCGCACAACTCTTAAAATCTTTGTTTCCATAATGTTTGTATCAATAAGTCAATGATCGTTTGTCCTTTCGACGATGCAAAAGTAGACAAAAAAAAGAGGTGCATGAAACAACGCCATGCACCTCTGTAGGTAATTCTGTAGGTTCTGTAACTTATTCTGTAAGTATTAGCTGTTTAAGCCGTGCGCTTACTGCTTTTTTATACTCATCGGCCAGTCGCAGTACACGCTGCTTTGCCCCCTGCTGCTCCCACTTGTCTACGGCCAATCGCATGTAGGGATTATTGCGCATGGTGTTAGATATCAGCCCCTCGCTGCAACCAAAATCGCGCTCAAACTGACTCATATTGTCGACATACTTAAAGCAGTCGCGACACACCCCGAAGATGACAGCCATCGAGCTGTCGCCCCAGAAGAGATCGCGCACCGCGTCGGCACTCTCCACCAGCGTCTTCACCTCATACATCGTCTCGCTCTCGGCAACTACGGCCTTACCATTGTCGCCAACGTGAACCTCGCCTTTATCAACCGAGAGATTCACCACCTCGTTGTCGTGTATATCCACGTACGAGCCCTGTACATAAATATTATTTCCTGCCATATCTATACTACTTTTTTCTCGTTAATACCTACACTGTCATTGTCGTGAACGTCGTTGTAGTTGCCCGCAACGTTCACCACCCTAGGTTCGGTCTGCTCGTCGTCAAGATGCGAAAGCGATTCCATAATATCCTCTGGGAAAGCCACTTGGGCGCTTGTAAACAACTCGGTAAACACCATCTTTGCAGCCTCGCGCTTGGCCAGATTTTTGCGCTTCGATATCTTCAGATAACCGCGCATGGCCTTCAGGATATCGTCTTGCGGCGATTTGCGCGCCACTCCAACAGATAGCTTGTTCAGCTCCGAGAGCTTTACCTCGGCAGCCTGGCGTTGAGCCCTTTCTTCAAGTAGTTCACTGTTAAGGCGGTCGATTTTTTTGAGTAGCTCGCCCGTAACTTCTAAAAATCGCAGCAGGTCGGTCTTCTGCTCCAGTTCCTCTCTCATTTGCTCGATTTCGCGATCGAGCATTCGCCGAGCGCCATCCTGCCAGTCTTTAAGTTCTTGTAGATTCGTTTCCATACTTATTGTTTATTTGTTTTTAAAATATCTGATGCAACCTCATTGAGAGCCACAATCAGAATAGTAAAGAAAAAAATACTTACCATAATCTATAATTTTATTAGTTATCTATAAATTGATTTTGGTGCAAAATAAAAGAGGGGGTGTCCCATAAGTCAGGACACCTCACCTTTTGTTAACTACAATTAATATTAAACGACGTATTTTAACAGTTCTTTACAGCAATTTCGCATTATTCTCGTTAATAGCTTGCATTTTTAATATGTTCTTTTTATCTTTGCCCCGATAAATAAAAACCCAATGGAAGAAAAAAGATATCCAAATATAGAAGAGGAAAGCAACTACAGAAATCAAGATACAAAAAGACTCGTCAAATGGCAAAATCTATAGTTAGTTCAAGAGAATAGAAATGATCAATCCTCATTTTTCTCGCATAAATATTTGGCGGAATGAAGAAATGTGTGTACCTTTGCAGAATGCATTAGAATTAATCAATTATGAAACAAGATCAGATTGTAATCTATCAGACAGAGGACGGTAAAACTCAAATCGACGTACGTTTGGAGAATGAAACAGTATGGCTCACTCAGACTCAGATGGCTCAGCTTTTTAAGTCATCTCGTACTAACGTGTTGGAACATATACAACACATTTATGAAGATGAGGAATTGGAAAAGGAAGCAACATGTCGGAATTTCCGACAGGTTCGTCAAGAGGGTAAACGCACGGTTAATCGTGCTATTATAATGTATAATCTTGATATGATAATCTCTGTGGGTTATCGTGTTAACTCTAAACGAGGTGTAAAATTCCGTCAATGGGCAAACAGGGTTTTAAAAGATTATCTCGTTAAGGGTTATGCCGTTAATGAGCGCATACGCCATGAGCAAATTGGAGAGTTGCGTCAGTTAGTTGGTATGCTTGGACGTACCCTGCAAAATCAGGAAGTAATCTCTAATGATGAGACCACAGCACTGTTCGAAGTAGTGACGGATTATACCTACGCTCTTGATACACTCGACAACTACGATTATGAGCGTCTTTCTATCGATAAGACCACAAAGGAAGAGCCATTCCATGCCACCTACGAGAATGCTATGGAGGCTATTGATGGTCTTCGCGAGAAGTTTGGTGGCTCTGTATTGTTTGGTAATGAGAAAGACGATTCGTTCAAGAGTAGTATCGGCCAAATATATCAGACATTTGGTGGCGAGGAGCTTTATCCTAGTGTAGAGGAGAAGGCTGCTATGTTGCTGTATCTGGTGACAAAGAACCACTCGTTTAGTGATGGTAACAAGCGAATTGCTGCTACGCTGTTCCTGTGGTTCCTAAATAATAATGGTATACTCTACCGCGAGGACGGTTCAAAGCGATTGGCTGACAATACCCTTGTTGCTCTTACTCTGATGATTGCAGAGAGCAAGACAGAAGAGAAAGACGTGATGGTAAAAGTGGTGGTAAACCTAATCAATCAGAAGAATTAGTAATAAACCTACCCAAATTGTATGTATTACAGTTTCTTTAACTAGGTGACGATGTCGGATAGGACTTCCTCGGACAAGATGACAGGGGCCTGGCAGCGGGTATCTGGCAGCGCATTAGTATCGATTTCGGGCATTTTCTATCATTTCCTTCATTTTCTGGCGCACGTCCTCGGGCTCAAGAACCTCGATTCCATCGCCGTGCGACATCAACTGACTGAGAAAATCAACCGTAGGACGTATGTCGAACGAAAAGTCGGTGTACCCACTGCCCGATGGCAACGTGCCCGACCCTATTTCGCGCTGCGAGTGGTGCAGCGGCAGCGTGCGCAGGTAGTTGGGAGTCCAGCTGTGCGCCCTCACCACCATGTGAGTGAGCGGCTCGTCGGTAGTCATCACGCCGTAGTACTCACTGAAATACTCCTGCGGACTGAATCCCTCGGGCAGCTCAAAACACTCGTCGGTAAGCTCCACGCCCTGCATGCGGTCGAGCGCGTAAATGGCGTAGTGGTGGCCAGTGAACGAGAGCAGATACCATCGCTGGCGGAACAGCTTTATGGCGTACGGTTCCACCACCTTATCGTAACTCTCGGCACCAAAGCGCTGGTATCGCATCAGTATCTTCTTGCCCGATTTTATGGCCTGGATTATCGTACCCAGATACTCCACACCAGCGGGCACATCCTCAAGCACCACGCGGTCTTTTATCGACACGCTATCGCTAAGCACGCCATGCACTGCCAGCGACGAGAACATCCACTGCTCCAGACTGTCGTTGCCCAGTGTATCGGGGTTGTTGATATAATACTTGTAAGTTTTAGGTGTGCAGCAGATGTCGATGCCGAACATATCGGCGATGGCATCGCGATGGCGATTGAACGACGATCGCACCAACGGGTTGCCCTCGGCCACCTTGTCCTCCTGCCACTTCTCGCAAAGCTCCTCAAGCGTAAGTTGCTTGTAGGCCCTCAGGGTATTTATAATCCAGATATACTGGTGAAAAATCTGCGCTGGTTTCATGCTTGTTTTCTTCTAAAGTCGCACGCCGAATGAGAGGCGGGCCCAGGCATCGTAGAGGTTTACTTTACACTGGTCTTTCTTAAAGTTGAAGTTATTGAACTGCGACTGAAGGCCGATGAAATAATTGCTCCAGTTGTAGGCTATGCCAATACGCAGGTCGACGTTGAATCTGAGCATGCTAAAGGAGGTATCAGAACCCACCTCCCAACTGTCGACGGTATCGTACCACGAAGTGTCATCGTCGTCGGTAGGAATAGGCTTGTGAGTCTTTCCGTTAGCCCATGTGTGCGTATCGGGGTTCCACTGCCCGTAGTCGTCAACCAGCCCTTCAGATTCGGCTATCTCGTAGTTGCTGTCGTACTTGTAAACCTTCATGCGGTTATAGAAACAGAGGGCTGGCATGACCATGGCGTTAACCACAAAGCCACGGAATGGCACCCAGTTGTAGCCGTAGCCCACACCGATGTTGCCCTGCTGCACATTGATGCGGCCGATGTTACGACTAAGCAGTATCATACCGGTGTTCATATCGTCAGAATAATCCAGAGCCGCCATATACCACGTAGCTCCCAAAAGCAACGAGCCAGCAGAGCGGCGCTGGATTACCGCCTGATTGTAGGCCGCAGCCTGCGAGTATCGGCGCCCGTTGAACACGTAATAGCCGTTAAGATAGAGCGATGCGATGCTTACAGGAGCTCTAAAATGAGCGTCACTCGTTCCATGCAAAACTTGGCCGCCTTCGTAGATGGTTCCGGTGAGAGTAGCCTCGTCGATATCAAATCCGCGCAGACGGAGGTTGGCTCCGTACTTTGCGCCGGTGCAGCTGAACGAGAGCGAAGTGCCCTTCTTTCTGCCGAGACTCTTGGCAACAGATACTCCCAAACCACGATAGCCGGCCCACACACCAAGAGAGGCCGACAACGGTGGCTCAAAGCGCATTTCCCAGTCCATACCATCACCAGCCGCAGGGCTGCCTACGCTGTTGCTGTAGTCAACATCGTACACACTTTCCTTATATCGCAGCACCACTCTCCAAGGCTTCTTGGGCACCTCGATGTAGTTCGAGTCTACCTTTGCCCTGGCTTTTGCGTCTAATAATTGCTGTACCTGATTAAGCCGTGCCATCAGCTTCGGCTTTGTCTTCTGTGTACTTACGCTGTCGGTGGTTACACTGTCGGTAGTTTCCTGTGCCTGTGCCGCCACATTCAGCAATAACAGCAGGCAGCAGATAGTAATATTCCTTATCATACTCATTGTCTTTCAAAAAAACTCTGGAATCCGTTCCGAGGCAAAGGTACGAATAATTTTCGAATCCCCGACAAAACTATCGGTATTTTTTTGATGCAGGGCTTGGCTCTCGCTGTTGCAGCGTTGCAGCGCTGCAGTTAAAAAATAGGGTATGATAGAGTGAAAAATACTTCTATATTTATATATAAATATAGAGTTATTTTTTGGTATGTGGTGACGGGATTTCGAACTGCAACACTGCAGCGCAACAAATTCTGCGATTTTTCTTCAAAATCATTCGTTAACCGCAATGCAAATGTAGTACCTTTGCATCGTAAAAATAAAGCTCCCACACGAGGGAGTTTTTCCGGCCACACGTGGCCGCAAAACTCAATGTAAAAATTTAAAAATTAAACATTAAATTATGGCATTGAAAGTTAAAGCACAAGAGAAGTTGCAGAAGATTGGCACGCATGCTGGCAAGTATCGCTACATCATGATGCCTGAGTTGTACACCTCGCTCTCGCAGGACAAGGTGATTAAGGAGGCTGCTCTGCGCAGCGGAGTTAGTAAGGGTATCATGCAGGCATGCTGGGATGCAGCCGGCGAGGTGATCAAGGCGTGGGCCACCGAAGGTCACTCGGTTGCGCTGCCAGGACTGGGCACCATGCGATTCGGACTGCGCGCCAAGAGCGTCGAGAAGGTTGACGAGGTTAAGGCAGGCCTCATCACCAGTCGCAGAATTATCTTCACCCCAGCCGTTGAGCTGAAGGATGAGTTGGCAGGCACTGCCATCCAGATTACCTGCTACGACCGCGATGGTAAGGAGGTGAAGCGTGTTACCAGCACCGACAGCGGTGACATCGAGGACCCCGAGAACACCCAGCCATCAAATGGTGGCGGTCAGGGCGGTGGCGGTTACAATAGCAGCGACGATCCCGGAGAGGGCGATTAAAGCGCGCGGGGCGAAAGCCCCCGCTTACATTCTTGGCAAAGCCAAGCGGCAAAGCCGAGCGAAACATTAAACATTAAACATTAACATCATGACAAAGAGAGAGACCATTAAGTTCATCGTGCAGATGATTGCAAGTATCGCAACCGCGATTGTAACAGCCCTCGGAGCTACAAGCTGCATGGGTGCGTAAAGAGAAACAGCGAGCTAAAAGCCCGCTG
>CADCEF010000019.1 GCA_902800365.1 uncultured Prevotella sp. | reverse complement strand
GAACTGTTCGGGTTGAACTTTGATTGACTACCCTAAAAGTCATCAAATTTGCTCTTCGCGGAGAGAGAGGGATTCGAACCCCCGGTGCCTCTCAGCACGGTAGTTTTCAAGACTACTGTAATCGACCACTCTACCATCTCTCCAGTGCTCTTCTGTCTCGAAAGCGGGTGCAAAGGTAAGGAGTTTTTTTGAAACAAACAAATTTTTGGCCAACTTTTTATAAAAAAATCGCATTTTTGCCTGTTTTTAGCCGAAAATGAGTACTTTTGCAGCGTGATTTATCCAAATAACTTTGAGCGAAAGCTCGGATTCGATGAGATTAGAAAGTTGCTGAAGGCACGTTGCCAGAGCACTCTCGGACAGGAGAAAGTTGACGAAATGACTTTCTCTACCGATGTTGCTGAGGTTAACGAATGGCTGGCACAGGTGCGTGAATTCCGTAGAATGCGTGAAGAGCACGACGATTTCCCTATGCAGTATTTCTTTGATGTACGCGAGAGTATCGCGCGTATACGATTAGAGAATACTCATCTGGAGGAGGACGAGGTGTGGGATTTGCGCCGCTCGCTCGAAACAATCGTAAACATTGTGCGCTATTTGGAACGCGGCGCCGAGGAGACTGCTCAGGGTGATGTGAAGTATCCATACCCAGCGCTGCACAAGCTTACAGAGAATGTGGTGACCTTTCCTGCCATGCTGCGTCGAATCGACTCTATACTGGATAAGTTCGGAAAGATAAAGGATTCGGCATCGATGACATTGGCCGGCATCCGACATGACTTGGAGAAGACACAAGGCAGCATCTCGCGTACATTATATACTATACTGCATGCAGCCCAGCGCGACGGACTGGTGGACAAGGATGCCGCACCTGCCATGCGCGACGGTAGACTGGTGATACCTGTACAGCCACAGCTGAAGCGCAGGATAAACGGAATAGTACACGACGAGAGTGCCACAGGTAAGACGGTGTTTATTGAGCCAACCGAGGTGGTTGAGGCAAACAACAAGGTGCGCCAGCTGGAGGCCGAAGAGCGCCGCGAGGTGATACGCATACTTACCGTATTTACTGATGAGGTACGCCCGCACGTGCGCGAGATAATTGACAGCTATGAGCTGCTGGCAAAGATTGACCTGATAAACGCCAAGGCAGAGTGGGCCAAGCTTACAAGTGCCTTTGAGCCTACCGCGAAAGCCGAACCGAAAATCGACTGGATTCGTGCCGTACACCCTCTGTTGCAGTTGTCGCTACAGAAGAAGGGTGGGCGAGTGGTGCCGCTGGACATCACGCTGACGCGCGAGAAAAGACTTTTGCTAATCTCAGGTCCTAATGCTGGCGGAAAATCTGTCTGCTTGAAGACCGTCGGCCTGCTGCAGTACATGCTGCAATGCGGCCTACCTATACCCATCGGCGACCGCTCAACAGTAGGTATGTTTGAGAGCATAATGATCGATATAGGCGACGAGCAGAGCATAGAGAACGATCTGTCGACATACTCAAGTCATCTGATGAACATGAAGCAGATGATGAAGTATGCCGACGAGCGATCGCTGCTGCTGATAGACGAGTTTGGTAGCGGTACCGAGCCAACCATCGGAGGTGCGATAGCCGAGGCTATGCTCAAGCAGTTCTGGAAGGCAAAGACCTTTGGCGTAATAACTACCCACTATCAGAACCTGAAGCATTTTGCTGAGGACCATGAAGGTGTGGTTAACGGCGCCATGCTGTACGACCGCCATGAGATGCAAGCTCTGTTCCAGCTGTCGATTGGTCAGCCTGGCTCGAGCTTTGCCATCGAGATAGCCCGCAAGACTGGTATACCCGAAGAGGTTATCAAGGATGCCAGCGATATTGTTGGTCAGGATTATATCCAGAGCGACAAATACCTGCAGGACATTGTGCGCGACAAGCGATACTGGGAGGGTAAGCGTCAGACGATACATCAGCACGAGAAGAAGCTGGAGGCTACTGGCGAACGACTTGAAGCCGAGTTGACCGAGATAGAACGTCAGCGCAAGGAGATACTGCGCAAGGCTAAAGAGGAGGCCGAGGAGATGCTGCGTGAGAGCAACAAACGCATTGAGAATGCCATACGCGAGATACGCGAACAGCAGGCAGAGAAAGAGCGCACCCGCAAGATACGTGAGGAGCTGGATGCATTTAAGGAAGAAGTGGCTGAGATTGACACCCGTGCCAACGACGAGGCCATAGCCCGCAAGATACGTCAACTGCAGGAGCGCAAGGAGCGCCGCGAGAAGCGCAAGCAGGAGAAGGCCAACAAGGCCGCTGCCGACTCAGCTGCCAGTCAGACGGCTCAGCCAACTGCAGTCAGTGCTGCCAGTAAGGCACCTTTGGCCCCTGGCGACACCGTTCGTATCAAGGGACTCACCAGCGTTGGTGTTATCGATAGTATCGATGGCAGTAAGGCCATTGTTATCTTCGGTGGTATGAAAACAAAGATGCGTGCCGACCGCTTGGAACATGCCGAGAAACCAAAGACATCGACTACCAAGGCCGAAGAGCGCAATCAGAACATAGCAGGATCGTATGGTGTGGTATCGCGCGACACACGTAACGTTATCGATAACCGCAAGCTGAATTTCAAGCAGGATATCGACGTGCGCGGCATGCGCGGCGACGAGGCTATAAACGCAATAACATATTTCATAGACGATGCCATACTGGTAGGAGTATCGCGTGTGCGTATACTACACGGCACAGGCACGGGCATACTACGCCAGCTTATCCGACAGTACCTTGGAACTATTCCAAACGTTACACACTACCGCGACGAGCATGTGCAGTTTGGTGGCTCGGGTATAACAGTTGTAGACCTGGAATAGCCGTTTTGTGAAAATTGTTAATTTATTGACGTATGTCATTTGAACTTCTCAATAAACGTTAAAATTGTTTAACGTTTGAGCCACCTATCGGAATAATTCGTAACTTTGCACCGGAAATCGACGCGAAGTCGACTCAAAAATGAAGAAATAATCTAAAGGATAACGCGGTTCCGAAAGGTCCGCCTAAAGTATAGAGATATGATTCAATTTAGTAAAAAGGCAGTTGTCCTGATGGCTCTTATGCTGGTGAGCATGACTACATTTGCAGGAGGAAGAACTACGAAGAGCGCTACGACATCAGGTTTCGACTGGAATCCAGTGATGGATGCAATTATTCTTGTAGAGAGCGAAGGAAATCCCAAAGCCGTGAGTGGAAACTCGGTAGGCGCGATGCAGATTACTCCGATTCTTGTTAGAGAATGTAACAATATTCTGGAGAAGCAGAAGAGTAAGAAGCGCTACACAATGAACGACCGTTTCAGTGTAGAGAAATCGAAGGAGATGTTCCTGTTAATCCAAAAGTACTTTAACCCAGAGAACAGCGTCGAGAAGGCTATACGTTCTTGGAATGGAGGAGTTAAGTACAGTGTCAAGGCTACAAACAAGTACTATCGTAAGGTACTAGCCAAGATGAAATAGAAGGATCTTTTAATCCGATTGTCGAGGGTCAAGGCCCCGACGATCGGAATATTTTTTTTTATAGTAAGTTATAGCATAAAAAATAAGCTCGACGAATGTCGAGCTTTTCCTTTAGTTGCGGAGGCAGGATTCGAACGTGCGACCTCCAGGTTATGAGCCTGGCGAGCTACCAACTGCTCCACTCCGCGATGTTAAATTTGCGCTGCAATTCAGGGTGTTTCCTGTTTTGCGGGTGCAAAGGTACGAACTTTTTTTGAATTGGCCAAATATTTGAGGCGTTTTTTTATAAAAATGTTGTTTTTGCGATATTTTTGCCCGTTTTTCTTGCGTATTTCAAATTAAAAACTTACTTTTGCACACTGTAGAAATGTGTGCAATTTTAAAAAACTAGGAGGAAACAGTCATGTCGATATCCAAAACAAGACAAAAATTGGTTGATGTAGCCCGACAGTTGTTCGCTAAGAATGGACTGGAGAATACTACGATGAACGATATTGCCTTGCAATCAGGCAAAGGGCGTCGTACGCTATATACCTATTTTAAGTCGAAAGAGGAAATTTACTATGCTGTAATCGAAAGTGAGCTTGAGCGACTGAGCGACAAGCTTGACGAAGTGGCAGCCCGTAAAATCCGTCCGCAGGATAAGATTATCGAGCTTATCTACACACACCTCAGTATGATTCGTGAGACCGTGGTTCGTAACGGAAACCTGCGTGCAGAGTTCTTCCGTAACATCTGGATGGTTGAGAAAGTGCGCCGCCACTTTGACGATGCAGAGATAGAACTGTTCCGCAAGGTGTATGCCGAGGGTAAGGAAGACGGCGAGTTTGATATTGACAATATCGACCTTGTGGCCGACATTACACATTATTGTATTAAAGGACTCGAGGTTCCGTACATCTACGGACGTATTGCGCACGGAATGAAAGAGGAGGATACAAAACCCCAGGTGGCCAAAGTGGTATATGGTGCGCTGGGAAAGTTGTCGAGGAAATGACTTTGTGACATTTGACATTGTGACATTAAGAATTTAATAAAATATTTAAAAGAAAAGAATTATGGGATTATTAGAAGGTAAGACAGCGCTTATTACAGGTGCTGCACGCGGTATCGGAAAGGCTATCGCACTGAAGTACGCCTCTGAGGGCTGTAACATCGCATTCACCGACCTCGAGATTAACGAGGAGACTGAGAAGGAGATTGCTGCACTTGGCGTAAAGGCTAAGAGCTATGCATCAAACGCAGCCGACTTTGCTCAGACTGAGGAAGTTGTTAAGGCAGTTAAGGAAGAGTTTGGTTCAATTGATATTCTGGTTAACAACGCTGGTATCACAAAGGACGGACTGATGCTGCGTATGACTGAGCAGCAGTGGGATGCTGTTATCGCAGTAAACCTGAAGAGCGCATTCAACTTCATTCACGCATGTGTGCCTGTAATGATGCGTCAGCGTGGCGGTTCAATTATCAACATGGCATCAGTAGTAGGTGTACACGGTAACGCTGGTCAGGCTAACTACGCTGCTTCAAAGGCAGGACTCATCGCTCTGGCTAAGAGTATCGCTCAGGAGATGGGACCAAAGGGTATCCGTGCCAACGCTATCGCTCCTGGATTCATCGAGACAGCTATGACTGCTGCTCTGCCTGAGGATATCCGTAAGGAGTGGTGCAACAAGATTCCTCTGCGCCGCGGTGGTCAGGTTGAGGATATCGCTAACGTTGCTACCTTCCTGGCTTCTGACATGTCAAGCTACGTAAGCGGACAGGTTATCCAGGTTGATGGTGGTATGAACATGTAATAGCGTATGGAAGTCGTTTACGAAGACAACCATATTATTATAGTAAACAAAAAGAGTGGGGAGATCGTACAGGGTGATAAAACTGGCGATCGCCCACTTTCTGATTTGGTTAAAGACTATATAAAAGAGAAGTACGCCAAGCCCGGAGCTGTGTTTCTGGGGGTGGTGCACCGTCTGGATCGTCCCGTTTCAGGACTTGTAGTCTTTGCCAGAACATCAAAAGCGCTTACCCGACTCAACAAAATGTTTGCCGAGGGACAAGTGCACAAAACTTATTGGGCCATCGTAAAGAATACGCCCAAGGCACCAGAAGGAACGCTGGAGAACTGGCTCGTAAGAAACGAGAAACAGAACAAATCGTACGCATACGACAAGGAGCGCCCAAACTCGAAGAAAGCCATCTTGAAGTATCGCGTCATTGGGCATACCGATAACTACAGCGTGCTCGAAGTAAATCTGATGACCGGTCGCCACCATCAGATACGATGCCAATTGGCAGCCATGGGCTGTCCTATCAAAGGCGACCTGAAGTATGGCGCCCCTCGCAGTAACCCCGATGGCAGTATTTCGCTGATGTCGCGCCGCGTGGAGTTCGTACATCCCGTATCGAAAGAAACCATAATAGTCGAAGCCCCGCTACCTAACGATCCGTTGTGGCAGGCTGCGGCAACCAGATAAAAATGAGGAAAACCCTGAAGTGGTTGGGTATAGCGGTCTTGACACCCATACTGCTCTTTGTTATACTGGCCGCGCTTATCTATTTTCCACCCGTGCAGAACTGGGCGGTAAAGAAGGTAGCCGCCATAGCATCAGAGAAGACGGGCATGCAGATTACTATTGAGCATGTTAACTTAGAGTTCCCGTTAGACCTTGGAATAGAGGGTTTTCGCGCATTACATAAAAATGATTCACTACCAAATGTTATCGACACCATCGCTGATGTCAGAAAGATGGTGTGCGATGTGCAGCTGCTGCCATTAATCGGAAAACGTGTGGTTATCGACGAACTGTCGATGACTCAGGCAAAGATAAACACCAACGGCTTTATCGGCGACCTGCGTGTGAAAGGAGAATTGCAGGAGCTATGGCTGTCGTCGCAAGGCATCGATCTCGACAAGGAAACCGTTGAGGTGAACGGCGCCCGACTCTCAGAAGCCGTACTCGACATCGCCCTGAGCGATACAGCGGCTGTAGACACCACGGAGTCAACAGCAAAGTGGATTATCAATGCTGACTCGGTGAGTATCCTGAAGAGCGACTTTACGGTGCATCTGCCGGGCGACACACTGAACGCGCAGGCCTATATGGGTAGGGCAGTGGCGCGTACAGTGCTGGCCGACCTTGGTAACAAAATATATAAGGTGGGAAGTCTTGACTGGGTCGACGGTCGACTGAAGTACGACAACCGCTTTGAGCCCGAAGTAGACGGACTTGACAACAACCACCTGGCGCTATCGGATATAAACCTGCGTATTGACTCGATAGAATACATCGAGCCTAACACATCTCTTATAATAAGGAACCTGCGCGCGAAGGAGAAGAGCGGGCTGGAGATAAGTAACCTGATGGCAAAGGTAACGATGGACGACAAACGTCTGATAATACCTAAGCTGCGACTTAAAACGCCCGATACTGACATTGAGACCGAACTGGCTATGGACCTCAATACCTTCGATGACATGAATCCTGGAGCCATGCGTTTCCGTCTGAATGCACAGATTGGCAAGCAAGACCTGATGCGCTTTATGGGCGACATGCCGCAGCAGTTTGTCAAGAGCTATCCCAACCATCCTATAAACATAAAGGGCTCTATAAACGGCAATATGCAACACATGGCCTTTACAGGGTTGGATATACATCTGCCAACGGCTTTCCGTATCACTGCCAGTGGTACCGCCGATAACGTTACCGACATGGCACGCATGAAGGCCGATATAAAAATGAGTGCCCGGACAGAGAATATGAACTTTGCATTAGGGCTGGCTGGCCCAGCAATGATGCGCGACTACCGCATACCTAACGGACTGCAGATTGACGGCGCACTTAAAGCCGATGGCACCCGCTATGCTACAAACCTTGTGGCTCGCGAGGGTTCTGGCACGGTGAAACTTAAAGGTAGCGCCAGCATACCCATAAGTTCAAAGGGTAATCTGATAACAGAGGCTATGACCTACGATGCAGATATGAGCATTAGCAATCTGAACCTGCATCACTTTATGCCGCGCGACTCTATCTATACCGTATCGGCCGACATAAAAGCAAAGGGATACGGCACCGATTTTCTGTCGAACAAGAGTAAGCTGCAGGCCGATGCAAAGATACACCATCTGCGCTATGGCAGTTGGGATCTGCGTGACATCAAGGCCGATGCTACGCTCTCCAACGGTCATGCGTTGGCCTCAATTGTTGGTCATAACCAGCTGTTCGATGGTAAGGTGGGTGTTGATGCCCTGCTTAACTCCAAGAAGCTGTGCGCCACCATCAGTGCCGACCTGCGTAAGGCCGACCTTTATCGCATGCGCTTGGTAAGCGATACACTTACCATAGGTATGTGCGGCTCGGTTGATGTAATATCGGATATGAAGCTCACTCATCGTGTGACAGGTCTGGTAGACGAGGTTTATATCAAAGACGAGAAAAAGACCTATCGCCCTGACTTCATCGGAATTCATATCAATACCAATCTTGACACCGTAATAGCACGCATACAGAGCGGTGACTTTATTGTTAAGCTCGATGCAAAGGGCGACTACGAGCGACTGCTGCGCAAACTTACTCAAGTAGGCGATTCGGTTATGGCTCAGTTTGATAAGCGCATTATCGACCAGCCTGCCATTAAACGCTTGTTGCCCGATATGAAACTGCACATCGAGAGTAAACGCGAAAATCCATTGGCAAATCTGCTGAAGGCTATGGACATAGAGTTCAAGGAGATGAAGCTCGATGCCGACGTATCGCCTGTGACTGGTATCAACGGTTCAAGCTATGTATATTCGTTGGTTTACGACAGCACACGTCTTGATACTATCCGACTGAATCTTACGCAGAAAGGCGACCGACTTACATATCAGGGACAGGTGCGCAACAACAAGCGCAATCCGCAGTTTATATTCAATGCCCTGTTTGATGGTACCATACACCAGCACGGAGCACTTGTAGGCGTGCGCTATTTCGACCAGCACGATAAGATGGGTGTTCGCCTGGGTGTTACGGCCGAGATGGAAAGCGATGGTATACGCTTCAAGCTGCTGCCAGAGCGCCCCACAATCGGATATAAGGAGTTTAATCTCAATAAAGACAACTATCTGTATATGGGTCGCAACAAGCGTCTGCAGGCTAAGGTCGACCTTGTGGCCGATGACAAGACCGGTATAAAGCTGTACACTGAGAATCAGGATTCTACAATGCTGCAGGATATCACCATGAGTATCAACAGATTGGACCTTGGCGAGCTTACATCGGTTATACCTTATCTGCCGCGCATTACCGGTAAGCTTAACGGCGACTACCATATTCTGCAGGACCGCAATGAGAACATATCTGTAGCATCGGATATGGCAGTGCAGCAGATGACCTACGAGGGATCGCCTATAGGTAATATCAGCACCGAAATGGTTTATCTGATGAAGGAAGACGACAAGCATGCCATCGAGGCCCGACTGATGCTTGACGATGAAGAGTTCGGATTGCTTAGCGGAACCTATCAGAACGAGGGCGAGGGCTTTATTGATGCCACATTCAATATGACACGCCTGCCGCTTTCGTTGGTAAATGGTTTCGTGCCCGATCAGATTGTAGGTCTTGAGGGCTACGGCGAGGGTAGTGTAACCATTCGCGGAACAACCACACATCCAGAGGTAAACGGTGAGATGTTTGTTGATTCGGCTTATCTGGTAAGCATTCCATACGGCGTGCGCATGCGATTTGATAATGACCCTGTGCGTATAGTAGGCTCGAAACTGCTGCTTGAGAACTTCGGACTCTATTCGAGCAACAACGACCTGCTGAACCTTATGGGTAGCATTGACTTCTCGGACACCGAACATATCATGATGGATATGAGAATGCGTGCACGCAACTTCCTGCTTATCGACTCTAAGCAGCAGGCTAAGAGCTTGGCGTGGGGTAAGGCATACGTAAACTTCCTGGCTCGTATGCAGGGACCGCTTGATGGGCTTAACATGCGCGGCCGACTGGATGTGCTCGGTTCTACTGATATGAAATACCTGCTGCTCGACTCGCCACTGTCTACCGATAACCGACTGGATGAGCTGGTTAAGTTCACTGATTTCAGCGATTCTACGCAGACTGTTGTTACGCAGCCAACGCCAACGGGACTTAATATCGACCTTAATGTAAATGTATCGCAAGGTGCGCACATCGTCTGCAACCTTAACTCCGACGAGTCGAACTACGTTGATATTATGGGTGGCGGCGACCTTAGAATGAAATATAACTCGGATGGTATTAACCTTACGGGTCGTTATACACTGTCGAGCGGTGAGATGAAGTACTCGTTGCCTGTAATTCCGCTTAAGACCTTTACTGTTAAGGAAGGCAGCTACGTAGAGTTTACTGGCGATCCGATGAATCCTAAACTGAACATCACAGCTACAGAACGAGTGAAAGCAAATGTTTCTGAAGAGTCGGGCGCAACACGCTCGGTAGCATTCGACTGCGGTGTTATTATCACTAAGACTCTGAACGATATGGGACTTGAGTTTACTATCGATGCACCTGAAGATCAGACCATTAGTGGCGAGTTGGTAACTATGTCGAAGGAGGAGCGCGGAAAGATAGCCGTAGCCATGCTTACCACGGGTATGTATCTGGCCGATGGCAATACCGGTAGCTTCTCTATGAACAATGCACTGAGCTCGTTCCTGCAGAGTGAGATAAATAGTATCGCAGGCTCGGCACTGAAGACTCTCGATGTTAGTCTGGGTATCGACAATTCTACCGATGCCACAGGCGCTCAGCGTACCGACTACTCGTTTAAGTTTGCTAAGCGATTCTTTAATAACCGACTGAAGATAGAACTTGGTGGAAAAGTATCGTCGGGTGCCAGTGATGCAATGGGAAATAACCAATCGTTCTTCGATAATGTTACAATGGAGTACCGACTGAATCAGGATGCTACAAAGAACCTTAAGGTATTCTATAATCAGAACGTTTACGACTGGCTAGAGGGATATACCGGCGAATACGGAATAGGTTTCGTATGGCGCCGCAAACTCAATAGTCTGCTCGATATTCTTACCTTCTGGAAGAACGAACCACGACCTACAATGGCACCGCGGACATCGCTTACAGCTCCGCGCGACAGCCTGCGCACTGATAGTGTCAGACCAATAAACAGAGAACGAAATGCTAAATAAGATAAAGTACATAGCCATTACGCTTTGTCTCGTATCCTGCTCGATGACAAAAAACATCCCCGAAGATGATCAGCTCTTTGTGGGACTGACAAAGATTGCCTACTCCGACGATAGGAAATACGAAGACGAGGAGTATGTTAAGCATCTGGAAAATACGAAGCTTGAAGTAGAAGCTGCATTGGCTACCCAGCCTAATGGTTCTCTGTTTGGTAGTAGCTATTTCACTGTACCTTGGAGTTGGCATCTGTGGGTGTATAATAAGTATAGTGGCAAGGATTCTGGTTTCGCACGTTGGATGACTAAGACATTCGGTAAGGCTCCTGTATTGATGAGTCAGGTTAACCCAACCCTGCGTAGCAGTGTGGCACGTTCGGTGCTGCGCAACAACGGATTCTTCCGCGGAGATGTGACGTTCGACCTGGTTCAGCAGAAGAACCCCAAGAAGTGCAAGATAGGATATACTATCCATCTCGACTCGCTATTCACGCTCGACTCGGTCAGCTACGTAAACTTCCCTGCGTCTATTCAGGCACTTATCGATTCTACTAGCGAGGAGAGTCTTATTAAGAGTCAGTCGCCGTTCAGTATCAACAACCTCGACGCCGAACGCTCGCGTATCAGTACTCTGCTGCGCAATAATGGTTATTTCTATTACAACTCTAACTATGCATCTTATTTGGCCGATACCTTTGCTGTTGATAATAAGGCGCAGCTTAGGTTTCAGATGGCTAATGGAGTGCCCGAGCAGGCATTGCATAAGTGGTATATAGGCAAGCTTGATGTGAACTTCCGTAAGTCAGCCCGTGAGGTGTTGAACGACTCAATAAAGCGCCGCACACTTACTCTGCATTTCAATGGAAAGAAATCGCCTATCATGCCTCGTGTGGTATTGCGCAATTTGCGTCTACGTCCACGTCAGGAGTTCAGCTACGATAAGTATCAGGAATCTGCTAGTAAGATTAATGCCACAGGTGTGTTCTCAAGCACCGACTTCCAGTTCACACCTCGCCCAGGTACCGACACTCTTGACCTGCGACTGAACTGTACTTTCGATAAACCTTATGATTTCTATATCGAAGCCAACGGAAAGGGTCGTACAAGTGGTAGATATGGTCCTGAGGCAAAGATTGGTCTTACACGTCGTAATGCCTTCCGTGCAGGCGAGAAACTCGACCTTAACCTGCATGGAGCCTATGAGTGGCAGAGAGGTGCAAACTCTGATATGAACAGCTATCAGTATGGTGTTGACCTGTCGATAGAGTTCCCACGTATCATCGCACCTTTCTATAACAGCGATCGTGTGCGTCGCGATAAGAACGGGCGCCCCATACGTCGTCGTTTCTTCTCAACCCCAACTACCTATGCAAAGATTTCGAGCGATGTAATCCGTAGACCAGAATATTACAAGATGCATATTGTTAGCGGTGAGTGGACCTATCGCTGGCAGTCGTCGGCCACCGTCCGTCATGAGTTCTCGCCTTTAACGGTCAAGTATCAGTATATGAACAGTTCTACGGCTAAGTTCGATTCGATTGCTGCCGATAATTTATATCTGCTTGCAACGATGGAAGACTGTTTCATTCCAAAGATGCGTTATACCTTTATGTATAACAGTCCGCAATCCATGCGTCATCCCATTCGTTTCGAGGCCACACTCGAGGAGTCTGGCAACCTTACATCACTTTGGGATCTGGCTGGTGGTCATTCATTCAATGAAAAAGATAAAACTCTGTTCAAGACTCCATATTCGCAGTTTGTGCGTCTTGAGGGTGATTTCACTAAGACGTGGACTCTTACACCTACCTCACAGCTTGTGGCACATGCCAATGGCGGATTCATCTATTGCTATGGCAATAGCACAAGTGCTCCGTTCAGTGAGTTGTTCTACGTAGGAGGTGCCAATACAATACGTGCCTTCGGAGTTCGCGAGATAGGTCCTGGCGACTGGTATGTACGCGATGCAGGCCGCCAGCTCAGCTATCTGTTTCAGAACGGTGAGGCAAAGTTAGTGGGCAACCTTGAGTACCGTACCAAGCTCTTCGGCGATCTTAATGGCGCTATATTCCTGGACGCAGGTAACGTATGGAACTTCCAGCGCGACGATATCGACGATTTGGACCTTGGCGATTATCCTAAGTCGTTTAAGGAGTTTGTCAATCAGCTTGCGTTAGGCACCGGTGTCGGTCTGCGCTACGATATGGGCTTCCTGGTCATCCGCCTCGACTGGGGCTTGGCCATCCACTGTCCATACGATACCGGCAAATCTGGTTATTTCAATGTACCCAGTTTCGGCAAGGGCCAAACGCTGCATTTCGCTGTCGGATATCCATTCTAATTGTTAAGGCGCGTTAATACGTGCCCTAATCAATTATTTTTTCGTATCTTTGCACGCAATTTAATAAAAACTCTAAAAATATAGCAAATAATGAAACCAACTCTTTTTCTTCTTGCAGCTGGCATGGGTAGCCGTTACGGCGGCCTGAAGCAGCTCGACGGTCTGGGCCCAAACGGCGAGACTATCATGGATTACAGTATTTATGATGCCATCCAGGCTGGATTCGGTAAGATTGTATGGGTTATCCGTAAGGATTTCGAAGAGCAGTTCCGCACTCAGATCCTTTCAAAGTACGAGGGTAAGGTAAAGTGTGAGCTCTGTTTCCAGGCACTTGATGCACTGCCCGAGGGATTCAGTGTTCCCGAAGGACGTCAGAAGCCTTGGGGCACCAACCACGCAGTGCTTATGGGTAAGGATGTTATTAAGGAGCCTTTCTGCGTTATCAACTGCGACGATTTCTATAATCGCGACGCATTCATGGTTATCGGCAAGTATCTGGCTAATCTGCCAGAGGGCGCTAAGAACCAGTATGCTATGGTAGGTTTCCGTGTTGGCAACACCCTGAGCGAGAACGGTACAGTGGCTCGTGGCGTTTGCTCAAAGAACGAGAAGGGCCACCTTACAACAGTAGTAGAGCGTACAGAGATTGTACGTTGCGCTGCCGATGGTTCAAACGCAGGTGCTGCTAACGAGCCTGTACGCTATAAGGACGAGGACGGCAAGTGGGTGGCAGTAGATGATAACACCCCTGTATCTATGAATATGTGGGGCTTCACACCCGATTACTTCCAGTACAGCGAGGAGTATTTCAAGGTTTTCCTCAGCGATCCTAAGAACCTTGAGAACCTCAAGGCCGAGTTCTTTATTCCACTGATGGTAAACAAACTCATCAACGATGGCACAGCTACTGTTGAGGTGCTCGATACCACCAGCAAGTGGTTTGGTGTTACCTATGCAGCCGATCGCGATGCTACCGTAGCACGTATCAAGCAGCTTGTTGACGAGGGTGTATATCCAAACAAACTTTTTTAAATGAACATAGACATTTTAGATAATAATCAGCTGGTTCTGATGGACCAGCTGATTTCTGATTCTCAGAATATTCTTGTGGTTTGCCATAAGAGTCCCGATGGCGATGCCGTTGGTTCTTCGTTAGGTTGGGCTGAGTTCCTGCGTTCGCGCGGAAAGGATGTTACTGTAATCGTGCCCGACCAGTACCCTGACTTCCTTAAGTGGATGCCCAATACCGATAAGATAGTTCGCTACGATAAGCATACCGACAAGTGCGATATGCTTTTCAAAATAGCCGATCTTGTTTTCTGTCTCGACTTCAATACGCCCAGTCGTGTCGACGAGATGGAGAAGTCGCTCGTAAATAGCCCAGCAAAGAAGGTGCTTATCGATCATCACCTTAAGCCCGATGTTGATGCTTCACTTGTTGTATCGCATCCTGATGCATCGAGCACCTGCGAACTGGTGTTCCGAATTGCTTGGCAAATGGGCGATTTTGATAAGCTCGGCAAGGCATTTGCCGTGCCTGTGTATTGTGGTATGATGACCGATACAGGTGGTTTTACCTTCAACAGCTCTCGCCCTGAAATCTACTTCATCATCGGTGAGTTGCTCACCAAACATATCGACAAGGATCGCATCTATCGCAATGTTTTCCACAACTATTCCGAGAATCGTATCCGCCTGATGGGCTATGTGATGTACGAGAAACTTGTGTATATGCCCGAGTATAATGCTGCATTCTATTCGCTCACCCGCGATGAGCTGAAGCGCTTTAATTATATTAAAGGCGATTCCGAAGGCTTGGTAAACATACCACAGCAGATAAAAGGGCTCAAACTGTCTATTTCGTTGCGCGAAGATACCGATAAGCCAAATCTGGTATGGGTTAGTCTCCGTTCGGTTGATGACTTTCCTTGTAACCTTATGGCCGAAGAGTTCTTTAATGGTGGCGGACACCTTAATGCATCGGGTGGAAGAGTGGATGGAACCATCGAAGATGCCATCGAAATCGCAAAAAAAGCTATTATTGCCTATCAAAACAAGTTAAAGTAGCCTAAATGTATATTGAGTTTGCGAAATAATTCTTATTTTTGCAGCATCAATTGATTATTAAGATGAAGAAAATACTGTTTATCATGATAGCTTTTGCCGCTGTTCTCAGCAGTTGTAACGACTACGAGACCTACGGCGATAAGAAGGAAAAAGAGCGTAATGCAATAGCAAAGTTCATTTCCGACTCTTCTATTGTTGTAATTACCGAAGATCAGTTTAATCAGCAGGGTTACACCACAAATCTCTCGCGCAATGAGTTTGTTAAGCTTGATAAGAGTGGTGTTTACATGCAGATTGTACGCGAGGGTTGTGGCGATATGATTAAGGATGGCGAGTCTACTCGTTTAGTATGTCGTTTCTCTGAGTTCGACATCCTTGAAGACACAACAACCGTATGTAATAACAATCCTGATTTAGCTTATGGCGGCAAGTCGGTTGTGGCTATCCCCGATATCATTCAGGTATCACGTAGCAGTGGTTCGTTTACAGCATCGTTCGAGAGTGGTATCATGTACAGCGTATATGGTAGCTCTTCAGTACCAGCAGGCTGGTTGGTACCGCTGTCATACGTCAAGGTGGGACGTCCACAGTCAGAGACCGACGAATGTGCAAAAGTCCGTCTTATTGTGCCTCACTCACAGGGCCATGCCACAGCATCGAGCAATGTTACTCCATGCTATTATGAACTCACATATCAACGAGAATCATAACGATTTATTTAAAGAAATATGACACTTATCAAATCTATCTCTGGCATCCGCGGTACTATCGGCGGACGCACTGGCGACACACTTAATCCATTAGACATTGTTAAGTTTACAACAGCCTACGCTCAGTTTATTGGCGGCAAAAAGATAGTTGTAGGACGCGACGGCCGTATCTCTGGTCTTATGGTCCGCAATGTAGTTGTTGGTACCCTTATGGGCATGGGTTATGATGTAATAGATATTGGTTATGCCACAACACCTACCACCGAGCTTGCTGTACGCATGGCTGGTGCCGATGGTGGTATCATCATAACCGCATCACATAATCCACGTCAGTGGAATGCTCTTAAGCTTCTTAACAGTGAGGGTGAGTTCCTTACTGCTGCCGACGGCGCAGAAGTTCTACGTATGGCTGAGGCCGAGGACTTCAACTATGCCGAGGTTGATAAGCTTGGATCTCTCACCATCGACGACAGTTTTAACCAGCGTCACATCGACTCAGTGCTTGCACTTAAGCTTGTTGACCGTGAGGCCATCAAGACACGCAAGTTCCGCGTTTGTGTTGATACCATTAACTCTGTTGGTGGAATCATCCTGCCAGAGTTGTTCAAGGCCCTTGGCGTTGACTACGAGATTCTTAATGGCGAGTGTACTGGTGACTTCGCCCATAACCCAGAACCTCTTGAGAAGAATCTGCAGGGCATCATGGATAAGATGAAGCAGGGTGGATTCGATCTGGGTATTGTTGTCGATCCAGATGTCGACCGTCTTGCATTTATCTGCGAGGATGGTAAGATGTTCGGCGAGGAGTATACACTCGTTTCAGTAGCCGATTACGTACTGAGTCATACTGTAGGTAATACTGTTTCTAACCTCAGTTCAACTCGTGCCCTGCGCGATGTAACCGAGAAGCATGGTGGCAAGTACACTGCTGCTGCAGTAGGCGAGGTTAATGTAACCACAAAGATGAAGGAGGTTGGTGCCGTTATCGGTGGTGAGGGTAATGGTGGAGTCATCTATCCAGAGAGCCATTACGGTCGCGATGCCCTTGTTGGTATAGCCCTGTTCCTCAGCAGTCTGGCACAGAAGGGCTGCAAGGTAAGCGAGCTCCGTGCCACCTTCCCTGAGTATCAGATTGCCAAGAATCGTATCGACCTCACACCAGAGACCGATGTAGATGCTATCTTGGTAAAGGTTAAGGAGATGTTTGCAAAGGATGCAACAGCCCAGGTTAACGATATCGATGGTGTTAAGATTGACTTCCCCGATCGTTGGGTACACCTGCGCAAGTCTAATACCGAGCCTATCATCCGTGTCTACAGCGAGGCTAAGACTATGGAGCAGGCCGACGAGTTAGGCAAGCAGCTCATGCAGGTAGTTTACGACATGCAGTAATTGATTCAAAATCGATTTAAAATTGATTCGTTATTGAATCATGATTCAATATTCACGTGTGTACTTATTATTTGCGTGCGTGAAATTTAGAAAAAGAAATAGAAAAAGAAAATAAAAGAAAAAAGTGTGTGTGATTGTTGCACACACTTTTCTTTTTTTCAAAACCATAGCTTTCGCACCTCGAAACCATAGCTTTTACCCATAAAAAGCATAGCTTTCGTCCTTCAAAACCATAGCTTTTGTAAATTCAGTGGTACTGACAATGTGGCACATGGTATTTTTGTGGCACGGTTTTGGCAGAAAGTATGGCAGAATTTAAACATAAAATTAAAATATAAGCATTATGAACATCAAACCATTAGCAGACCGCGTGTTGGTATTGCCAGCACCTGCAGAAGAGAAGATTGGCGGAATCATTATTCCAGACACAGCTAAGGAGAAGCCTCTCCACGGAACTATTAAGGCCGTTGGTCAGGGCACAAAAGACGAGGCAATGATACTGAAGGAGGGCGATGAAGTGCTCTACGGTAAGTATTCTGGCACCGAGCTTGAGTTTGAGGGAACAAAATACCTGATGATGCGTCAGAGCGACGTACTCGCGATTATTGGGAAATAATCGCAATGTAAAAATTATGAAAATGTAAAAATTTGAATTGTTACATTTTTAAATTGTTTAATTTTTAAATTTTGAAAGTTTATGGCAAAGGATATTAAATTCAATATTGACGCTCGCGATGCTATGAAGCAGGGCGTTGACCAGTTGGCAAACGCAGTAAAGGTAACACTTGGTCCTAAGGGCCGCAACGTGGTTATCGAGAAGAAGTTCGGTGCTCCTCAGATTACTAAGGACGGTGTGTCGGTAGCTAAAGAGATTGAGCTCGAGGATAAATTCGAGAACACTGGTGCTCAGCTCGTTAAGAGTGTAGCTTCTAAGACTGGTGATGATGCCGGTGACGGAACAACAACTGCTACCATCCTGGCTCAGGCCATCGTATCAGAGGGTTTGAAGAACGTTACCGCTGGTGCTAACCCAATGGATCTGAAGCGCGGTATCGACAAGGCAGTGAAGGCCGTAACCGAGCACATTGCTAAGAGCGCTGAGCTCGTTGGCGACAACTACGATAAGATTGAGCAGGTAGCTACAGTATCTGCTAACAACGATAAGGAGATTGGTGAACTGCTGGCTGAGGCAATGCGCAAGGTTAGCAAGGACGGTGTAATCACTATCGAAGAGAGCAAGAGCCGCGATACCCATATCGGTGTTGTTGAGGGTATGCAGTTCGACCGTGGTTACCTGTCAGCTTACTTCATCACCGACTCAGAGAAGTTGGAGTGCGTGATGGAGAACCCATACATCCTGATTTACGACAAGAAAATCTCAAATATCAAGGACCTGCTGCCTATCCTGCAGCCTGCTGCTGAGAGCGGACGTCCTATCATGATTATTGCCGAGGATGTTGACTCAGAGGCTCTGACCACACTGGTTGTAAACCGTCTGCGTGGCGGATTGAAGATCTGTGCTGTGAAGGCTCCTGGCTTCGGCGATCGTCGTAAGGCTATGCTCGAGGATATCGCTACACTGACTGGTGGCGTTGTTATCAGCGAGGAGAAGGGTCTGAAGCTTGAGCAGGCTACACTGGAGATGCTGGGTACTTGCGACAAGGTAACCGTATCAAAGGACAACACTACTATCGTGAATGGTGCTGGCGAGAAGCAGGCCATCCAGGATCGTATTGCTCAGATTAAGAAGGAGATTGAGAATACCACAAGCTCATATGACAAGGAGAAACTGCAGGAGCGTCTGGCTAAGTTGGCTGGTGGTGTTGCAGTACTCTACGTAGGTGCTAACAGCGAGGTTGAGATGAAGGAGAAGAAGGATCGTGTTGACGATGCTCTCTGCGCTACCCGTGCTGCCATCGAGGAAGGTGTAGTAGCTGGTGGTGGTACTACCTACATCCGCGCTCAGGAGGCCCTGAATGACGTGAAGGGCGACAATGCTGACGAGCAGACTGGTATCAACATCATCTGTCGTGCTATTGAGGAGCCTCTGCGCCAGATTGTTACCAATGCTGGTGGCGAGGGTGCCGTAGTTGTTCAGAAGGTTCGCGAGGGTAAGGGCGACTTCGGTTACAATGCCCGTCTCGACAAGTACGAGGATCTGCGTGAGGCCGGTGTTATTGACCCAGCTAAGGTGGCTCGTGTAGCTCTGGAGAACGCTGCTTCTATCGCAGGTATGTTCCTCACTACCGAGTGCATCATCTGCGACAAGCCTGAGAAGGAGCCTGCAATGCCAATGGGCGGCGCTCCAGGAATGGGCGGCATGATGTAATTTGGCATCCGCAAACATAATAATAAAAGACTGGCTGTCCCTGGAAGGCAGCCGGTTTTTGTTTTTTTAGTTTAATTTCTTTGTATTATAAGAAAAAAGTTATTATCTTTGCAAACTGTTACGTAACCAATAAAAGACTTTTTATGAAGCAATTTCTGAAAATGACACTTGCCACTATATGTGGTATTGTAATTCTGGGTTTGGTGATGACACTGTTCTTTGTCATCTCTCTGGTTGGTATGGTGGCCAGCGATTCGGCTCCTACTAAGGTGAAGGAAAACTCAGTATTTGTACTTAAACTAAATGGATCAATCAACGAGCGTTCAGAGGCAGGAACACCATTCGACGACCTGCTGGGAATGGGCGATTCGGGCTCTATGGGACTGGATGATCTTATTGCCAGCATCCGTAAGGCTAAGGACGAAGAGAATATTAAGGGAATATATATTGAAGGCGGAAGCGCAGGCTTCGACAGCCCTGCCTCAGCACAGCAGTTGCGCGACGCTCTGAAGGACTTCAAGAAGAGCGGAAAGTGGATTGTGAGCTATGCCAGCGACTATGGACAGGCCAGCTATTATGTAGCTACCGTTGCCGATAAGATTTATTTGAACGGCGAGGGTACAATAGACCTGCGTGGCCTTGGCGGTAAGGGAGAGTATTATAAAGGACTATATGACAAGCTTGGCGTTAAGTATATGGTAGCCAAGGTTGGAAAATATAAGAGCTACGTAGAGAGCAACACCCTGACAGGTATGAGTGAGTACGACCGCGAACAGCGTGAGGCTTACCTGAATGGTATATGGGACTACTGGCTTAAGGAGATGGCCGAAGGTAGAAAGATTAAGGCTGCAGATTTGAACCAGCTTGTTAACGACAGCCTGCTGGCATTTACTGCCTGTGAGGACTATGTAAAGGCAAAACTGGTAGATAAGATCCTGTTCCCAGAGCAGATAAAGGATGAGATTAAGCAGCGTCTGAAGCTGGATAAAGATGACGATATAGAGCAGCTTACACTGGCTGACATGCTGAACGTTAAGTCGAAGAAAAAGGAGAAGGGCGAGAAAATTGCCATCTACTATGCATACGGAAGCATTGTTGACAGTGAGGCTATGAACATGCTTAACGGTGGCGGACACAGCATCGTAGGTAAGACTACTGCTGAGGACCTGCGAAAACTGGCTGATGACGACGATGTGAAGGCTGTTGTGTTCCGTGTTAACTCGGGCGGTGGCAGCGCAGTGGCATCAGAGCAGATTCGCCATGCTCTCAAACTGGTTAAGGCTAAGAAGCCTGTAGTAGTATCTATGGGTGGTGCAGCTGCATCGGGTGGCTACTGGATCAGCTCGCCTGCCAACTATATCTTTGCCGAGCCTACTACTATCACAGGTAGTATAGGTATCTTCGGACTGATTCCAAACTTCAGCGGACTTGTTACCGATAAGTTGGGCGTTACCTTCGATGGTGTGAAGACTAACAAGTTTGCCGGATATGAGACAGAGCTTATTATGGGTAAGGACACTGAGGATATCATGGCACAGCTTCAGACCCATATCAACCGTGGATATCAGAGCTTCCTGAATATAGTGTCTGAAGGTCGCGGTATGAAGCCCGAGCAGGTTCATGAGATTGCTCAGGGCCGCGTATGGCTGGCTACCGATGCTATCAAGATTAAACTGGTTGACAAACTGGGAAGTCTGGACGACGCTGTGAAGAAGGCTGCCGAACTGGCAAAGCTTGATGAGTATCATACAGCCAAGTATCCTGGTGAGGTTAACTGGCTTGACAACCTGCTGTCGAAAGACAATAAGGGCTCGTTCCTTGATGCAGAGTTGCGTGAGCTGCTTGGTGATGCATACTTGCCACTGCTTGAGATACGTAACGACATAAAGAACAATAGTCGTGTTCAGGCTCGTATGCTTGATGATATCCGTGTGAAGTAATGAGGTGATAAAGTGAGAGTAGAAGGCGACTTTATAACGATAAACAAAAATCTGCTGCCGCTGAGCTGGTTCTACGGCTTGGGGGTTGGTTTGAGGAATCTGCTCTTCGAGATGGGAGTCTTGAAGAGCCGCTCCTTTAATACTCCTGTGATATCGGTAGGTAACATCACCGTAGGTGGAACGGGTAAGACTCCACATGTGGAATACCTTATCCGACTGCTGAAGGAAAAGATGAATGTGGCAGTATTAAGTCGCGGATATAAACGTAAGAGTAGTGGCTATATCCTCTCGGATAAGGATACCCCAATGCGCATGATTGGTGATGAGCCATATCAGATAAAGCAGAAATTCCCTGATATAACGGTGGCTGTTGACAAGAAACGCACCCGTGGTATTGAGAAACTTACGGAAGATGGAAACGGGCTGGATATAGATGTTATACTGCTTGACGACGCATTCCAGCATCGATATGTAAAGCCTGGCATTAATATACTGTTGGTTGACTATCACAGATTGCTGATTTATGACCGTCTGCTGCCTGCAGGTCGCCTGCGCGAGCCTATCAGGGCTAAGGACAGAGCCGACATAGTGATTGTTACAAAGTGTCCAAAGGACCTAAAGCCGATGGAGTTCCGTGTAATAACCAAGGCGATGAAATTATATCCTTATCAGCAGCTTTTCTTCTCGTCGCACGATTATGATTCTCCTAAGGGAGTTTTCACAGGTAAGGTCTTTGACGGAAATCTTAGCGGAAAGAATATCATGCTGCTTACAGGCATTGCATCGCCCGAGCAATTGATGCACGATCTGCAGGAGCTGGAATCGCAGATAACCCCGCTTACGTTTGGCGATCATCATAACTTCAGCAAGAAGGATGTGGCAAATATAAACAAGACATTTGCATCGATGGCAGAGCCCAAGGTAATACTAACTACTGAGAAGGATGCTACACGACTGACTGTAGCCGAGGGGCTGAGCGACGAAGTGAAAAACAGCCTGTATGTGCTGCCAATGCGAATAGTTATAATGCAAAATCAAGAGGAAGAATTCAACAATAAAATTTTAGGCTATGTATACAAAAATTCAAGAAACAGCATCCTGGCTAAAAGAAAGGATGACCACAAGCCCCAAAACAGCAATAGTACTGGGAACAGGACTAGGACAATTAGCTTCTGAAATAACCGATAGACTCGAGTTTCCATATAAGGATATACCCAATTTCCCTGTGTCGACCGTTGAGGGACACTCAGGTAAACTTATCTTCGGTAAGCTGGGTGGCGTAGACATTATGGCTATGCAGGGCCGTTTCCACTTCTACGAGGGCTACTCGATGAAGGATGTTACCTTCCCTGTACGTGTGATGTACGAGCTGGGCATCGAGACTCTGTTCGTATCGAATGCTGCAGGAGGTATGAATCCAGATTTCAAGATTGGCGACCTGATGATTATTACCGATCATATTAATTTCTTCCCCGAGCATCCGTTGCGCGGAAAGAACTTCCCTACAGGTCCGAGATTCCCTGATATGCACGAGACTTACGACCACAACCTGATAGCTGAGGCCGATGCCATTGCAAAGGAGAAGGGCATTAATGTTAAGCATGGTGTGTATGTGGGTGTACAGGGACCAACATTCGAGACTCCTGCAGAGTATAAGATGTATCGTATACTTGGTGGCGACGCTGTAGGTATGTCGACAGTGCCTGAGGTTATCGTAGCACACCATTGTGGCATAAAGACATTCGGCGTGTCGGTAATTACCGATCTTGGCGGATTCGATGTGCCAGTAGAAGTAAGTCACGAGGAAGTACAGGAGGCTGCTAACATGGCTCAGCCACTGATGACTGCTATTATGCGCGAGATGATTGTAAGATCGGAGAGCATAAAGGCACATAACAAAGAACAATTTAACACTGATCACCCAACAGAAGGATGGAAATAGCAAAATTAGGAGAATTTGGTCTGATAGACAGACTGACAAAAGACATAGAGATAAAGAACGACAGCACCAAAAAAGGTGTTGGCGACGATTGCGCCATACTTAGCTACCCCGATAAAGAGGTGCTGGTTACTACCGACATGCTGATGGAAGGCGTGCATTTTGACCTTACTTATATAGACCTGAAGCACCTGGGATATAAGTCGGCTATGGTAAACATCAGCGATGTTTTTGCCATGAACGGCACACCACGACAGATTACAGTATCGTTGGCTATAAGCAAACGATTCTCGGTAGAGGATATTGAGGAGTTCTATAGCGGCCTTAAACTGGCCTGCGATAAGTGGGGTGTTGACGTTATCGGTGGCGACACCACGTCATCGTATACTGGTATGGCCATCAGCATCACCTGTATAGGCGAGGCTGCTAAAGAGGATATTGTATATCGCAATGGCGCAAAAGACACCGACCTTATCTGCGTTAGCGGTGACTTAGGTGCTGCGTATATGGGACTGCAGCTGCTGGAGCGCGAGAAAAGCGTGTACTACCAGCAGGTAGAAGAGGCAAAAAAGAAAAACGATAAGCGCGCTCTTGAGGAGCTGGCGCACTTCCAGCCCGACTTCAGCGGTAAGGAGTATCTGTTGCAGCGCCAGTTGCAGACAGAGGCTCGTGGCGATATCATTAAGAAGTTGCGCGAGGCAGGTATTCGTCCAACAGCTATGATGGACATCAGCGACGGCCTGTCGTCGGAGCTGATGCATATCTGCAAGCAGAGTGGGGTGGGCTGTCGCATATACGAAAAGAACATCCCTATCGATTATCAGACTGCAGTAATGGCCGAAGAAATGAATATGAACGTTACTACTTGTGCGCTGAATGGCGGCGAGGACTACGAACTTCTGTTCACTGTTCCAATAGGCGATCATGAGAAGATTGAGCAGATTGAAGGAATTAAGCTTATCGGTCATATTACTGATGCAAAATTCGGTCAGGTGCTCGTAAGTCGTGATAATCAGGAGTTTACGTTAAAAGCCCAAGGTTGGAACCCACTTTCTTAACAAAATAAAGTGTTAAAAGGTGTTTAAAAGTTTGGCGGGCTCGATTTTTAGTCGTACCTTTGCACCCGCAAAACAACGAAAGGATGTTTGCAAAACGAATTGAAATGTTGGTGCCTTAGCTCAGTTGGTAGAGCATCGGACTGAAAATCCGTGTGTCCCCGGTTCGATTCCTGGAGGTACCACTCCTCCTTTCATTAGCCCGGTCTTGCAGTAATGCAGCCGGGTTTTTTCGTATTTGTACATTATAATGTTTAATGTTTAATGTAGCATGGGTATAGTAATTGGTATCGATGTGGGTATCTCAACCACAAAAATCGTAGGAATCAAGAATGGTAAGGTGTCGGCACCTATCAGTATTACTGCTGCCGATCCTATTACATCGCTCTTTGGAGCGTTCGGAAAGTATCTGCACGACAACGACATCGACCTGAAGGATGTTGAGCAGGTGATGCTTACCGGTGTAGGTGCTGCGTATATCGATCAGCCAATCTATGGACTGCCAACGGCAAAGAGTCAGGAGTTTATGGCCGACGGACTTGGTGCTCGTTTCGAATCGAAGCTCGACCATACGATTGTGGTATCGATGGGAACAGGTACATCGTTTGTGAAGTGCGATGGTAACGATATGCGCCATATCGGTGGTATAGGTGTTGGTGGAGGTACGCTGGCTGGCTTGGCCCGCATAATGCTGAACACAAGCGATATAAAGCAGGTGGCAACTATGGCTAAGCATGGAAACATACGAAATATAGACCTAACAATCGGAGACATCAGTGCGATACCCGTTCCTGGACTTACGATGGATACCACTGCTTCGAACTTTGCCAATGCCCAGAGCGATGCTTCGAAAGAGGATATAGCAGCAGGACTGATACACATGGTGCTGCAGTCAATAGGTTCGGCTGCATGGCTGGCATCGCTGGGAAGTGACATACGCGACTTTGTGCTTATTGGTAATCTGTCGTTGCTGCCACAGTGCAAGGAAGTGTTCCCCGCATTGGAGTCGCTTTATAAGATACGATTCCATATTCCAAAATACTCGCAGTACTGCACTGCTATTGGAGCAGCACTCGATTATACTATAAACAAGAAATAATAATATTGGAGAAACTCTGGAATAAGAACTACTGTAAGGTGATGGTGGCGAATTTTACGCTGTTTTTCGCCTTTTACGTACTTACACCGTTATTACCATTATACCTTAGTGAGCATTTTGGAGCTACTAAGGATGTGATAGGACTGGTGTTGTCGGGCTATACCATTACGGCTCTTCTATTCCGTCCGTTCAGTGGATATGTGGTAGACTCGTTTCCACGAAAAATGGTGTTGATGGTAAGCTTCTCGGCTTTTGCATTATTCTTTGCCGGATATCTGGCTGCATCTACCTTATTATTATTTATGCTGGTGCGCACACTGCACGGAGGACCATTCGGTATGCTGACCGTTGCAAACTCTACGGTGGCCATCGATGTGCTTCCTTCAAGCAGGCGAACAGAGGGTATTGGCTATTACGGACTTAGCAACAACCTTGCAATGGCTATAGCACCAACTGTGGGAATATTTGTTTATAAGTATTCGCAGAGTTTCGAACTACTGTTCTGGATAGCGCTTGTTGTGGCCTGCTGCGGATGGATAGTAGATTCTACTGTAGACCTTAAATCAAAGGATATAGTTAAGAACAAGTCGAAACTGTCGCTCGACCGTTTCTTTCTGATGAAGGGATGGCTATTGGGCGTGAATATGGTTACTTTCGGCTTTAGCTTTGGCGTGCTTAGTAACTATCTTGCCATATATGGTAAGGAGGTTATGGGTATCACCGGTGGTACAGGCACCTATTTCATGCTTTGTTCGATAGGTTTGATATTAAGCCGATTGCAGGGCGGAAAGGCACTCCGCCAGGGCAGACTAACACACAATGCAGGCGAGGGTATGGTGATATCGCTAATAGGATACACGCTGTTTATTGCGATGCCTAATCCGATAGGATATTATGGTTCGGCACTGCTGATAGGACTGGGTAATGGACATATGTGGCCGGCCTTCCAGAATATGACGATAAACGTGGCAGAGAACAACCAGAGAGGTACAGCCAATTCTACAATACTGATTTCGTGGGATATCGGTATGGGACTGGGTATACTTCTTGGTGGTGTCGTGTCGGAACTGGCTGGCTATGGGGCTGCTTTCTGGACGGTAGTGGTGGTTAATGCTACGGGTGTCATCATGTTCTTTACGGCTACCAAGCAGTTCTTCCTTTCGCGAAATCTTAACCCAACAGTAAGATAAATACGTTAACGAACTATAAACCGGCTTAACTTTCGGCTGGTTCATACGTCTAACATCAAAAATGTTAGAATTATCAACTGTATGAGAAAAACTATTTTATTATCGGCTGTAGCCATGCTGTTTTCATCGGCTGTTATGGCTCAGAACAAGGAGATTAAGGTGGGTGATGTTACAATGACTATCAACCCCGAAAAGGGCGCCAAAATTTTGTCGCTCAAGTATCAGGACCAGGAAGTGATTAACCAGTCGCGATGGCCGGAATCATTCGGCAGCACCTTCTGGACCAGTCCTCAGAAGGAGTGGAACTGGCCGCCTGTACCTGAGATTGACAAGGGGGTGTATAAGGTAGAAGAGAAAGACGGACACCTGATTATGACTGGTGAGGTATCAGAGAAACTTAAATACCGTATTCGAAAGGACTTTAGTACAGATACAAAGGATGGTGCTATAGTCATAACATATTCAATTATTAACGAGAGTGGGGAGGAACGCAAGGTTGCTCCTTGGGAGATTACCCGTGTGCCTAATGCCGGTGTGATATCATTCGATGCACCCGTAGAAAGCATCTGGCCTGCTGGGCTTATGACATTTAAGGCAAAGAACGGCATTGCCTGTTATGAGGCCGACGAGGCACCCCAGAACCGCAAGGTGAACGCCGACGGCAAGGGATGGCTGAGCTACGAGAACAACGGACTGGTGCTGACCAAAAAGTTTGCCGACCTGACCTCTGATCAGCCTGCACCTGGTGAGGCCGAGATACAAGTATACGTGAACCGTGGTAAGACCTATATAGAAATCGAGAGCCAAGGTGCATACACAACCCTGGCTCCCGGTAAGTCTCTTGATTGGACAGTACGCTGGTATCTTACGAAGGCTAAATAACGTGCAGCCCTAAGAATACCATCAGGCCGTTCATCAGAATCCAGAAGATAGCGAACGGCAGCGTCTTACGCATAATATCGCCATCCTGCCCCTCCATCTCGCATGCTGCGGTAGCGATGGCGATACTTTGTGGCGACAGCAGTTTTCCACCCTCAGAACCTGCGCAGTTAGCGGCAGCAAGCCAGTTGGTCTCATTACCGTTAACGCCAAAGAACTGAGCATCGTTTACCAAACCAAGCTGACCGGCAGCGGCAGCCTGCAGTTTTCCGAACAGGATATTAGCCGATGTTGCCGAACCTGTTACGAAGGTACCGATAGAACCGATGAGTGGCGCGAAGAACGGATAGGCCACACCGGTAACAGCTACCAAGCCGGTAGCAATGGCAAGTGTCATACCAGTATTGTTCATCAGCATGGCCAAGGCAACCAGACAGCAGATGGTGAGAGCTGTCTTCTGCAGGTTGATGGTTGTCTTAGCCAGTATCTTCATGAGTTTGCCAAAGCTTAGTCCCTGAATCAGTCCGCCAATCATCGCACCAAGGAATATCATGAGTCCGGCATTACTCAGCCAGCCGAATGAGAAGGCATTGCCAACTACCGGCATATCGAACTTGGTGACGAGGGTTGACTTAAGCAGCTCGTTAACCGGTGGAACAATCTTACTTGAAATCAGGATAAAGAAGATAATCAATCCGTAAACACTCCAGGCCTTCAGTGTCTTGGTCATTCCGAACTTCTTCTTTTCAACAACCACTTTGTCTTCTTCCTTCTCCTTACGGATGAACAGCTTGTTATAGATGAGCATCGCAATGATAGCACCTACCGAGCCAAGGATGGCTGGCGTTTCGGGGCCAAGGAAATAAGCGCAGCAGAACTGCACGATGATTGAGAAACAACCCACAAACAAGGCCAGGCAGATGTTCTTAATGATCTTTGTACGATCGGTCATCATCAGGATGAGGAATGGGGTGATGAAGAACATCAGCGACAACTGGAGTATGATGAACGTGGCAACCTCGCTCAGCATTTCGGGTGATGCAGTGCCATCGGCCACCTGATTAGCTAGCGTTGTGGCGGGCAGACCTACTGCACCAAAGCCAACAGCCACTGTATTGGCAACCAGACAGATAACGGCTGAGAACATGGGCTTGAATCCCAGACCGATAAGTATGGCAGCAGGGATGGCGACGGCAGTGCCGAATCCGGCCATTCCTTCGAGTACACCACCAAAACCCCATGTGAGCAAGAGCACCAGCAGACCTTTATCGCTGGTGAGTTGGATGAACTGCGTCTTGATAGTGTCTATCTCTCTGGTCTCAACCAGAATGTTGTAGCTGAAGATGGCACAGATGATGATGAGTATAATAGGGAAACATGCCTTAAGAACACCCTCAATAATAGACCAAAACGTGATGCTATAGATGGAGGCACCGATATACCTCTCGGGGACTATGCCCATTGATGGGGCTGCCATTATTGCAAGCAGAATAGTCACAATAAGAGTAATCAACGCACTCTTCCATCCGGACATCTTGAGGCCCATCATCAGTACGAAGAGCAGAATAATAGGAATAACAGAAACAATTGCTGCCATAGGGCTTTTAGTTATTTAGTTTATTATTATAAAAAGTTCTGATGGCAAATATACGTAAAAAAAGCAGAAAAGATGCAATTATTTTAGTTAAAAATCAAAAACTGCTTACAATTTTGGGTACGCAGTGATGTATTTCTATGGGAATGGTTTCTATTTCAACATTGTGACTACTCACTTTCAGGCGCACCATGCAGGCTTTTGAGTTGAGTGGTTGGGCTTGGTCGAAGATGAAGTTGCCCACGCTATAGTATATTTTCTTACCTTGAAACTCCTCGATGGTCTGCAGTGTGTGGGTATGATGGCATATCAGTGCGTCGGCTCCGGCACGTATCAACTGGTGCGCATCCCAACGCTGGCTGTTAACAGGGCTCAGCGTATGCTCGCCGCCCCAATGTAGCGATACTATGATTACTGCTGTAGAATCAGCTTTGCGCAATCGGTGTACACGGTTTAGCAGTGAGTCCATAGGCTCCTGACTAACGCATGGTTTGTCGGGCAGATATGCGTAGTTCTCAAGTGCGAGTCGTAGCGATGGCACCAGCCAAACGTTGCGTGGATACGATGCAAGTAGCACTGGTTGTGCTGCTTCGTGCATGTTTAGTCCTGCGCCTATGGGCACAATGCCTGCTTCTTCCACGTTACGGCGTGTGTCCAACAATCCTTCGCGACCTTGGTCTATAGAATGATTATTGGCTAAGTTAAGGTGGGTTATGCCGTGTTGGCGAAGTGTATCGAGCCATTCGGGTTCGCCACGGAATATGAACAGCTTCTGCACTGGCGACTGTACCTTAGTGGCAGGGCACTCTAGATTGCCTACCACTACCTCGGCCGAACGGAACACGGAGTCGATGCCATCTGAAAACAGATGATCGACTCCATGTTTTTCAATAACCTTGCGCACCCCGCGGTCAAGCAGAATGTCGCCAGTCATCACAATGTCCAGTGTATCAGCGCAAAGCGCCGATACACTGGATAATATGCTAACAGCCAGAGCTGTAAAATACTTCTTCATTAGGTTCTGGCATCTTTTTAAGTGGCAGCAGTATGGTCTTCATCCACTCTGGTACTCCCTTACGTGGATTGCTCTCGAGCTGCTTCTGCCACTCCTCATCTGTGAGTCGTGGTTGGTCAATTGGCTGCACGAACTCGCGGTAGCTGAGCACCGCACCGCGTGTAAGATACAGATATCCACCTATCTCTACCACTACGTAAATCTCGTCGGCATCGCCTACGGCCTCAAACAATATGGCCTTATTCTTATTGTTGTCGGCATTGGCAGTGTAAACATCGGCCACCAGAGCTACTTTGCGGTCGGCACCCTCTATGTCGGCCCAGTTATAGAGCTCCTGATTAGGCATACGCAGAAGGTCTAACGATATGTTCTCGAATGTAGCACCGATATATGATATCTGGTCGTACTCCTCGTCGGAAAGAATCTTGCCGGCCAGTTCCTTCTCACTTACTCGGAGCAGGAATTCCACTTCTTCTTTCATTCGCTCGGTTACACCCTCAATCTTTTCGGTCATCATATCCTGGGCCTTTAATATCTTTGCTGTGTTCTCAAGCAGCTCGCCTGCTTTCTTCCAGAATTTTACGTTAGGCTCTACATAACCTCTAACCACAGGCTCTGGCACGTTCTCACCTCCGCCACACTCTGCTCCCATAGGCTGCTTGGCATATAGTATGGCATCGTGTTTCAGCTCGGCCCACGAAGCCAAGGCTGCATTAAGGTCTTTCTTGCTCCAGCTAGGATTTTGCATAAAGTAAGGCGACTTACTGTCGGTGCCTGTAGTAAGAACCTTAAGTGTCTCCATCCATTGAGTGGCAGTGGTCTCACTCCAATCAATCTCACCCATGCGCTTCTTCATCTTGTCAAGGTTGGGCAGTAGCTGCTTCCAGTCGGTCTTCTCTTCTTTCAGAATCTGTTCGGCAGCGGTAACGCCCATAGCAGCCATTACGTCTATACCTTTAGGAACGCCGCGCTTTGTAGGATTGCTGTCGTAGTCAACCATCTCCTGCAGCACCTCGGCATCGGGCTGATAGCGTTGTGGCATAACATTAATCTTGTTATGACTGGTCTTCTCGAACTTCGGGCGTATGCGAGTCTGTTTGTTGCCTATTTCGTTAAGCACCTTGGTAAGCTTGGCTATCTCCTTGTCATCGTTCAGCAGTTCGTCCATCGACATACCTGTCTTATCAACCTCGGCTATCACTTGTAGCAGACTCAGGTTGTCGTGTTTACCCATAAGCAAGGTTATCAGGTTGTCTATCTTGTCGTACTTCTGGCGTGTCTTCTTAAACAGTTTCATGGCAAATGCCATCTGTACAGCCTGTTTCACTTCGGTTTCGTAGTCTAATCCCATAGTAGCGGTCTGAAGCCACATCATGCCACGGAAGTATCGCTTAAGTCCGTCGCTGCGGGTGTAGTGACCACGGGCGCGGAACAAGCTGTAGGGGAATGATATTTCGCCCATATAGTCCATAAGCATTTCGCTTTTGGCGTTTTCTGCCTTCAAGCACTTATCAATCTCTGCCTTTTCGGTGGTATAGATGGCGTTTATTGGCTTACCATTAAACAGGTGTAGTGCCACGCGGAAGAACTGCAGATTGCGTCCTGCTATGCGTTTTGTCTCGCTGTCGTCGTTATCCGCATTGTGTATAATTGCCAGCATGGCATCTATCATATCTTGTGTATATTCTGTCATTAGTGGCAGCAGCTGATACTCCTCGAGTTCTCGCAGCATGCAGTCGATGTAAAGATGATACAGCTGCAGGTATAGGTCGGTAGTAACGAAACTGGGGAAATCGGAGTAATCGTTCCTCTCGTAGATGTGGAACAACTGCCCGGTGTTAGATGGCACGATGGCGAATCCCTCTTCTGCAAGTTTCTGACATAGTGTAGAGTCGAAGTCCTTAAGCTGTTGGGGGTTCAGCAGATTGCTCATGTTTACTCGCAGACCTTCTTCAACATCGAAATTCTGTTTCAGCAGTTCATCCTCGCGCTCTTTCAGACGTTTCATAAACGCCATCTCCACGTTGTTGTACACGATGAGCTTCTGCTCGTCGATAGCTCGCAGATAGGCATCGCGCCAACTCTCGTTCTCTTTACTCTCTACGCCCTGCACTTTCTCGTCGAGAGCATACATGAGTGAGTCGTACCATGTAGTAACGCCGTAGATACCTCTCAGGTACGAGTCCTTGAACGGATAGCCGCGCTGTGCTGCAGGAGCATTGCGCAGAATACGCAGATCACTAAGGTTCAGCCCTGATACGTCCATGTCGTAGTCGATGCTGTCACGCAGATTCTCGGCATCGATGGTAGATACCGGTACTTGAACCACACTCTGTTTCTGGCTGCATGCTGCTATCAAGCCTGCCATGCAAGCCAACATCAATACTTTACTTTTTTTCATTGGTCAAAGGTCTTTATTGCTGTTTCTTTGTTTACACCTTTTATAATATAGTGGTCGAAGGCCATTCCGAATCCTCCCCACTTGTAGTCGGATACCACATACAGACCGTTGCCGGTCTTCTCCAGTGCCCGAATCTTTCCGTCGATGTAATGGAAGTCCTCGAGTATGCCTCCAAGCTTAGAACCTAACCACAACGGGCGAGCTTTGCCATTAATCTGCTTGAAGATGAATATGCGGCGTGCCTTTTCAGGATAGAATCTTGTGCCTTTTATGACACCAACGAAGGCATCTGTCTGGCCATCGCCGTCAATATCTCCCGTCTGATACTGATACACAGGGTAGGGCAGACGCCAGCCGTTAAGGTAGTAAAGGCTGTCGTTTTGTTTCTTCAGCTCAAAGCTTTGTGCCTTGCATATAAGCGTGCCAAAACACATAGCAAGTAATATCAAACTCCTACTGTTTATCACGTCATTAGGTTCTTATCGGCGTCAAAGATACGAAAAAAAACTAAAAATGATAGCCGATACCAAATTTTTTTTCAAAAGTATAACTAAAAACTAGAACGTCCTATGATTGAACAATTCCTGTCAGAACTCCGGCAATTTCTGCCTGATGAGCGTATTTATACCGATGAGCTCCGTACTCTTGGATGGGGTACTGATGCCAGTTTCTATCGCCAGATTCCACAGGTTGTTGTGCGTAGCGATGGCGAGGAGGAGATTTCTAAGATAGTATGCATTTGCCGAAAATATAAGTTGCCGTTCACCTTCCGTGCTGCTGGCACATCGTTAAGTGGCCAGAGCTGTACAGACAGTGTTCTGATTGTAGCAGGTAAACACTGGGAGAAATTCGAACTTGCTGATGACAAGGAGTCGATACGTCTTCAGCCTGGAATCGTAGGCGCACAGGTCAACCAGATATTGAAGCCTTACGGCCGCGTGTTCCCGCCCGATCCTGCTTCTATCGGTTCGGCCATGGTGGGTGGTATTGTGGTTAATAATGCCTCGGGCATGAACTGCGGCGTGCATGCCAATAGCGACCGCATGATGCGCTCTGCACGCATCGTTCTTACTGATGGAACTATCCTGGATACCGGCGACGAGAAGAGTCGCGAAGAGTTCCGTAAGACGCATCCCGCATTCCTCGACAGCATAGAGAAACTGCGCGATAAAGTGCGTGCTGATAAGGAACTGACCGACCGCATTCAAAAAAAATATGCTATCAAGAATGTTACGGGTCTGAATCTACGTCCCCTTGTGGCCTATGACGATCCGTTCGACATCATAGCCCATTCTATGGTAGGCAGTGAAGGTACACTTGCGTTCCTCTCTGAGGTGACGATGAAGACACTGAAAGACTATCCGTTCAAGGCTTCGGCCATGGTTTACTTCATGACTATGAAGGAAAGTTGCGAGGCTGTTGTGGCTCTGAAGAAACTGAAAGCCGGCGAGGAAGACCTGGAGTATAGTGCTGAGCATCTGGTGGTTAAGAGTGCTGAGATGCTCGACTATAAGTCGCTTAGTTCGGTAGATGATCCCGTATATCTGCAATATCAGAAGGATGTTGATGCAGGAAAGATTGAAGGCGTAGAGCCTGGTGATTATCATCATCTCACTGCCATTCTTACCGAGACCAAGGGCATCACCCACGAGCAGCTGCTCGACAAGATTTCAAAAATCCAGGAGTGCCTTGGCGCATTCCGCTTGTATATCCCTGCAGAGTTTACCGAGGATCCGAAAGTATATGGCAAGTATTGGGCCATTCGTAGTGGTATCTTCCCAAGTGTTGGAGGAACTCGTCCTGTAGGCACATCGTGCCTGATTGAAGATGTGGCATTCCCTATAGAATCACTGCCTGAAGCTACTGTAAAACTACAAAAGCTGATTGCTGATCATGGTTATGACGATGCCTGCATCTATGGACATGCTTTTGAAGGCAACTACCACTTTATTCTGAATCAGAGCTTTGCCGACGAGCATGAGGTGGCCCGCTATGCCGAGATGATGCGCGATGTGGCCAAACTGGTGGTAGAGGGCTATGACGGTTCGCTCAAGGCGGAACACGGTACAGGCCGTAATATGGCTCCATTTGTGAAGTACGAGTGGGGCGAGAAAGCTTACGAGGTGATGAAGGAACTCAAGGAAATTTTCGATCCCCATGGATTACTTAATCAGGGTGTTATTTTCAATGACGATCCAGATTGTTTCATCAAGTGCCTCAAGCCTCTGCCTGTACTTGATTTCGACTTCGGCAGTGTACCCGATGGCGGTCATTATCTGATGGACCCGGAACTGTCAACAGCCAAGGAAACCATAGAGCAGGTGAAGCGTGCCAATAAATGTATTGAGTGCGGCTTCTGTGAGGTTAACTGTATGTCGTGCGGTCTCACCTTATCCAGTCGTATGCGTATAGCTGTTCAGCGCGAGATTCGCTATCTCTCAGCTACTGGCTCTAACCCTGAACGGCTGAACACGCTTAAGAAGCAGTATAAGTACTATGGCGACCAGACTTGTGCTACCGATGGACTCTGCTCGACATCATGCCCGATGAAGATTAACACAGGTGAACTGACTCACCTTATCCGCCAGATGGATATGAATCAGAATAATGTGGGATATAAACTTGGTGAGTTTGCTGCTAACCACATGGCTGGCATCAAGAGCGGTCTGCGCGTGGTGCTCGATGTGGCTCATACAGCTCATGTTACGCTTGGTCCTACGCTTATGACCACCGTGTGCCGCACCATGAACAAGATGGGACTACCCCTATGGACTACCGCCATGCCCAAGAAGCATCGCCAACCCCAAAAGAGCGACCTGACTCAGTTTATTATTGAGTCTATCCATCAAGCTGATACCCCGCTCGGCTCGCCGCTTGCTACCAACGGGACGCAAGAACACCCATCACCCAGCACCCCTAAGGTCGTCTACTTCCCAAGCTGTATCAATCAAACCATGGGACAATCGAAGCAAGGCGGAAAGATTCACGACTTGGTTGATGAGGTGATTCAGTTGATGGCCAAGGCAGGATACGAGGTCATCTTCCCAGATGGTATGGAACGTATGTGCTGCGGACAGATTTGGGAATCAAAGGGTATGCTTGACATTGCCGACCGCAAGAGTGCTGAACTTGAAGCTGCTTTGTGGAAGGCGTCAGAGCAGGGAAAGTACCCTGTTTTATGTGCCCAGAGCCCGTGTCTGCACCGCATGAAAAAAGTGATGCACAAGATGAAGCTCTATGAGCCTGCTGAGTTTATCATGAAGTATCTTGTGCCGCGCCTCGACTTCCATCCTATCGATCGTCATATCGCTCTGCATATCACTTGTTCAACCCGTCAGATGGGTGTGGCCGATGATTTGATTAATCTGGCCAAGCTGTGTTCTACAAATGTATTCCTGCCTGAGGGTGTGGGCTGTTGCGGCTTTGCCGGCGACAGGGGCTTTACCTTCCCCGAACTCAATAAGTACGGCTTGCGTAAGCTGCGTCCGCAGATAGAGGCAAATCACATTGAGGTGGGCTATTCTAACAGCCGAACCTGCGAGATTGGTCTTGAGACGAATAGTGGCATACCTTATATGAGTATTGTGTATCTGGTAAACGAATGTACAACTCCTAAAAAACAATAGTAATAAATAACGTAGTATGAAATCAATTATTAAGACGATTCTCTTTGCCGCCGTTATGCTGGCGGTATCAGTAAGCGCTCAGGCACAACCGCTGCTGAGTACACATGTTGAAACAGGTGATGTTGAGGGTGTCCTCGACGAAGGTCTGGCTGTTTACAAAGCCATACCATATGCAGCTCCTCCAATCGGTAATCTGCGTTGGCGTGCTCCTCAGCCCGCTCTGCCTTGGACTGGTGTGCGCAAGTGCGATAAGTTCGGTCCCATGCCGCCACAGCCCACACGCCCTGGTCGTACGGCCGATATGATGGATGAAAACTGCCTGTATCTTGGCATCGCTACACCAGCCAAAAGTAAAAACGAAAAACTACCTGTCATGGTGTGGATTCACGGAGGTGGATTCCAGACTGAGTGGTATGGAGGCGACCTTTGGAAACAGCTCGCATTGCGCGGCGTAGTTATAGTGAGCGTTGAGTATCGCACCGGAGCACTTGGTTTTATGGCTCACCCCGAGCTAACCAAGGAGAACAAGGAGGGCCACTCGGGCAACTATGGTATTCTCGACCAGATTTATGCCCTGCAATGGGTTCAGCGTAACATAGCCCAGTTTGGTGGCGACCCAACCCAGGTTACCGTCTTTGGAGAGTCGGCAGGTGCCATCAGTTGCAGTATTCTGTGCGCTTCACCATTGGCTAAAGGCCTGTTCCGCGCTTGCATCAGTCATAGTGGTGGCTCGTTTGCACCTTGGAGTGATAAGCCTCGTTCGTTAGGGCTCGATGCTTCGCAGAAGGGAGCAGAGCAACAAGGACTGGCTTTCCAGAAACATCTGAAGAAAAAGAACCTGAAGCAGCTGCGCCAGATGGATGCCATGCTGCTGTGCGACGGTGACGTTGGCTTTGCTGGCTTCTGGCCATGCGTTGATGGCTACGTCATCTGCGACGACCAATATCGTCTCTACGAGCGCGGCGAGTATAATGATGTGCCTGTAATAGTGATGACTAATAGCGATGAGGGTGCCCTGTTTGCTCCAGGAAATATCACTGCCGAGGATTATCAGAAGACAGTCAAGGGTATCTTCGGCTCGTGGGCCGATGAGGCTTTGAAGTATTACCCTGGTGCTACCAACGATGAGGCTTGGCACGGCTTTGGCGATGCCTTCCGCGATATGGGCTTTGCATGGCCATCATACGCATGGGTTAGTCTGCAGAACAAGACAGGCAAGAGTCCTGCTTATGCAGCCTATCTGGCTCAGCCTTCAACCATGAGTTTCTCGCAGGATCCACGTCGCCGTGGTGTGGCTCATGCCGATGATATCATGTATCTGAATGGTCAGTTCCTGCTTCAGGGCGACAAGTATCCAGCGGAGAGTGCCGTTGCAGAGATTATCCAGCAATACTGGATTAATTTTGCCAAGACTTGTAATCCTAACGGCAAGGGACTGCCTTACTGGCCTGCATTCGACGATGCTAAGCCCACCACGATGCAGTTCTCTAACGGTGCTTCGCTTATTATGCGCCCCAACCGCGAGCAGATTGACTTTGTAGATCGTTACTACCGGGCAAAACGCCAGGAAGTAGAGTCATTACGTTGATTATAACCTTATGATAAACTTTAGAACAACTGTTCTTGCCTTTGTGCTTGGTACTTTAGCTACAGGCGTTAGTGCACAAGTATATACCGGTGAGCACAAGTATGATGGCGAACACAAGAACGAGCTCTCGGGCTACGTGATGGCAGGTAATAACGTGGTAGTAAATTGGTTTGGCGGACTTGAGGTATCCTACAAACGTCACCTTACCGATCGTTGGTATGTAGGTGGAGATGCTCAGGCACAGTTTGGTAAGCAACTCTATTCTATCGATGCCAAGGGTGGTTATCGCCTTCCCGTTAAGTGGATGGATTTCTACTTCGATGCTACGCTGCTTTACAACCGCTATCATAAGTGGGGGGCCAACGAGAAGATAGCCAACCTCTCAGTGACATGGGAGACACCTTATGTATATATGCGTTTGGGCGAATCGCTGATACGCTGGAGTATTCAGAACTTCGGCTATACCGAGCCGCTTACGCTCACTTTTGGTTTCGGTGCCAACATGCGTCCACGCTGGAACTCATGGAATGTTGGTGTGTTCTTCCGCAACTATGATGATTTCTATTTCGAGAACTGGAACATCAACTGGGGCTTAAACTTCTATGGCCGTATTAACCCTACAATGAGTTTCTTCGGCGAGTTTAATATCCGTCCTGCAGGCAGTATGAGCCAGTTGGCTAGTAAATACGAGACATCAGGAAAGTTAGGAATAAAATATGTTTGGTAATGATGAAGAAGATTAAATATACCCTGTTTGCTGTTTTAGCCGCTACTGCATTTACATCGTGCGATAAGGTAAGCCCCATCGGTGTGCTTGTATCGGGCACTGGTGTTGAGGATCGTGTAAAAATGTCGCACCAATATTACGAGGAGCACAAGATTGATTATAAGTTCCATCTTGTTCTTGGCGATTATACTTTCCTGGTTGGAGCCGATAGTCACCTAACCACTGATGATGGGCGTATGTCAGAGATGCTGGAGATAGGTATCAATAACGACGATTTGTTCTATGCCCACCTTGGCGATATCGCTGATACCAAGGCCGAGTACTACATCACGTTGGAGAACGTTATTCAAAGATATAAGAAGATATGGGCCGAGAAGAACTATGAGAAGGTGTTTCTTGGCGATGAAAATGATGAGTACCAGGTAGATGATGAAGATTGTTATTTCTATCGTTATGGTGATAGACTGTTATCGTTCGACCAAATACCTTTCCCGTTCTATCCCGTAGTGGGCAACCACGACATCACACACAACGGGTGGGCACTGTGGTCAAACATCTTCCACTCGTCGTTCTACCAAATACCTATATTGGTAATGACTGATGTGGAAAAGGGCGAGGCTGTGATGGACCGCCTTATTTTCCTTGATTCAGCCAGTGGCACCCTGGGTCGTGAGCAGGTAAGACTCATAGAGGAGGGCGTTCTCGATGCTCAGGCGCTGGAAAAAGAGTATGGTGTGAAGACACGTAATACCTTCATCTTCAGTCATACCAACATCTTCCGCCCGCGTTCGGTTGAGTTCGCCTCAACATTCCCTCGCGAGGAGATGTTCTTCCTGCTCGACAGGTTTGCTAAGTGGAATGCTACCATCGTATTCCTGGGCCACGTTCACAAGTGGGACCAGCAGAATGTTAACGGCATAGAATATCTTACGCTCGACTCTATGTGCGAAGATAACAACCCCGAGCCTGGCGATTATCTGGTGCGTGTAAAGTGTGACATCAATGGTGGTGTGAAGTGGGAGAAGGTTCACATGAACTATAAGCCCTGATAATAAAGGCTAGCATAAATTGCTAGCCTTTATTATTTAGTTTAAATCTATTGTTATCTTTTTTAAGTCCTTATCTGCACTAGAGTTGCCTACCATTATCTCGTACTTGCCAGGTACCACGCGCATGGTGTTGGTGCTTGTGTCCCATCCCTCAAAGCTCTCGCGTGGTAGGGGGATGGTAACCGTCTTACTCTCGCCTGGTGTAAGCTCTACCTGTTTATAGGCACGAAGTGTTTTCAGCGGTCCTTCCTTGTCGGCAGTATGGCGGATGTAAACCTGAACGGTCTCAGTAGCAATGCCTGCACCAGCACCATTTCCACGGCCCACATTGCTTACCTTTACCTGTACTTTGCCGTCGCTGTATGTAAGGCTGTCAATCTTGATGTCGGTATATGTAAGTCCGAATCCGAAGGGGAATAACGGCTTGCCCTTGAAGTAGCGATAGGTGCGGTTCTTCATCGTGTAGTCGAGGAAGTCAGGCAGATCGTTAGTGCTCTTATAAAAGGTTATAGGCAGCTTGCCACTAGGAGTGCGGTCGCCAAACAGAATTTCCGCCAGTGCGGCACCGCCCATCTCACCGCAATACCACCACTGTATAATGGCATCGCATGTCTGTACTTCAGGGGCTAAGCCCATAGCCGAGCCCGAGCAGTTCACAAATATCACTTTCTTGCCTGCCTTGTGCAGCATGGCCAATAGGTCGCGCTGAGCCTGAGGTAACTCTATGCTTGTACGGTCACCACCTTTGAATCCAGGTTCGTCTACACGCATCTCCTCGCCCTCAAGACTTGGTGATATTCCACCCACAAAGATAATGGTGCGAGTGTCGCCAATCTGCTGCAGCAGCTCCTGTGGAGTAGGGGTGTACTTACGCTGAACATCGAAAGCCAGAGCGGCAAAGTTCTGCTCCTGTACATAGTCTATCTGAATGCGGTATGGCTTGCCTGCCTTTACCTTTAACTCTTTCTTAGCACCCTGAATGCGCTGGCGTACCGACCAGAAGTTGGCCAGTGTGTCGCCGTTAACTATCAGTCGAAGCCTGTCATCGCCGCCGATAGTGAATTGCAGTGTCTCGTCGGTTGTTGGTGTGAGTGTGCCCTCAACGCGGGCAGAGAAATTCTCGAGGTTAACGCCTGGTGCAAACACTGTGTTACCACCATTACTCAGCTTAAGAGCCTGCTTGGCTGTAACCACAGTGGCTGGCTTTCCTTTCATATCCATGTTGTTCCAATAGGTTATCTGCATGCCTGCATCGCCCTTAGGTGTTTTTATCAGACTGAACCGGCTCTCAAACACTTCGTTGCGTGTCAGTCCGCAGCCCTGGATATAACGTATGCGACTACCTGGTACGCGCTTGTTGGCCTTTTTGATAATGCCTTCGAGTGCAGTGATGGTATGGGTGGGGTAGCCAGCGTAGTTGCCCCACATCATGACAGAGTCGTTAGCATTAGGTCCCATCACAACAATATCGGTAGCCGAGCCTGAGTAAGGCTTGAAATTGTTGCCAAGTGGCAGCACATCGTTGCGGTTCTGCAGTAGCACAATACTCTTCTGTGCCATCTGTGCAGCAAGCTCCTTGTGAGCTGCCGAAGCCACAACGCTCTCAGGAATCTTGGTCCATGGGTTGAGCTCGTCTGGATCGAAATCGCCCAGTTCGAAGCGTGCTATCAGCAGGCGTCGCAAACTGCGGTTAATGTCGGCCTCACTGATATCGCCACGGCGTACAGCCTCTGGCAGATGCTTATACTCCGATCCGCATTCCACGTCGGTTCCAGCCAATACGGCTTTGGCCGATGCCTCTGCACCATCCTTGGCCACGTTGTGCCAACGAGGCAGAAAGTCGCGTATAGCACCGCAGTCGCTTGTGATGATGCCGTCGAATCCCCATTCGTTGCGCAGTATCTGCTGTTCGTAGCGTGTCTGTGCACAGCAAGCCTGTCCGTCAATGCGCTGGTAGGCACACATCACCTCGGCCACCTTGCCTTCCTGAACCAGTGCCTTGAAAGCAGGCAGGTATGTCTCCCACAAGTCGCGCTCAGGCAGATTCTCAACATTGAATTCGTGGCGGTTCCACTCCGGACCGCTATGCACGGCAAAGTGCTTGGCGCAGGCCAGCAGTTTGCGGTACTTCTCGTAGGGACCCTGCAGTCCCTGAACTACGGCTACTCCCATTTTCGAGGTGAGGTAGGGGTCTTCGCCGTATGTCTCTTGTCCGCGTCCCCATCGTGGATCGCGGAAGATGTTGATGTTTGGTGTCCAGAACGACAGACTCTGATAGCGCTTGATATCGCCCGACCGCTTAGCCTGTTGGGCTTTTACACGTGCTTCGTCGCTAACAGCTGTAAAAACCTTCTTCAGCAGTGCATCATCCCACGATGCTGCCATACCTATTGTTATCGGAAAAACGGTAGCGTAGCCATTGCGCCCCACGCCGTGCAGGGCTTCGTTCCACCACTGGAACTGTGGTATTCCTAATCGTGGTATGGCTGGTGATGAATCCATCATCAGGCTTACCTTCTCTTCAAGTGTCAGACGTCCCAATAAGTCATCGGCACGTTGAGCTGCCGATAACTGTGGATCCTGATAAGGCAATGACTGAGCGCCAGCAGATGCAGCGCAGAAAAATAAAAAGATAGTTACTAGTTGTTTCATATTTGTTTTGGATTTTGGGACAAAGATATGAAAAAGTTTTGAAACTACAAAGAAAACCAATAAAGAGTAGCGCAAACTGTTGTGTGCTACTCAATTTTTAATAAAAAAGCTGATAAAAGTTTGGTGTTTATCAATAAACAATGTACCTTTGCAGTATATGAATATACAGGAATTACTTAATAGAACAGATAGGTTTGCTGCTAATGCAGGGTGCAGGATTACTGAGTTAGATGAGCATCACGCTGTGGCAGAAATGACAGTTACGGCCGAACACCTTAACGGAGGAAACGTATGTCAGGGTGGCGCTCTGTTTACTTTAGCAGACTTGGCTATAGCTGCATTGCTTAACCAGAGCGGACAGTTAACAGTTGGCATTAGCAACAATATTATGTTTGTTACAAGTGCAAAACTGGGTGACATACTACGTGCCGAAGCCATACACGTGTGTGACCATCACAAAATTCCATCGGTAGAGGCGCGTGTAACTAATCATGAAGGAAAACTTATCTGTCATGTTACTGGTATGGGCTATCGTAAATCAGTAGCACTGCCCAAATAGATGGAAAATGGAACGTAACAAGGAGATATATAAGGTAACGCTGGTGGGTGGGGCAGTTAATGTTATACTGCTGCTGTTCAAGTTTGTGGCTGGCATTGTGGCTCATAGTGCTGCTATGGTGGCAGATGCTGTACACTCGCTATCAGACTTTGTTACCGATATCATAGTGCTAGTTTTTGTTCATATAAGTGGCAAACCAGAGGATAAGGATCACGAATACGGACATGCAAAGTATGAGACGCTGGCCATGACGATTATTGGTGTGGCATTGCTACTGGTGGCAGTAGGTATTGTTTACAATGGTCTTACCAAGATTATCGTTTGGGTGCAAGGCGGAGTACTTAAGGCACCAGGAATGTTGGCACTATGGGCATCGCTGTTATCTGTGCTACTGAAAGAGGCGGTGTATCACTATTCTATGGCTAAGGCTCGCAAATTGAATTCGCAGGCGGTAGAGGCCAACGCGTGGCATCACCGAAGCGATGCATTGTCGTCCATCGGTACAGCTATTGGCATAGGTGGAGCAATATTCTTAGGACAACGTTGGGCGATTCTTGACCCTGTTGCATCAATTGTCGTAGGTGTGTTTATTATAAAAGTCTCTGTTGAACTGTTGCGTAACGGTATTGGTGACTTGATGGAGCATTCGCTACCAGAAGAGGTCGAGAATGATATACTACGTCTTGCTGCATCAGTACCAGGTGTAGTAGAACCTCACGAATTACGCACCCGACGTCTTGGTAATCACTACGCTATAGAGTTGCATATACTTATGGATGGTAACATAACACTTTGTGAGGCGCACGATAAAGCGTCGGAGGTGGAGGATATCCTACGAGCTCACTATGGCTCTGAAACACATATAGCAGTACATGTAGAACCCAAATAAAAAACCCGCTCTATTTCGAGCGGGCTTTCTATTTACTTGATGTTCAGAACAATTATCGACTTGGCGGGGATCTTTACACTTAAGGATCCCTTCTTGTTCAGCTTGGCATCTTTGTATTCCTTAGGAGAAACGACGTCGGGATGCTGGAAGTCGTTGTAGTCGGCTACATTCTTTGATGTGAGGATGCGACCGCTGACACTCTTGGCCTTGAAGCCTGCCAGATTGAAATCGATGGTCTGATCTTTGTCGAGACTCACATTGGTAATGGCCAGAACGATACCGCCATCGGTGGTCTTTGCAGCTGATGCTGAAAGAACAGGGCAGGGGCGGGTAGAGTTGTCCTTGGTGGCCTGCTTAACCTTAAAGTACTCTTTACTGCATTGGATGGTCTCGCTCTCGAGGTCGACAGGCAGATAAGTAGCCTCCATAAATGGTGTGTACATCTGGAATACGTGGTAGGTAGGTGTAAGCACCATGTGACCTGTGCCTTCCTGATCGGTGAGGATCATAGACTGCAGCACGTTTACCACCTGAGCGATGTTGGCCATCTTTACACGGTCGGTGTACTTATGGAATACATTCAGCGAGAGGGCTGCTACGAAGGCGTCGCGAAGGGCGTTCTGCTGGTACAGGTGACCGGTGATGGTGCCGGGTTCCTCGTCCCACCATGTGCCCCACTCGTCGACAAGCAGACCAATCTTGCCCTTAGGATCCTTCTGGTCCATAATGGCCTTGTGCTTCTTGATAACCTCTTCAATCTCGAGGCACTTGCCCAAAGCCCAGTAGTACTGGTCGGTATCGAACTTGGTGGCAGAGCCCTTAGGACCACTCCAACCTGTGCAGGTGTAGTAGTGCAGAGAGATACCCTGCATACGGTCGCCAATCTTATCCATACATACCTTGGTCCAGTCGTAATCATAATCGCTGGCACCTGAGGCAATGCGATAGAGGCGGTTCTGCCCCTGATCACGCAGGTAGGTGTTGAACTTACGGAACTCGTCGCTGTAATACTGTGGAGTCATGTTACCACCGCAGCCCCAAGCCTCATTACCAATGCCGAAGTATTTTACCTTCCAAGCCTTGTCGCGGCCATTCTGGCGGCGCAGACGAGCCATGGGGGTATCGCCGTCGCTTGTCATATACTCAACCCACTGGGCCATCTCCTTAACGGTGCCCGAACCTACGTTTCCACTGATATAAGGCTCACAGCCCAGCATCTCGCAGAGATTCAGGAACTCGTGGGTACCGAAAGAGTTATCCTCAATAGTACCACCCCAGTTGTTGTTACGCAGCGATGGACGCTGTGACTTAGGACCGATACCGTCCATCCAGTGATAGTCGTCGGCAAAGCAGCCTCCGGGCCAGCGCATAACGGGGATATGAAGAGCCTTGAGGGCCTCGAACACGTCTTTGCGGTAACCATTGATATTAGGAATCTGTGAGCCTTCGCCCACCCAGAGACCGCCATAGATACAGCTGCCCAGGTGCTCGGAGAACTGGCCGTAGATTTCTTTGTTGATCTTGGCGCCAGCCTGATCGGCATGAACCGTAGCTTTCACAGCGTCAGCTGCTGAAGCGCTGATGGCGAAAGCGGAAAATGCTATTGCTAATACTTTTCTCATTGTTTGTTGGTTTACTTATTATCTACTGCAGCTTGCTCAATAGGCAGACAGCGCTTGTAATTCTCGATATACTTCTCAAAGCCTGCTACATCCTCGGCTGTAGGAGCAATAGATATACCAGTGTTGCCTGCGAAGACTATATCCTCAAGGTAGTCGGCCAGGTTTTTACCGTTCTTGTTGATGAGGTAGCCTGCCAACAGAGCGATACCCCATGCACCACCTTCGCCAGCAGTCTCCATCACAGAGATAGGAGAGTTAAGAGCGGCAGCCAACATGCGCTGACCTACACCGGCAGTCTTGAAGTAGCCACCATGACCGGTGATGCGGTCAACCTTGATTTTCTCTTCCTTCAGCAGAATATCGTTACCAATCTTGAGCACACCGATGGCTCCGTAAAGGTGGGCGCGCATAAAGTTGGCAAGGTTGAACTTGTCGCCTGCAGAGCGAACGAACATAGGACGACCCTCAGCCAGACCAGTTACAGGCTCACCTGAAACGTAGTTGTAGGCCATGAGTCCACCGCAGTCGGTATCGCCTTCAAGAGCCTTGTTGAATAGCTTACCGTAAAGCTCATTCATATCAACGGGCACACCAAGCAGTTGCTGATACTCCTTGAATAGACCAACCCATGCGTTGATGTCGCTGGTACAGTTGTTACAGTGAACCATCGCTACGAGTGAACCATCGGGAGTGGTAACCATATCAATCATCTCGTAAGGCTTTGAAAGCTCTTTCTCAAGTACAATCATTGAGAACGATGATGTTCCGGCAGAAACATTACCTGTGCGCTGTTTAACTGCGTTGGTGGCAACCATACCTGTTCCAGCATCGCCCTCAGGAGGACATACGGGGATGCCTGCCTTCAGGTGACCGGAAACGTCAAGCTTCTTTGCACCCTCTGGTGTAAGGAATCCTGCATTCTCGCCAGCATTCAGAGATTTAGGCAGAATGTCGAGCAACTTCCATGAGAAACCTTTAGGAGCAATGAGTTCATCGAACTTCTTGACCATTGTGGCATCGTAAGTCTTGGTCTTGGGATCAACAGGAATCATACCTGATGCATCGCCAACACCCAGCACAAACTGTCCTGTTACCTGCCAATGAACATAACCGGCCAGAGTGGTGAGGTACTTGATGTCGCTTACATGCTCCTCGTTGTCGAGAATGCACTGGTAAAGATGTGAGATGCTCCAACGCAGGGGGATGTTGTAGTTAAAGAGCTTAGAGAGCTCGGCAGCGGCCTTACCGGTGTTGGTGTTACGCCATGTGCGGAAAGGAACGAGAATCTCCTGCTTGTCATTAAAGGCCATGTAGCCGTGCATCATGGCACTGAAACCGATGGCGGCCAGTGACTCAATCTCGCAGTCGTATTGTTTCTGGACATCCTTGCGGAGCTCAGAGTAGCAATCCTGGAGTCCGTACCAAACAGCCTCGGTAGAGTAGGTCCAGAGACCGTCTACCAACTGGTTCTCCCACTCATGTGAACCCTGTGCGATAGGGGTGTTGTTCTCGTCGATGAGAACGGCCTTAATACGGGTAGAGCCAAACTCGATACCGAGAATGGCCTTACCTGCTTCTATTGTTTGTTTTGCTGTCATAGTTATTCTTTTTTATTTATCAACACAGAGGTACAGAGTTACAGAGGTTATCTAAATCTTTTTAAATAGAAGTCTCTGTGTCTCTGTATCACTGTGTTAAAATGTTATCGGAGTGCTTTGTTGAGCATGAAGTAAACCTCGTTGTTGCGGAGGGTCTGCTTGAAATCGGCAATATTGGTCTGCTTGTTGATGCGGACATACTCGATGCCAGTCATCTCGGCAAAGTCCTCCCAATATTCCTCAGTGATATCGTAAGAGAAAGCACTATGGTGTGTACCACCTGCCAGAATCCAGGCTGCAGCACCAATCTCGAATGTAGGCTGTGGAACCCACAGAGCAGAAGCTACAGGAAGCTTTGGCATGGGCTGAGGCTCGATGCACTCAACCTCCTGAGAGATGAGACGGAAACGGTTGCCAAGGTCAACAACTGTAGCCTTGATACCAGCACCAGTCTTAGATGTGAATACCAAACGGGCTGTCTGCTGCTTGCGGATACCGATACCGAGGAAGTGAACCTCGAGCTTGGGCTTGTCGGTAGCAATCAGCGGACAAACTTCGAGCATGTGGCTCTGCAGACAAGAACTCTTGTCGCCAGCGAAGTTCAGGGTGTAGTCCTCGAGGAATGAGCAACCGGTAGGCATGCCCTGCTGGATAATCCACAAAGTGCGATAGAGGCAAGCTGTCTTCCAGTCGCCCTCAGCACCGAAACCGTAACCCTCCTGCATGAGGCGCTGTGAAGCCAGACCGGGAATCTGGTCGAAGCCGCAGAAGTTTGGATCGTCGATGTTGGCATCGCCCAGGTCGTCGAAGTTGGTTGTGAAGGCTGTTGCACCCTCGTCCTTCAGTACGCGGCGCAGGGCAATCTCAGCCTTGGCTGCGTTCTTTACCTTCTCCCAGTAAACCTGCTCGCCACTCTCGTCAATCTTGATGGTGTACAGCTTCTTGTACTCCTCAACGAGTGCATCGGCCTCGGCGTCAGTTACCTTCTTGAAGTACTCCATCAGCGAAGAAACAGGGTAGTAGTCAACGTGGTAGCCCAGACGCTGCTCGAACTCAACACGGTCGCCATCGGTAACGGCAACGTTGTTCATGTTCATACCGAACATCAGGCAACGAACGTTGTGAGCATCAGCAACACCTGCTGCTACGCGTGCCCATACTGCAATCTGCTTCTGAGCCTTCTCGTCTTTCCAATAACCGCAAACCACTTTACGGGCAACACGCATACGAGTACAGATGTGTCCGAACTCGATGTCGCCATGAGCACTCTGGTTGAGGTTCATGAAGTCCATGTCGATCTCGCTCCAGGGAATCTCGGCGTTATACTGGGTGTGGAAGTGAAGCAGAGGCTTCTGCAACTGCTGCAGACCCTTGATCCACATCTTTGCAGGTGAGAAGGTATGCATCCATGTGATGATACCTGCGCACTTTGCATCATTGTTGGCGGCAAGCATAATCTGCTCTACCTCCTTGCTGCTGTTAGCAGTACCTTTATATACAATTTTTACAGGGATATTGCCAGAGGCGTTAAGACCATCGACCATCTCCTTAGAGTGTCCATCAACTGCAACTACTGCATCGCCTCCATAAAGGAGCTGTGCACCTGTTACCCACCAAAGTTCTAAATTTTCATACATAGTTTTCTATTTTTAATTGTTATTATTAATGTTTCTGTCCTTTTTGACCATAGTAGGCGTTGGGGCCGTGCTTACGCATATAGTGCTTCTCGATAAGCAGAGGATTCATTGTGAGCTCGGGGTTTACTGAGAACGCTACAAACGCCATCTTGGCACACTGCTCCATAACCTTGGCATTGTAAACGGCATTGTCGGGTGATGTTCCCCATGAGAATGGACCGTGATTCTTTACAAGAACGGCAGGTGTGTGATCGGGATTGATTTTACGGATGTTCAGAATCTCATCAACAATCACATTGCCCGTCTCCAACTCGTAGCTGCCTTTTACCTCTGCCTCTGTCATATCGCGTGTGCAGGGGATATCCTTATAGAAATAGTCGGCGTGAGTGGTGCCGATGTTGGGGATATCGCGACCTGCCTGAGCAAATGCTGTGGCATAGGTAGAGTGGGTGTGGACAACGCCCTGAATATTAGGGAAGTTGCGATACAATACAAGGTGAGTAGGCGTGTCGCTCGATGGGTTCAGGTCGCCCTCTACTACCTCGCCGGTATTGAGGTCGACAACTACCATGTCAGATGCTTTCATTACATCGTAGTCTACGCCAGAGGGCTTGATGACAACAAGACCTTTCTCGCGGTCGATGCCAGACACGTTACCCCAGGTAAAGATTACCAGGTCTTGTTTTACAAGGTCAAGATTTGCCTTGAATACTTTTTCTTTTAACTCTTCTAACATTGTTTTCTACAGTTTGAAATTTGAATCTTCGGTATACGCTTTGTTATTGAAACGATATAGGTAAGCTCCACGTTTAGAACTCTTCTTATCAATGAGCTCGGTCTTCTCAATAAAGTCCATATCCTTAACACGTTTGCGGAAGTTGCGCTTGTCGAGCTCGGTGCCATACACAGCCTCGTAGAGTGTCTGCAACTGCGTGAGTGTGAAAAGATTGGGCAATAGGCGGAAACCGATAGGCTCGTGCGACATCTTCTGCTGAATAAGCTTGCGCGCTTTGGTTAGCATTTCATTGTGGTCGGAATAGAGGGTGGGAAGGTTCTCAACATCGATCCACTCTGCACCGTGAGTCTTACGAAGTTTCTCGTCGTAGTCGTTGACATTGATGAGTGCATAGTAGGCTATTGACACAACGCGTTCGCCTGGGTCGCGGTCTACCTTACCAAAGGCACCTATCTGGCGCATATAGAGATTACGCAAACCGGTAAGTTCAAACAAAGTACGTGTTGCTGCTTCGTCAACACTCTCGGTGGCGCCAACGAAGCCTCCGTAGAGGCTCCATTCGCCACGTCCTGGATCCATCTTACGGCGACCTACAAGCACCTTAAGTTTCTTGTCGTCGAAACCGAAGATGATGCAGTCTACCGAAAGAAAGACCTTGGAATGTTCGTTATAGAATGTCATATCTTAAAATCTAATTACCAGAAATAGATGTAGAATGCTACTGTAAAGCCAAGAATAACGATAGTGTGGAATACATCCCACTTGTTCCAGCTCTTACGTGTAGCCTCAATCTGCTCGGGTGTTGATGTACCGAATACCAGACCCTGAATCTTCTGTTGGTCAGGAGCCTCGGTGCAGAGTGATACTACGATCACAATCAGACAGCAAACAATGAGCATTACACCACAGAAGAACAACCAGTTGAAGTCGTAGAATACAGCCTTGAACCAGCTATCGGCAGCATCGGTAGCGTTGCTATAGTATACCTTAGCCCCCAGACGTGTAAGACCGATGATGATACCAGAGAGCAATCCCCACATTCCACCCTTGGCTGATGCACGCTTCCAGCAGATACCCAGCAGGAATGCTGCTGCGATACCAGGAGCCAGAACTGACTGAACATCCTGCAGGTAGTTATAAAGCACATTACCTACTGAACGCATAATGGGGATCCATAGGATACCAAGGATTACGATGACAACAGTAGCAATCTGACCTATACGAACGAGCTGCTTTTCAGGAGTCTCAGGACGCAAACGTTTCCAGAAATCGATAGTGAACAACATTGCTGATGAGTTGAACAGAGATGCCAAAGATGACATCAGGGCCGCAAGGATACCGCAAACTACCAGACCCTTAACACCTGCAGGCAGCAACTTTGCTACGAGTGTAGGGAATGCTGCGTCAGGAGTTGATAGTTGGAAAACTTCGCCATTTGGCAGGGTGATACCCTTAGTGCTCATAGCAAAGGCAATCATACCTGGAATCAGGAACAGGAATACGGGCAGAAGCTTCAAGTAAGCACCGAAGATGGTACCACGGCGAGCCTCTTTCTCATCCTTACCAGAGAGTACACGCTGAACGATATACTGGTCGGTACACCAATACCAGAAACCGATAACGGCCGAACCGATGAGTGCACCCAACCAAGGATAGTTAGCATCGCGGTTGTCGCGAATCAGTGATGTCATTTTGTCGCCATACTCGTTAGCATCTACGGCACCACAAATGGCCATCATCTCGTCCCAACCACCAAGGGCTTTGAATCCGAGAACCAGGATAATAAGCGAACCGAGCAGCAGGATAGGAGTCTGCAGTACAGAGGTGTAGAGAACACTCTTCATACCACCGAAGATAGTGTAGATGGCTGTGATAACCACCAAACCGATAGCTGCAATCCAGAAGAAGTCGATGCCCCAGAGCTCCTGGACACCGAATACCTGCTGGAATACCAAACCACCTGCATAAACCGTAACTGCAACCTTGGTAAGTACATAACTAATCAGTGAGATTACAGAGAGGATTGTACGGCTCTGTGTGTTGTAACGACGCTCCAGGAACTCTGGCATAGTGTAAACCATTGAGCGTGTGTAGAAAGGTACAAATACCCAACCTAAGATCAGAATCATCCATCCCTGAATCTCCCAGTGGGCCATAGCCATACCTGATGAAGCACCGGCACCAGCAAGTCCGATAAGGTGCTCAGAACCGATATTCGAAGCAAAGATTGATGCACCGATGGCAATCCATGTTGCATCTTTTCCGCCTAAGAAATAATCTGCTGAGTTATTGTTCTTCTGTGAAATAACCCACAATACAATGCCAACCAGTGCACAACAGAAAGCACCGATGACAATCCAGTCTAATAATGCCATTTTTAATTCTAATTTTTTAGTTAGTATTTAATTATTATTTAATCGAGAATTTATAAGCTGTGTGACTGAAGTACTTCTCGCCTGGATTGAGAACGGGCTGAACCCAGTCAGGATGGTTTGGAGAATCGGGATACTTCTGGCTCTCCAAGCAAACGCTTACGTGCTTGGGGTAGGTGATGCCACCCTTGCGGGCGATATCTTTATCGGCTCCAACACCCTGGAAGTTACCGCTGTATACCTGTACACCAGGCTCGTTGGTAAACATCTCCATAAAGATACCTGTCTTTGGGCTATAGAGGCTTGCACAAACCTGAGTGTCATCGCCCTTACCATCCTTATAGGTATTCAGACAGAAGTTGTGGTCGTAACCTGTAGCGTTCTGAATCTGGTCGAAAGTGCTCTTTATGCTGTCGCCAATGGCATGTGGAGTACGGAAGTCCATTGGAGTACCCTCAACTGATTTGATTTCGCCTGTAGGGATGTAAAGCTTGTCGCTTGGAGTGAAGTTGTCAGCATTTACATACAGAACCATGTCGTAGCCTGGTTGTGTGAAGTCACCACTCAGGTTGTAATAGTTGTGATTAGTCTGGTTGATGATAGTTGGCTTGTCGGTCTCAGCCTCCCAAGTCATATCGAGCACATTGTCAGATGTGAGTTTGTAGGTGGTTACAGCCATAACCTTTCCGGGGAATCCGTTCTCGCCGTCAGCAGCTACGATGGTGAGCTTAAGGATTGAATCGCCAATCTGCTCAGCATCGTAAACCTGATGCATCCAACCTGTGTTGCCACCTCCGTGAAGAGAGTTTGGACCATCGTTCTTCTTGAGCTGATACTCGGTGTCATTAAGGGTGAATTTTCCCTCCTTGATGCGGTTGGCATAGCGGCCAACGCTTGATCCGTAGTCAGATGGAGTGTTGATGGTGTCGGCATACTGGGCGATGTTGTCGAATCCGAGAACAACGTCGGTTGGTTTGCCATCCTTGTCGGGAACAACAAGAGATACGATACGACCACCATAGTTGGTGATACAAACCTCCATGCCATTCTGGTTCTTAAGCGTGTAGAGCTTAACGGGCTTGGCCTGGATGGTTGTGTCGAACTTTGCTGGGTCGAGACCCGAAACTGTGAGTTGTGGAGCCTGCTGGCTACCGGCACACGAGAGCATAAGTGCTGCTGCACCTACCCCCATCAATGTTGCTTTCAATGCTTTCATTGCTTTTTCGTTTTAAGTTATTATTGAGTCTATTGTTGTTATTTTGGGTGTAAAATTACAATTAACATTCGAAATAACAAATTAAAATGGGGGAAAAATAAAGAGTAAGGTGTGGAAAATACACCTTACTCTAAATATTTAACCTTTATAAACACAAAGAATGTGTTTTTGTCGATTCTGAGTTAGCAAATCTTACGTGCTCCGTCGCCAATAACTACATCGTAGATTTTTGGCTCGTGACCATACTTTGCGTTGAACTTTGCCTTAGCATCTTCAACAAACTTTTTATAGAGATCGCTGCGAACCAAGTTGATAGTGCAACCACCAAAGCCGCCACCCATGATACGTGAACCGGTTACGCCATTTTCCTTGGCAACATCGTTAAGGAAGTCAAGTTCATCGCATGATACCTCGTAGTCTTTTGACAAGCCTTCATGAGTCTTATACATCAGTTCACCAACCTTCTCGTAGTCGCCCTCATTAAGAGCATCGCATACTGCCAGCACACGATCCTTCTCGCCGAGCACGAACTTAGCGCGCTTGTAATCCTCTTCGCCAACCTCGGCACGAACCTCGTCAAGCTGCTCCCATGTGCAATCGCGCAGGGTTTCGTACTTTCCTTCTGGATGCTTTGCCTGAATATGCTTTACAACGTTCTCACAAGAGTTGCGGCGGTCGTTATATGGCGAACCAGACAACTCATGCTTAACAACGCTGTCTACAAGCACAAGGCGATAGCCATCGGGCTTGAATGGGAAGTACTCAAATTCGCGAGAGCGGCAGTCAAGGCGCATCAGGCAACCTGCCTTACCGAATACAGAAGCAAACTGGTCCATAATACCGCAGTTAACACCACAATAGTTATGCTCAGTTGCTTGTCCTGCCAATGCCATATCCCATTGCGAAACCTTGTTGTCGCCAAAGATATCGTTCAGTCCGAAAGCAAAGCAACTCTCCATAGCAGCTGATGATGACATACCAGCACCAAGGGGAACATCGCCTGCAAAAGCAATATTGAAACCCTTAACAGGAACACCCAGCTTCTTCATCTCCAATGCTATACCATAGATATAGCGTGCCCATGAGGCCTTAGGACCTGCGGGGTCGGAGAGTTTGAAATCTACGCGGTCTTTAAGGTCAATAGCGTAAGCCATAACGGTATCTTCGGTACCATTGGCACGCATCTCGGCCATAATTCCTTTATCAACAGCACCAGGGAACACAAAACCACCATTGTAGTCGGTGTGCTCACCTATAAGGTTGATACGTCCTGGAGAAGCATATACGTTGCCGGTCTTTCCATCAAAGTGCTTGATGAAACGGCTTCTTACAAAATCAATTTCCATAAGCAAAGTGTTTTTTAGGGTTATTATTAGTCGACTTTAATGTCTTTGTTCACGTTCTTACTACCGATGAGGGCATAGAACAGAATATAAGCCAACATTGCGATTACAAGCCAGTAGCTGAAAATCTCACCTGCAGATTTGGCGATGGCCTCCTGGATGAGAGGCATGATACCACCACCAACTACCATAGTCATGAAGATACCCGAGGCAGCCTCAGTATATTTGCCCAGCCCCTCAACCGAAAGGTTGAAGATACCTCCCCACATTACAGATGTGCAGAGACCACAGGCAGGAATAAGGAAAGCTTTGGCGGGTACATCGTGTCCGCTGAACGAAATAGTAACGCTCTCGGGCATGAAGATGGCAATTACGAGCAGCAGAATAGCTACGGCACTTACTGTTGTCAACTGTGTCTTAGTTGATACCTTACCAGAGATGGCGCTTGAGCATGCACGGCCAATCATCATCAGGAGCCAGTAGGCTGCTGCCAATGATCCGCCAATAGCTGCTGCACCCTCAAAGGGAAGCTTGGTAACGTAGAAATTCAGCTCCATGGGGATACCAATCTCGATACCTACATAGAAGAAGATAGCTATAACGCCCAGCACACAGTGGCGGAAAGCCAGAGGGCTACGCTCGTACTTAGGTGCTACCTTACCGAGTGTAGGCTCGGGAATAGATACACGGCTGATGATGACAAACGAAATAGCGAATACAGCCATACCGATGAACAACAGTGGAGCAACATCGCTCATGCTGGTGTCCTTGGTAACTGTACCAACCAGGATGCCTGCCAATAGTGGGGTGAGAGTACCTGTAAGCGAGTTCAGTGTGCCACCTACCTGAATCAGCTGGTTACCCTTGTTGCCGCCGCCTCCGAGGAGGTTAAGCATTGGGTTAACTACGGTGTTAAGCATACATACGCAGAAACCGCAGATGAATGCACCCAGCAGATAGATAATCAAGTTAAGGGCTACAGGAATACTATCGTATGTAAATACGTATGTACCTGCGCCGAAGAGGCTTGAGAGATACTGGAACACCAGACCAACGATACCTACGATAAGAGCTATCAGAGCGGTCTTCTTGTATCCAAATTTTGTCAGCATCTTACCTGCAGGTATACCCATAAACAGGTAAGCGGCAAAGTTCATCAGGTTACCCCAAGCTTTGGCAAAGGGATATTCAAATCCCCATATATTGCCAAAGGGGGCGCCCATGTTTGTTACAAAGCTGATCATCGCGAAGATGAAGCACATTGTCACAATGGCAATCACTTTGCCATTCTTATTTGTCTCAGTCATATTGTCGTCAATAATTTTAATGTTGGTTTATAATTATTCAACTACACCGAAGCGATAAACAGTCTTCTGCTTGTAACGCTGTCCGGGATTAAGTACTACACTTGGGAAGTATGGGCGGTTAGGTGAATCGGGGAAGTGCTGAGCCTCGAAACATACTGCCGAACGATGTGGGAATGTGCAACCGTTGGCTCCCTTGTATCCGTTAAGGAAATTACCGGTGTAAAGCTGCAATCCTGGCTCGGTGGTGTAAACCTCCATAGTACGTCCACTCTTTGGATCGGTGAGCTTAGCTGCAAATGAGAGCTCGCCCTCTTCCTGCTTGTTCAGAACGTAGTTGTGGTCGAAACCATGACCGAACTTAATCTGCTCGTTGTCAGCATCGATATCCTGTCCGAATGTCTTTGGCTTACGGAAGTCGAATGGAGTACCCTCAACCTTCAGGATTTCACCTGTTGGGATAGCTGTATCATCGGTAGGAAGATAGAAGTCGGCGTTAATCTCGCAGATCTGGTCCTCAATACCTGGAGTAGGATCAGCTGTACCACCCAGTGCAAAGAAGGCGTGATGTGTCAGGTTGACGATGGTCTTCTTGTTTGTGGTAGCCAGATACTCGATAACCAGCTCGTTCTGGTCGGTGAATGTGAATTCAACTGTTACATCGAGCTCGCCTGTGAAACCTTCCTCACCGTAAGATGAAATACGATGCAGAGCCAAAGAGCGTGGACCCATCTGGCGGGCATCCCAAACCTTAGCATTGTAACCTACCTTACCGCCGTGGAGGTGGTTAGGTCCGTCGTTAAGTGCCAGCTGGTACTCCTTGCCGTTCAGAATGAACTGACCTTTGCAGATGCGGTTACCCCAACGACCTATCAGTGTTGACAGGTATGGCTCATTGCCGCTGGTAAGCTGCTTGATGTCATTATGACCCTCGATAACGTTAGCTACTTTGCCATCCTTACCAGGAACCATAATAGCACAAATGGCACCTCCATAGTTTGAGATTGCCACTTCATATCCCTTACGGTTTCTAAGAATGTACAAGTCGGTTTTTTTACCATTGATAGTGGCCTGAAAGTCTTCGCGCTTCAGACCGCACAGATTCACTGTCTCTGTAGTATTTGCCATATTGATATGTTTTTAGTTAAAATATTATTTTTCTGCAAAGTAACAGAAAAAAAATCAAAATGGCAAATGTTTCGACCAAAAAATAGTTGATGATATATTAAAAAAGCCTAAATACAGTTCTTTAGCAGCTCAGCTACCACATAACTGCTACCTCCAACGAACACAAAGTCGTTGCTATTGGCTGCAGCCTTTGCTGCTTCGTAGGCGCTTTTTACGTCTGGATAGCTTTCGCCTTCCAGTTCTATTCCTTGTGCATAAAGCTTCAGGACGTTCTCAGAAACGGCTCTTTTGTTGTTTGCTTTTGTAAAATAATAGGTTGCTTTTTTAGGCAGCAGTTCCATAACTCCGTGTATGTCCTTGTCATCAACCATACCGAATACGATGTGCATCTTGTCGCACTTAACATTGTTAAGCTGCTCGCTCAGATACTTCCATCCTGGAACATTATGACCCGTGTCGCAAATGGTGAGTGGTGCCTCGCCAACCTTCTGCCAGCGTCCTTTCAAACCTGTAAGGCTGCAAACGTGCGAAAAGCCTTTCTGCACTTCGCGGTTTTGGCATACAGCATTGGCTTGGCATTTAACTGCATGCATGAAACCTAGGCTTTCAAGCTGCTGTATGGCACATAGTATGGTGTTAGTGTTCTTCTCCTGATAGATACCGTTAAGTTCACCATGTATTATGCCAAAACTCTTTGTATAGTATTCTATACCCTTATTACCTAAAGAAAGCGAGATAATCTGCTTCTGATCTTCGGCAAATACGATAGGTGCATGGTTTTCTGTGGCGATGGCCTCGAACACCATACGTGTCTCGGGTGTGGTCTCGCCTACAACTACAGGAACGTTTTTCTTGATTATACCTGCCTTCTCCATGGCTATCTGCTCGAGCGATGTGCCAAGGAACTGGGTGTGGTCCAGTCCGATGTTGGTAATAACAGATAGGATAGGGGTTATGATGTTGGTGCAGTCCAAACGTCCGCCAAGTCCCACTTCGATTACTGCGATGTCAACGTCCATGTCGGCAAAATACTTGAATGCCATAGCTGTGGTGAGCTCAAAGAACGATGGCTGCAGGGGCTCGAAGAATGGTTTGTGCTTCTCTACAAACTCAACTACATAATCCTCACTGATTGGTTGGCCGTTAATGCGAATTCGCTCGCTGAAGTCAACCAGGTGTGGTGATGTGTAGAGTCCTACCTTATATCCGCACATCTGCAGAACAGCAGAAAGCGTGTGAGCACATGAACCCTTGCCATTGGTTCCTGCCACATGTATCGTAAGATACTTTTTGTGGGGATGACCCAGATGCTCGTCGAGTGCATGACTGTTTTCCAGTCCTTCCTTATAACCGCCTGCTCCCTGTTTTTCGAACATTGGCAACTGGTTGAACAGGTATTCACACGTTTCCTGATATGTCATACTATATACCTTATTTATTAATTAAAGTAATTCTTAAACTTCTGGAATATAGAGTCGCGTGTCTGCTTGTCGCCCTTGAAGTTGTCGCTGCCCTTGAACTGCTCAATGGCCTGCTTCTCCTCCTTGCTCAAGGTCTTAGGAACATACACGCTTATGTTTACAACAAGGTCACCGCGTCCGCTGCCATAACCCTGTACGGCGGGCAAACCCTTTCCGCGCAAGCGCAGAGTCTTTCCTGGCTGAGTTCCGTTGTCGAGCTTTACCTTTAGCTTGGTTCCCTCGATGGTTGGAATCTCAATATCGCCTCCAAGTGCTGCTGTTGGGAAATCGAGCAATAGATTGTAAATCAAGTCGTTACCGTCGCGAATGAAAGTCTCGTGTGGCTCTTCCTCGATGAATACCTGGATGTCACCAGGGGTGCCGTTGTGTCTACCTGCATTACCCTTGCCAGGTACGTTTACTACCATACCTTCGGCTACACCTGCAGGGATGTTTATCTCAACAACTTCCTCGCCCTTCTCAACACCGGTACCGCCACAATGCTTACACTTGTTCTTGATTACCATTCCCTCGCCACCGCAGGTAGGACAAACGCTCTGCTGCTGCATCATGCCGAAGATGCTCTGAGTGGTGTGAGTGATGTAACCCTGACCGTGACATGTGGGGCACTGCTCCTTCTGGCTTCCGGCCTCGGCACCACTACCGTTACAATGTGGACAATGGATATCCTTGCGCACCTTGAACTTCTTGGTAACGCCGGTATTTATCTCCTCGAGTGTCAGCTTAACCTTAAGACGAAGGTCGCTTCCGCGATGCTGCTGTGGGCGACGCTGTCCGCCACCGAAGCCACCGAAACCGTGACCACCGAATATATCGCCGAACATCGAGAAGATGTCGTCCATGTTCATTGTGCTTTCGAATCCGCTGAAACCACCGAATCCGCCGCCCATGTTAGGACCGTTGAATCCGAACTGGTCGTACTGCTGGCGTGTCTTAGGGTCGTGCAGAATATTGTATGCCTCGGCCGCCTCCTTAAATTTCTCCTCGGCTTCCTTATCGCCGGGGTTGCGGTCGGGGTGATACTTAATGGCTATCTTTCGATACGCTTTCTTGATTTCGTCTTCTGATGCGCTTTTGTCAACGCCCAGCACCTCGTAATAGTCTCTCTTCTGTGCCATATTACTGTCCTACTGCCACTTTGGCGTGGCGGATTACTTTGTCGTTTAGTTTGTATCCCTCCTGCAAGCAGTCTATTACCTTGCCTTTCTTGTCATCGCCCATACCTGGAACCATAGCTACGGCCTCATGAAGGTCGGTGTCAAAGTCGGCATCCTTTGTTTCTATCTTGCTTACGCCTTGTGCCTCAAGGGTCTTGACAAACTTCTGGTAAATAAGTTCCATACCCTCACGCAGCACCTGTGGGTCTTCGGTCTTCGAACCGTTGGCGATGGCGCGCTCCATATCGTCGAGAACAGGCAGAATGGCTGTGATAACCTTCTCGCCGCCATTCAGAATCAGCTCGGCACGCTCTTTAAGTGTGCGCTTGCGGTAGTTCTCAAACTCAGCAGCTTTGTAGAGCAACTGGTTCTTCATCTCTGCAAGTTCTGCCTGAGCCTTCTCCAGTGGATCCAACTCTTCTGCCTCTTCTTCCTGAGCTGCTTCTTCGGTCTTTTCTGCCTCTGCGCTCTCAGTGTTCTCAGTGTTCTCTGTGTTCACCTCTTCGAGGTTCTCTTCCTCTTCGATGTTGATATCTTTTTCTGTCATAATAGCGTTGTTTAAAGTTCTGATTTGTTCAGAGCAAATTCCGTGCCATTAGTTATACATCTTCTCTTTCTGTGCCTTGATGTTCTCATCGTAGATGTAGTCATCATAGCTCATCAGCTTGTCGATAGTGCCCTTTGGAGTGAGCTCGATGATGCGGTCGGCCACGGTGTTGATGAACTCATGGTCGTGCGATGCAAACAGAATGTTACCCTTAAACTGAATCAGGTTATTGTTGAATGCCTGAATCGACTCCAGATCCAAGTGGTTTGTTGGGGTGTCGAGGATAAGGCAGTTAGCATTCTTAAGCTGCATACGAGCAATCATACAGCGCATCTTCTCACCTCCAGAGAGTACGTTCACGTGCTTCAGCACATCCTCCTCCTTGAAGAGCATACGACCAAGGAACGACTTCATTGTTACCTCGTTACCTGGTCCCCACTGTGAGAGCCAATCTACAAGGTTCATCTCGCTCTGGAAGAAGTCAGTGTTGTCCAATGGCAGATATGCTGTGGTGATGGTAACACCCCACTTGTAAGTACCTGCAGCTGCCTCGCGATTACCGTTGATAATCTCGAACAGAGCTGTCATTGCCTTTGGATTGTGTGAGAGGAATACGGTCTTCTGTCCCTTCTCGATGGTGAAGTTCACGTTGTCGAACAGAACTGTTCCGTCGGCATCTACGGCCTTCAGACCTTCTACTTCCAGAATCTGTGTTCCAGGCTCACGCTCCATTGAGAAGATGATACCTGGGTATTTACGTGTTGATGGTGTAATCTCTTCTACGTTCAGCTTCTCCAGCATCTTCTTTCGCGATGTGGTCTGCTTACTCTTTGCTACGTTAGCGCTGAATCGGCGGATAAACTCCTCCAGCTGCTTTTTCTTCTCCTCGGCCTTCATCTTCTGGTTCTGGGCCTGACGCAGAGCAAGCTGTGAACTCTCGTACCAGAATGAATAGTTACCAGAGAAGAGTGTTACCTTACCGAAGTCGATATCTACGGTCTGTGTTGATACTGCGTCAAGGAAGTGACGGTCGTGCGATACAACCAGCACGCACTGCTCGAGGTTTGAGAGATATTCCTCCAGCCACTGAACGGTGTCGAGGTCCAAGTCGTTGGTAGGCTCGTCAAGCAGCAGGTTGTCGGGGTGCCCGAACAGTGCCTTAGCCAGCATCACGCGCACCTTCTCGTTGTTAGATATCTCGCTCATCTGCTTGTAGTGCTCAGTTTCCTTTACTCCGAGGTTCTGCAACAGCTGGGCAGCCTCACTTTCAGCCTCCCATCCGTTCATCTCGGCAAAAGCCATCTCAAGGTCGGCGGCACGTACACCGTCTTCCTCGCTCATTTCGGGCTTGGCATACAGAGCCTCACGCTCTTTCATGTTCTGCCAAAGTGGCTGATGTCCCATCAGCACAGTGTTCATCACTGAAAACTCATCATACTTGAAGTGGTCCTGCTCCAGCACGCTCAAACGCTCGCCCGGCTGCATCTCGATAGTACCCTTGTTAGCCTCGAGCTCACCGCTGATGGCACGCAAAAGGGTAGACTTACCGGCACCGTTAGCACCGATAATTCCATAAATGTTACCACTTGTAAACTTCAGGTTCACATCCTTGTAGAGAACCTTCTTTCCAAACTGGATTGCCAGATTTGTAACTGTAATCATATTAACTCTTTAATACCTTTATGTTATTTGGGCTGCAAAGGTACGAAAAAAATCTGATATTACCAAATTTTCTACAACATTCCCTTCGTTGAAGGGAGTTCGTAGTGGTAAATGTCTCGTCTCACAGCCATTTTCAGCGCTCTCGCCAGCGCTTTGAATATTCCTTCTATCTTGTGGTGTTCGTTCTGTCCTTCGGCTTTTATGTTCAGGTTCATTCTTGCTGCATCGCTAAGGCTCTTGAAGAAGTGCAGGAACATCTCAGTAGGCATTTCGCCTATCTTTTCACGATGGAACTCTGCGTCCCAAACCAGCCATGGGCGACCTCCGAAGTCGAGACATGCCGAACATAGACAGTCGTCCATTGGCAAGCAGTAGCCATAACGCTCAATACCGCGTTTGTCGCCTAATGCCTGCAGAATGCATTCGCCTAGTGCGATGGCGGTATCCTCGATGGTGTGGTGCTCGTCAACCTCCAGGTCACCTTTGGTGTGTACCGTAAGGTCAATCATTCCGTGCTTGCCAATCTGCTCCAGCATGTGGTCGAAGAATCCCAGTCCTGTGCTGATGTCGCACTTGCCCGATCCGTCGAGGTTTACCTTTACCCAGATGTCGGTCTCTTTTGTGGTGCGTTTCACCTCGGCCGTACGTTCTCCGGCAAACAGCAGCTCGGCTATTTTTGCCCATGTTATGCCCTCATCGCTAAGAATCAGCGATTTACAACCTATGTTCTTGGCAAACTGACGGTCGGTTTCGCGGTCGCCGATAACGTACGAGTTTGCTATGTCGTACTCTGGATTGTTGATATATTTCTCAACCAACCCGATGTTTGGCTTGCGGGTTGGGGCGTTGTCTTCTGGGAAGTGTGGGTCTATCAGAATCTCGTCGAAGGTGATTCCTTCGCCCTCAAGAGTCTGTAGTATGAAATTGTGTACGGGCCAGAAGGTGTTTTCGGGGAAAGCCTCTGTGCCAAGGCCGTCCTGATTGCTAACCATCACAAACTCAAAGTCCAGTTTCTCGCGTATAAAGGCCAGGTTGCGGAACACTCCCTTTACGAATTTCAGCTTCTCAAAGCTATCAATCTGTTCGTCGGCTGGTTCTTCAATCAGTGTTCCGTCGCGGTCGATAAATAAAATCTTTTTCATATTGTCTTTTTGTTGAATTCTTCTTTTTCCTTATCCTGTATGCCCATTGTGCCTTTCATCAGATAGAAAGGGGGTACCATTGTAAGCCACACATAAGCTTGTATGAATCCGGCTATCACGAATACCCCAATACTAAGCCAACGAATCTGGTCGGGCATTCCTGACGGGTCGCCGTTAAGCATGCCTATCTGTGATTGCCAATTGGCAGCCATCAGTATAATGGTGGGTAGCGAAGTGAGTAGCGTGAGTATGGCTACTATCGTGATGCATACTATCGTTACAATAAATACTTTCCCAAGGTGGCGGAACCACGACCCAAATGCCAATGGGCGCAGCGGCTTAAGCATTTGCCGCTTCTTAAGTTGCCTATTTGCAGCTGCCAACCATAATATGACAGCAATCAAACCCAGTACTAATGCGGGGAGCAAAAGGGTAGGTGAGAGTAGTACCGGCAGTGCCGATGCTGCAGCCTGAAGTATTGCAAATACGATGGCGAGCCACCATGTGGCGCGAAAGATTTTGCGAAAATTCCCAGTGTACAACTGGTAACCCTCGCGAACGCAAGCCTGACTGCTACGCAGCTTTATTTCTATCTCTTTTTTATCTTTTTCCATTGCACATTTTTATTTTTCGAGTGCAAAGATAACGTTTTTTGGCACGAATTGCACGAATTAGCACGAAAAAAAAATTAAATTCGCGGAAATTCGCGTAATTCGTGCCTAATTTTTACTATCTTTGCAGCCAAATAGGATAATTATGAAATTATTAAGGTGGGGATTTATAGGTTGCGGCGAGGTTACCGAGAAGAAAAGCGGGCCCGCTTTCAGCGATGTTGAAGGCTCGAGTGTGGTAGCCGTAATGAGTCGCACCGAGGTTCATGCGCGTACCTATGCCGTTCAGCATGGCATCGCCAAATGGTATACCGATGCTCAGGAGATGATAGACGATCCTGATGTCAATGCTGTATATGTGGCCACACCTCCTTCGAGTCACGCCACTTATGCCATTATGGCCATGAAGGCGGGCAAGCCAGTATATGTTGAGAAACCATTGGCTGCAAGCTACGAGGATTGCGCCCGTATCAATCGCATAAGCGAGCAGACCGGTGTGCCTTGTTTTTGTGCATATTACCGCCGGTATCTGCCTTATTTCCAGAAAGTTAAGGATATTGTTAAAAGTGGTACGATAGGTAAGGTCCTGAACGTGCAGATACGCTATACCGAACCCCCGCGTCAAGCCGATCTTGATGCTATCGCCAATCACGAACCATTGCCTTGGCGCTTGCAACCCGATATTGCTGGCGGAGGTTATTTCTACGATATGGCTCCCCATCAGCTTGATATTCTTCAGGATCTTTTCGGTGTGATTCTTGAGGCCCGTGGCATCTGCAGCAATCGTGGCGGACTATATAAGGCCGAGGATTCTGTAAGTGCTTGTTTCCGTTTCGAGAACGGATTGCCCGGTAGTGGTTCATGGTGCTATGTGGCCCATGAGTCGGCTCGTGAGGATTGCATCGAGATTATCGGCACCGAGGGGCTGGTAAGCTTCTCTGTGTTCGATTATACTCCAATCCGCCTCCAGACCAATCAGGGTGAAGAGCGCATCACCGTGCCAAATCCGCCGTACGTTCAGTATCCTATCATCAAGAACGTCATCGAGCATCTTCAGGGCTTGGGCGTTTGCGAGTGTACCAGTGTTTCGGCAACCCCCGTAAACTGGGTTATGGACCGTATCTTAGGTAAATTCTAAATCCGTTGGTATGAAGAGAGTGCTGTTGGTGTTCCTATTGTGTATTGTCGGACTTAGCGCGAGTGCTGAGGATGACGATTCGCTGGGCATCATCCGCCGTACCGTTCGAGGTTTCGACCGCCTCGATAATGCGTATATCGAGCCGCAGCACTACGAGTTCACCGTTATGGCTCAGCTAACGCGTACCTACGAGAACTTTGCCATTGCAAGCAATAACCAGAGTATTACCCTTGCTCCTGATGGACTCACTAAGATAGGTCCTTACTTCGGATGGCGATGGTTCTTCCTCGGCTATACGTTCGATATAAAGAACATAGGCTTCAGCCAGAACGGCCTTCGTAAGGAGTTCGACCTCAGCATCTACTCCTCTCAGGTGGGCATAGATATATTCTATCGCCGTACGGGCAACGATTATAAGATTCGCGATGTACGTCTGGGGCGTGGCATCGATGGTTCGCTGTTCGAGGGTGTGCCTTTCGATGGTGTTAACGTGGGCATCACGGGTGCCAGCGCCTATTACATCTTCAATCACGGTAAGTTCTCTTACCCCGCAGCATTCAGTCAGAGTACTTGTCAGAAGATTAGCTGTGGTTCGTGGATGGCGGGTATAGGTTTTACCAAGAACACCCTCTCGATGGACTACGACAAACTTGAGCTAGTACTCAAGCAGCACATCGATAGGCAGCATGAGCTGAAACTCGATTCGGGGATGATGTTCCACGACATTGAGTATAACGATTTTATTATTTCCGGCGGATATGCCTATAACTGGGTGTTTGCCAAGGATTGGCTGTTCTGTGCCAGCGGTCAGTTGGCAGCGTGCTATAAGTGGAGCAATGGTCAGGTAGCCGACGAGAAGAGCGGCTTCAGCTTTGATAAGGTGAATCTTGACGCCATCGGCCGTTTCGGATTGGTTTATAACAACACCCGCTGGTATGCCGGCTGTAGTGCCATTCTGCGCACCAACAACTACCGCACGCCGCGATTCAAGGCCAATAACATTTTTGGTTCATTGAATTTCTATGTGGGCTATAATTTTATGTTGAAAAAGAAGTATCGTAAAGCATGAGACAACGAATTATATATATAATAATAGGTATTACCCTTTGCCTTGGCGCCCATTCCAAGCGCTTTGGCGATGTTAGGCAGCACCCTAACGACAGCATCACCGTATGCAAATTGCTGGCTGAGGCCAAGCAGCTGCCTTCATCAACAAATCTGCCGCTGTTCTTTGCGCAGAAGTTCATTGGGCGTCCTTATGTGGCAAGCACCCTCGAGGGCGATGCCGACGAACGTTTGGTGATAAACACGCGTGAGCTGGATTGCACCACGCTTGTAGAGAATGTTGTGGCACTAACCCTTTGCGCTCAGAACAAACAATACACCTATCACGCCTACAAGCGTGCGCTTGTAAACCTCCGCTACCGTGGCGGCGTTATCGATGGCTATCCCTCGCGTCTGCATTATTTCACCGAGTGGATTACCGATAATACCAAGTCGGGCATGGTTTCCGAGGTTCAGATGTCAAAAGCGCCATTCACTGCTGTTCAAACCGTCAAGGTTAACTATATGAGCACCCATCCTCAAAGCTATCAGGCTCTTCGCGAGCATCCCGAGTTCGTTAGCGCCATCAGCAAGATGGAAAAGCAGGTGTCGGGTGCTAAGTATCGCTTCATCCCCAAGAAGTCTGTTGGTAATAAGTCACTTCTTCGAAAGGTCATCAACGATGGCGATATCATTGCCATCACCTGTAAGAAGGCCGGACTCGACATTGCCCACCTGGGCTTTGCCGTATGGAAGAAGGATGGATTGCATCTGCTCAATGCGTCGCAACTGCACAAAAAGGTGGTTCTTGAGCCCATGACGCTCTACAAGTACCTGCAGAAGCACTCATCGCACACTGGAATAAGAATAATTAGGATAATAAAATAATAATAACTTAACCAAAGGAGAGAAAAAATATGGAATTACCCGATTTTATGAGTTATGCGAACAAGTTTTCGCAGTCGGAGTTTGCCGAGAAGATTGCACGTATAGCAAAGCGTGCTGGTGCAAAACTGGTTTATGCCGCTCTTATCTTGTATTACACCCTTCAGAGCGACAAGGTTAGCAAGGCAGATAAGGCTATCATCATTGGTGCCCTGGGCTATATGATAAGCCCGCTCGATGTTATCCCTGATGCTATCCCCATCGCTGGTCTTACCGACGATTTGGCCGTACTTCTTTACGTGCTTAAGAAGGTATGGACGGGCATCGACCCAGAGATTGTAGAGCAAGCCAAGAGCAAGCTGTCGCGCTGGTTCGACGAAGAGGAAATAGCTGAGATAGGCGATATCTTCGAAGCTGAAGAATAAAAAAAACCTCCCGTTTTTGGGAGGTCTTTTTTTATTTGATGATTCCTTGTTCTACAAATATCTTCTTCAGCGCTACTACCGAGCGGTCAACCTGCTCCTTAGTGTGAGTAGCCATCAGAGCGTAGCGTACCAGAGTGTCCTGAGGTGCACATGCTGGTGGGATAACTGGGTTGATAAACACGCCAGCCTTGAAAGCCAGAGCGGTTACCAAGAATGTCTTGTCTACATCGCGCACGTAAAGAGGAATGATAGGACTCTCAGTCTCACCAATCTCGAAGCCCTCCTCGCGGAAACGCTTCAGAGCGTAGTTTGTAACATCCCACAGAGCCTGGATGCGCTCTGGCTCCTGCTGAATGATGTGCAGAGCCTCGAGAGCAGCAGCTGTAGCAGCTGGAGTGTTAGAAGCCGAGAAGATGTAGGTACGGCAAGTGTGGCGCAGATAGTTGATTGTATCCCAGTCAGCAGCTATGAAACCACCGATTGAAGCCAGACTCTTAGAGAATGTACCCATGATAAGGTCAACCTCGTCTGTAAGACCGAAGTGATCGCAAACACCACGACCCTGCTTACCGAATACGCCGATGCCATGAGCCTCGTCAACCATGATAGAGCAGTTGTACTTGTGCTTGAGTTCAACGATTGCAGGCAGGTTAGCCAGATCGCCCTCCATTGAGAATACACCATCAACAACAATCAGCTTAACAGCCTCCTGTGGCAGCTTCTGCAGCACGCGCTCCAGATCGGCCATGTCGTTGTGCTTGTAGTGCAACTGACGGGCAAAAGCCAAACGGCGTCCATCAACGATAGATGCGTGGTCGCGATCGTCGCAGATAACGTAGTCGTCCTTGCTAAGCAATGCTGGTATAACACCCTGGTTTACTGAGAAACCAGTAGAGAGGCAAAGGCAATCGTCCTTACCAATAAACTTTGAGATTTCTTTTTCGAGTTTAACATGCAGGTCGAGTGTTCCGTTAAGGAATCTACTACCGGCACAACCTGAACCGTACTTGTCGAGTGCTGCCTTGGCTGCATCAATAATACGCTGGTCGCCAGTAAGACCTGTATAGGCATTAGAGCCGAACATCAGCACCTTGTGGCCACCCATCTCAACTTCCGTTCCCTGCTTTCCTTCTATCTCGCGGAAATAGGGATATACGTCAGCCTCCATAAACTTCTGTGGCTCACGATAATGCTTGAATCTTTCTTGTAACTGTCCCATTCCGATTAGGTATGTTCTTTGTTCGTTTTTAATTTTCAGGGTGCAAAGATACACATTTTTTGGTAAAACGTGCAACATTTTCTAAAAAAATTAGTAATTTTGCACACGCTTATGATGAAAAAGAGAAAAATTACATTCATATTGAACCCGAAATCGGGCACATCATCAAAAGCAGAGGTGCCCGCCATGATAGAACAGACGCTTGACCACGAGCTGTTCGATATCGATATTTGCTTTACCGAATATCGAGGTCATGCAGCCGAAATAGCAAAGCGAAAAGCCGAAGATGGCGTTGATATAGTTGTGGCCGTTGGCGGCGATGGTACCGTTAACGAGGTTGCACGCTCATTGGTTCACACCAATACCGCATTGGCCATCATCCCTTGTGGCAGCGGAAACGGCTTGGCACGCCACTTGTGCTTGCCTATGGACATTAAAAAAGCCCTGAACATTATTAACAGTTGCAAGATTGAGTCTTTCGACTACGGAGTTATTAACGGCATGCCTTTCTTCTGCACTTGCGGAATGGGATTCGATGCCTTTATCTCGCTCAAGTTTGCCGAGGCCAGTAAGCGCGGTCCTATCACCTATGTTGAGAACGTGCTTAAGGAGGGATTGAAATACAAACCCGAGACTTACGAAGTAAGCGACGATACAGGGGCTAAGAAGTATAAGGCCTTCCTCATAGCTTGTGCCAACGCATCGCAGTATGGCAACAATGCCTACATAGCTCCGGGAGCTACAATGAAGGATGGCGAGATGGACGTTATCGTTATGGAGCCGTTCACCGCGCTCGATGCTCCGCAGATAGCTGCCGACTTGTTTATGAAGACTCTTGGCAACAACTCTAAGATAAAGACCTTCCGTACCAAAAAGTTGCACATCAGTCGTAAGCAGGCTGGGGCGATACACTACGATGGCGACCCTATTATGACCGATAGCGAGATTGATGTGCATATTGAGCACCACGGCATTAAGATTCTCACCAATCCTGAGGCTACCGAGGATAAGGCTCAACCCAATGCAGTGCTTAATGCTTTTAGCGACTTCTTTAATAATATTAATAATGTACGCGAGGATATAGAACGTCAGGGCCACCGTATACAGGTCATTAACAAGGTACTGTTGCGCAAGTTGACTAAATCGTAAATGACAAAGCGTTAAATAAATAGATGCAGCAGATAATAGTTGTTTTAATTCTTTTTGCAGCCATTGGGTACGCGTGCTGGTGGGGATGGCAGAAAATGAAAAATGCCAATAATCCGTGTGAAGGATGCTGCGGATGCCAGCTAAAAGACCTGAAAAACTGCCAAAAACAGAAAAAATCATGCTGTAATGCAAAAAAGTAGCTAAAAAATTTGGTGGGTTCAAAAAAACTTAGTACCTTTGCACCCGCAAACGACAAAAGGTGCCTTGGATGAGTGGCTTAGTCAACGGTCTGCAAAACCGTCTACGGCGGTTCGAATCCGCCAGGCACCTCAGGAATTTGCAAGAGAAAACGAGGTGTAGCGCAGTTGGTAGCGTTCCTGGTTTGGGACCAGGCTGTCGCAGGTTCGAGTCCTGTCACCTCGACCAAAAGAATCCCGCTGAAAATTGATTTTCAGTGGGATTTGTTTTTTTACGTCACATCATGGAGGCGTGCGTTTTTTTAATTGATATGGCTATACAGGTAACATATAGGAGAACTAGGAGATTGTCAATGCGCATTGTGAAAAACGGCGATGTGCATGTGTCGGCACCTATTGGTATTCCTAAAAAGGAGGTGGTGCGGTTCATTGACGAACATCGCGAGTGGATTGCCGAGGCACGCAAGAAAACCAACGAGAGCCAAAAGCGTAGAGCCGACTTTTATAATCAGTTACCGTTAAAGACGAAAGAACAGGCTGACGAAGCCCTGCGGCGTTTAAAAGCCCTGATAGAGCCGATGGTTGACCTTTATTCAGAAAAGATGGGCGTGAAACCATCAGCTCTCTCTTACAAGGCAATGGTTTCACGCTGGGGTGTCTGCAATGTCAGAAACAGGTCTATCTGTTTTTCTGCCTATTTACTATTGTTGCCGGAATGGTGTGTTGAGCATGTAGTGGTTCATGAACTATGCCATCTGTTGGAGCCAAACCACAATGCCCGTTTCCATGCGCTGATGGACAAGTTCTTCCCGCGTTGGAAAGAGGCTCGCAAGGTTACGATTTCCAGTGTCAGGATGTCTTAGTCCAAGTCATTCTGATATGGGGGATGCCATCGAGTATGAAAGAATCGGACGACTGTTTGAATCCTACGCTTTCATAGAAGCCTTTGGCATATTCCTGTGCCTCAATGTCTATGCGTGTGGCGTGGAAGCTTTTTATCGCCGTATCAATGGCATGAAGCATTATCTGCTTGCCATAGCCTCTGCCTCGCTCTGTGGTGATAACCCTTCCGATGGAAATCTCGTGCATGTGGGTTCCTGCCGGACATACACGAGCTAAAGCAACAGTCTTGCCTTCCGAGGACAACCATAAGTGAATAGAGCTCTGATCATCACCGTCTAAGTCCTGATAAACACAATTCTGTTCTACCACAAACACTTCGCTGCGTACTCTCAACAGTTCGTAAAGCTCATCTGTAGTGAGTTCTTGAAATGTTTTCTTATGTAATACTATATTCATAGCCATTTTTGGCTGCAAAGATAGCAATAATCTGTGTAATTTCGTTATGAAATGGGCTTTTTCCCATTTCTATAACGTCATTACGCGTTTCATTTCCAGATTTTCGTAGCCCTCAGGACAGTGGGTAGAGAGATAAACGGTGGGCTGGTTCTTGATGAACTCACGTACACGGTCGAGTGTCTCACGGGCTGCTGTGATGTCCTCGAATACGATACTTAGCTTGTTTGCTTTCAGAGCTGCGTCGCAGTAGGTTACATCACCGTGGAACATATAGAAAAGTCCATCACTCTCTGCAATGATGATACTGTTGCCTTTGGTGTGCCCTTTAGCCTCGATGAACCATACGCCGGGGGCTATCTCCTGTGCGTTGGGGAAGTTTTTGAATGGCGTGCCATACTGAGCACGGATGATGTTGCCGCCCTCTGGCAGTTTCATGGCGTCGGCATCCTCAGGACCGATAAAAATCTTGGCATTGGGGAAATACTGCAGGGCTGCCGAGTGGTCGGGGTGCTTGTGGGTGATGAGAATCTTGGTAACCTGCTCGGGCTTGTATCCCAACTCGGCGAAAGCTTCGGTGTAGTCTTTTATTTTCTCGCCCATATAGAGTGGGGCACCCAGTTTCTTCTCGGGTGCCTTGAAGTCGTTCTGGAATCCAGTGTCAACCAGAATCACCTCGCTGCCGGTGTCAATCAAGAAGTTCTGAAGACTGCTGCGATAAATAATTTGAGGGTCGGTACCTTCCTTGCCTTCGCCACCGAATGCAAACTCCTGGTTCATAAAACCGCCATCAAACATACGAATTGCTTTAATTTCCATAATTGTACTTGTTTAGTAGTGAAAAATAATTAGATTGTCAGTGGCAAATATAGAAAAAAAATCCCAAAGCCATATCACCTGGCCTTGGGATTTATGATTTATTATGTTATCGGTTTTACGCCTTCAAGCCAATGATGGTAGCGTAAGAAGGCTTCTCGGTATTATTCCATATTCTTGGCGAAGAACTCTGCCAGTGTGTCCCAAGGAATCATGTTCTTAGGTTGTCCCTTCTTGCTCTGGCAAGCGTCTCCTTGCGTCGCCGAGCGGCCTGCCTTTTCCTCGTAACCGCCATCATAAAGGTCGCAGTGTGAGGCATCGGGGATGATGAGCAGTTGCTTGTTCTCGGGGTTGGGGTTGGGTTCGCCAACAAACTTATAACCATCGGCATGCCCCTCCACCATATAGTGATAGGCCGCCTCGCCAAAGTAGCGCGAATGTGCATCGGCACCATGCATCACGAGAACGGCAGAGCGGATTTCGTTGATGTAGTAAAGGAAACGACTGTTGGCGTAGGCCTGCGTACCGATGACGCGCCAGCCATCATTAGAGTTGCCTGAGCGTTTGTGATAGCCACGTGAAGTCTTGTAGTAGTCATAATAGTCGTGCACAAAGTTGGGGGCCTGTGGTGGAACGGTATTCAACACACCACCAGCCATAGCATTGGGGTCGGCAAGACGCTGCTTCGAGAGGTTCTCGCGATTTCTGTGGCGCCACTGCTCGTTGTCGAAAGCATCATTATAGTCATTACCGCTGACACGGGTCATATCATACATTGTTGAGGCCACAGTAGCCTTGATGCGGGTGTCTGCAGCAGCAGCGTTCAGTGCGATGCCTCCCCAGCCGCAGATGCCGATGATGCCAATTTTTTCGGCGTCTACATTGTCCTGCTTCGACAGAAAATCGACAGCAGCCATGAAGTCCTCGGTATTGATGTCGGGCGAAGCTGTACGACGCGGTTCACCGCTGCTCTCACCCGTATATGAAGGGTCGAAAGCCAGTGCCACGAAACCACGTTCTGCCATCTTCATGGCATAGAGTCCGCTACACTGCTCCTTCACGGCACCAAAGGGACCAGATACTGCGATAGCAGGCAGCTTTTCACTTTTATCATTTAATTTTTCACTCGCCGCAGGCGTATAGAGGTCAGCAGCAAGTGTCAGTCCATACTGTGTCTTAAACGTCACCTTTTGGTGATTCACCTTCTCGCTCAGCGGGAACACCTTGTCCCACTCCTGTGTCAGATTCAATTCCTGTTTCATGTTGTTATCTGTTGCTTGTTTGTTACTGTTTGTGCAGCCTGCCAGCATTCCGCTCAGCAGCATTGCGGCTAATAATACTTTCATATATTACGATAGTTAAGAAAATTCAATAATTGCACTTACATCTTCTCCTATTGAAAGGGAAACTATAATCACGTTATCATTCTTGTAGATGGTAGGAACTAGCATCTCACCGAGTTTGGCAGCCACTCGGTACTCTACCCTCAAACCGCTTACAACGTAATCCTCCGGCAATAGTTCCATCGCCATGCGGACATAGTTGGCATTGTTCACGTGCTTGTTGTAGTCGATGTCGGCACGGAGTACTCTGATAGGCTCCAACACCTCACCATCGCTTTTGGGCAGGATGATGCGTCGGTCCTTATAGTTCATCTCCAACTGGGGTTCCAGTGTCATAGACTGAATGGTTGCATCATCCACGCGTTTCAGTTTTCCTGCCGCCTTGTCAACGAATGCTCCCATACTCCATGTCTTGTAACAGGGATTGCCCTGTGAATCGTAGATGAACGTGTTACGGAATCCGAACATGGGTTTCATGCCATAGACGGAGGTCGTCACCTTCAGTTCCTCTTTGTATTCAGGTACTCGGATAATTTCAACCTGCCGGGTTGCCAACAGCTGAGCCATGTTCTGCTC
>CADCEF010000018.1 GCA_902800365.1 uncultured Prevotella sp. | reverse complement strand
CCGCACGGAAGAGGTGGAGACCGTAGCATTGGGCGGTGTGTCGCTCGAAGTAAAGAAAGGTGAGTTTGTGGCCATCATGGGGCCTTCGGGCTGTGGCAAGTCCACCTTATTAAATATACTGGGCTTGCTTGATAATCCTACCAGTGGCACCTATTACCTCGATGGTGAGGAAGTGGGTAAGTTGAAGGAGAGTCAACGCACGAAGGTTCGCAAAGGACAAATAGGTTTTGTATTCCAGAGTTTCAACCTGATCGACGAACTGAATGTAGAAGAAAACGTGGAACTACCGCTAACCTATCTGGGCGTTCCCAAGAAGGAGCGTAAGCAACGTGTTGAAGAAGTGTTGCGCCGCATGGCCATCTCACATCGCGCACACCACTTCCCCCAACAGCTCTCTGGAGGTCAGCAGCAGCGTGTGGCCATTGCCCGTGCCGTCGTGATGAACCCCAAGCTGATCCTGGCCGATGAGCCTACGGGTAACCTTGACTCCAAGAATGGTCTGGAGGTAATGCAACTGCTCACCCAACTGAACCAGGAGGGCACCACCGTCGTGATGGTCACCCACTCTGAGCGAGATGCCGGTTACGCCCAGCGCATCATCAACCTCCTCGATGGCCAGGTTGTTCCAGAAGTTAGTCATTGAAGCATAACTCTCTCGTTGATAGCGGGCAGTTATCGGTATTCTGCACCGATACTGTCCGCACATCTAATGGAATATAATAAAGAAGACAAGAAAATCCACGAAGCTAGTAACGGCACTTATAAATTCATGGATGATACTACAATCATACTTACAAACTCTGAAGGAGAAGTTTATTCAAGTAGATTTAAAATCAGCGGTGGAAACAAGTGTGGAGTTCTTGGGTTTTGACCATGGAATCATCTACTATAAGGTAAAATAATACTTATCTTTCAATCAAAGCAAAACAAAGGCGAGAAAATCAAGTGGTTCCCTCGCTTTTATGTCATGACACATGACAATCGTGACAAATGACAGCTGTCAAATCTGATTCATCAACTCATAAAGATATGCTGGGCTTTGGACATAGAGCTCGCCTTCTTCGTCCTGCAGAGCCTGCATCAATTGCGAGTTATAGACGCGCTCCATAGCTTGCTCTATGGTGCAACCCGTATCCTCAATAACATATTTTACTAACTCGCTGATGGCATAGTCAGTAAGATAAGTGGCTATTTGATGATGATTAGGCTCGTTCATACGGTTTCTACATTGACCTTTTTAAGATATTGTAATGCACGCTCTGTTCCAAAGAAGTATTGCTGATCAAGATATTTGTCTTGCAGCAATTGTGCTGCCTGTTCTGGAGAATATATACCTTCGTGGTAGTTAGTAAGTTGAAGCACCACACCATCGTCGGCAATCGGACCTACAACGATATCGTAGTCATGTATTTGTTCAACATTCTTCTTGTCTCGGTTGGCGTCAATAAAGAGGAACCATTCTGTACAAGCTTTCTCTGGGAATACTTTTACTTTCAACTCAGAATTGAGGGATGAATCATCCAGCTCGTAGGTTATCAGTGTGGGCGTCCCTCCAAAAAGTCGCGCTTTCTTCTGAGCCATTCGAATAGCAGTATTCTTATCAGGTGTAAGATAGAATCCCTTACCAAAGTCTTTGTGTCGCATACCTTTGGTAAGGTCTATTTTGTCTATATCAGCATTGGTTCCATGATAGAGTGTCATGCCAGTGTACCTCCATTCTTTTGGCAGATGATGAGCAAATCATCTATAGTTTCGTCCATTGATTGCAAGTGTTCTACATCGTAGAACTCTATCAAGAATGCCAAGCCCTTATGCTCGTGAAGATAGCGGAATGCTGCTTGACGAGTCATCGAGAACCTCCGACCAAAGGCTTGTATGCACGCTGTAAAGAATGGAATCTCGTACTTGCTCATATCTTGTTTATAATAATTCTTGCCGCAAAGATACGGCAAATAGTTGAAACTTGCAAGCGTTTTGGTATTTTCTTCTCGATTTTCTTTGTTGGTTCAAAAATTCTTCTTAAATTTGCGCAGTCTGATTAATTAACCTAATAAAAAATGACAGCAATTATGAAACGTAAATCTACATTTTTGATTATGGCGCTGGTGGGCATGTTTGCCTTCAGTACGCCGGCTGAGGCACAATGGGGCAGTCTGCTGAACAAAGCAAGAAAGGCCGCTGGCATCAAAACGAAACAGGAAAAGGCAGTGGATGCGGAGAAGCATCGTCAGGACTCTATCCAGGAGGCCATTAGGAGCATCACGCCAACCATCCCACAGCCCGCAAAAAGCGGAGCACCTATCGCCATAAAATGGCTGAACACGCAGATTGGAACATGGGACCCAGTGAATCTGGAGATTACCTTCAACAAGACCTACGACGAGGGTGAGTTGGCTGGACAGAAAGTGAGCTACAAGCTTGACCCATCTACTGGTGTGTGGACCAGCAAGAAGGGAACCAACGTTGGACAAATGAGCAACGACGGAACAATAGTTTCGCAAAATCTGGGCACAATACAGTTCGACCCTGAGAAATGCACTATAACGGTTGACGGAGCGGTGGTTGGTAAGACTAACCTGAAGAATGCCTATATGTTCGACACGCAGATAGGTGGATTCGAGGGGCATGTTAGTCCGCTGCTGGTGGCATACACCTTCTACGGAGTGCTGATATCGAAAAACATGATAGCAGAATGGAAAGATGCTAAGCTAAAGGCTGAGCAGGCTGCCAGAGAGCGAGCCGAGAGGGCTGCCAAAGAACGTGCATCACGCCCCCAGAGCAGCAGTAATTCAAGCAGCTCAAGCAACAGCAGCCGCGAGGTGAAGTTGTATCGCGGCGGAAGTCAGTTTGGCGAACTGCGTGCTAACGGCGATGTTTACATCGGAGGCAGCTGCAAGGGTGAGTTACGCTCGAACGGTGATATCTACGTAGGCGGCAGCTGCAAAGGCGAGATACGCTCTAATGGTGCCATCTACAAGGGCGGCAGTCAGATAGGTGAGGTACGCTCGAACGGTGATATCTACGAGAGAGGTAGCAAGATAGGTGAAGTTCGCTCAAACGGCGCCATTTACAGAAACGGCAGCCAGATTGGCGAAGCACGAAACATGGGCGACCCTAAGAAGGCAGCCGTAATCTACTTCTTTGGATTCTTCTAAGGTTTAACCTCTATATCCCAATGGTTGCGCACGGATGGTGCGCCAACCGTTAGGGTTAGAGTGAGCTTGCAAGGTGATTTTAACGAATCGAGCGGGAACACAATCTCGCCCACTGGATTCTGTGTAGCCAAAGGGATATTGCCTGAGGCAACAAGTCCGCCAGCAACAACCTGTCCGCTATCTGTATTAAGATAATAGGTGGTGCGCACGCCGTTAAGATGACCATACATGGCGTTATAAACCACCACGGGCACTCGCAGCGTATCGCTCAGGGTGTAGCAGGTTTTATCGAATTGCGCCAACGGGATGATAGGACGACAGAACTGCGAGAACTGGGTGGCAGCAAAGCCTGCATCCTTATCAGTGAAACGTGCGTGAAGCACTCCGCTAAAGTCGCCACTGCGGTCACAGAGTCCGCCAAGAAGGAAGTGTGCGCAACTGTCGTTAAGCAATCGCTGCTCGATGCCCATCTTGTATTGCATCATATCAGCACCATAGATAACACTCTGATTAAGCTGAACGGGGGCGATAAAACCATCGTTCCACACATAGCACGAATCGCCAACCGACAACAGCACCAGCGAGGGATGATGCCCATAGGCATCGGCCATTCTGCCAAGCTCGAACAAGCTCTTACCCTCGGGCTGGAGATACATTCCTACCTTATCGGCTGCAGTGAAAGCGGCCTCTACAGGGCAGTAGCCGTTGAAGCGAACGTGATTAAGGCCCATCGACTCAAGTCGGCGGAATATCTTTTCCCACGTAGCCACATCGGTAGGCATGCGGCCCCACTCGGGGAAGTAATCGTCCATCATAGCACCACGCAGATAAACGGGGTGGCTGTTAATGAACAGTCGACCATCCACTACCCCAGCCTCGCGCATACCAAACGTAAGCTCCTGATAATCGTCGGCCGCACTAACGCCCATGCGATAGACATTGGGGTGGAACTCATCCCAGAAGCGGTCTTGCTCAGGAATTCCCATCTCCACCTCCATATGGCTGTCGTAGATATCCTCATTGGCAAGGAAGATGGCGGCCGAGTCCTTATTCTCGTGCTGAACCATAATCTGAACGCCGTAGTAGCCGTAGTTGGGCGACTGACCACGAAGATCGAGATCGACACCCACTGAAGCACTAAACGGCTTTGGGTGCAGCGTTACCTTATTTATATATAGGTGGCGCGGTTGGGCACGAAGCTCGACAGAACCAATGATGCCTCGCGAATCGTGACCAGCAATCTGAATTTCGACAGTGTTTCGCTGACCAGCAACTATGCGCTTGGTGACGTCAAGAATATGAGGAATGGCTATGGTAGAATCGCCACCAATCTCGATACCGTTTACACGGACGGTGGTAGCACCAAGGGGGCGCTCGATGAAGAGCTGCACACGACTCTTGTCCCACTTCTGCGGAACATAAACACTCTGACGATACACAGCAGCACTATCGACATATGCAGGCTCAAGCAGCTTTACCACATCCTGAGCCAAAGCGGGCAAACACGTTGCGAGAAAAAGTATGGTAGATATAATCTGTTTCATGGCTGCAAAAATAAGGCTTTTTTCTGTACTTACCAAACAAAATAAAAGAAAAAAGGCAATTAGAATCGAATCTAACTGCCTCTCTTTTGGTAGCGGGACCCAGGATTGAACTGGGGACCTCATGATTATGAATCATGCGCTCTAACCAGCTGAGCTATCCCGCCATTTGCTGATTTGCGGGTGCAAAGGTACACATTTTTTTGAAACCACCAAAATTTTTCGGCAAAAAGTTTTGTGTTTCGGGAAAATTTTGTAATTTTGCCGCATAAAACATTGATATTAGTCAATATAACTACCCCTAAAACGTATGGGAAAACAGAAAATAGACATCGAATACCCTTTGGCAACTAAGTCGCCAGCAATCATATGGGAACAGATAAGTAGCGCTCACGGATTGGAGCGATGGTTTGCCGACCACGTGAACGAAGAAGAGGAAGGAATTCTTAAGTTTACCTGGGGCGAGCCTTGGACAGAACAAGACATTAGGCAGGCGCACGTAATAGAGAGTGTAAAGTTCGACCGCATCCGCCTGAAATGGGACTACGAGGATGATGACGACGAGGAATCATACTTCGAAATGCGCATAGAAAAGAGCGATTTGACCCACAATCTGAACCTGCTGATTACAGATTTTGCTGACGACGACGATGTCGAAGGATTAAAAATCCTGTGGGAGAGTATGCTCGACCGTCTGCACAGAGCAAGCGGGCTTTAGCAACTTTTCACGTAAATATTAGCGATATTCGGAATTTTCTTTGTACCTTTGCACGCTGATTATGTTCCGAATTAAGAAATTAGACATATTTATAGCCAAACAGTTCGGCTTACTGTTCATGGGAACGTTCTTCATCTGCCAGTTTGTGCTGATGATGCAGTTCTTGTGGCGTTATGTTGACGAGCTGATTGGTAAAGGTCTCTCGCTTGAGGTTATGGCCCAGTTCTTCTGGTATATGGGCCTGATGCTTATGCCTCAGGCATTCCCACTCGCCATACTGCTTTCATCGCTTATCGCATTCGGTAACCTGGGTGAGAGTTCGGAGCTTACAGCCATCAAGGCAGCAGGTATCTCGCTGATGCAGGCATTCCGCTCATTAATAATAATATCGGTATTAATGGCGGGCGTGTCGTTCTACTTCCAGAACGTGGTAGGTCCGCAGGCCAATCAGGACTTCTACCGACTGCTGCTCGGAATGAAGCAGAAGAGTCCAGAGCTGGAAATCCCAGAGGGAATGTTCTACGGCGGAATTCCATCAACAAACATCTACGTACAGAAGAAAGACCTGAACACAGGTATGCTTTACGGAATCATGATCTATCGCATGACGGGAAGCTACGAGGATCAGGCCATCATACTTGCCGACTCGGGAATGATGCAGAGCACGGCCGAGAAGAAGCACCTGTTGCTTACATTATATAATGGTGTGTGGAACGAGAACATGCGCTCGCAGGACCTTGCAGGTACAGCTGATGTGCCATATCGCCGCGAGACATTCGTAACCAAGCGCATTGTGATGGACTTTGACGGAGGATTCAACATGGCCGACATCGAAGACATTGCTGGCGACGCACGAGCAAAGGGACTTGCAAAGATTCTGCACGACAAGGACTCGCTGCAGGAGTTTAACGACAGCGTGGGAAGGGCTTACTACAACGAGTCGGCCCGATTCTACTTTAAGCGTGCTGAGGTGTCGAAACAAGACTCTGTAAAGATAATGAACCTTGTGGCCGAGGGAAAAACATCGCTCGACTCGATGTTTACCAAGCTCGACGCCAACAAGAAGCGAATGGCAGTAAAGATGGCAGTGAGCAACGCGCAATCGTGCGCCACCGATCTGGAGATGAAGGGCACCTATGCCAAGAGCATGCATCGCTACTTCCGCACTCACCAGATTCAGGCCATACTTAAGTTCACACTCTCGTTCACCTGTATAATCTTCTTCTTTATCGGAGGACCGCTGGGTGCCATCATCCGCAAGGGCGGACTGGGTGTGCCTGTAATCATATCGGTACTGGTGTTCATCGTCTACTACATCCTGGATAGCACGGGTATGAAGATGGCCCGCGACGACCAGTGGACGGTATGGTACGGAATGACAATATCCACCATCGTGTTAACACCGCTGGCAGCATTCTTCACCATCAAGGCGAACAACGATTCGGTAGTGTTCAACGTCGACATGTACAAGCAGGTGTTTATGCGCGTGCTGGGACTGAGATCGCATCGACACATCTATCGCAAGGAGGTGATTATCGAGGATCCTATCTATGCACTCGACTCGTTCTATCTGATACAGATAAGTGAGGAGATTAAGAAGTATAGTGAGGAGCACAAGCTGCTGCATCTGCCCAACCCGATACACGTATTCTTCCGTCCAGGCGACGACCAGAAGATAGAGCAGATTGTGACTCAGCTGGAGGATGTTATCGACGACTTGAGCAACAGTAAGGACCCACAGATTCTTAACAATCTGAACCACTACCCCATCGTGGCCACCCATGCGCACACTCGTCCATTCCGCCAGAAGTGGCTCAACATCATTACAGGACTGATTCTGCCACTTGGCATTTTCTTCTATCTGAGAATGTGCCGTTTCCGCTTGAGACTGCGCAAGGATCTGAACAACATTCTGGATACCAACCACGATGTGCTTGAGCGCGTGGCAGTATTTGCCGCACCAGCACCAAGAACGATGGAAGACCTTAAGGACATGCCATTCGTATTTGAGCTGGCACGCGAGTATGAGGCAAAAAAAAACAAGGATTAACTACTATATATATAATAAGGTGTAAAAATATGGAGAAGATGAAGTTGAATAGCATAGAGGAAGCCATTAAGGACTTCGAGCAAGGAGAGTTTGTAATCGTAGTTGACGATGAAGACCGCGAGAACGAAGGCGACCTGATTATCGCTGCCGAGAAGATAACAGCAGAGAAAGTAAACTTCATGCTGAAGAATGCCCGTGGAGTGCTTTGCGCACCTATCACCATCGAGCGATGCAAGGAGCTGGACCTGCCACATCAGGTTCAGGACAACACATCGGTACTTGGAACCCCATTCACCGTAACGGTCGACAAGCTGGAGGGATGTACCACAGGTGTTAGTGCCCACGACCGTGCCGAGACCATCAAGGCTCTGGCCGATCCATCAGCAAAGCCCGAGACATTCGGACGCCCAGGACACGTAAACCCACTTTACGCACAAGATAACGGTGTGCTGCGCCGTAGCGGACATACCGAAGCCGCCATCGACCTCTGTCGTATGGCAGGACTCTATCCCGCAGGAGCACTGATGGAGATTATGAACGAAGACGGCTCTATGGCACGCATGCCAGAGCTGATGGAGTTTGCCAAGCAGTGGAACATGAAGATTATCAGCATCAAGGATATGATAGCCTACCGCCTGAAGAAGGAATCGCTGATTGAGGTGGGCGAAGAGGTGGAGATGCCTACCGAATACGGACACTTCCGCCTTATCCCATTCCGCCAGAAGAGCAACGGCCTTGAGCATATGGCGCTCATCAAGGGCGAATGGGAGGAAGACGAGCCAATACTGGTTCGTGTTCACTCATCGTGCATGACGGGCGACATTCTTGGCAGTAAGCGCTGCGATTGCGGCGAGCAGCTGCACAAGGCCATGCAGGCCATCGAGAAAGAAGGCAAGGGCGTGGTAATCTATATGCAGCAGGAAGGCCGTGGCATCGGACTAATGAACAAGATTGCTGCCTACAAGCTTCAGGAGGAAGGACTGGATACCGTAGACGCCAACGTGCATCTGGGATTCAAGCCCGATGAGCGCGACTACGGATGCGGAGCACAGATGCTGCGCCACCTGGGTGTGCACAAGATGCGACTGCTTACAAACAACCCTGTGAAGCGTGTGGGACTTGAGGCCTACGGACTAGAGATTATCGAGAATGTACCCATCGAGGTTACTCCAAATAAGTACAATCTGCGCTATCTGGAGACCAAAAAGGTTCGCATGGGTCACACCCTGCACCTCAAATAACTCACAATCTGCCACAATTTAGCCCCAAAAAGTTAAAAAGTGACATATTTCTTTCGTTTTAAAAAATAAAATGCGTAATTTTGCACAAAATTTCAAATAACATGGCACAATTATCTAATCGTCTGCAGCGCTTGGCCCCATCGGCAACGCTGGCAATGTCTCAGAAAAGCTCCGAAATGAAGGCGCAAGGTATCGATGTTATTAACATGAGTGTTGGAGAACCCGACTTCAATACCCCCGACGCTATTAAGGAAGCTGCTAAAAAGGCAATAGACGAAAACTATTCACGCTACTCACCAGTACCTGGTTATCCCGATCTGCGCAAAGCCATCGTGGCAAAGCTTAAGAACGAGAACCAGCTTGACTATACTATCAATGAGATTCTGGTGAGCAACGGTGCCAAGCAGAGTGTGTGCAACACGGTGATGGCGCTGGTTAACGACGGTGAGGAGGTTATCATCCCCACCCCATACTGGGTTAGCTACCCACAGATGGCACTGCTGGCTGGTGGTGTACCTAAGTTCGTGGAGGCTGGTTTCGACCAGAACTTCAAAATGACCCCAGAGCAGCTGGAGGCAGCCATCACACCAAAGACACGACTGATTATACTTTGCTCGCCCAGCAACCCAACAGGAAGCGTATACAGCAAGGCAGAGCTTAAGGCCCTGGCTGATGTGATTCTTAAGCACGACGACCTGTTTGTACTTGCTGACGAGATTTACGAACATATCAACTACATCGGCAAGCACGAGAGTATCGCCCAGTTCCCTGGCATGAAGGAGCGCGCCATCATCGTTAATGGTGTATCTAAGGCATACGCTATGACTGGATGGCGTATTGGCTACATCGCTGCCCCAGAGTGGATAGTAAAGGGATGCAACAAGCTGCAGGGCCAGTACACCAGCGGACCATGCTCAGTAAGCCAGAAGGCAGCTGAGTTTGCTTACGTTGCCGATCAGCAGTGCGTTGAGGACATGCGTAAGGCCTTTGAGCGTCGTCGCGACCTTATCGTAAAGCTTGCTAAGGACATTCCAGGCCTCGAGGTTAACGTACCTGAGGGAGCATTCTATCTGTTCCCCAAGTGCAGCAGCTTCTTTGGAAAGAGTGATGGCGAGACTACCATCAACAACTCAACCGACTTTGCTATGTATCTGCTCGAAAAGGGGCACGTAGCCACCGTTGGTGGAGATGCTTTTGGCGATCCCGAATGCTTCAGAATGAGCTACGCAACAAGCGATGAAAACATCGTAGAAGCAATGAAGCGCATCAAAGAAGTGGTAGCAAAACTAAAATAAATTGGAAATTCATAGTTAAAATGTATTAATTACGCAAGATTTCCGCTTTATTTTGCTACTTTTGCGAGGTGAAATTTAATCTTTAATATTTATAATAACTAAAAAATTATTTTTAATTATGGCAACAACAACAAAGGCTGCAGCCCCAGCCAAAAAGAATTCGGGCTTTCAGGGTGTTAAGGCAGCATGGATTATCCTGTTAATTTGCGCAGCTGCTGGTTACGGTGTTTGGTACTTCGTTATGGGTAACCCCGACAACTTCGTTGGTGGCGACCGCACTGGTCATCCCGCTAACCTGCTGGGTACCGTTTATAAGGGAGGTTTCGTAGTAGGTCTGATCCTGACTCTGCTCTTCACTGTAATCTGCCTTGGTATCGAGCGTTTCTTCGCTATCAAGACCGCATCTGGTAAGATTAACCTTGCAAAGTTCACATCTGACGTTAAGAACCTGATCAAGGCCCAGAAGTTTGACGAGGCTAAGGCTCTCTGCAACAAGATGCAGGGTACTGTAGGTAACGTTGTTCTTTCTACTATCAGCATGTATCAGACTGTAGAGGGTGACGACACTCTGAAGAAGGCAGCTAAGATTGCTAAGATCCAGCAGGCTCACGAGGAGGCTGTACAGCTCGAGATGCCTACACTGCAGATGAACATGGCTATGGTTGCTACCATCGTATCTCTGGGTACTCTGACCGCTCTGTTCGGTACTGTACTTGGTATGATCGGATCATTCCAGGCTCTGTCTGCTGGTGGTGGTGCTGACTCTATGGCTCTGTCTGCAGGTATTTCTGAGGCTCTGGTTAACACAGCTTCTGGTATCTTGACATCATGGGTAGCTACTGTAGTTTATAACTTCTTCTCAAACAAGATCGATAAGCTGACTTACGCTATGGACGAGATCGGTTTCACCGTAGCAGCTACATATGACTCAAACCACAACGAGGCTTAATATTTTACCATTCATTTATTAACGCAATTAAAGCAATTAGAGAATGGCAAAAATTAAGATACAGAAAAAAGACATCTGGATTGACATGACTCCTATGTCAGACGTGATGACGCTGCTTCTGTGTTTCTTCATGTTGACTTCAACATTCTTGACACCAGAGCCAGTTTCAGTCACAGCGCCTAATTCTGTGTCAGAGGTAAAGATACCAGAGCAGGATGTGCTCAACATTCTGGTTACACCAGAGGGACGCATCTACTGTGGTACCGAAAATAAGAATAACATGCAGGCCATGATGGAGACCATGACAGATAAGTTTGGTGTCCAGCTGAATGCCAACCAGATTAAGCACTTCCGCGAGGATGCTATGGTTGGAGCACCAATGGCTCAGCTTGCTAATTATCTTAACCTCGATCCAGAAAAGATGGGTGAGGCAATCCAGAAGCTCGGTCTTCCGCTTTGATGTCAGAGCTCCAGGATATGAACGAGAACCGTTTCCAGCTGATTACGAATCTCGATGTTAAACGTTTAAACGACTAGTAGTATTATGGCAAAAAAGAATCTATCAAAGCAGAAAAAGATGGATACCCGCGTGAACTTCACGCCAATGGTAGACATGATGATGCTTCTTATTACCTTCTTCATGCTGTGTACTACACTGGCTAAGCCACAGGCTATGCAGCTGACTATGCCATCAAACGATGATACATCGCAGATGAAAGAAGAAGAGAAGCAGGTAACAAAGGCTTCTCACACCATCACACTCTATCTGGGTGCTGACAATAAGGTATGGTATGTAGCTGGTCTGCCCAACTACGACGATCCTTCATGCGTTAAGCCTACCAGCTATGGTAAGGATGGTATCGAGAAGGTTCTCAACGAGCACACTACTGAAGAGGGTATCAACCCTATCGCCAAGATTAAGCTGGCTAAGAAAGAGCTCGATGCTAAGAAGAACGAGTACAACTCAAAGATGACTGATGAGCAGTATCAGGAGGCTCTGAAGAAGCTGAAGAAGGGTGAACTGCCCTCTGGCGAGAAAGTTCCTACTATGACTGTCATCATCCGTCCTCTCAACACAGCAACCTATGAAAACATGGTAGCTGCACTCGACGAGATGCTCATTAGCAATATTGATAAGTATGTAATTGACAATGTCGACAAGATGAGCGACGACGATAAGGCACTCATCGAGAAGGCAGGCGTCAAGTAACCCCTAAAATGTAGAATAGACTATGGCAAAAATAGATCTTATTGACAACGGCTGGACTGACCTCGTATTTGAGGGTAAGAACCAGGCATACGGAGCTTATCAATTGCGCAAAAATACAGGCGTACGTAACCTGAAGGCACTGCTTACAATGTTTGCTGCTTTTGCTATCATTGCAGCCATTGTCATTGCCAAGGTACAGATCGATAATTACATCGCTGCCCGTAATGCCGCCATCGAAACCGACGTAGAGCTCGCCAATCTGGCTGAGAAGAAGGAGGCTAAGGTGGAGAAGAAAGATGAGCCCGAACCCGAGAAGATTGAGATTGAGAAAGTTAAGAGCTCAGTAGCCTTCACCGTTCCTGAAATCAAGAAGGACGAAGAGGTTAAGGAAGAGCAGGAGATGAAATCTCAGGAAGAACTGCAGGAGACCAACACCGCCATCGGTGCCTTCAACGTTGAGGGTAACGACGAGGCAGCAGGTGAGGTACTCAAGGTAAAGGAGACTATCGCAGAACCCGAGCCACCAAAGGTTGAAGAGACCAAGGTGTTCGACGTGGTAGAGGAAATGCCTCAGTTCCCTGGAGGTAACTCAGCTCTGTTCGAGTATCTTTCTAAGAACATCAAGTATCCAGTAGTAGCCGAAGAGAACGGTGTACAGGGTCGTGTTGTTGTAACCTTCGTTGTAGAGCGTGATGGTTCTATCACCGACGTTAAGGTTGTAAAGAGCGTTGACCCATCACTCGACAAGGAGGCACAGCGCGTTGTTAAGTCAATGCCTCACTGGATTCCTGGTAAGCAGAACGGTAGCGCAGTACGTGTTAAGTACACTGTTCCTGTAACATTCCGTCTGCAGTAAAATCTCAATTATCTGAAATGAACGCATTCAACAAAATCGTTGGATTAACACTAATATTAGGCTTGTTCTCCGCTTGTGGGAACAAGCCTAATCCTGAAAAGGAGCAAGCCTATCAGAAGGCTGCAAGTATTCTTACAGCCGATGAGAGCTTCTTCCCTATCATTGACGAAGAACTTTATTATTTTACCAATCAGACACTCGACTCCATCACACCCGTTTACATCAACGAGCAGGATGCAGTAAAGAAGCTGATGAAACAAGAAACATGGCTGGCATTCACCACTCGTGACTTTACAAATAACGAGCGCCAAAGCCTTAAAGACCAGAAATTTCTGCCCAGAGCTATACCTGTAGCCTACGACGGACTGGCCATCATAGTAAATAACTCGAACCCTGATTCATGCATCACCATCAAGGACTTTGCACGTATCCTGAAGGGCGAGATAACCAAGTGGAATGAGATATATCCACAAAACAAACTTGGTGTAATCGATGTGGTATTCGATAATCCACTATCAAGCACCGTACGTTGGTGTGTTGACTCTATCCTTGGAGGTCAGCAGTTCAGTGCGCCAAACATCGGAGCCGTAAAAACAAGTGCAGCAGTAATCGACTATGTCGAGAATCATCCCAACTCGCTTGGTATCATCGGATCTAACTGGCTCAATGATAAGCGTGACACCACCAACGTAACATTCAAGAAGAATATAAGCGTGATGGGCGTATCAAAGCTCGACTCAGCAACGAAGTACAACAGCTGGAAGCCCTATCAATACTATTTATATAATGGAAACTATCCACTGCGCCGCACAATTTATGCTTTATTAAATGACACGCGAAATGGCGTACCTACAAGTTTTGCGCACTTTGTGCAACTACCTAAGGGACAGAAGATTATCCTACGCGCAGGACTATTACCACGTACAGCTAATATGAACGTACGCGACGTGATAGTAAACAAGAAGTGATTAAACCAATAATAGATAAAAACGTCATAAAAGAGAGAAGAGTTAATAGAAGTATAACTTAATAACAAGGAATTATGAAAGCAATTAAATATCTAGTAATGGGTGTGTTGCTGACAGGTTTCAGCGCCACCGCGAATGCACAGGAAGCAGAGCTCAATGCAGCTCTCGATGGTATCAAGTCTCAGGCTCCAAACGTAGCCAAGTTAGCTGAAGTTGCCTTTAAGAAGAACAAGAAGAACCCAGAGGCTATCTTGAAGATTGCCCAGGCCTTCTATGCTCAAAAGGATACAGCCAATGCACGTAAGTACGCCAACCTGTCTAACGAGGCTGGCAAGCCAAAGTATCAGTTTGCTCCTGCATACCTTCTGCTGGGAGATATTGAGGCAAGCTATGGTACAGATGGTGGTAAGGCTGCAAGCTACTACAACCAGGCTATCACCTTCAACCCAAAGAACCCAGAGGGTTACAAGAAGTGGGCTATGGTTTATCGTAAGATCAGCCCAACTCAGGCAGCAAAGAAGCTAGAAGAGATGAAGGTTCAGTGCCCAGATGAGGATATTGACGCATTCAAGGGACATATCTTTATGCTGGCTAACGATGAGAAGCAGGCTTATGAGAACTACGTTAAGGCTGACATCAACAAGCTGGACAAGCTTGGATTGAACGAGTTCGTACGTTGTAGCTACTTCACTGGTCACTTTGCTGACGCTGTTCGCGCTGCAGAGGCTGGTATCAAGCTGGAGCCACGTAACCCAACATTCAACCGTATCCTATATCCACAAGTACTTCTACGAGACTGACAGTGCTAAGGTATCTGAGTACGACCACTTCTACACAGCTCTGATTTATCAGGCTCTGGAGGATAAGGCTAACATGTATGCTCACTACGACAAGGCTCTTGAGCTGGTTAACGACCAGTCAATGATTAAGCGTTGGGCTATCCTGAAGAGCGTATCTGACTCATATCTTAAGGAGAAGGAGTTCGAGAATGCTATCAAGTACTACGAGCAGTATCTGGCTTGCAAGCCTAATCTTAACTTCGACGACGAGGAAGGTATGGCAAACATCTACTCTAAGTATGGTGATGCAGAACCAACCAAGAAGAAGGAGATGATCTCTAAGGCTATTGAGCTCTTCGGAACTCTCGCTGAGAAGTATCCTGTTCAGGTAGTTTACGCTACATTCATGCGTGCTGGTTTGAGCAACAAGCTTGACGACAACATGAAGAACAATCTGGCTAAGGCCGACTATCAGAAGGTTGTTGATCTCCTGGCTAACAAGGCAGACCGCACCAAGGGTGAGGACACAATGCTGAAGACCAGCTATCACTACCTGATGTACAACGCATTCCTGAACAAGAATACTGCTGGTGCAAAGGAAATCGCTGAGAAGATTCTCGTTATCGACCCAGAGTACAAGTCAGCTCTTGAGATTCTGAAGCTGAAGTAATTTCAACTCGACAATAAACAAATAAGTGCTCTCAAAAGGGGCACTTATTTTTATGGTACTTTACAAAAAAGAGGTGCTTCCGTTTGGAAACACCTCTCATATTTCTTTATGTCCTAAAGATTAGGGAAGGCTGATAGCCTCAGAAGGACAAACACTTGCACAAGTACCACACTCTGTGCAGAGATCTGGGTTGATTGAGTACTTCTCACCCTCAGAAATTGCCTCTACTGGGCACTCACCCTGACATGTACCGCAAGCGATGCAGTCGTCACCAATTACATATGCCATAATTCTTAATCTATTAAAACGTTAATAATGTTAATACTCACTTTTGACGATGCAAAGATACAATAAAGTTTCGAAATATACCAAACTTTAGGTATCTTTTTAAATAATTTATACATTGTCTCAATAAGAAAAGATGCAATAAGATTACAAATTTTGCGTTATTAATATGGCATGAGGCTAAAACTTATAACCATCATAGCAGCCATCACTATCGCTACAGGATGCCTGGCGCAGAGACGATACGTGATTCAGCACAAACCGTATATCGATTTGCGCCCTATGCACTTTGGCATATCTGTAGGAATGAACCTGCAGGATATTGAGTTTAAGACTGATGCTCCTATAGTGTGCGATGTGGACCGTTGGAACGCAGGATTCTCAGTAGGCGTGCTGGCAGACATGCGACTATCGAACAACCTGAACCTGCGTATTTCGCCAACCATGCACTTTGGCTCTAAGCACATCAAATTCATGAATCTGGCTGAGATGGATGCCGAGGGAAAGCCAAAAAGCGAGATTCAGGATATGAAGAACACATATCTGGCGGTGCCTGTTGACCTGAAGTTCTCATCGCAGAGGTGGAACAACATCCGACCCTACATGATGGCAGGAGTGAGCCCCATGCTAAACCTGACAAATAAGAGTCAGGAGATAATTCAGCTGCAACGTACAGACCTTATGCTAGAGGTAGGACTGGGATGCGACCTGTATCTGCCTTTCTTCAAACTTATTCCTGAGCTGAAGTTCTGCTACGGACTGGGAAACAGAATAGACAGGAGCCACATAGACGACTTAAAGGACGACACAAAAAGAACGTATGCCAACTCGGTTAGGAGCGGGCATACGAAGATGATAGTATTAACGTTCTATTTCGAATAATCACTTCTGGAAGGTAAGCACCAGCTTACCAATAAACACTCCATGCTTTCCGTTCTGATCGTCAGGAATCATCTTTCCTGTCTTATCAGGTGCATACTCGAGTGTAGGCATATAGGTATGGGTATGACCACCCAGCACCAAATCGCATCCGTCAATCTCGCGGATAAACTGCTGATCAGGGTATTCAGATATCTCCCAACCAAGGTGAGAAAGGCAAATTACCACATCGCACTTTTCCTGCTTACGAAGTAGCTTTACATACTTCTTAGCAGTCTCTGCAGGATCGAGAAACTTCACACCTTCGCAATTATGATTAGCCACAAGTCCCTTCAATGGAGCACCAAGGGCGAAAACGCCGATCTTGAGTCCATTGCGATTGATGGTGATATAATCCTTTACGAGACCATCACAGGGAGTACCTGCAAAATCGTAGTTAGAACAAACGATAGGGAAATTAGCCATACGGAAAAGACGCGCCATATTCTCAAGACCAAAGTCGAACTCATGATTGCCAATGGTTACAGCATCATAGCCCATCTGGTTCATCAGACCAACCTCAACATCGCCCTTAAAGAGAGTGTAGTAACCAGAGCCCTGTGAGAAATCGCCTGAGTCGAAAAACAGCAGGTCAGGATGCAAAGCACGCTGCTCCTTAATCATGTTTACTCTACGAACGAATCCGCCACGACCAGCAAGGTCTTTATTGTCGAGATTCTCGTTGAGTGGCATAATGCACGAGTGAACATCGTTGGTGTGCAGCACAACAAGCTGTTTCTTGGTCTTAGCGCCAACAGATACTACTGACAATAGCGCCATAAATATAATAAGGTGTAATCGCTTCATAACTATTACTATTTTTCTATAATACGTCCTTCTACTTTAGAATCAACCATAACACCACTAGCCTGATGATTTCTGAAATAGTTCATAATAAGGAATCGTGTGTTGTTACTCTTATCGGTAGGTGCTATGATATTTGTACCCTCCTTGAGTGCAGGCATACCATCGTTGCCCTCAATAAGATAGTTGATAGTTGCCACGCGATATTCTGCCTTAGGGTCGATCTCCTTACCATGCAGCTTGCTCGACAAGAGCTTGCCATCCTTACTAATCACAAGTTCTAAGCCATGACTAACGCCCTCGCCTCCCCTCTTGGCTATCTGGCGGAACAAATCAAGCATCTTCTCGCCCGTAAGAGTGATGAAGCATATTCTATTCTCGAACGGAGCCACATCGAGCACATCGCCATAGGTAACATTACCTTTGGTAAGTGCTGCACGTATGCCACCCAGATTATAGATGCCAAGCACAGGCTGCTCGCCATAATCCTTTGCGGCCCATACCAATATATCGGCCAGAAGATTAGAAAGGTCGCTCTCTGGACGAGCGGCATACATGTTATGAGCCACAACACCAACTATCGGGCCCATAATACTATCGTTTACCCTCTTATAAGGTTCAAGAAACTTTACTGCAGCCTCGTCAGGATTCTTATCGTAGCGACTGTCTACGATGATACGTGTACGCTCAACGCCAGCCAACTGGTATTGTTTGGGCGCACATGAAAACAACATTAACGAGGCAAAAAAGCCATAAAATATCTGTCGTTTAATCATAATTAATAGTTTTAATGGTGCAAAAATACAAAAAAAATACGAAATATTTCTTTGAATCCAAAAAAAGTTGTACCTTTGCACCCGCTTTTCGGCGTAATCGCTGGCAGGAAGTTTCGAGAGGCCTGTTATGTTGCGTTGGAACGATACAACAATTTAATTATTTAAAAGTACAATGGATTTAATTAAAGTTGCTGAAGAAGCATTTGCAACCGGCAAGAAGTTCCCAGAGTTCAAGGCTGGTGACACAATCACTGTCGCTTACAAAATTATCGAGGGTTCTAAGGAGCGTATCCAGCTCTATCGTGGTGTAGTAATTAAGATTGCTGGTCACGGAGACAAGAAGCGCTTCACTGTTCGTAAGATGTCAGGTACAATTGGTGTAGAGCGTATCTTCCCAATCGAGTCTCCGAACATTCAGAGCATCGAGGTCAACAAGGTTGGTAAGGTTCGCCGCGCTAAGCTTTACTATCTGCGCAAGCTCACTGGTAAGGCTGCTCGCATCAAGGAGAAGCGCCACAACGTTGGTGAATAAGAAAGAAAAAAAAGAGGCTGCACCAAAGTGTGCGAGCCTCTTTTTTTATTCCCCATGCAGGGCGTGCTGAAAATCATCCCAACTCTGGAACCCTGCAAGCAATGAAAGACGGTCGAGCGTTTTCTTATCAGGTTTCCTCAGGATTTCCTTCTCAACTGCTTCCAGCAGCTTTCGAAGCGCCAAACGTTTCTTCTCCATGTTAATTAACTAATTTTGGTGCAAAATTACAAAAATATTTCGTACCTTTGCACACAGAAAAAGAAAATATCGCAAAAATGAAAGAATTAGCACTCAAGTACGGATGTAATCCCAATCAGAAACCCTCACGTATCTTCATGACTGAGGGCGAGTTACCCATCGAAGTTATCAACGGCCGTCCTGGATATATCAACTTCCTCGACGCATTTAACGCTTGGCAGCTTGTTAAGGAGCTCAAGGCTGCAACTGGTCTGCCAGCAGCAGCATCGTTCAAGCACGTAAGCCCTGCAGGTGCAGCAGTAGGTCTTCCACTTAGCGACACTCTGAAGAAGATCTATTTTGTTGATGACGTGAAGGAACTCGACGAGAGCCCTATCGCTTGCGCATATGCCAGAGCACGTGGTGCCGACCGTATGTCGAGCTATGGTGACTTTGTAGCTCTCTCTGACACTTGCGATGCTACCACAGCAAAGCTGCTGAAGCGCGAGGTGAGCGATGGTGTTATTGCTCCCGACTTTACTCCTGAGGCTATCGAGATTCTGAAGGACAAGCGCAAGGGAACATATAACGTAATCAAGATTGATCCTACATACGTACCTGAGCCTATCGAGCGCAAGCAGGTATTCGGCATTACCTTCGAGCAGGGCCGCAACGAGATCAAGCTCGACGACGATGCACTCTTCGAGAATATGCCTACACAGAACAAGACCTTTACTCCAGAGGCTAAGCGCGACCTGATTATCGCCCTTATCACCCTGAAGTACACTCAGAGTAACTCAGTGTGCTATGTAAAGGACGGTCAGGCCATTGGTATCGGAGCTGGTCAGCAGAGCCGTATCCACTGCACACGTCTGGCTGGTAACAAGGCTGATATCTGGTGGTTGCGCCAGCATCCAAAGGTAATGAACCTGCCTTTCATCGACAATATCCGTCGTGCTGATCGCGATAACACTATCGATGTGTATATCTCAGAGGATCACGACGATGTACTGCGTGATGGCACTTGGCAGATGTTCTTCAAGGAGAAGCCAGAGGTGCTGACTATGGAAGAGAAGAAGGCTTGGATAGCTCAGAACACCAAGGTGGCTCTTGGCTCAGATGCATTCTTCCCATTTGGTGATAATATCGAGCGTGCTCATAAGAGCGGCGTAGAGTTTATCGCTCAGGCTGGTGGTTCAGTTCGCGATGACAATGTTATCGAGACCTGCGATAAGTATGGTATTGCAATGGCATTTACTGGTGTACGTCTGTTCCACCATTAAAGATTAAACATTAAATGGACGATTTCCTGAACATTCTTGAAAATGGCATCAACTTCGGACGTGGAGGTGATAAGCCAAAAGACGATGGCAAGGTAAAAACCAAAGCCAAGAAGAAGAAGTATATCACTGGTGCTCACGGTAGCGGCTCTGCAAGGCAGAAAGCCAAATACCGTGAGCAGCGGGCCAACAGGCACAAAAAGTAAAAAAACAATTTTAAAAAGGAACCAATGAAACTACTAAAACTAATAATAGCAACAACCCTACTCTGCAGCACGAACGCCCTTCGTGCTCAGAAGTATGTAGGTGGCGACATCTCGCTACTTACCAAGTACGAAGAGAATGGCGCTAACTACATGGATGCGGATGGCAAGTCTATCACCAATGTTCTGGCATTTCTTAAAGACCAGGATATGAACGCCATGCGAGTACGCTTGTTTGTAGAGCCAAGCAATGCCACAAAAGCAGAAAAAGGTCAGGGCGTTTGTCAAGACTTGGACTTCGTGAAGAATCTTGGCAAGAACATCAAAGATGCAGGACTTAAGTTCATGCTCGATTTCCATTACAGCGATACTTGGGCTGATCCAGGCAAGCAAGGAACACCTGCCTCTTGGAAAACTATTGAGACGCCCACATACGAGTATATCTACACCTACACAAAAGAGAGCCTTCAGGCTATGGTAGATGCAGGTGCTACTCCTGATTTCATTCAGATTGGAAATGAAATAAGCTTTGGCATGTTATGGGATGGATGCAAGGTTAGTGCTAACAGCGCTTGGAACGCTTATCTTGATACCAATTGGGATCATCTGGCCACAGCCCTGAAGAATGCAAGCAAGGCTTGTCGCGAAATATGTCCTGATGCCAAGATTATAATCCACACTGAGCAGTGTGCAAATAATCCTACACTCGATGTAGCATTCTATAATCGCGTAAAAGATAATGAGGTTGACTACGACATTATTGGCGTATCATACTATCCATATTTTAAGGGTCCTGTAAGCAATCTTGACAATGGTCTTACAAAATTGGAAACAAGCTTCCCTGAGAAAAAGATTATGGTAGTTGAGACTGGTTGTAGCTATAAATACGCGATGGGCGATGAAGACAAGCAGTATTATCCCCTAACCTACGAAGGCCAGCGCCAGTTTACTGAAGACCTGGTTACAATGCTGAACAACCATGAGAGCGTTATCGGACTCTTCTGGTGGTTCCTCGAGGCCAACGAATATGGTTTGGATTGGGATACCAAACGAGTTACCGACGGTTGGTATAATGCCTCACTTTTCGATAACAGCACAGGTAAAGCACTACCAGCTCTATACGAGCTTAAGAACTTTGTCTCAGGTACTTCGGGCTTTCAAGGTGTTAAGGCTGAAAAAAAAAGCGAATGTAATTGCTGGTATACCATCGGGGGGAGGCGATTAGAAGGAGAGCCTTCCAAAAGTGGGATATACATCAACGATAAAAAGATAAAAATAGTCCGCTAGTTTTAGCGGACTATTATTTTATTAGAAATTCAACTCCTTACCTCTGTAGAACTCAAGCAAGGCATGCTGATAAAGATTCTCATAACGGGCCTGAACCAAATCAGATTCTGATTTCATATAATTGTTCTTGGCCTCATTAAACTCTGTGATGGTAGCCTTACCATTCTCATACTTAGCCTGCACCAGCTCGAAAGCATCTTTTGTGCTCTGTACAGCCTCAGCAGAACTCTGTGTCTTAGTTTGAGAGTTCAGGGCATTATAATACACCTGCTGAATCTCCTTATACAGTGTCTTCTTTGTGTTGTCCAACTGCAACTGCTGGTTGGCCTGATCGATGCGTGCACTACGGATACGATTACGAGTTGAGAATCGATTGAATATAGGCACGTTGAGATTCAAACCTATATACTGACTGAAGTTATTCTCCAACTGCTTACCAAAGCTATCCGACTTGAAGCCAGATGTTGTGTAATAGTTGGTACCCAGTCCACCACTCAGTGAGAGTGTGGGATAGTTTCCAGCCTGGGCTATCTTAATGCTGTGGGCAGTACCCTTAAGCTTAAGCTGCTGCGAAAGGATCTCAGGCTTTACACCAAGAGCCTCAGCATAGACCTGATCGGGAGTAACAATACCAATCTGACCTGCAAGTTTATCCAGCTCTGCAAGCGATGGGCGAACGATGGTAAAGCCATCAGGTGATGGCAGTTCCAACAGCTGTGTGAGCGTAAGGATAGCCAATCGCAAGTTGTTATCAGCCTGAGTGGCTGTAAGCTTACTGTTTGCAAGAGTAGCCTTCTGCTGCGACAGCTCTGCACCACTTGCCTTACCATTATCAACAAATGCCTGAAGACGAGCCACCTGGGCAGAATCGATCTCTATCTGGCGATGAGCAACATCAGCCATCTCCATATCGTAGAGAATCTGCACATAAGCCTTTGCCACTTCCATACGGATATCGTTCTTTGCCTTCTCCAAGTCGGCAGTAGCAGCTTCGAGGTTAAGCTGGTTAAGCTTTATCTGGTTAGGAATCTCGAAACCTGTGAACAAAGGTACACTTGCACCCAACTGCAGCGACGTGCTACTGGTATTGGTATTGGTGTAGGTGTTATCCATTGTCAAACCACGTCCGAAAGAGAAGTTCTGGTTTAAGCTAGCGCTCAAATCTGGCAGTCTTGAATTCTTTGCAGTCGATAGTTGTATCTCCTGCTGGCGACACTGGTTCTGCTGCTGCTTTACTCCGATATTGTTCTCTACTGCATAGTCACAACACTCGCGCAAGCCCCAGGCCTTCTGCGCATTGGCAGAGCCCAGCCCCATCGAACCAATGATGAAAGTTAATATATACTTTTTCATAATCACTTATTAATCATTGTCGTCTGTTACAATCTCTGGTCCACGAACCTTATCCTTATTAGTAAGGCCCTTCTTAATCTCGATGTTCACACCATCAGAGAGACCTGTCTCAACATAGGTACGATCGTAGGTTTTGTTCTTACCCTCGCCTTTCACGATATATACAAATGTGCTGTCGCCACTGAACTCGATGGCACTCTCAGGAATGCTGAGCACCTTATCAGCCTTGGCCAATACAATCTCTGCATTTGCACTGTAGCCAGCACGAATCTTGCCACCTTCTGAAAGCTTTACAGCAGCCTTTATCTCAAACTGGTTGGTACCGTTGCTCTCAACAGCCTTTGGCGATACGTACTCCAAGGCAGCATCAAACTTCAGGTCCTGCAGGGCACCAATGGTAATCTTCATGTTCATACCGCTAACCAGCTGTCCAACCTCAGTCTCATCAATGTTACCACGGAAAATAAGATCGTTCATGTTAGCCACAGTAGCAATCGTAGTACCATCGTTAAAGGTGTTCGACAGGATAACTGAGTTACCCACCTTTACAGGAATGTCGAGGATAACGCCACTGATAGTAGAACGTATGAGTGTAGACGAAGCCTTGGCATTCGACTTAGAAACACCATCGCGAACAACTTCGAGTGCATCCTGTGCAGCAAGCTTCTCGTGCTTGGCCTGATTCAGGGCTATCTTTATCTTATCAAACTCATCAGCTGATACAAGTTTCTGGTTAAACAGATTCTCCTCACGCTGGAAATCGGTCTCGGCCTGCTTCAGGTTGATCTCAGCAAGACGCACACGCATCTCTGCACTCGAGAGCTGGGCCATATCAGGAATAACCTTTACCTTTGCTATCACATCACCAGCGTTAACATAGTCGCCAGGTTCCTTCAGCAGTTCGCTGATGATACCAGAGATCTGAGGTTTGATGTTTACCTCGTTACGAGGCTCAATCTTACCAGTAATAATGGTGGTTTTCTGGATGCTGTCCAACTTTGGAGTAAACTCGTTGTAAACCACTTCCTTAGGTTGGCTCTTCTGCCACAAGAACACGAATGTTCCGATGAAAATCAACGCGATAATCGCTGCGATAATCAGTTTTGAATAGCGTTTCATATGCTTAGTATTTTTAATGTTTAATCTTTTAATGTATAATGTTTAATGTATTACTCGTCTCGCATTGCGTCAACGGGTTTTATGCTCATTGCTCTTGCTGCTGGGGCCAGTCCTGCCAGCACGCCAAGCGTACTCACCACAACGGCACAGAATATCGCTGTCCAGAATCCCACCTGGAAGTGGGTCTCCACTATGCCATCCTCAGTATTGGCCATTTCCAGCATCTGCAGTATCATTACTGCGAAGAGTATTCCACTCATACCCGCCACAAGCGTTAGCACTATACTTTCTGAGATAATCTGCGAAAGTATCATCTTTGGTGTAGCACCTATGGCTCTGCGGATACCAATCTCTGTGGTACGTTCCTTAACCGTTACCATCATGATGTTCGAAACACCTATGGCTCCAGCAAGCAGGGTTCCAAGGCCAACCAACCAGATGAGCACGTTCACTCCCTTAAACAGATTGTTAATCATCTGGAACATCAGCTCTGTATTAAACACAAACACACCTTGTTCGTCTGTTGGGTCGATATAGTGAGCTCTGGCCACAGTTGCACGGATGCGTGGAGTTATCTTACTCATCAGCACACCAGGGCGACCTGTTGCAGCAATGACATCAACGGCATTACCACGATTAAAGGCAGCCTGCATCATAGTGATGGGGATGGTAATTCGCTGTTCTGAACGTCCACCAATAGATATACCACCTGAGCTATAGTCAACACCTACCACTTCGTAATAGGTTGAGTCAACTCTGATCTTCTTACCACAGGGGTCTCCACCTTCCTTAAACAGGTCTTTATATACCTTCTTACCAATAACGCATACCTTTCGCTGTTCCTTAACGTCCATCTCGTTGATGAAACGTCCGTAGTAAATCTTTGGAGTGATGATATTCACTATCTCAGGCACTGCTCCCTGCATATTGGGTGTTGTCTTCTGGTCGCCATAGTAGGCAGTAGAACCACGTCCCATAAGTATTGGAGCCACAGCATCCAGTTCAGGCACTTGCTGCTTCAGGCGTTGAACATCCTTATACACCATATACCAGCGACGGCCCTTGCGGAATCCCTTATAGGGTTTAGAGGTCGGATCGGCACCAACGATAACGGTATTCTGTGCAAAGCCATCGAAGTTGCTGTATAGTTTCTCCTTCAGGCCTTGTCCGCCACCCATCAAGGCAACGAGCATAAACACGCCCCAGAACACTCCGAATCCAGTGAGGAACGAACGCGACTTGTTGCGAGTCAGCGTATCGATTATTTCTCTGTATGAATCTATATCTATTCTCATAATCAGTCAGCTCTTAATGCCTCAATGGGGCGGATTCTACTTGCTTTATATGCAGGGATGAGTCCTGCGATAGTACCAGCTATCACCATCACCAGCGTGGCCTCGATACATACATCCAGTCCTACGGTAGGATCAACAAACAGGGTTATCTTCTCCACACCCAGGTCAGTAACCTCGTGGCCCAGTGTAGCATCCATATACTCGTTGGCAAAAACGCCAAACAGCATACCCACATAGCCAAAGATGGTAGTGATGATCACACTCTCCACGATGATAAGTCGCAGTATGCTCCATGGCTTGGCACCAATAGCCTTGCGGATACCAAACTCATGGGTGCGCTCCTTAACGGTGATAAGCATGATGTTTGATACGCCTACGATACCAGAGAGCAACGTAAAGAGTCCGATTACCCAAAGGAATGTGTGGATGATGGCTATACCTTTGTTCATCTGTATGCTCTGTGTATAGTTGTTCCATATCCATACAGCACGCTCATCCTCAGGATGTGCCTGGTGGATACCATTCAGGCGGCGACGATAATCCTTCTCGAAATCATCGTTGGCTTTATCTGTTTCCAGCCCATGGAAAGTAAACTCAATGCTACCTATACTTGGAGTATTTGCTCCATATATGCTCTTGATGGCCGAGTAGGATGAATAGGCATTACCACTACCTTCACCACGACTCTTGAATATACCTACTACCTTAAACGAGAGGTTACCCACCTTTACAAACTTGCCCAACAGTTGCTTATAATCCTTGGGCTCCAGTTCCTTGGCTTGGCGATCGTTAAGCACCAGCACCTTGCGACGCTCCTTCTGGTCGATATCATTTATGAATCGTCCACAAATCAGATGCTCTTTTACTATCTGGGTATGAACAGGGTATACACCAGCAATCTGCATATTCATATACTGCTCGCCGTTAGTAACCACAGAACTATAATAGTAGCATCCTCCCACCTCGTCGATATTCTCATTAAACTCGGTTTGGGTAGCTTCCATATCTTTCTTGTTCAGCTGGATATAGCGTCCCTCCTTCAATCCTTTGTAAGGTTTCGAGGTACTACCCTCGTACACCTCCATCGAGTTGGTCATGAAGTCGCTGTTCATCTTCATCGTGGCATTGATGAGTCCGTTACCAGCACCCAGCAGTACGATGATCATAAAGATTCCCCACGCCACAGCAAATCCTGTGAGCGTAGTACGAAGCTTATTTCTTCGCGCCGTCTGCCATATTTCAGTTATTATATCGTGCATAGTCTTTATTCTTTTGCAACGGACTACAGGACATAAGGACTTTTTTCTTAGGATTAATCAGTCCTGTTAGTCCTGTTGTCCGTTGCTAAATAATTATTTCATTAATCCTCCGCTGCCGAATGGTGATGCATTATGATCGAGGTTCTCCTCTATCTCACCAATGATGCCATCCTTGATGTGTACTATCTTATTAGTCTCATTTGCTACACCGCTCTCGTGAGTAACCACTACTATGGTCATGCCATCCTCCTGATTTAGCTTCTTTAGCAGCTGCATCACCTCCACAGATGTCTTAGAGTCCAATGCACCTGTTGGCTCATCGGCCAGGATGATCTGTGGACGGGTGATGAGTGCTCTGGCTATTGCCACGCGTTGCTTCTGTCCTCCCGACAGCTCATTGGGGTAGTGCTCAGCCCAGTCGGCCAGGCCCAGCTTATCCAGATATTCCATAGCCATCTGGTGGCGCTTCTTTCTGGATACCCCCTGATAGAATAATGGCAACTCAACGTTTTCCACGGCGGTTTTGAAAGAGATGAGATTAAACGATTGGAAAATAAAACCTATCATCTTGTTGCGATACTCAGCAGCCTTGCGCTCTGAGAGGTTCCAGATGGGTACTCCTGCCAGCTCGTAGGTTCCTGAATCGTAGTTATCCAGGATACCCAGGATGTTAAGCAGTGTTGACTTACCTGAGCCCGATGCTCCCATGATGCTGACGAACTCTCCCTTCTCGATGTCGAGCGAGATACCCTTCAGCACATGAAGCGGCTGGGCTCCTTGATAGGTTTTGTTGATGTCTCTTAAATGTATCATAAATCAATTTTTCTTTTTACCTATGTCCGTTTGACGTTGCAAAAGTATAATAAGTTGCAACTACAACAAAAATTTATTCTGTTTTCTCCCATTCCGAGGTGATGTCGTCTATTGTAATATCCAACAGCCTCATCTGGCGGAACAGCTCTGGCAGTCGCTCCTTCATAAACTCCTGCTTGCGAGCCTTAAGTATCTGCTTCTTGGCTCCAGGGGTTACAAAGTAGCCCAGTCCACGCTTGTTATATATCACTTCCTCGCGAGCCAACTGTTCGTAGGCTTTCACTGCGGTATTAGTGTTCACTTCGAGCAGTACAGCATACTCTCGAACAGACGGAATTCTGTCGTCGTCTTTATACACTCCAGAGAGAATCTCGTCGCAAAGACGATCGGCCATCTGGATGTAAATCGGTTTATCATTTGTGAAAGTCATAATTAAACCACTTATTAGTTATTAATTCAAATCCTTTGAAGATACGGAACGATATCCAGTAGTTAGCAATAGAGAGTATTGGCAATACTATGCTGTAAAAATAGGCCAGCAAGCCAATATGCCAATTAGAGTAGTTTCCTGCCTGATCCATTCCTTCTGAACGTAGCATGTACAGATCGAAATAGTTCATAATCTTAACAAACGCAACCACGAGGAGAATGAAAACCACACTCGCTACCACAAAGGCATATTTGCGAAGCAGGGTGCCACCAAGCGTATAAAGAGAATGAATCCAGATAATAGAAACAAACCATACTATCACATGCATAATGCCATACCACGACCATCCAGCCTCATAGTCAGGAAGCAAGTTGAACACCAGCAGAGGAAGAGAAGAATCGAACCAACGCACCTCACGACCTGCATATATTCCAAACCACCAGCTGTTATCAACAACAACCGAATAACACTCACCCTCATAACGTGGTCCAAACATTGCATCTTTACCCCAGAGAAAAGCCATGCGGAGTGTATCGCCAAGGATCAATGCCAGGAATACACAGAGAATGCAAACCACTGTAGAATATACTATCAGCGCAAGGTATTTCTCTGCATTAGTAGATGGCAACATCATGAACGACTCGCGCTTGCGCTTATCATTGATACTAGCCACTACTGAGCTTATCAGTACCACACTTGCTATAACAAAGAGCACTGTTCCCACTTCTGCGAAATCCTTCAACATAATGAACGGATTATTGTGAGATGTGAGTAATTTCCAATATGCCATCTCGCACATAAACACTACCAGTGCAGCTCCTATCGTCCACATCAACAACGAGCGGAAGTTGGTGCACAGCACCCAGCGCAATGTTTTTCCGAATCTATTTATGCTAAAACTATTCATAAGTCTTTCTATCTTTTAAAAGTTTATAAACCTACCAATATTCTGAGTGCGACAGAAGCAACGGTACGACAACCAGAAGTTCACCATCACCAATATTGCCGTAATGGCATCAGCAATAGCCATCACATGCGTAGGAGTCTGCGCATTATCATTTGAACTTTCAGGCATAACCCAAGCCATCAGCAAGCCAATAACGATAATGACTAACGTGGTGAGCACCCAGGTGTACTTGCGAGAGCGGAAGAATGATCCACCAATGGCATAAATAGAATGTAGCCACATAACGCATATCACAAATGAGTTCAACTCCTGTGCATTCAAAGCATCCAAGCCCTTGCCTATTAATTCAAACACTCTAGTAAATACAAACGCTGTATACGGATGCCCCATCAACCAGTTTACTACATACTGAATCAAGTCGGCACCAAGCGAAGCTACCACGCCAATTGGAAGAATTATTATCCAGGTTGAATAGCGCATCAGGTACTTCTCAAAGTTAGATGCTGGCAGCAACATCAACGCCTGCTTATCGTGTTTACCTTTAAGGCTATAGAACATTGTTGATGGACCTATAAGAAAGGTTATCAGAAAAAACATAATGGTAATAACTCCACAAGCCGAGTAATTGCCAGAATTGTTGTTAATCCTCAACACTCCTGTGGTAAAGAACAGGAACATCAATGTCTGAACAGCAAATATCTGCAGGAATGACCTCACATAATAGCTGCGATCGTTCCTGAGCGACCACATCGCCAACTTACCGAATCTATTACTATCAAACTGTATCATAGCTCCTTAGATTTTTCCCTCGTTTACAGCATTGAACAGCAGTTCCAGATTAACCTGAGTCTCAGGGCTATCCTCACGGCGAGGAGCGATTACAGCATTACCCTGAAGCGAAGGCTCGGCATAGAGTACATCATCCATCTCGGCAGGTGTGCGATACTCAAAGGTGTACTTATCCTGAATATCAGCTACACTCGCATTCAACAGCAGCTTCTGTGGCGAGAGTATCAAGATGTGGTCAAGCAGCGATTCTACATCGTGCACCTGATGGGTAGAGATGATGAGCGTACGATCGCCAGTCATATACTGAGTAACCACCTTGCGGAACTGACTCTTTGAAGGGATATCCAGTCCGTTGGTAGGCTCGTCCATCAGCAGCACCTTAGTGTTGGTAGCCAAAGCAAAGGCCATAAACACTTTCTTCTTCTGTCCCATCGAGAGGGCGTTCAGTTTCACATCGCTGGTCAATTCAAAATCCTTCAGGCAACCCTCAAGTACTGTGGTGCTGAAGAGTGGATAGAAGGGACGGTTGATCTTAACATATTCATCGAGCGATATTGCTGGCAGATCAAACTCCTCTGGCACGATGAAGATGTCCTGAAGAGTTTCAGGCTTACGCAGCTTAGTCTCGATACCGTCAAAGCTTACACTACCCTTCTTTGGGCGAAGCAAACCAGAAATCAGGTAAAGCAGAGTTGACTTACCTGTACCGTTCTTACCCAGCAGACCATAAATATTATCCTGCTTCAGTTCCAGACTGAAATCATCGAATACCAGGTTCTTCTGACCTGCGTACTTAAAACTGATGTTGTTTACCTCGATCATAATCCTATCAATATTTTAATGTTTAATCTTTAATCTTTAATGTATTAAGCTTGTGTTATAGTGTACCACTTTAATAGTACACTGCAAAAGTAGGATAATTATCAATACCCTCCAAGCTTTTATCCAAAAAACTTCCATTCCTTAACACTATTTAGCACATCACCCATCGCGCGTACATATCTAAAAATCATCCCCACATTAAACTTTTCATCAATTTCTGCATCTAACTAATACAGCGATTCCTAACAATTACAACTATATCAAACAAACAGTGAAATGAAAAAACTCTTAACTTTAGCCTTTATGGCTATGTTGGGCACAAGTGTGTTTGCCCAGGCAAAGTACCCCTATCTGGATACCAAGCTCAGTTACAAAGAACGTGTAGAAAATCTGCTATCGTTACTTACTCCTGAAGAGAAAGTGGGACTGATGATGAACAAGTCGATATCTATCGACCGTCTGGGCATCCCAAGCTACAACTGGTGGAGTGAGGCTTGTCATGGTGTGCGCCAAGGTGGTTACACCGTTTATCCACAACCCATAGGAATGGCTGCTGCATTCAACGCCCAGTTGTTCTACGATGTGTTCTCACAGGTTTCAGATGAGGCTCGTGCCAACTGGAATCGCACTGACCACAACGATCCAAAGCTGTTCAACGTGCCAATGGGTGTGATTTACTATCCTGGAAATCCAGAGCTCACCTTCTGGTGCCCTAACGTAAACATCTTCCGCGATCCACGTTGGGGACGTGGTCAGGAGACATGTGGTGAGGACCCCTATCTTAATGCTGTGCTTGGCGTGCAGACCGTTCTTGGTATGCAGGGCAACGACGACAAATACTTCAAAACCCACGCTTGTGCCAAGCACTATGCTGTACACAGCGGCCCAGAGCCTTTACGCCACTCTATGAATGTGGAGCCAACAAACCGTGACCTCTGGGAGACATATCTGCCTGCATTCAAGGCATTGGTTAAGAAAGGAAACGTGCGCGAGGTGATGTGTGCCTATCAGCGTTTTGAGGGTAAGCCTTGTTGTACAAGCGACCGCCTGCTGATTGACATCCTGCGCAACAAGTGGGGCTACGATGCTATTGTACTTACCGACTGCGATGCCATCAATAACTTCTATAACAAAGGTCAGCACGAGACTCATAAGGGGCCGCTTTCTGCGTCAGTAGATGCCGTGCTGAATGGTACCGACCTTGAGTGTGGAAAGGTGTTTATGAGTTTGGTTGAGGCACTGCATAAGGGTATCATCAAGGAGGATGTTCTCGACGAGCATCTTCGCAAGACTCTGATGGGACGCTTTGAGCTTGGTATGTTCGACCCTGCAGAGATGTTGCCTTGGGCTAATCTTGGTCCTGAGGTTATCAGCAGCGAGAAGAACGATGCAATGGCCACTCAGGCTGCTCGCGAGAGTATGGTTCTGCTTGAGAACAAGGGCAATGTATTGCCACTCTCTAAGAGCATTAAGACTCTGGCTGTGCTTGGCCCAAATGCTGACGATGTGAACATGCTGAACGGAAACTATGGCGGAACTCCTACTGAGGCTCATCAGCACTCACTGCTTTCTGGTATCAAGGCTGCTGTTCCTGGAGCTAAGATTATCTACAACAAGGCTTGTGAGCTTAACGACGAATATGCAACAATCCACCACCTGCAGGACTTCAACGATGGCAAGGGTATGAAGGTTGAATTCTATAATAACAGGGAATTAGAGGGCGAACCAGCCAAGACAGAATACTTCAACGAGCTGAACTTCTCGACATTCGGAGCTTGGGGATTTGCTCAGGGCGTTAGTCGTGATTCTCTGTCTGTTCGCGTAAGCGGTAAGTACACTGCCAACTTTACTGGCGAGATGAAGTACACCCTGACCACTGATAACGGCTACGTACTGAAGGTCAATGGCGAGGTAGTAGAAGAGGCTCAGGCTGGTGGACGTCGTGGTTTTGGCTTTGGATTTGGTCGCAAACCAGAGTATAAGTCATTCCCTGTAGAGGCTGGAAAGACCTACGATGTGGTTATCGAATACAAACACGGAAACGGACAGTTTGCTATGCTTCGTGGCGACATCTGCGAGCGCAACCTGGTTGACTTCACCAACCTTGCCAACGAGGTTAAGGATGCTGATGCCATCGTGATTATTGGTGGTATCTCTGCCCAGATGGAGGGCGAAGGTGGCGACAAGCAGGATATTGAACTTCCAAAGGTTCAGCAGATGCTGGTTAAGGCTATGCACAAGACTGGTAAGCCAGTTATCTTCGTAAACTGCTCTGGTTCTGCCATCGCATTTGGTAGCGTTGAGGGCGAGTACGATGCATTACTTCAGGCATGGTATGCTGGTCAGGGTGGTGCCAAGGCTCTGGCTGAGGTTCTGTTTGGCGACTACAATCCAAACGGAAAGCTGCCTGTAACCTTCTATCGTTCAAACAACGACCTGCCTGATTTCCTCGACTACTCTATGAAGAATCGCACCTACCGTTACTTCACAGGTGTGCCTCAGTATGCATTCGGCTACGGACTCAGCTACACAACCTTCAACGTTGGCGATGCTAAGATCTCTGCCAAGCAGATGAAGAAGAACGGCAAGGTTACACTTACCATCCCTGTCACAAACACAGGTAGTCGCGAGGGCGCTGAGACTGTTCAGGTTTACGTTAAGGCTCTTGACGACGCAGGTGCACCAATCAAGGCTCTGAAGGGATTCCAGAAGCTGAACCTGAAGGCTGGTGAGACAAAGAAGGCTACCATCACTCTCGATGGTGAGGCATTCGAGTACTACGATGAGATGATAGACGAGTTGGCAACCAAGGCTGGTCGCTATCAGATACTTTACGGAACCTCATCGATGGATAAGGATCTGAAAGCAATTGATTTTGTAGTGAAATAATTAACGGGTATCAGCACCCCACATCATTTTTTCGCGGAGGGTGTTGAAATAGCGATGATCTGATCGCTTAACTACCTTGATATCGTAGGGGGCACGACGGAGAGTAATCCTTGTGCCCTCTTTACATTTCTCTGAGCGGCCATCGATAGCCACAAGGAAATTGTGAGAGCGACTCTCAACATCGAGTTCGATAACAGATGAATCGGCTAATACTATCGGACGCACATTAAGCGAATGAGGCGCAACTGCAGTCATCGAGAATACCTTTGTTCCTGGAACTATGATTGGTCCACCGTTAGAGAGGCTGTATGCAGTAGAACCAGTAGGTGTAGACACAACAAGTCCGTCAGCCTGATAGGTGTTAAGATACTGACCGTTTACACTTGCACGAATAGAAATCATCGAAGCCGTGTCGCGCTTAAGTATTGCCACATCGTTAAGGGCGAAACTGAAATCGCCAAGAGGCGCACCATCGGCCTCAATCTGAATAAGAGCACGCGACTCAACAGCATAGTCGTCATTATGAAGAGCTGTTAGACAATGCTCAATGTCGTCAGGACTAATGTCGGCAAGGAAACCCAGTCGGCCCATGTTAACACCAAGAATAGGAATATTCTTCTTGCCCACACGACTTGCTGCCTTAAGGAATGTACCATCGCCACCCATCGAAATAACGAAATCAGCATCGAAATCATCATCGTGGAAAATCTTTGTTGCCTTAACATCCAGGCGCTGGTTGTCTTTCAGGAAGTAATAATACTCCATGTCAACATAAAGCTCTGCCCCAAAGTTTGTGAGGCAAGAGAGCACCTTCTGTATGCTGGCCGATTTACGAGCCTGATAAATATTACCCAACAGGGCAAATCTTAGTTTACGATGTTCCATTCTTTATACCTTTTGGGTGCAAAGATACAAAAAAAGCCTACGGATTATAAGGATTTTGCGGATTTTTTATTAATTTTGCAGCATAAATACCAATAAAATTAGAAGATTATGGCAAAAGTTTATGTTTTTCTGGCAGATGGCTTCGAGGATGTTGAGGCCCTGATTCCTATCGACGTACTGCGTCGTGGTGGTGTTGATGTGGTAACTGTTAGCATCATGGATTTCCCATTGGTAGCCTCTGCTCATGGAGTGAACATCGAGGCAGATATAATGTTTGAACAGGGTGACTTCAGCGATGCCGACCTGCTGATGCTTCCTGGAGGTATGCCAGGAGCCAGCAATCTGTTCCAGCACACTGGTGTATGCAAGGCAGTGATGAACCAGTTTGCTGCAGGAAAGAAGGTGGCAGCCATCTGTGCTGCACCAGCAGTAGTGCTTGCTGCTATTGGTGTGCTCAGCGGAAAGAAGGCCACATGTTATCCCGGATTCGAGAAGGCTCTGGCAGAAGCTGGCGCAACATATACTGGCGACCTTGTTACTGTTGACGGCAACGTTACCACAGCCGAGGGTCCTGCTGCTGCATTCCCATACGCATACGAGCTGCTCACTCAGCTTGTTGACAAGCAGACCTCAGACCAGATTGCCGAGGGTATGCGATTCAAACACCTGATGAGTTAATTTTAGCAACGGACTACAGGACTTTAGGACTTTTTCAATCGCCGAAGAAAAAAACAGTCCTGTTAGTCCTGTAGTCCGTTGCAAAAAAAAGAAAGGATATGGACTATATTATCATAGTAGCAGGCGGTAAGGGATTGCGTATGGGATCGGATATCCCAAAGCAGTTCCTGCCTATAGGCGGAAAGCCTGTGCTGATGCGCACGCTGGAGCGATTTCGCGAATACTCAGCTGAACTTCAGATTATATTAGTATTACCTGAAGCCCAGCAGGAGTACTGGTATCAGCTATGCAAGGAGTACCACTTCGATGTGGAATACACATTGGCCAATGGCGGACAGACACGATTCCACTCTGTGCAGAACGGACTTGCAAAGGTTCCTGATGATGCACAAGGCGTGGTAGGTGTGCATGATGGTGTGCGACCATTCCCAAGCATCGAGGTAATCAAGAACTGCTACGAGACTGCCCGCACAAAAAAGGCTGTCATCCCCGTGATTCCTGTAGTAGAGACTGTACGTCAGCTTATTAGCAACGGACAACAGGACTTAAGGACTAATGACCAAGAAAAGTCTTGTAGTCCTGTAGTCCGTTGCCAGAAGAACTCTAAAACTGTTCCTCGCGATCAGTACCGACTAGTACAGACTCCTCAGACTTTCGATATTCAGCTGTTGAAGGCTGCCAATCGCCAACCATATAACGACGGATTTACAGACGACGCCTCAGTAGTAGAATCGTATGGCTACGAGATAACGCTTGTAGAAGGCAATCGCGAGAACATCAAGATTACAACCCCCTACGACATGAAGATTGCTGAAGTTTTAATTTAGCAACGGACTACAGGACTTAAGGACTTTTTCTATCGCAGAAAATGAAAACAAAAATAGTCCTGTCAGTCCTGTAGTCCGTTGCCAAGAAAAGAAAAATATGGATATACTTGATCAAGATATTAAGTACTTGCCTGGGGTAGGCCCCAATCGCAAAAAGATGCTGAGCAATGAGCTTGGCATCGAAAGCTATGGCGACCTGCTTGAGTACTATCCATATAAATATGTTGACCGCTCTAAGGTCTACACCATCCACGAACTGACAGGCGACATGCCTTTTGTGCAGGTGGTGGGACACATCCTGAGTTTCGAGACCTTTGCCATGGGGCCTCGAAAAGAACGTGTGGTGGCACACTTTACTGATGGCTCTGGCATCTGCGACCTTACTTGGTTTAATGGTGGAAAATACGCCAAGCAGAACTATAAGATAGGTGTAGAGTATCTGGTTTTTGGAAAGCCTACGGTATTCAACAATCGCATCAACTTCACCCATCCTGATTTAGATGATGCTTCAAAGGTTGACCTCACATCGATGGGGCTGCAACCCTACTACAACACTACAGAGAAGATGAAGAAGAGCGGGCTCAACTCGCGAGCCATCGAGCGACTCACCAAGACGCTTATCGAAAAGCTCCCACCCCAGCCCGAAACCCTCCCTCCATTCATTCTTAGCAACGGGGATGATTTTAGCAACGGACTACAGGACTTTAGGACTTTTTCAATCGATGAAGATAAAAATAGTCCTGTTAGTCCTGTAGTCCGTTGCCAAAGATTCATGAGCAGGGATGAAGCCTTGCGCACGGTGCACTATCCCCAGAATGCCAAAGACCTGGAGCGAGCCCGCCTGCGACTTAAGTTCGAAGAACTCTTTTTCATCCAACTTAATATATTAAGGTACGCGAGCGACCAGCGCCGCAAGTTTCGCGGTTATATATTCTCGCAAGTTGGCGAGGTATTCAACACTTTCTATAGCAAATATCTGCCATTCCCACTAACAGGAGCCCAGAAGCGCGTAATCAAAGAGATACGCAAGGATATGGGATCAGGACGGCAGATGAACCGCTTGTTACAAGGCGATGTAGGTAGCGGAAAGACCCTTGTAGCCCTTATGTCGATGCTCATTGCCATCGATAACGGCTACCAGGCCTGCATCATGGCTCCAACAGAGATACTTGCAGAGCAACATCTGCAGACAATAATGGGATTCCTGAAGGATATGGACCTGAGAGTGGCCCTGCTTACAGGTATCGTAAAAGGCAAGCGTCGCGATGAAGTGCTTGAGGGTTTGATGGACGGCACTATCAACATTCTGGTGGGTACGCATGCCGTTATCGAAGACACCGTTCAGTTTGCACGACTTGGCTTTGTAGTAGTTGACGAGCAGCACAGATTCGGTGTGGCCCAGCGCGCCAAGCTATGGAACAAGAGCACCAACCCACCCCACGTACTGGTCATGACAGCCACCCCTATTCCACGCACATTGGCCATGACTCTTTATGGCGATCTGGATGTGAGCGTGATTGACGAACTGCCTCCTGGACGCAAGCCCGTAAGAACCACCCATGTGTTCGATTCGCGAATGACATCGCTCTACGACGGAATACGAAATCAGATACACGAAGGACGACAAGTTTACATAGTCTTCCCACTTATCGAAGAGAGCGCAAAAAGCGACCTCAAGAACCTTGAGGACGGATTCGAGGTATTGAAAGAAGCATTCCCTGAATTCAGACTAAGCAAGGTGCATGGGCGTATGAAACCTAAGGACAAAGAGGAAGAGATGCAGCGCTTTGTAAGCGGTGAGACTCAGATACTTGTGGCCACAACGGTCATCGAGGTAGGTGTGAATGTTCCTAACGCATCGGTAATGGTGATTCTCGAAGCCCAGCGCTTTGGTTTGGCCCAGTTACATCAGCTCCGCGGACGTGTTGGTCGTGGTGCCGATCAGTCGTACTGCATCCTCGTCACACCACTCAAACTTAGCGAAGACACTCGCAAACGAATCGACATAATGTGCGACACAAACGATGGTTTCCGCATAGCCGAGGCCGACCTGAAACTTCGTGGTCCTGGCGACCTTGAGGGCACCCAACAGAGCGGCATGGCTTTCGACCTGAAGATAGCCGATATCGCACGCGACGGACAGATTGTACAGATGGCAAGAGATGAAGCCCAGAAGATAATTGATGAAGACCCGGAATGCAAGTCTGACAAGTTCTCTATGCTCTGGAACAGACTGCGCCAGCTGCGAAAAACCAATATCAACTGGTCTGCAATTTCATGATGTTAACGCAAACAATCTTTATCCAAAAGAACCCTAAACTATGTTAACACAGACTGTTATCGTGCACGCATATTGAAATATTTTCTTACCTTTGCACTCGAAATCTTTTTCAAATAATCAATCGAAATGAAGAAATTGTTTATATTTGCCCTTATGATTATGCTTTCTATGAGTGATATGGCTCTTGGAAAGGTAAATCCTGATCAGGCTCCTGATGAGGAAGAGGCAGAGATTGGCAATTTCGACTTCATCTACGGTCCACAGGACAATCTGAATGAGGAGTTCGAAAGAACAGAGATGCTGATGAGTGAGGCTTTCTCACACCTTGGCACACGCTATCGTTCAGGAGCCAAAGGTCCAAGTGCTTTCGATTGCTCAGGTTTCACAAGCTACGTATACAAACAGATGACAGATGTATTCATCGGAGCATCATCAAGAGACCAGTATGCACGCAATACCCCAATCACTCGCGCTGAACTGCAGTGTGGCGACCTTGTATTCTTTACAAGCCCACGTTCAGGTCGAAACGTTGGTCATGTAGGCATCGTGGTTGATGTTGACCCCGTTACGCAGAACTTCACATTTATCCACGCTAGTACCAATAGCGGTGTGAAGATCAGCAACTCTACAGACTCAGGCTATGCTAAGCGTTATGTAGGTGCAAGAAGAATACAACTGTAAATCATATGATCAGAAAACTTGTTTTGCTCACGTTCATGACATGCTCTATGGCAGGTCATGCTCAAGAGCTTAGTATCGCAATGACAGGCGATGTGATGATGGGAACAACATTCCCCAGCATCATGCTTCCTGCCAACGATGGTAGATATCTTTTCAAGGATGCAAAAGACATTCTTACAAGAACAGACCTTACTGTAGGCAATCTTGAGGGCGCCATCTGCGATGGCGGCGAGAGCACCAAAGGCAATGGCCCCAACTCGTATTCCTTCCGCACCCCTACCAGCTATGGCCATCTGTTAAAAGAAGCCGGATTCGACTTTATGAGCATGGCCAATAATCATGCAAACGATTTCGGAATCGAGGGTATCGAGTCTACTGAGAGCGTATTAGATGCGCAAGGCATTCTATATTCTGGTATAGAAGGACGTATAGAGAGTGCCGTCATCGAGCGTAAAGGTTTGAAAATAGGTCTGTGTGCCTTTGGTCATAACAGTTATACACTCAAGCATCTTGATTTGGAAACTGTTGGGCGCATCGTTGATGACCTCGTAGCTAAATGCGATCTTGTAATCGTATCATTCCATGGCGGAGCCGAGGGACGAACCAAGAGTCACCTGCCCAACGGCCCAGAGACATTCCTTGGCGAGAATCGTGGTTCGTTACGCCAATTGGCTCACTTCTGCGTTGATCATGGAGCCGATGTGGTTTACGGACATGGCCCACATGTGGTTCGCGGCATAGAGGTTTACAAAAATCGCTTCATCGCCTATAGTTTAGGAAATTTCTGTACACCATACAACGTTAATCTAAAAGGCATTTCCGGCTATGCTCCAATAGTGGAAATAAGCATTAACAAGGACGGTTCTTTCCTTAAAGGAAAGATACATTCCTTCCTTCAGACCAAGGGCATCGGACCCCGTACGGACAAGAAAAAAAGTGTGGCTTTGGAGATGAAACGCCTCAGCGAAACGGATCTTCCTCATAGTCAGGCTAAAATAGACTCTAACGGCAATATTGAACTGAAAAAATAAAAAATAGAGGGCAAAAGTGTTAAAAGTGAACAAAAAACACCAATATTTTCCGGATTTTCATTCATTATTAGTACCTTTGCAGCGGATTTTTTAAATTAACTCAACTAAAAAGGATACAAATTTAGAATATGAATATTACAAAAATAAAGAAATTAGCCGTTCTGGCATTTGCAGCTTTTGTAGCGGTTCCAGCATCCGCTCAGGATCTGTTGGCCAAACAGGCACCAGTAGACCGCAGAATGAAGGCGGTCGATTCTATGGTTCTTAAACGAATCATCGCTCAGGAAGAGAAATACAATCCATCAGCCGACCTTTACGAAGACTGGAACAACGTATATGCACATCGTGAAACAACTCTCCCCGATTCATTCCGCATCGACCTGAGAGGTTTCCACATGCCTACCGACAGCCGAGTTGTTACATCAAACTTCGGATCACGTTGGGGCCGCCAGCATAAAGGTCTTGATATCAAGGTATACATTGGTGATACAATCCGTGCCGCTTTCAGTGGTAAGATCCGTATCGTAAAATATGAGCCAAAGGGATATGGTAAGTATGTAGTTATCCGCCACCACAATGGTCTGGAGACTATCTATGGCCATATGTCAAAGCACCTGGTTGTTGAGAATCAGGAGGTTAAGGCTGGTGAGCCTATCGGACTTGGTGGTAACACAGGTCGTAGCACAGGTTCTCACCTCCACTTCGAGACTCGTCTCTGTGGTGTAGCTCTTAACCCAGCTCTGATGTTCGATTTCCGCAATCAGGATGTTGTAGGCGACTTCTATAACTTCAACCGCCACAAGTATGCTTCTGAGTCAGCTCAGGCCACACGTCTGCGCGGTGTTGGTGGTGTTACTACAAACGACAGCGATCAGGATGATGAGTTGGCAATTGCTGCGCCCGCACGTACATCTTCTAATGTACACTTCCACAAGGTTAAGAAGGGTGACACACTGCAGGCCATTGCCCGCAAGCATCACACCACAGTTGATAAGCTCTGCAAACTCAACCGAATTGGTAAGACCATCCGCTTGAGACCAGGACAAATTTTGAAATACAACTAAAAAAAATACAGAATCCCGTCACAGTTGACGGGATTTTTTGTATATTTGCAGCTGTAACCTAAAAACATTAAAAAGTATGTTCGACAAGGAAAGAGGGCTATATATTGCCCACAGCTCTAACGGAGCATTGAGTATCACTGGAAAGATGGCCAATCGCCATGGTTTGATAGCTGGAGCCACAGGTACAGGTAAGACTGTAACCCTTCAGGTTATGGCCGAGACATTCTGCCAAGCTGGTGTACCATGCTTTATGGCAGATATGAAGGGCGACCTGTCTGGAATATCGCAGGTAGGAAAGATGAGCGGGTTTATCGAAAAGCGCCTGCCCGAGTTCCAGATTGAGAATCCCGAGTTCCAGAGTTGTCCTGTACGTTTCTTCGACGTGTTTGGCGAGCAAGGTCACCCTATGCGTGCCACAATATCGCAGATGGGTCCACAGTTGCTTTCACGCCTTCTCGAACTTAACGAAACACAAGATGGTGTACTGAATATTGTATTCCGCATCGCTGATGAGCGCGGATTGCTTATCCTCGACCTGAAGGATCTGCGCGCCATGCTCGACTATGTATCGCAGCATGCCAAGGAGTACACCACAAAGTATGGAAACATATCATCCGCCTCAGTAGGTGCCATTCAGCGGGCATTACTACAATTAGAGAATCAAGGAGCAGAGAAGTTCTTCGGCGAGCCATCATTCGACATCTTCGACCTGATGCAGACCGAGGGCGGCAAGGGTATTATGAACGTATTGGCAGCCGATAAACTGATGATGCAACCCAAGCTATATTCTACATTCCTGTTGTGGTTGCTTTCTGAGCTCTACTCTACCCTTCCTGAGGTTGGCGATCTGCCATTGCCAAAGTTAGTATTCTTCTTCGACGAGGCTCACATGCTCTTCGAAGGAACATCAAAAGCCCTTCTCGATAAGATTGAGCAGGTTATACGATTAATCCGTTCTAAGGGTGTTGGTATATATTTCATCACCCAGAGTCCAACAGATATTCCAGAGAATATTCTTGGTCAGTTAGGTAATCGTGTTCAGCATGCCTTAAGAGCTTACACGCCAAAGGATCAGAAAGCCGTAAAGACAGCTGCCGATACATTCAGAGCTAATCCTGAGTTTAAGACTGACGAGGCAATTATGAACCTAGAAACAGGCGAGGCCTTGGTAAGCTTCCTCGATGAGAAGGGAGCACCAAACATGGTTGAGCGTGCCAAGATTCTCTTCCCACTCTCACAGATTGGAGCCGTAACCGAGGGTCAGAGATTAGACATCATCAAGCAGAGTCGTATCTACGGTAAATATGACACGCCAATTGACCGCGAGAGTGCTTTCGAGGTTCTGATGGCCGATGCTGAGCGCCAATTACAGGAGGCTGAGCAGCAACAGGCAGAGATAGATGTTCCAAAGCCAGAAGCCAAAGCTGAGAAAAAGAAGTCTGGTCTGATGAGCAAGGTATTAAAGGCCGTTCTTACTGCCATCACTTCTACATTCGCAGCCATCCTTGGCACTTATGTAAGCGATAAGGTTACAGGTAAGAAGACCAAGTCGCGCACCTCTACCACAGGTCGCGTAGCCAAGAATGCCACGAGTGCTGCCACCCGCACCATCACCAAGGAACTCACCCGCGATATCCTCGGCAATCTTATTAAATAGATAATTTAGCAACGGACTACAGGACTAACAGGACTGACTAAGCGCTCATCCTTCCCTTGTCATGTCGAGCAACCACCTCCCCTTGTCATGTCGAGCGTAGTCGAGACATCTCTACGGCTTTAGCCGCTTGCGCCCAAAGGCGCATTTATGAGATCTCTCCACGTTGGTCGAGATGACAGGGTGAAAAAAGTCCTTAAGTCCTGTAGTCCGTTGCCAATAAAAAGAACTAGTATGTCATAACAGGTTCAAGGGTCTTGGCCTCTTCTACCATTTTTGCGATTTCGCTTACAGCAGGAACGCGGCCGCAGATGTGGAACTGAGCGTTAATCTCCTCAAGCTTGGGCTGGAGGTTCTCAGGTACACGATGACGGAACTCCTTAACGGTGTCAACACCAGCCTTCTCGAGCAACTCAGCAAACTGGGGTCCTACACCATTTACACGGAACAGATCTGCATGGTTAGTCCAGCGCAGAATCAGTTTCTCGGGGATACCAGTAGCCTCTGCCAAATCCCTACGTCCCTTAGGGGCTGCACACTTTGCAAGCAGTTCACTAACCTTGTTGATACCTGCAGCAATCAGTTTCTCGGCGTAAACGTCGCCAACACCTTCGATGTCAATAATCTTGTAATCCATAATATAAAAGTTTTTAAGTTAATGGTGAATAGATTTGTTGCTGCAAATATAGTTATTTTTTCCTATGGATGTTACGGTTTATACGGATTTTTATTAACTTTGCAGCAAAATTAACAAAAGATGATGGTTGCATTATATATTGTAATAGGTATAGCGGTAGGAGCTGTGGTGCTCTATCTGCTGATGGATCGCCGTATGGATGCTTTGCGCATTGCAGGCGGTAAGGCCGATATAGAGCTGAAGATGAAAACCGAACAACTGGCCGAGAAGACCAGTCGTGTTCAACATCTTGAGACCGAGAACAGAGACCTGCACGCTAAGGCTGAATCACAGAGCCGCGAGTTGCAGCTTCTGCATCAGCAGATGACCGAGGAGATGCAGCGTAATGAGGCGCGATTTAAGAATATGGCTCAGCAGCTGCTTGAGCAGAGTGCATCCAAGCTTAAGGAGTCGAACACAGAGACTATGTCTGGCATCACCCAGCCATTGAAGGATGCTATAGCTAATATGCAGAAGGCCATCAACGAAAACCAGAAGGAGTCGGCAGCCCATTCAGCCTCGTTCCGCGAGCAGATGCTGATGATGATGCAGCAGACTCAGCAGTTGGGCGAGAAGGCCGAGAGCCTTACCAACGTGTTGCGCCGCGACAACAAAGTTAGCGGAAACATGGGCGAGATAATACTTGGCGACCTGCTCACATCACAGGGACTCACAGAGGGAATCCACTATGAGGTTCAGGCTCGACTTCGTGATGAGTTGGGTAAGCCCTTGAAGCACGACGAGACTGGAAAGGAAATGCAGCCAGATGTTATCTTGCACTATCCTCAAGGTCAGGATGCCATTATCGATTCTAAGGTCTCGCTTGTAGCATACGAGAAATATGTGAATGCCGAATCGCCAGAGGATAAGGAACGCTTTCTGCAGGATCACATCAAGAGCGTGCGCCAGCATGTAAATGAGCTGGCGCGTAAAGACTATTCTAAGTACGTAAAGAACGGGCGTGATGTAATCGACTTTGTGATTATGTTTGTTCCTTTTGAGTCGTCGTTGCAGTTGGCTTTGGCCAATGACCCCACACTTTGGCGCGAGGCTTTCGAGAAGAAGGTGTTTGTTACAGGTGAGCAGAACCTGCTGGGTATACTGCACATGATTCATATTGCTTGGGTACAGAACCAGCAGGCTGAGAATCAAGAGAAGGTGTTCGGACTTGCAGAGCAGTTGCTTGATCGTCTGGGCGATTTCGTTCAGCGTTATAATGACCTGGGTACAAAGATCGAGGCTGTACAGAAGGCTTACGACAATACTAACAACAAACTCATCAGTGGTCGTCAGAGTGTAACCCAAAAAGCCCAGGAGCTCATCACCTTAGGAGCCAAAGAAAACCCCAACCGCAAAATCCCCCTCCCCGAGGTTGGATTAGAGTAAATTTTAGCAACGGACTACAGGACTTAAGGACTTTTTATGTTATACGAAGAATTATCAGGTAGTATTTTGAAGGCTTATTTCAATGTATTGAATGTCTTAGGTACAGGTTATTTAGAGTCTGTATATGAGAATGCCTTGTGTATAGAATTTGATGAGTTAGGTATTCCTTATGAGAGACAGAAACGTTTGAATGTGGTTTACAAAGGTCATAATATTGGTGATTTTATTGCTGATTTAATAGTAGACAACAAGATTATATTAGAATTGAAAGCAGTAACACAGCTTAACGCAGCACATAGTGCTCAATTGATTAATTATCTTACTATAACTAAATTAAAAGTAGGTTTACTGCTTAACTTTGGAGAAGGAAGAGACTATAAGCGAGTTTATCTAAAAGATTAAGTCCTTAAGTCCTGTAGTCCGTTGCTGAAATAAAAAATATGGGAGTATATATAAACGAAAATATCTGGGAGTTTGATTTGGAGGCGGCGTTGAAGGATATTTCAGAACAGCGTCGTGAGCAGGCCCTGAAGTTTAAATTTGAACAGGGCCAGAGACTCTGTGTGCTGGCCTATCAACTGCTGAAGCAAGGTCTGCAGAAAGAATATGGCATCACAGACAACCCTATCTTCGAATACAACGAGCATGGCAAGCCCAGCATCGTGGGCCACCCTGAGATTTACTTCAACCTGAGCCACTGCAAGGAGGCCGTAGTCTGCGCCATCAGCGACAAGCCCGTAGGCGTTGACGTAGAATCACATCGTGAGTTTAAGGACAGTCTGGTAAACTACACGATGAACGATGAAGAGAAAGCAGAAATTGAGAAATCCGATAACCCTGCCGCCACATTCATCCGCCTGTGGACCATGAAAGAGGCTACCGCAAAACTCATCGGCACCGGCATCACCAACGACGTAAAATCACTTATCAACCCCACAAAATATAAATATACCACCACAGAGAAAGAAAGTTATATTTATACCATTTGTTCTTTCTGCAACGGACCACAGGACTAACACGGCTTTCCTCCACCTCCTTGTCATCTTGACTACACCCCACTAAAAGTTAAATTATACTAAAACGGGGGGGTAGTTAAATAAACCTAAACAATTTATCATTAAATTTTGTATATTTGTAGCCAAATTACTAATAACTATTATTGCAGCCTGAAAACCACAAAACCTAAACGGTCGATTTCACAATGAATAATATATTAACAATCTAAATTATTAAGCTTATGATTAAAAAATTACTATGTTTGCTTGTATTGCTGTTGACGGCAACAACAGGCGCATGGGCACAAGAGCCCACAACGTACAAGGTGACCTTGCAGGAGGGCACCGAAGATGCTAAGAACTGGACCGTTCCCGCCGAGGCTGCCGAGGGTGCAACCGTTACCGCCACCTACAAAGGCGACAAGAAGGTGAAGAGCGTGAAGGCGGTGAAGAAGAATACGGCTTATGCTGCTAACGAATATAACGAGGCTGATTGGTATAACGGGAAAGTAGTATTCACCAAGCAGACAGCTGCGAGTGTTACTGCTGTAACAAACTCAGATACTGATGTTACATGGGGTGACGGATGGTACACCGTATCTGGCAATGTCACCATCAAAGGTAAAGTTACGCTGAGCGCTAATACGAGCCTGATTCTGCAGGACGGCGCTACGTTGACGATTAACGGACAACTTAATGCTGCCAGTTATGATCTTGATATCTATGGCCAGATGGAAGGTACTGGTAAGTTGAATGTAACATGCAATGATAACGCAATTAAAGGTCCCTCAAATATGACTACCCATATTCACGGTGGAGAGATCACTGCGACAGCGACAGGTGCTGACCATCATGGGTTCTATTTTGGCTATATCATAATGTATAGCGGAAAACTCACTGCGACTGCTGCTGATTATCACGCCATAGGATTTAACTATTGGGGTTTTGAAGTCTATGGTGGCGAAGTAGAGGGCACATCTAATGCGACATCTGGTAATTATAGTGGAATTCAAAGTGAAAGTGGTACTCTCAAGGTTTTTGGCGGTAAGGTAAAGGGCACTGGTGGTGCAGCAAGTGGTAAAGGATTCGATTGTAAAGTCCAGAAGGGTACTAGTAACATTAAGTTCTACTTCTGCGACAACGGTACTACTTGGGGTGATGGCCTCAGCTATGGTATAGCCTCTACCGCTCTCGCAAATCGTTACGCCAAGGCGGAATAATCATCGTCGCTTGTGCATATATAATATAAAGGTATAAACGAAAAAAAGAATACAATTATGCAAAACATAAAGAAATATTTTATGACGCTCGCACTGCTACTGACGGCAGTCACGGGCGCCTGGGCGCAAACTGCGTTCGGTGTGAAAGAGATAACCGCCGACATGTTGCCCGCATCATGGAGTACCGATAACTCACCAGTTACGGCAGACGACCTGGCCAAGCTGGGATTCATGGAAGTCACCAAGGACGCTGCCAAGACATGGACAGGTGCACCCCAAGAAGGAATTGTCAGACTGATTTATACCCTTTGTGAATCTGTTAATTGGGATAAAGGACAAGGAGGGTCTGAATCTACTTATAGCTCACGCAAAATTTTTTATTCTTGCCTTGATGGCCAAAGGATTTTCATCACCACCGAGCTCACCGAGTGGTCGCTGACCCCCGACGCCGACAAGAAGGTATGGACACTCACCAACATGCCCGCCAACGACATCGAGCTGCAGGTGGAGTACGAGCCCACCAAGGTGACGATGGCTGTCAACGACAAGACAATGGGTACCGCAGAGGTTGCCGGCGAAAGCAAAGTGGAATGGACGACTGACACATGGAAGGGCTGGACGTCGGATACCAAGGAATATACCGTAGATGACATCACTATGACCAGCACCCAGAATGCATCTATCCAAGAGTTCACTGACGAAGGTGACTATTTGCATAGTCTTAGCTTCTTCGTTAAGCAGCCTTACGATAATTCTACCGTTACCTTCAGCACCACAGGCGACCCCTTCAGCCGCATCGAATTCACGATGATTAAGGATTATTCTCAATATAACCCTAACATAATACCTAATGACAATTGGACCTTCGAGGGCAAGAGCGCCGTATGGGAAGGCGAAGCCACCAAGAGCCTCACGCTCCAGAGCTGCTCCACCAAGGTCAGCAAGATTACATTCTTCAAGGGTGCCACTCCCGACGGCGTGACTATCAACGGCGACGGCACATTCACCGTGGCCAAGACTGCCACCGTGACGCTGAAGGCTACACCTGCCGAGGGCTACAAGTTCCTGTACTGGGAGGATGACCAGACCAACACCAACCCCGTTCGCGAAGTCACCATCGAGTCTGGCATGGCTGACATGACCTATAAGGCCGTGTTCGCTGAGATTCTTTACAACGTCACCTTCGTAGAGGGTACCAACCTCAACGAGTGGACTGCCACACCTAACACCGAAGTGAAGAAAGACACCAAGGTTGACGTCAAGTACACCGGCACCAAGAAAGTGCTCGGCGTGAACGTTGCGAAGGTTGACCTGTCAAAAGCCTATCTGAAGTGGGATGCCGACCAGAAGAAACTGGTGGCAACGGAGATTCCGGCAGGGGCTACCACGGTGCAGAATGCTGACGCGGGTGTCACTTGGGCTGCAGGCACCTATGTGGTGGAGGGGAATGTCGAAATCAATGGAAAAATTACATTAAATGGTAATGTCGACCTGATTATCAAGGACGGCGCCAAGTTGACTGTCAACAACTATATTTATGGCGGCACAAGCAAATACAATCTCAGCATTTATGGCCAAGCCAATCAGACAGGCCAATTGGTTGTTAATTGCTCAGATGAAAATGCCATTATGAGCATAACCACATTGGAAGTTCACAGCTGCAAGGTAAAAGCGACTTCAAGTAAATATATTGGTTGCGGCTTCTTAAGTATAGTTACATTTAACGTATATGGCGGGTCGGTTGATGCCGAAAGCACCGGCACTTTAGGTTCCGGAATTAGTCTGGCTAGCGATGGCTCAATGAACATCTACGGAGGCGATGTCAAGGCCGTAGGTAAGGGAGCAGGTTGCTATGGAATTGCTGTTAATGTTTCACCCGTCACCGTCTATGGCGGCAAGCTGTGGGCTGAGAATGCTGATGATAAAGCTTTAAGCAGCGATGTCACCCTCACCAAGGGAGCAGGCTTCTCTGGCAAGATTGAGTACAGCTCGGACAAAAGCACCTGGAGCGAAACAAAAGATACTGAAGCAAAATACGTAAGAGCAGGCTATTAAAAATATATAATAGGTATAAACAACATAAAGATATGAACAATATGAGAAATAAGATAATATCACTGCTCGTGCTGCTACTGACGGCAGTCACGGGCGCGTGGGCCGGAGGCCTGGAAGGACGCACGTTTGTGGACTTCAAAATTGAGTTCCGCGAAAACCCATATATGGTGATCCTCCCCGCGAATGGCGAACTGCCAAATGGTGTTTTAGTGGATGGAACAACCTATAATGGCAGTCAACATGGTGTAAAAGGCGGTACGATTACAGTGCCTGTTGACGGACCTGTGAAATTCACCATCGGTGCCTGCCAATATAGCCAAAATGAAATTGTCGTCAAGAAGGACGGTGAAGCTTTCACAACGGTCAATAACCGTGCTACCTGCGGCGAAAGTACCGGCAGTTTTGCTAAGAACGTAACCTATGTATATAATGGCAAAGCAGCTACGTTGACTTTTGAGTTTATCGGAAATACTTTCATACCCTACTTCTTTGCCGAGGCTGTGGAAGAAAGCATCGAAGTTACTTGGGACGCAAAGACCAAGACCGGCACATTCGTGATGCCCGCCTTCGACGTGGAGATAGCTCCCATCTATGCTCCTGTGGCTCAGTGGGCCAAAGTCGAGAATGTGGATCAGCTGCCGACAGCCATTGAGGGCATCTTTGCCGAGAGCACCGATGCTATCGTCAAGGCTGGTACAGTGGCTAAGGTTGGTAGTACCGAGAATGCTCAGGGCACGCTGATGTACCTTGTGACTACCGAGAACAAGAAGCCAACATCAACCACAGGCTTCAGCGCAACAGTGCCTACAGGCGCAGCACTCACAGGCAGCTTTGCTGAGGATCAGACCGTATATGTATGGTACTATATCGCAGGTATCGACGCTGCAGAGGGCGTGACTCCTACAGAAGATAACACCTTCAACGACAGTGAGATATGCGCTACACCTCTCACCGTTAAGCTAAAGGCTAACCAGTTTACCCTCACCCTCGATCCAGCTCCGGTTAAGAACATTACCGTGACTGCAGGCACCGAGACCAAGACTCCTACAACCGAGGGCAAGACTGATATAAAGATGAACAGCGAGGTAAAGCTAAAGGCCAACGAAGGCTACAAGTTCCGCAAGGTGGAGGTGAAGAAGGGAGCTGCGGACGTCAAAATCGAAAGCTTCAGTATACAAAGTTCAAAAAATACTGTGTCTTCCAGTGATACATTTACATGTTCGATTATAGACATCCTGCCCGCCAATGCCACCAACCAGACGTTCGAATGGAAGATTAATTCCGGTGCTCCTGCTGGTACCACCATAAAAACCGTTAGCGATGATACCAAAACCGTTACGATTCAAGCCGGAGCCAATTCGGGTTCTATCACGATTGAGGCCACTGCAAAAGATGGCGGCGGTGCAAATAAATCAAAGGATATAATGGTGAAGGAGTAACCCCCTCGCGAATGTATATATATATAAATGTATAAACAACATAAAACAATGAACAATATGAGAACGAAAATATTATCACTGCTCGTGCTGCTACTGACCGCAGCATCGGGCGCATGGGCGCAGGGTGCGTTCTCGTCAGACCCCTACACGTCTACTACAGAATTCAACAGTGTCAATGTCACGAGCAGTATGACGCTGAACATCAACGAAGGTGTCATAGTGACAGTCAATAGTGGCCTCACCATCGAGGACGGTGTCACACTCACCCTCACTGGCGGCGGAAGGCTCTCTGTATATGGAAAAAGTGGAAATTGGGGAATAGATGCCTATTACGAAGAAGGTAATCGTATCGTCGAGGCTACAGCAGGTGGAGATGGTAACCCAGCCATCATCCTTAATGGCAATGCCAAAATAGTTATTGACAATGGTGAAATCTATGCTGAAGGTGGGCTAGGTGGTATAGGCGGTACGGATGAAAAAGCTGGCAATAACCAGCCTGACGGTGCCGCAGGTAATGCCTTTTCCCGCTTTCCCACCATCGATGGTGCAACATTGTATTATAAGAGTTCTAATGAATGGTTTAAATACACCAGTGGTGACCAGACGCTCTACAATAAAATGAAGGCGGTTCCCGCTACCATCGAGGTAACCACCAACAAGGCTGAGGGCGAGACCACCTTTACCGAGGCTTGGTTCAACATGCCCGCCTTCGACGCCACCGCCGAGTACGAGTTGGTACGCGACATGACCGTTGACATGCCAGTGACTATTGGCGACGGTAAGGACGGCTATCGCGTACGTGTGGAGAAGGCAGATGGCAAGTGGAAACTGGCCGACATGACCGACGCGGAGCTGATGGCAAAGGTGAAAGTGCGCGACTCTATAGAGCATAAAGACCTGGTATTCTATGGTAACGACGCTGTTTGTGGCCTGAAGATATACGCCCTAAGCGCCGAAGGTAAGCCAACAGGCGACCCAATAACTCAAGCCACCATGGCCCCAGGCAGCTTCGTAATAGTAGCCACGGCTAAGGAGGGCAGCGCATACGAAGGAACATCAACATCGAACACGTTTGAACTCTATGTAAAGTCTGACCTTACTCTAAGTGCAAGCAACTACACCATTGAGAGCGGAGCTGCCACAATTAAGGTGGACGGCACTGACAAGAGTGCAGCCATAGCCGAAGGCAAGCTGGCAGGCATAGAGATGGGTGCAAAAGTTAGCTTAGCAGCCAACACCGCCTACGTGATGAGCGATGTGACCGTTACAAGCGGTGATAACAAGGTGACTATTACAACAGCTGATGGCGTTAGCTCGTTTACAATGCCTGACTCAGCAGCTACTATGGCATACACCATAAAGCGTGATATTACACAGAAGGTAACGATACAGATTGCCGAGCGTGTACGTATCGAGAAGAAGGACGGCAAGTACGACGCCGTGGATCCATTCGAACTCATACCAATACTTACCGATAAGATTGGCGAGACAGACAAGAATATGTTCTTGGGCGAGGCAACCGGAACAAGCGGAGACTTCTACATCAAGGGCATGCAAAAGCTTGACGGAGAAAACTGGGTTGATGCTACCGAACTGAACATTGGTACCTATCGCGTGGTTATAGCCGGTATGCTGAACTACGACGGCACAATCTATACTGATCCTATTGAACTCTACATGGGTTATGAGATTACCGTTGCAGCAGGCGAGTATGCATCGTACTACTCAGCCGAGGCTCTAACTACTGAGGATGCTGATGCTGAGCTCTACACAATAGCAAGTGTTACCGAAACCGAGGCTGTGCTGAGCGATAAGATTAAGGTGGCTCCTAAGGAGACTCCGCTGCTGGTTTACAACAAGAGCGAGGAGAGCAAGACATTCTTGCTGATACCTACCACTGAGAATGCCGACGAGGTGACAGTGGCTAAGGAGTTCAAGGGCTCGCTGACTGAGGGTGAGATACCTGCAAGCTCAGCAGTAACCGACTACTACGCACTGAACGGTAAGGCCTTTGTATGGGTTAAGTACGCTATAGAGATAGGCGCCAACAAGTGCTGGCTGCAGATAGGCGATCAGCCTGCCGCTGCACGTGCTATGACACGCAGCATCGTAGGCGGTGGCGACACCACTGGAATCGATAGCATTGAACAAATTGACGATGCACAATCTGGCTATTATGACCTGAATGGCCGCAAGCTGCAAGGCAAGCCTAATAAGAAGGGCGTTTACATCAAGAACGGACGAAAAGTCGTTGTACATTAAACATTAAATATTAAACATTAAACATTAAACATTGTTTGATATGAAAAAGAAGATATATTCACTGCTCGCAATGGTCATGGTAGCCATGACCGCGAGCGCCTACAGCCTGAATGTAGGTACCTCAGAACATGGCACAATAGCCTTTACTAACGAAGAAGGCACAGCCATTGAGACTGCTATTGAAGGACAGACTGTATTTGTTACGATAACTCCAAGCGAGGGATATGTGGTAAACGAGGTTACCGGACAGTGGTATGCCGCACAGGCTAACGCACGAGCCATGACTCGTGGCTTAGACATGCTGAACAAAGTGACACTGACTGCCGCTGGCGAGAACAAGTGGACCTTCGTGATGGAGCGCGCCAACGTGGAGATTTCGGCCACATATAAGAAACTGATACAGGCCAGCTGGATTACAATAGGCTCGGCCACATTCGACGGCACAGCAAAGGAACCTACAGTAACCGTGAAGGACGGAACAACAACCATCGCTGCTTCGGCCTACAGCGTGAGCTACGCGGACAACGTAAATGCCAGCGCTAATGCCAAGGTAACAGTTACCATAGCAAGTACCAACGCTAACTACGCTGGTACGGCTGAGAAGAAGTTCACCATCAGCCCTGCTACACTGACAAAGGTGACACTGAAGGACACCCTGTATACTTACACCTACAGCGACATTACAGCTGAGGTGAAAAGTGTTATGGCTGGCGAACTGGAAGTGCCTGCAGGCAGCTACACGGTGAGCGGCAACGTAGGTAAGGATGTAGGCACCTACACAGTAACCGTTACAGGTAGCGGCAACTTCAGCGGAAACGCAACTGCTAAATTCAGAATCAAGGAGGCCGAGCCTACTGTTGACGTAGAGGCAACTGAGACCGGCGACGAGAAGAAGGAAGTGGAAGACGTGACGATGGTGATGAAGGTGGCCGAAGATGCTGCCGACAAGGTGACCACCGAGACTCGCGAGATTATTAACCCAGAAACTGGCGCTAAGGAGGAGGTACAGGTAACTGTTATTCCTATTGTGCTTGAGAGCATCAACATTCCTGCAGGGGCCGAGACGGCGGAGATTACCGTAACTGTGCCCAACGAGATTATCGACGGCAACGTGGTTTACAAGGTTACAGAGATTAAGGCTGATGCCTTTAAGAAGAAGGACGACAACACCGTAGTTACAAAGGTTATACTGCCCGAGACAGATGAGCCTCTGAAGATAGAAGAGGATGCATTGAAACCTGATGGAAATCTGCTTGACGTGGTAACACCGCTGTCGATGCTTGATGACTACTCATTAGACAGCAGTCTGAAGGAGAACTTCGAGGCCAACAAGATTTCGGCTTACGTCACAGCAGTGAACAAGTACTGGTCGTTCTCGAGCGGTGTTGACTGCGTGCTGCCTGCTGGCGTTACTGCTTACATCGCTACATGGGATGCTGAGCAGGAGACACCACGTATCGCACCTCTGGAAGAGGAGCAGCTGAAGCTGAAGGACGGTCGCCGCGGCATTAAGGCCAACAACGGCGTGCTGATAGCCGGCGAGAAGGACAATACCTACGAGATTGTGGCCAGCCCTGGCAACCAGGAGAGCGGTACCAAGCCCGCTATCGAAGATGCCGACAGCTACGAGGGCAACTGTCTGGTGCCTACCATCGAAGCTAAGAACTACGAGGCTGGCAAGTTCCTGATTCTGAAGAACAACACGTTCCACACCATCAAGAGCAACGCTTCGAAGGTTAAGGCTTGTAAGGCTGTGTTCAGCTTGGAAAAAGCAGGAGCAAAGTGATTATTAAACATTAAACATTAAATGTTATGAAGAAGAATATAATTAGCAAGATATTGATGGCTGTGGCTCTGGTGGTGGCACCACTGGCCATGAGCAGTTGCGACAACGAAGACAACTGGGCTGTAGAGCAGGTTGTAATCAAGGGTGAGGGTATCAAGAACAAAATGGGTACCATAGAGATTGGTCAGACCCTGCAGCTGAAGGCTGTGAGAGATTTCTTTGTAAACGGTCAAGGACTGGCTTGGAAATCGAGTGATGAGAGTATTGCTACCGTCGACCAGAACGGACTGGTAAAGGCTGTAGGAGTAGGCGAGGTAGTGATTACGGCCTACACCACCGGCGCCAAACTGTCGGACGAGGGCTTTATAACGCTCACGGTGGTTAACTTAGGTTTCGGATTTGTAGATGATCAGATAGATCAATCGGAGGCAGAATAAACGCCCCTCAAACAAAAAATAATCCCCGCCACTTCGGCGGGGATTATTTTTAGGGCCCTAAGGCTGGAGATCGGCGTACTCTCGGGCTACGTTTGCGATGCAGGGACAATCCTTCATCGGATCCAGGTCATGATGGGCGTCGAGTCCGCCCTCATAGCATACTCCTATGGAGTACTTGTTGTGGTTCAAGCAGTGTGCGCCTACCATCCATTCTGGTCTGCCTGGCTCAATATTTCCGTTACGACGGATCACGTAGTGGTAGCCGATACCGAACTTATAATGTCGGTCTTTTCGGTGCCACGAGTCAATCTGAGCGGCCGAACTCTGCTGGTCGGGTTTCACTGCCGAACAGTGAATCAAAATTAAAGTAATTACGCGCATGACTGTACTGCCAGAGTTAGTTTAAGGACCTTAGCAACCGTGGTCCACTTCACTCTAATCATTCGTTCTTAATTTTATCATTAACAAAATTGTCATCCACCCCCTCTGTCATCTCGAGCGTCCAACCCCATTTGTCATTCCGAGCGTCCACCCCCATTTGTCATTCCGAGCGTAGTCGAGGAATCTCTGCGGCTTGCCGCTTGCGCCCAAAGGCGCATTTATGAGATCTCTCCACGCGCTACGCTTGGTCGAGATGACAAGGGAGAGGAAGGAGAGTCGACATGACAGGGGGGAGCGGCGTTTAATCGCCCTCGCCGGGGTCATCGCTAGATGGAGTTGGCTGCTGGTTACTACCGCCGCCATTTGACGATGGACTCTCACTCTCCACATTCATCGAGTTGTCGTGAGTCTCCTCAAACACCACATCCTTAAGCAGAGTGATGGCTGTAACATACTTCTGCTTTACGGTGCCG